>NZ_ASPR01000075.1:0-259577 GCF_000517845.1 Paenibacillus sp. FSL R5-192 | reverse complement strand
TAACGGGATGTAGCTCAGCTTGGTAGAGCACCTGGTTTGGGACCAGGGGGTCGCATGTTCAAATCGTGTCATCCCGATCTCTAAAAACACTATCTAATTATAGATAGTGTTTTTTTATATTTATCTATATAAAATTCTATAAATGCAGGTTCGATATTAACTATGACAAATTCTCTAAGCTAACACATGTGTGTTCCTTCTTCAGACTACAAGTTAATTGTGCATAAAGCCTCAATCTTTAGGTCACAATAGGTTTAAAAAGTGATAGAAGGGGTTCATGTGAACACGTTTAACTTCAGAAAACAATTCAAGAGACGCTGGCGAAGGTGGAAACGAACAGTATGGATGACGGCGGCTCTGCTTGCAGTTACGATATTGGCTTACAGCGGGTTGTCTATCTCATCGGCGATAGAGCGTTTGCTGACAACTAATTTTAGTGAGGCAACCAGTGTGATGGGCCCTGTTACGCAGGAAACAAGATCAGAACAGGAGATTCAGGCGTTAGTAGAGCAACTTGATTCTGATCCGGATCATTTAACAAGTGTGGTTTTGGAGACAAAGTACATCTGCGGAGTGGAAACAGAGCAGTTAGGCAAGATGGCTAGACCACAGTTGAAGATGCTGCTGGCTCAACATCCGGAATGGGATGCTACCGTTGGAACATCAAATGAGTTGCATTTGAAGCAACGTGTAGATGACCTTTCACCGCTTTGTAAACAACAGGCTTATATCAGCATAGATGCTGTAGGGAACCTTAATTTGTACGAGGGTAAGCCTGCAGAAGAGAAGGTTATTCGTACGTTCTTTCAATTGGATGTTGGAACGTTGGAAAGTTCTTTGCCTGAAGGCGTACTGGAGCAATTGCAGCAGGGTATTCGGATTCAAGACAAGGATGAGTATGATAGCGTGATCTCTACGTTCAGTGACTATGCCGTGGATGAGGACCATCATTTAATCCGTAATGGCGGGTAATCCAAACGTCCTCACCTACGGTATTAAAATTGTGAAGTACTGAAACGATGGTGGCAAGCAATAACATTGGTGGTTTACGTAACCAAGCGATTGAATCTAAAATACGTGGAATGTGATGAAGGACATCGAAGAGATGTCCTTTTTGTCGTTTAAACTAAAATAGTTGAAAATACGAATAAACATGTAAAAAATTCGCGAATAAAGACGAGTAATCAGTTAGACAAAGTTTTTCCTGCCGCAGGGTCTATCTTTTGTTATAATAAAATGAACGATACATATGTTCGCTTTTGTGAGGGAGAGATGGTTTTGCGTTTTTTGGGAATTGACCCGGGGATTGCGATTGTTGGTTTTGGTTTTGTGGATAAAATCGGCAGTAAGGTGGTACCCGTACAATATGGATGTATTCAGACGGAAGCTCATACCCCTGAAGAGGAACGGTTGCTTCACGTATATGAAGGTATGGTGCAATTGATTGATAAATACAAACCGGACGCAGTAGCGCTGGAGAAACTTTTTTTCAATCGGAACGTTACAACAGCGATGTCTGTCAGTCAAGCGAGAGGCGTTATGGTACTTGCTGCCGCACAGAAGGGTTTGCCTATTGCAGAGTATACGCCAATGCAGATCAAGCAGGCTGTTGTGGGGTACGGTAAAGCAGAGAAGAAGCAAGTACAGGAGATGGTCAAAATGTTCTTGCGTCTTCAGGTCGTTCCTAAGCCGGATGACGTAGCGGATGCATTGGCTGTAGCCGTGTGCCACGCACACTCTTATACATTAAATTCCAAGTTGAATGAGGTATTGCGAAAATGATTGATTTTCTAAGAGGACAGTTCATTCATGTAGAGAATGATTATATTGTGCTGGATGTTCATGGTGTAGGGTATCGCGTATTCTGTCCAAATCCATTTGCGTTTGCGAAGCAAGAAGGCGAAATTACCGTGTACACTCACCATCATGTGCGTGAGGATGCGATGTTGCTGTTTGGATTTGTTACACGGGATGAACAGCGTTTGTTCCGTAAACTGATTGAAGTATCCGGTATTGGTCCAAAAGTAGCTCTGGGCATACTCGCTGGGGGCACACCAGAACATGTGGTTACGGCGATTTACCAGGAGAATCTTACGTTCTTGACCAAATTGCCGGGCATCGGCAAGAAGACTGCACAACGCATGATTCTGGATCTCAAGGATAAGCTGGATAGCTTTGGCGCGGCAGCATATGCAACAGGGTTGTTCGCTCCTCCATCGGAAGAGTCGGGAAGTGGTTCAGCCTGGGATGAGGCACGTGAAGGTCTCAAAGCACTTGGGTATACTGACAGTGAGCTTGATAAAGTATGGCTCAAATTGAAAAAGGATGTTACTACAGCAGATTCCGTTGATGTGTTGATGAAAAAGGCGCTGCAAATGCTGTTTACGGGATAATACAAATTGCATATTATAATATAGCTGTAGCCTGCAAAAAAAGGTAGGGATGAACATGGATGACCGGATTATTTCCGCGAACCTGATGATGGAGGACCAAAATGTTGAGTTGAGTCTTCGTCCCCGGTATCTGAATGAGTATATCGGGCAGAATCAGGTGAAGGAAAATTTAAAGATATATATTGAAGCTGCCAAATTTCGTAATGAGGCATTGGATCACGTTTTGTTATATGGCCCACCTGGGCTTGGTAAAACAACACTTGCCAACATTATTGCCAACGAATTGGGCGTTAATTTACGAACTACGTCAGGCCCGGCCATTGAACGCCCGGGTGATCTTGCAGCATTGTTAACCAATCTGCAGGAAGGCGATGTCCTGTTTATTGATGAGATTCATCGTTTGCATCGTACGGTTGAAGAAGTCATGTACCCCGCTATGGAAGATTCGGCATTGGATATTATGATTGGTAAAGGTCCAAGTGCACGTTCCGTTCGGCTGGATCTGCCACCATTCACTCTGATTGGGGCTACAACGCGTGCTGGCTTGCTGTCTGCTCCACTTCGAGATCGATTTGGTGTTATAAGTCGCTTGGAATTCTATACAGTTGATGAGCTGGCTTATATCGTCTCACGCTCTACCGAAATTTTGGGTGTAGAGATTGTGGGAGATGCTGCGCAAGAGATTGCATTGCGCTCACGTGGGACACCAAGGATTGCGAACCGTTTGTTAAAACGAGTACGCGACTTTGCACAGGTACGTGGTGATGGGATTATAACGCAGACACTGGCGGAAGAAGCGCTGCAACGTCTCCAGATCGATCCACGCGGATTGGATGACATTGACCATAAGATGCTCAAATCGATGATCAACAGCTTCCGGGGAGGTCCCGTAGGATTGGATACAATTGCTGCTACAATCGGTGAAGAAAGTCAGACGATCGAGGATGTCTATGAACCGTATCTGCTTCAGATTGGTATGATTCAGCGTACACCAAGGGGCAGGATCGTAACTGATCTCGCCTATCATCATTTGGGTCTTCCTGTTCCACCAAGAGACGGGAAATAATCAAATCTGTTGAATATGCTCATTTGAACATTCATCATAAACATTGAAATAATCACGTGTTAACCCGATATAAAATGAAAGAAATGCATGGAGAGGAGTCTGATTGTGGGAAAAGCAATACGAACGAAGAAGTGGAGTCGTCGATTGAAGGTACTGGCGGCAGCTCTTTTGACAGTGGGTTGTTTGCAAGTGCCTGCGTATGCAGCAGCAAATGATGGACAGACGATCCGGGTAGCCATGTTTGCGAATCTGGGTAGTACGTATAAATCAACTACACCACTCATTACGCTTGAATCGACGGGACAATGGAGCATCCAATCGGAGAATGGCGCAAATGTAAGCCTTCCGGCAGGGCAAGTCCGTTTCAGTGCAGATGGATTCCGAGTGAAAGTGTTGGAAACAGCGGATTTCAAGGCAGCATCTGCAGCAGCAAAATTGTTGCAAGCAACAGCGGATAAACCGTTGCTGTTCACAACGTCTGTGAATGGAAATGCCATTTATCAGCTCTACACAGGCAACTATGCAACGGAGGCTCTTGCTGGACAAGCTGTTACACGGGTACAAAAGGTAGCAGCAGCTCAATTGGCTGGTCAAAAGCCAGCTGTAACGGGAAGTAAACGCCTGTCTGCTGGAACCTATGGTTCGATTCAGGAAGCAGAGGCAGCACAAGCCAACCTTTTATCAGCAGGAGTTAGTAGTGTCAATCCAGTCCTTCAACTGAGTGGGGTAAGCCAAGCATACGCGGTATGGGTGGGTGAAGCTTCAACGGATGCGGAATTAACCGCATTGAAGAACAGTGTGGAAGCCAAAGCTCCGGGGGTAAGCCTTTCACCTGTCAACAATAGTGAAGGGCTCATCATCCGCCAGGATGCAGGATTAAGTACGGATGCACTCAAAACAGCTCCGCATTACACCATTGCAGGTAATGAATCCAAAGCATTGGTACAAGGGAATGGCAATGGCATCAAAGTAGTGGAACGTTCCCAGCGAACATATCGTGGAGATATGGAAATCAGCATCGTAAGTGGTGATCTGGCGTTGGTCAACGTCGTTCCACTGGAGCAATACCTGTACTCTGTCGTAGGGGCAGAGGTGTATTCCTCCTGGCCTGCTGAGGCTCTGAAAGTTCAATCCGTAGCTGCTCGATCCTACGCGCTTCAACAGGGTGAACGTTTCAAAATTGCGAATGTCGTGGATACAACGCTCAGCCAAGCCTACAACGGGATTGGTTCGGAGAACGATAAAGTAACCAGTGCAGTGGATGCAACTGCTGGAGAAGTGGTCAAGAGCGGTGGGAAAATCATTGAAGCTGTATTCTCCTCCAATGCTGGCGGCCAGACGGCTCATCCTTCTGAGGTATGGAACGGCGGAGCAGGTGTGTTCACCAATGTGGTTAGTTCAGGAGATACATCAGCCCAGGCAGGATTACATACGTGGTACCATGTGCTGCTGGGTACAGGCGTTAGCGGGTACATCCGTGAGGATAACATCAAAGAATTAACGACCAAGACCAATGCGGGACTGGCAAAAGTGACGGTAACGGCTCAGAATACCAATGTGCGTGCCGTTCCGTTAGTTCAATCCACCGTTGAACCTGTAGCTAAAATGAATCCAGGCAACGAAGCTGTTGTGTTGGCAAAAGTGGCTCAATCCAACGATTATGCTTGGGTGAGAGGACCTTTCACGTCTGCCCAGTTGGTTAAATCCCTTCAGGGTAAAACAACAGCGTCTGTTCCTGCTTCCATCTCAACCTTGGAAGTGACCAAGCGTGGACCTTCCGGAAGAGCACTTGAAGTCACTGCCAACGGACAGGCTATGACGGTGAAATATGCCGATACATACCGCTCTGCGCTCGGTGGATTACCGAGCACTTTATTTGATATTGCAGGGACCGGAAGTTATACTGTATTAGGCGCTGACGGCAAAACAGCCAGTAAAACCGGCTCAAATGGTGCCTCTATATTGTCTTCTTCTGGCGCAGGAGCATCATCCGGTAATGCACTTGTAGTTATGAGTGGTGATGGTCAAGCGAGAGCGGTAACGCAGGGTCAGACCTTCATGTTCATCGGTCAGGGCAATGGCCACGGATTGGGCTTGTCCCAATGGGGAGCCAAAGGCATGGCAGATGAAGGGTATGATTACCAGGCAATATTGAAACACTATTATCAAAATGCGACTATTGTTAAGGAATGAAACTAAATGAATGTGAACTTATATGATTTTGAATTACCAGAGCAATTGATAGCACAGACGCCGTTGCTTGATCGCACGGCATCCCGTTTGCTCACCTTGAACAAAGATAGTGGTGAGATTAATCATCAAACGTTTCCTGATATTATCGATTTTCTGAATCCCGGTGATACATTGATTCTGAATGATACACGTGTTCTACCAGCCCGTCTGTTCGGTACAAAAGAAGATACCGGAGCAAAAGCGGAAGTGTTATTGCTCAAAAATGTGGAAGGCGATAAGTGGGAAGCACTGGTTAAGCCGGGTAAAAAGCTGAAAGCCGGTTCAGTCATCGTATTTAGTGATGAATTGAAGGCAATCATTGAAGAAGAGGGCGAGATGGGGGCACGTACACTTACGTTTACGTATGATGGAATCTTCCAAGAGATTTTGGACCGTCTGGGTGAGATGCCGTTGCCACCTTATATCAAGGAGACATTGGATGACCGCGAACGGTATCAGACCGTGTACGCCAAGCATGAAGGATCGGCGGCTGCACCTACAGCGGGACTGCACTTTACGGATGAATTGTTGGATCAGATTCGTGCCAAAAGTGTTAATGTGGCCTTCATCACGCTTCATGTGGGACTGGGAACATTCAGACCAATGTCGGTTGACGTTGTTGAAGATCATGTTATGCATGAGGAGTATTACTCCTTGTCACAAGAAACGGCAGATCTGATTAACCAGACTAAAGCGAATGGACACCGTGTTTTTGCGGTTGGGACAACGAGCTGTCGGACTTTGGAAACGGTAGGCAGCAAATTTGAAAATGGAATACTGCAAGCGAGCAGCGGATGGACCAGCATTTTCATCTATCCGGGCTATTCCTTCAAAGTGATCGATGGGATGCTTACGAATTTTCATCTCCCGAAATCCACGTTGGTTATGTTGGTTAGTGCACTAGCAGGCAGGGAACATATTATGCAGGCATATGAGAAAGCCATCCAAGAGAAATACCGGTTCTTCAGCTTCGGCGATGCCATGTTGATATATTAGTATAACGATTAACTTTTAGAGGATGATTAAAACCAATGGCAGCAATTACGTATGAACATATCAAAACTTGCAAACAATCCGGTGCACGTCTGGGACGTGTACATACACCTCACGGTATTATTGAGACACCAACCTTTATGCCTGTAGGTACACAGGCGACTGTCAAAACAATGAGCCCTGAAGAGTTGAAAGAAATGGATGCTCAGATTATTTTGAGTAATACCTATCACCTGTTTCTGAGACCAGGACATGAAATTATCCGTGAAGCTGGCGGATTGCACAAATTCATGAACTGGGATCGTCCAATCCTGACGGACAGCGGAGGATTCCAAGTGTTTTCTCTCAGCGAGATGCGCAAAATCACGGAAGAAGGCGTTAACTTCCGTTCTCATCTGAATGGAGACAAGAAGTTCCTTTCTCCTGAAGTGGCGATGGAAATCCAGAATGCACTTGGCTCCGATATTATGATGGCGTTTGACGAATGCCCACCGTATCCGGCTGAATATGAATATGTAAAAAAATCACTCGAAAGAACGAGCCGCTGGGCAGAACGTTGTCTCGAAAGTCACGCTCGTCCGCATGACCAAGGTCTGTTTGCCATCGTACAGGGAGGCATGCATGAAGATCTTCGCCGTCAAAGCGCCGCAGATTTGACTTCCATGGATTTCCCGGGGTATGCTATTGGTGGACTGAGTGTTGGAGAACCGAAACATTTGATGTATGGTGTATTGGATTATACGTTACCTTTGTTGCCATCCAATAAACCACGTTATTTGATGGGGGTAGGTTCGCCCGATGCGTTGATTGAGGGATCAATTCGTGGAGTGGACATGTTCGACTGTGTTCTGCCAACTCGGATTGCCCGTAACGGAACAACGATGACCAGCCAAGGACGTCTGGTAGTTCGCAATGCCAAGTTTGCAACTGATTTTGGGCCACTTGACCCTGAATGTGATTGCTACACTTGTCGCAACTATTCCAGAGCTTATCTGCGTCATTTGATCAAAGCAGATGAAACATTTGGCCTGCGTTTGACAACGATCCATAATCTTCATTTCTTGCAGAATCTGATGCGTAATGTACGTAAAGCCATTATGGAAGATCGTTTGCTTGATTTCCGGGATGAATTTTTCGATCAATATGGTCTTCATGACAATGACAAAGGTTTCTGATTGAGTTTTTGAGGAAACCGGCGTAACAAGCAATATCTGTATGTATAGTCGATAAGGGGGAGTTTGAATGTTTCAAGGAATGCCTCTAGCAGGAGCGCAAGGCGGTGGGATCGTATCTTTGATTGTACCTTTAGTACTCATGGTTGCGATTTTCTACTTCTTAATGATTCGTCCACAGAACAAAAAGCAAAAGCAACGGAATTCCATGCTAAGCCAATTGAAAAAGGGCGATAAAATTGTAACGATTGGTGGCCTTCACGGTACGATCGCTGAGATTACGGACGATGTGGTTGTATTGCGTGTAAACGATGTAACTAAGCTTACATTTGACCGTAATGCAATCAGCACGGCTGTAGCTCGTGATACGGCTGTTGAATAGTTACCGTAACATAGAATAACGAGGGTACGTTTGTGGCGTATTCCCTAGTAGAGAACCGGATCTCCCTGGAGACCCGGTTCTCTTTTTTGATTTATGAGGGAAGGTCGATGTTCTTTACGAGTCAGCTAGGAGCGATGCGTATTAACACCGAACATGCCACCGAGAGCTGAAATGAAGAAAGCGCTAAGCAGTTGTAAACTATCCTTCCAATTAAACGAAGCATCCAGCGCGAGAAATCCGATCAACAGCACAAGCAGTCCATATACGATTCCGGTAATCCCTCCGTAGTACCATCCTTTTTCACCAGAACGTTTGCCTGCGACAAAACCACCAACCAATAATGACAAGCCATGAACAACATAGGTATACAATGAGAGGTCCTGTTCCCGCATTCCGCTCATCCAGAGAAACAAGGAGAGAATAAATGCCCCGATAAACATCCATACAAAAGCCTGACAGAGGCCTGACAGAATCGGATTGGACACTCGAAACGAAACCAAGCGGCGGATCAATTGCATGAAGCAACCCCCTTGTACAAGTTATAAGTTAATACAGTGTATGGTCAAGCCTTCGGACTTATGAACTGTTTTCCATTAAATGAACGGATTATTTCTGCATGAGCATGTAAGGTTCAGGTCAAAATAGGGATTGCACTACCCAGCTAACTGTTAAAAACTCAGTTTCGAAGGAGGACCCCTGTTGTGAACTTCCCAGATGTCGGATCACATATCTTTCGAACCATTCTCATGTACTTTCTGGTGTACTGTGCAATGAGGGTTATGGGTAAACGTGAGATTGGTAAGCTATCCATGTTTGATCTTGTTGTCTCCATTATGCTTGCTGAAATGGCTGCTTTTGTCATTGAAGATATTGATAAACCGCTCTCTCACGGGATTGCCCCCATGCTTACCTTGATCATTGTACAGATCGGAATGGCGTTTATAGGTCTTAAAAGTCGGCGTCTTCGCCTGATAATTGATGGCAAACCTACTGTTTTGATCTCCAAAGGCGTTCTTCACCGGGATGAGATGCGGAAGCAACGATATAATCTGGATGATCTATTACAACAACTCCGTGAACAGAATGTAGACAGTATCGGTGAGGTTGATTTCGCTATTTTGGAGACCACAGGCAAGCTGACCGTGTTTCCCAAGGATGAGAATACTTCTAACGGCAGCAGTTCTTCCGGCTCTGATTCAGAAGGGGCTTCTTCCGGTAAATCCAAAACAGAGAAAAATCAGATTGACGGATTTCCAAATATCAAATATGAAGGTTTGCCACTCCCCTTAATTATGGACGGAAAGGTCCAGGATCAGAATCTGGAGATCATCCAGAAAACGAGATTTTGGCTGAAAAATCAAATCCAACAGAACGGAATTCTGGATTTCAAAGATGTATTTATATGCTCCATTGACCACAATGGGAAGATATATGTCAGTCCAAAAGATGATAAAAAATGAAAATCATTTGCCTGAACGGCGCTTGAACCATGAACCAATCAAAGGAGCACGGGACAGATCATGAAAGTCAATCATTTTGGTCCAGCCCATGACGATGAAATACACGATAAGCCCGATAAAAGGAGCGAGAAGCATCCTCACCCAAAAAGGCAATATCATGGCAGTCTCTTCGTATACGAGTAGGGTCGCTGCTCCCATGATAAACATTCCTGCACCCGTCTTGACCCAATCCATCATTTTGAAGCGGAACTGTAGCAGGCTACGTACGCTTTGGGCATGTAACAGGGTAACTACCGTAGAATTCACACAGATGGCGATAACTGCACCGAAGATGCCATATTCAGGCCGGGAAGCAAGCGTTAAAATCAACGTGATTTTAATAACAGCACCGATAAACGTATTTAGCAATGCTTTACCCGGACGGTCAAGAGCTTGTAATGCAGCTTGAAGAGGAGCTTGAATATAAATGAACAAAGCAAAAGGAGCCATTAGCTTCAGCATGCTTCCGATCGATGCATCATTATACAGAACAAGACACATCGGTTCGGCAAGCACATACATAAACACGGAAAACGGAGCACCTGTCACAAGTGCCAAGCGTAATGCCTGATGCATTCTTTTGTGAATCAGTGCGCGATCTCCCTGAGCAGAAGCTTCGGACAGTGAAGGCACAAGTGATGTCGCGAGCGATGAGGTTAGTGCCCCCGGCAGCAGCAACAGAGGAATAATCATACCTTGTAATGCACCATATTGTGCTGTAGCGAGTCCTTTGGATATGCCTGCCAGAGCCAGACTCTGGGCAGTAACGATGGTTTCGGCCAAGTAGGATAAGGAGCCAACCAATCGGCCTGCTGTAACAGGAATAGAGATTGCAAGCAAACGCCGGATTAATCCCGGCTGTGGAGTACCTGTTTCTTTCAGAACTGAAGGTATTGGGTTTAAAGGTATGGCTGAAGGTTTGGCTGTGAGATTGGACATGTTCTGTTGGTTAGCGAGCGGTAACTCTTTCTTCTGCCTGTTATACTTCCACAAGAGTACAAGCATACCGCCGAATTCTCCAACGAGCGCTCCCAGCATGGCACCAGCAGCAGCTTGGGCAATACCGTGGGGGAGGAGAAGCCAGGCAAACCAAATGACACAGACGATACGAATGATGGTTTCAACAATGGATGAAATGGCAGTAGGCATCATGTTTTGCTTACCTTGGAAATACCCTCTGTAGACAGCAGATACGGCGATAATGGCAATCATGGGGCTCATACTAACGAACGTATGGTATACCCGCTCATCTGTGAGCACGTACTTGGTAACCCAGGGTGCAAACAGGATGCACAAAAACATGAATACAACACCCAGGGTCAATGTAAAGCTTAAGCTTACTTGCAGGATTCGCTGGGGGGAATAACGATTGGCACCGGTATCAGCTTCGGCTACGAGCTTGGCTACGGCGAGCGGAATACCACCCGTAATTAATGTCACCAGTACGATAAAAAAGGGATAGCTCAATTGGTAGATGCCAACACCTTCTGCACCAATGACTCGTGGCAGCGCAATGCGCGGGATGAAACCAAGTATTCGATTAATTATGCCTGCCGCGAGCAGGATCATGGCCCCCTGAATAAATGTCTGTTTCTTCAAGACTACCCCTCTTTCCCGGTTGAAAGTACAGGCTATCAACATAAACGGGACAAAGCCGTTGTTCTTCATCCTATGCCAGTCCTTTATCTTCTCATGACAACTTGGACACGATTAACAAAAAGAACCATATTCAGCAAGAAGGAATATGATCAGGCGAAGTCGAATCATGTAATATTGATGCCGCATAAAGGATAAAGGCTTGGATGTACGAAGGGAGGCTCCCCGTTGGAAGAAATGAATGATGTGGAGTTGGAACAGTCAATAGAGATGCTCTGCCGTAGCAAAGCGGAGGAATTAAGGCTTGTCGGTTACGAATATGTCACCAGCAAAGATGTCTGGAATTGCGTCAGTCATAAATATGAAAAACAGGGCATTCCACCGCTTCACCAGCTGGTGAACGACATTTTGTCACTGAAAGCAACAAGCTTTATGAACTTTATGACCGTGTCTGCATACCGGGGGTCCTCTTTCTAGACGAAAGGGATCTTTTTTGTTGAAAATTGACTGCTTTTTACGGCATCGCTATAATAGGAATATTGAGAACGAAAGGGGATCTAGGAACGGCATGAAAAGAATTATCAGTTTCATTCTGGTCGTGCTTGTCACCACAGGGGTAATGGTGGGAACAAGCCCGGAACTGCTCAAAAATATACGCTTGGGCCTTGATTTAAAGGGAGGCTACGAGATCTTATATGAAGCAGAGCCGCTCGAAGCAGGTCAACAAGTCACCAAAGCATCTTTGGTGCAAACGGCCAAAAGTCTTGAAAGCCGCGCCAATGCGCTCGGAACAAGCGAACCGGAGGTAACCACTGAAGGAAGCAACCGGATTCGATTGAAGTTGGCAGGGGTTACGGATGAGGCTGAAGTTAGAGCCAAAATGAAAGAGCCGGCTGTTTTGACCTTCCGTAGTAAAGCTGAGAACGACAAGGAAGGCGAATACACCAAAATTGAGCTTCGCGGAAATGAATTTGTTGAGAATGCAGCCAAAGTTGTGTTCACTCAATTGAATGAGCCGATGATTGACATTCAAGTGAAAGATAAAGCCAAATTTTCCGAGATTACCAAACGTTTGATCGGACAACCTCTCGCGATTTATTTGGACGATGAGCTTCTATCTGCTCCAACCGTTAGACAACAGTTGACAGATGGTTCCGCTCAGATTTCGGGTGCTTACACACGTGACGAAGCAAACCAGCTTCGTGACACCATTAACTTGGGTGCATTGCCACTGAAACTTACAGAGAAGTATTCACAAAGTGTTGGTGCAACACTTGGTAAGCTTTCTCTGGATCAGACCATTAAAGCAGGATTGATTGGTTCCGTTATTATTCTAGTGTTCATGATTGGGCTTTATCGCATTCCTGGTATAATCGCGAGTTTTGCCTTGATCACACATACGTGGCTGGTACTTGCAATCTTCTATTTAGGAGAATTCGTGCTTACCCTTCCAGGTATTGCGGCGTTTATCCTGGGTATAGGGATGGCGGTGGATGCCAATATCATCACGTACGAACGGATTAAAGAAGAGATGCGCAGTGGTAAGTCGATCTTGTCTTCGGTTAAAGCGGGTGGTAAGCATTCCTTCCGAACAATCATTGACTCCAACATCACAACCATTATTGCTGCGGCTGTTATGTTCTTCTTGGGAACAGGTGCGGTAAAAGGTTTTGCACTCGTGCTGATTTTTGATATTGTCACCAGTATTATCACGAATATTTTCTTCTCCCGCTTCCTGTTGACCCTGCTTGTACGGGGTAACGTGTTGAAGAAGCCTAAGTACTTCGGAGTGAAGGAGAGTGAAATTCGTGCGCTTTAATTGGAATTTTGATTATGTTAAAGGTAGTAAGATTGCCTATATCTTCTCGATTATTCTGACGATTACGGGGATCATCAGCATTCTGGCTTTGGGTTTGAATTATGCAGTTGATTTCCGTGCTGGATCGAATGTGGATATCTCGGTATCCAAAGCAATCACAGCGGAGCAGATTCAACCTATCGTTAAGGACATCGGTGTTGATGAGGGTGATGTTACCATTACATCGGGGGCTGACCGTGTAAATGTTCGTTTCTCGAACGTATTGGATGAAAATCAAGAAAGTAAGTTCAAAGAAGAATTTGCCAAACTGGATGCATCAGCTTCGTATGAAGTAAATACCGTTGATCCGGAGATGGCCAAAGAATTGGAGCGCAACGCGATCTACGCAGTACTCATTGCAAGCATCGGGATCATGATCTATGTTGCGATCCGGTTTGAGTGGCGCTTTGGTTTGGCTGCGGTTATCGCACTCTTCCATGATGCATTTGTTGTAATAAGTGTGTTCTCTATCTTCCGTTTGGAAGTCGATCTGACCTTTATTACCGCAGTATTGACCATTGTCGGGTTCTCGATCAACGATACGATCGTTATCTTTGACCGGATTCGTGAGAATCTGCGTTTTGCCAAAAAGACAACCAAAGCCGACCTACGCGAGGTAGTCAATCGCAGTTTGGCTCAAACGATGACACGTTCCCTTAATACAACATTCACCGTGTTTGCAGCTTCAATCTGTTTGTTCATATTTGGTGGAGAATCCATTCGCATGTTCTCGCTTGCGATGGTTATCGGAACACTGTTCGGCGCATATTCTTCAATCTATATCGCTGCCCCACTATGGCTGATGCTCAAAGGTAAACAAGTGGATAAGCCAAAAACAGTAGCTAAAGAATCTAACTAAACATCTTATTGTGAAGCCGCGTCTGCCAGGCGCGGTTTTGCAACTTTATGTACAGAATTAAGGGGGAATATTCATGACCAGAGAACATATCCCATCTGCTCAGGCTGCCACATGGAGCGGTATTGCCGGTAATATGGGACTTGCGGTGATCAAAGCGGGAGTCGGTTATATGGCAAACAGCAAATCATTGCTCGCTGACGGCTTGTATTCTGCTTCTGAAGCTGGTTCTGCCCTGGCTGGTCTCTTTCCCTCCAAGTCTGTACGCGATAAGAGGAAGGCTCGCAGGGGACGGTTTAAAGAACATTCAAGTGTTGCTAGACCCGGAATCTCAGTATTGTTATCTGTGCTGATTCTCATGGGTGGATTACAGCTTGCCATCTCCGCATTGGGTAGTCTCTCCGGAAGTGAACCGGAAGCACCCGGCAAGTCGGTACTTTTGGTGGCTGTTGCAGCTTTGGCTGTGAAAGAAGCGATTTTTCAATTTCAGTACAGATATTTCCGTAAACGGAACCAGTCTCAGGCGCTGGCCTATGCACAGCAACATCGCCGTGCACTCTATTGTTCGCTCACCGTGTTAATCGGCATTATAGGATCGATGGCTGGTGAAGAGACGGGTTTGAGCATGCTGCTCTACCTGGACCCCACGGCTGCGTTGATTGCTTCCTGTTTTGTGCTTCACAAGGGTTACCGAATGATTGTGGACACGGTATATGGTTCACTCGTTCAGGAACTGGAGCAGGAAGAAGCGTCAGATTTCAAAGAGACCGTACAGCGGGTATATGGCATCATTACCATTGAGCATTTGGTTGCACGTGAACAGGAACATGACGTTACGATTGAGCTGGTCATTAGTGTGAACCCGAGAATCTCAATACTGGAAGCACAGGAGATTGCTAATCGGGCCAAGACTCTACTGTTAACCCGATTTAGTCATGTGAAAGAAGTACAGATTCAAGCGATACCTTATGATCCAGGCTATCCCTATAAATCCAATCATGAACTGCCCGATCACGAAGCGACATTAATTCAGTAGTGAAGCGCGGGTCCAGTAGATCAGGAAAGGAGCGTTATCATTGCTTTATTCGCAATACCGGTGGAATACACCGAATATCGATTTGGAGGCGGCTGCGGGACTCTCGCAGGCGCTTTCCGTTTCACCCCTTGTTGGACGTTTGCTTGTGAGTCGAGGAGTGCACAATGAGAAGGAGGCCGAACGTTTTTTGCATCCTGACCTGAATCAGATGCATGATCCCTATCTGCTCCTCGGCATGAATGAAGCTGTGCCACGTATCAAGCTGGCATTGGAGCGGGAAGAACATATCTTGATCTACGGGGATTATGACGCTGATGGCGTATCCAGCACATCGCTCATGATCCATTTGATGCGTCATCTTGGGGCTTCGTACGATATATATATCCCTCATCGCTCGAATGAAGGGTATGGATTGCACAACCATGCGTTGGATTGGGCCCATCAACAAGGCGTTTCATTGATTATTACCGTGGACACCGGAATCAGTGCTGTTGAACAGATTGCCTATGCGGCAACGCTGGGCATCGAAGTCATTGTGACAGATCACCACGAGCCGCCTGAAATTTTGCCCGAAGCCTTTACACTTATTAATCCAAAAATTCCGGGATGCCCGTATCCTTTTAAAGGTTTGGCAGGAGCGGGAGTAGCCTTGAAGCTCGCTCAGGCATTAATCGGGGAAGTGCCCGGTGAATGGATGGAGATTGCCGCCATCGGCACCGTTGCCGATCTGATGCCTTTGGAAGGGGAGAACCGGGTTATTGTCAGTTATGGAATAGAATCGATGCGTGGTTCACGTCTTCCTGGTGTAAGTGCATTGCTGGAAATCAGTGGTGTGGATCAGAGTCAGGTGACTTCGATTAATATTGCCTTTGCCATGGCACCTCGTATTAATGCCAGTGGACGTTTGGATCATGCCGGAAGAGCGGTATCGCTTCTCACCACCGAGAATCTGGATGAAGCTCATACGCTTGCGGGCCAGCTTGATCTATTGAATCGGGAGCGGCAGCAAGTCGTAGAGGGCATATTACAAGAAGCAACGGCACAGTTGGAACAAAAGATACAGCTTCGTTCAGGATCCGTTCCAGATGTAATCGTATTGGCTGGTGAGGGCTGGAACGTTGGAGTGGTTGGTATTGTGGCTTCCAAATTGCTTGAGCGTTATTACCGACCTACACTTATCCTTGGGATCGATCCAGAGAGCGGTGTCTGCAAGGGCTCTGCGCGCTCCATTGAGGGCTTGGATATCTATCAGGCACTCACAGTCAATAAACACACTATGGACCATTACGGGGGACACCCTGCTGCAGCAGGTATGACCTTGCATCGGGAACAGCTGGAAGACCTTGAGGCTGGTTTGAATGAGTTTGCTGCATCTGTATTAACTGAAGAGGACTTTGTACCTCAACGTCTTGCGGATGATGAATGCAGAATCAGTGATGTTCCGCTGAAAGTGATCCAGGAGATCGACAGATTGCAGCCTTTTGGAATGAGCAATCCTTCGCCACGGTTTGTATTGAGAAGTGTGACTGTGAAGGAAACCAGAACGATGGGACGAGAGAAACGCCATCTGAAACTGGTTCTGGAACAGGATGGTCAGCAACTGGAAACCGTCGCTTTTGGCAAGGGAGCGTTAGCAGAGTTTCTTCTCCCAGGTTCCGTTATTGATGTGATGGGAGAACTGTCCATCAATGAATGGAATGGGATGAGAAAACCTCAATTGATGCTTCAGGACATTCATGTTCCTCAGGTCCAAGTGTTTGATTTGCGCGGTAATGCCGAGCCATTAAATGCGATGAAGCATTTCTTGAGCTCACTTGAGGTGCATCTGCGATATAAATCTGGTTCTGTTGGTGCTATTGTTCGGAAAGAAACAGATGTTTCCGAGGGAAATTCATTGTATGAACCTTGCCTTTGGGTATATGATAGAAAGGTCGGGTTATTTCCGTGTAATGCTGCTGCACAGCATTATGGACAGGAACAAGTCCGGACGTTATTTGTGTTTGATACGCCGGAAACCCCGGAACAACTTAATGCCATGCTGGCTTTGTTCAGTGGAGCTGAGAATATCATCCTTCTGCACGGATCAGGCAACCGCCGAGATCGCCTTCAGATGCCTTCCAGAGAACTCTTTAAGCGTATTTATATGCAGGTGTTGAAATGGAAAGCTGAACCCGTGGAGGAACAAGAGATTACTCCTGTGCTCAGTCGTCAGTGTGGTTGTTCGCCGCGCATGATTACGATGATGTTGGATGTATTCGAAGAGTTATCCTTCATTACCCGTGATAACGGCAAAATTGCGTTTGTGGATAACCCGCCTAAGCGTGAACTAACCGCTTCACGTCACTATCAGGCGCTCGAAAACATGGCCGAGATAGAACAGGTGATGCTGGATGCAGCCACACCGCAACTGACACAATGGATGATATCCCGGATGAAGGGCGTATCTTAGATGGAAGTTTGTGTATTTATTTTAGGAGGAGATTATTTTGGATTTTAAAGATTATATTCGTGTCATCCCTGACTTTCCACAACCGGGAATCAGCTTTAAGGACATTACAACATTGTTGAAGGATGGAGAAATGTACCGCAATGCGATCAATGAACTGAAAGTGATGGTTTCTGATCTCAAAATTGACGTTATTGCTGGACCTGAAGCACGTGGTTTCGTTGTGGGCGCCCCTCTGGCATACGCTCTTGGTGTCGGTTTTGCTCCGATTCGCAAAAGTGGAAAACTGCCTGGAGAGACGATTGAAGTTGGTTATGATCTCGAGTATGGCAAGGATACACTCGCGATGCACACAGATGCGATTGAAAAAGGTCAAAATGTCCTGATCGCAGATGATCTGCTCGCAACGGGTGGAACGATTGCAACTTCCATCAACTTGATTGAACAATTGGGTGGGAAAGTTGTTGGAGCTGCCTTCCTGATTGAGCTGTCTGATCTGAATGGTCGTGCCAAATTGCCAGAAATCGATGTATTCACATTGATGAATTATTAAGCTGAAATCTCCACATGTACCCTGTGATGAAACATGAATTGTTTTTTCCGTTTCCCGGGAAATAATATACAGCATTAATGATTATCAAAAAGCCTGTTCTTCCAACCGTAAGGTTAGGGAGAACAGGCTTTTTGATGTGTATACGATGGAAGTTAATCGGGCGTTTTTTCAGTGATAGGCTGTTTACGCGAATCATCATTCAACCAACCCAGCACTTCAAACAGTTTGAACAACAAGCTCATCAGGATTCCGACGATGGTTGCCAAGGCCATCCCTTTCAGATGAACGCCGTAGAAGGTAACTTCTGTACCACTCAGTCCGATGACCAATACAAGTGTAGTAAGCAGCAGATTGGTCGGTTTGGCAAAATCGACTTTCTGTTCAACCAGAATACGCAGACCAGATGCTGCAATAACCCCGAACAGAAGCAGGGATACGCCACCCATAACTGGCACAGGAATATTGGCTACAAGCGCCGAGAATGTTCCTGAGAAGGAGAGTACTATTGCAATGACTGCTGCGCCACCAATGACATATGTGGAGTATACGCGAGTCAGGGCCATTACACCGATGTTCTCACCATAGGTTGTATTGGGAGTTGATCCTACAAACCCCGACAGAATGGTGGAGACCCCATTACCAAGCAGGGAACGATGAAGCCCAGGGTCTTTCGAAAGATCTTTGCCTACAATGCTGCTCGTTACAAGCAAATGTCCAATATGTTCAACGATAACCACAAGCGCTACAGGTAAAATGGTGAAAATAACGGACCAGTCAAATGTAGGCGTTGTTACGGTTGGTAGTGAGATGAAATCAGCGTTTCCAATAGCCTGTTTATCAACCAGACCCATAGAATAGCCAAGGATGTAACCGACTACAATACCGATTAGAATATGAATGATTTTGGGGAATCCACGGAACGTTACAGCCCCAATGACAGTGATACCAAGCGTGGCCATGGATAAAATGATTGGTTTGGCTTGAGGTGCCCAGTTGGGATATTTAAGGATATCGGGATTAATCAGACCTGCCATACCGGCAGCCACGGGTACAAGCTCCAGTCCGATCAGAGCAACGATGGCGCCCATAACCGCTGGTGGGAAGACTACGTTAATCCATCCGGTACCCGCAAATTTAATAATGAGGGCCACGAAACAGAAAACAAGTCCTGTTATGATAAAAGCTCCAAGTGCCATGGAGTAGCCATTCTCAGGATGTTGTTTTAATACCATTGTAACAGGAGCAATAAAGGCAAAGCTGGACCCGAGATATGCAGGGATCTTTCCTTTACACATCAGTATGTACAACAGTGTTCCAATTCCGTTCATCAGCAGGATCATACTTGGATCAACACCGAACAGGTTGGGTACAAGTACGGTACTGCCAAACATGGCGAACAAATGCTGAAGGCTAAGCAGTGAACCTGAGCCAAGTGGCATCTTTTGATTAACCTGAATTTCGCGTTGCAATGAATTTCATCTCCTTTTCCGAAACACAAACTTTCAATAGATTACAGAGTTTCTCTTAATTAATCAATAACATTTTTGACGTAACAGAGCGATAGAATTAATATTTTCATGAATTTTCCTTCTATTTCAGCAAATAACGGCAATAATACATAAGAAATAAGAAATACATCCAATCCCCTGTGAGTCATAGGGAAACGGGATAGAAGTAATTCAGATCACCAATATAAAAATTGGATAAGCGCTCTTATTCGTCAGCAGTTGACGGGAAACGGGCGAAGCGTCATAATTATAGGAAATTACTTTTACGGGGAACCTGTGTTGCAGCACTGTCACGGGTTCCATTTGGTATAGAAAGGACACGGAACAGATCAGAATGGGCATAGAGCAATTACTCGAGAAGGCCGGGGCATATATCAAAGAACCCGATCTGGTGCGCATACGAGAAGCTTACGAATTTGCTGATCAGGCCCACCATGGACAGACGCGAAAATCGGGAGAACCGTATATTCTGCATCCGCTTGCGGTTGCCGACATTGTTGTGAACATGCAGATGGACACCATCTCCATAATAGCAGCGCTTCTTCATGATGTAGTAGAGGATACTACGGTCTCACTTGAAGAGATCCGCAATCATTTCGGCAATACGTGTGCCATGCTTGTTGACGGCTTGACGAAGCTGGAACGTATTCAGTTTCGCTCCAAGGAAGAACAGCAGAACGAGAACTACCGCAAAATGTTCATCGCCATGGCGCAGGACATCCGTGTCATCGTGATTAAATTGGCTGACCGTCTGCATAATATGCGGACACTCAAGTTTCAGTCGGAAGAAAGCCAGCGCCGGATTTCATATGAGACGCTGGAAATTTTCTGTCCGATTGCAAACCGTTTGGGTATCTCTGCAATCAAATGGGAAATGGAGGACATCGCCCTCCGTTATTTGAATCCGCAGCAGTATTACCGAATTGCTAACCTAATGCACAAAAAACGTGCGGAACGGGAGCAATATATTGATACGGTTATGGATGGAATTACGAACAAGCTCGATGAGATGGGAATTCAGGCAGACCTTTCGGGCCGCCCGAAACATATCTACAGCGTGTTCAAGAAAATGACCACCAAAAACAAGCAGTTTAACGAAATTTATGATCTGCTTGCCATTCGTATTATTGTGGATAATATCAAGGATTGTTATGCTACCTTGGGAATTATACACACGCTATGGAAACCGATGCCTGGACGCTTCAAAGACTACATTGCGATGCCAAAGGCGAATATGTATCAATCGTTGCATACAACGGTAGTTGGTCCCAATGGCGAACCAACAGAAGTACAGATCCGGACATGGGATATGCACCGGACTGCTGAATTTGGTATTGCTGCCCACTGGGCCTACAAAGAAGGCGCTGCGAACGGAAATCATTTTGAAGACAAGATTACGTTCTTCCGTGAAATTCTTGAACTTCAAAACGAAGCACAGGATGCATCAGAATTCGTAGAGTCACTCAAAATGGATTTCTTCTCGGATCTGGTATTTGTATTTACACCAAAAGGAGAAGTCATCGAATTGCCAATCGGCTCTGTTCCTTTGGATTTTGCTTATCGAATCCATACGGAGGTTGGTAATCGGACCATTGGTGCCAAAGTAAACGGTCGGATTGTTCCGCTCGATTATCATCTGAAGACAGGTGATATCATCGAAATTTTGACGTCCAAACATTCTTACGGACCGAGCCAGGACTGGATGAAAATTGCGAAATCTTCTCATGCACGAGCGAAGATCAAGCAATGGTTCAAGAAGGAACGCCGTGAAGAAAACGTTGAAAAAGGTCGGGAGAGCTGTGAGCGCGAACTGAAGCGTATGGGGCTTGACCCTTCTGCGTGGATGACGGATGACAAGTTGATGGAAGCTGCCAAAAAATATGCGTTTAACGATATTGATGACATGCTTGCGGCTGTTGGATTCGGTGGGATTACTGCTGCACAGATTGTAACCAAAGCAACCGAAAAACTGCGTAAAGAGCAGGAAGAGTCCAGTTTGCTGGAATTAAATTCCGAGATGCGCGAGCTGAAACCTGCGCCTGAGCGCAGAAATCGTCCAACCAACGGTATTCGTGTTAAAGGCATCGATAATCTGCTTGTTCGATTCGCACGATGCTGTAATCCTGTACCTGGGGATGACATTATCGGATATGTTACACGTGGACGCGGCGTTTCCGTACACCGTAGTGACTGTCCGAATATCCCGACAAGTGCAGACGGTGAAGAAGCAGCACGTGTTATTGAGGTCGAGTGGGAAGAGAATATCGAAGCAAGTTACAGTGTGGATATTGAGATTACAGGCCATGATCGGAATGGCTTGCTCAACGAGGTACTTCAGGCTGTATCTGAAAGTAAAACCAATATATCTGCCGTTACAGGACGGACAGATAAAAATAAATTAGCATTGGTGCACGTCACAATTCTGATTCGTAATACGGATCATCTGCAATCCGTTGTAGAACGGATCAAACGTGTGAAAGATGTCTATTCGGTGCATCGGATTATGCAGTAAGGAGCCTGTAAGATGAGGGTGCTTGTACAACGCTGTAAAGAGGCTCAGGTGACCGTGGGAAACGAGCTGGCAGGTAAGATCGAATCCGGATTAATGCTGCTCGTAGGCATTACTCATGAGGACAACGAGAAGGATGCCCAGTATCTGGCTGACAAAGTTAGTGGGTTGCGGATATTTGAGGATGATCAGGAGAAGATGAATCTCAGTCTGCTTGATGTAGGCGGTGCTGTATTGTCTGTTTCCCAGTTCACCCTGTACGGAGATTGTCGCAAAGGAAAGCGTCCGAGCTTTGCGGCTGCGGCCCGACCTGAAGCGGCAGAACTGTTATATGAAACGTTTAATCAACTGCTACGGGATAAAGGTATCCAGGTTGAAACCGGTCGTTTCGGAGCGATGATGGATGTAACATTTACCAACTGGGGACCCGTGACTTTGATGCTTGAAAGTCCGGTTCGTCAGGAACCACGTGCATAATTCCATGGTTTTCAGGCCATAATAAGGGATAATTCGTTGATGACCATTTCATGATCAAAGGAGTATCTATCCAATTATGCGCCAATCTGCGAAAGAAACACGTACCCGTACAGAACCTTTGTTACTCCCTGGTAACCTGTATGAATCATTGCACCTTGCCCGTTCGGCTGCTGAGTATGTTGCAACGATCTGGGCACTTCAGGATTCGGACAAAGGGAAGCAGAGTCATCTTCCGCGATCTTGAATGTCTACACAGGGATATAAACATCCGATATTTGGATTATACAGATTTTGAAAAAGTCCTGATTCCTTCCCGAATCAGGACTTTTTGTCGTGAGTTGATCTTTTTAACTATTCGTTTGAAGACTTCGTTACAAAATGAAATTACATTGAATTGTTATAAATTGCTCTGGTGAGGGTAATAACAAAACGAGGCACAACGAAGTGCCAATGTACTGCAAGACCCGATTTTATAAAGAAAGTTCGAACACGGAAAGGAGAACATACGTTATGAGTAAAGTTGCTTTTTTATTGGCGAATGACTTTGAAGATTCGGAGATGCAGGTCCCGTATGACGAAGTAAAAAAAGCTGGACATGAAGTGGAGATTATCGGATTAAAAGCCGGTGAGACCCTTAAAGGTAAAGGAGGAAAGGCCTCCTATACCACAGATAAGGCGATTGGTGATGCATCCGCTTCAGATTATGATGCAGTCGTGATTCCTGGTGGATCATCCCCTGAGAATTTGCGAAGTGATGCCCATATCTTGAAGTTTGTCACCGAGATCAACAGTGCGAAGAAACCAATTGCTGCGATCTGTCATGGTCCGCAAATTTTGGCTAGTGCCGGTCTGTTGAAAGGCCGTACCATTACATCCTATCCACCACTTAAGGATGATATGGTAAACGCAGGAGCAGAGTTCAAGGATCATGAGGCCGTTGTGGATGGAAACTATATTACATCCCGAACGCCTGAAGATGAGCCAGCGTTTGTACGTGAACTGCTAAAAGTTATATAACTTCAGCCAGTACAACTGACATACATTGATGTAACTTAACTACGTTACATCGTGGGGTTACCAAACTTCACGTTGCATTTCATTCCGAAAAAGGAGGGTTTGACATGACAAAACATATTCAGGCGTATTTTCGAACCGAGGACGAGGCAGAGGGAGCAAGAACTTCACTTCAGACGTTCCGTACAGAGCATTTGGAAGTAGGTCAACTGGACAGTGCGGTAGGTAGAGACACGCGTGTTATGGTGCCACTGGTGCCTTATAATACAGCAGGTGGCGTAGGCACCAACGGAGCAATGGGTGTAGGTGCAGCCCCTGGTGTTCCGGCCAGCGAAAATGTGATCCCTGTGGTAGCCAATGTGGACCGTGATGCAGAACGGGATACTCGTGACAGAGTGAATGAGGATGGAGACCTGCTGAATGCTGCAGATGTGTCTTCGGCCGATTATGATGATCTGCATTATGTTCTGTCTGCCAAAGTAAGGGATGAGGATTATGACGAGATTGTTCATAAGCTTCGTTCCAACCATGCCTATGTGGAAGATTTGAATTAACGTGTAGATACTTCTTGGCCCTTGCACTGCTCGACCACACAGTCGAGTGATGTGCAAGGGCTTTTTGATCATGAGGATATTAAAAAACTAATTTATAAAGCGCTATCATTTTTGTAATATTACTGTAATATTAGATACATAAGCCTTTAACATAGTGGGCTTATAATAACACACATGACCCCCTTTTTTTATATATCCTTTGAGCCTGCACACCGTGTGCAGGCTATTTTTTTTGAGCTGAGAATGTGTATGTTTTGGGTAGAGCTTACCCCTTTATTCAATTTTTGCTAGAATAGAGAGATGGGTTTATATATTCTACAGCGAATTGTTTTCATAGTTGGGCTACATTGGACGGTAAATCTAGCTCCAGCGATTGGGTTCAGGCGAATCCAATCCTATGACAGAGAGTATGAGGAATTCATCGCCAGAGTGATCCGTCATATTCCAGATGAACATATACTCGCTGAAACGGCCCCGCCTTTTTTATATAAGTACGGGGCAGCGGTTTCTGCTTGATCGATGGAATTTGAAAGTTATATAGAATGCCTCGTTTGAGAAATGACACCTACAATGCTAAAGCAACAGAGTTCTCATGCGAATGGCTAGAGACAGATTTAAGGGGGAATTAGTTTTGAGTAAGATTGGAAGAAATGATTTATGCCCATGCGGTAGTGGGAAAAAATATAAGAAATGTTGTCTGAACAAGGAGTCCTCTGCAGTAGAATCCATACTGGGGATAATATCAACGGAGAAACCGGTCCGGGAAGCCTCCATTCAGCCTGAGAGCAAACTGACCTTGACCAAGCTGAAAAAGATGGTGGCAAGCGATTTGAGATGGGAGCACCCGGCTCACGAACAGCTAGCCCTGCAGACTATTGAGAACATGAGCAACCAATATGAGCCAGAGGTAATTTTGGAAGCTCTAGTGTTATGGAACGGCTACTCCCGTCAGACCCGCCCTACTGTGAAGAAGACAGGCTCGTTCTCTGCTGCAATTGAGTTTTTGCTGTCCGAGGAATACGGCTTCAATGTCACAAAGGCTGAGCTGGCTGATAAATATGAGGTAACGACAGGCACGATCTCCCGGAAGGTTAAGGAGATGAATAGTTACATCGAAGAATACGGCATGGGCGGTGAAACGGACGAGCTATTGATGCTGAACGGTCCAGGCACATCGAGAGACAAAGCACAGGCTCTGCTGTCTAAGGCGAGGGAAGCGAGCTCTTCCAAACGGAGAGTACATCTGGCGGAAACAGCGATTGAGATGTATCCTGACAGCTCTGATGCGTATCTTATTCTAGCTGAGGAATCGGACAATGAGAATGATGCACGATCTTACCTCAAGGAAGGAATCGCTGCTGGCAAACGTGAACTGGGCGAACTGTTCTTTGTGGAGAATAAAGGGGACTTCTGGGGGCTTCATGAGACTCGTCCCTATATCCGGATATGCAAAAGCTATGCCGAATCCTGCTGGTTTGGCGGAGATACGAAAGAAGCAGCACAGATCTTGGAGCATATGCTAGAGCTTAATACGGAAGACAATACCGGAGCACGTTACCTGCTCGCTGCTGTTTATTTGTACAGCAACCAATTGGAACAGGCAGAGCAATTGCTGGAGGAGTATGGAAGAGGTGACGCCGCAGCGGCCTTTGCCTATGACAAGATTATTCTGGAGTATAAGAAAAACGGAATCACCTCCCAGCTCAAAATGCTGTACCGTGTGGCCCGGGGTGTGAACAAACATGTGCCTGATTACCTGTTGGGTTTGAAACGGCTGCCGCATAACCTCCCTGACTTTGTCGGAATGGGCGACTCCGACGAAGCGATTGAATATGTCATTATGCATTCCCGTTTATGGGCGAGCGCGCCGGATCTGTTGAAGTGGATGCTGCAACAATAGAGAAATAAGAAGCGAATAGAAGTTGGAATTCATATGATGAATCCAGCTTCTACTAGCCATATTTTCTGTGGACTCCACATACCATGCTGCGTGTGAGTAAAATTTTTTAGAGCTATCTTTTCGTGTTAACCCTTGACTTTAGCACTGCGGTTCATTACAATCAGAAAATAATACGTTGACTGTAGTCAATACAAGTCGATTTTTGAACTATATTACTGATTTGATGACGGGACCAAGTACTCCGTGCCCACATGACCAGAGAGGAATCCCAAGGCTGTAAGGATTCTCTTGATGAGCGGACGAATGACTTCCCCGAGAACAGACGGCGAACACAGCAGAGATGATCTGTTGACCAGTAGCCGGCCTGCGCAGGACGTGCGTTACACGTAGAGCGGAATATCTGCTTGATCACAGTGCCCTAGGCAATGTTGGATCACCAGAGATCACCTGAACGGCTAAAGTGTCAGGTTTCCGGAATGTGGGTGGTACCACGGGTGAATGTATATTACACAATCTCTCGTCCCTTTGTTTGCTGTATATACAGCGACAGGGCGAGGGATTTTTTTGTTATATAAGTTGATTTAAAAGAAATACACGAAAACGGAGAGGGCAGAAAAAACCTGTAAAAGCGAAGCGTTCGCCTAAAAGCTTTCTGAAAGAAAGCTACATCGGAAGCATATGCTATCACCGGATTTCCACATTGTAAAATTAATTCAAAAAATCTGGGGATAACAGCGATTGTAAGGTTGTTCTGCCCGTGCAGTGATCACGTGTAGAATTTTTAACTTTTAGAGAAAAAAATCAATGCTGGAGGGATCAAGATGGCTTTTCAAAAACCGACTGGAACGCAGGACTTACTGCCTGGAGTTGTCGAGAAATGGCAGTACGTAGAAGAAAAAGCACGAGATCTGTGTCGACGGTTTAATTACCGTGAGATTCGTACACCGATCTTCGAACAGACTTCTTTATTTGTACGCGGTGTAGGAGAGACTACCGATATCGTTGAGAAAGAAATGTATACCTTTGATGACAAAGGCAATCGCAGCATGACTCTTCGTCCGGAGGGAACAGCGGGTGTTGTCCGTGCGTATGTAGAGAATAAAATCTACGGCGAACCGGATGTGAGCAAGCTCTATTACATCGGTCCGATGTTCCGGTACGAGCGTCCGCAGGCAGGCCGTCAGCGTCAGTTCCACCAGTTTGGTGTAGAAGCCATCGGTGCACTGGACCCGGCAATTGATGCGGAAGTGATCGCACTAGGTTACCAGTTGTGTGTCGAGCTAGGCTTGAAGGATGTCAAAGTGGAGATCAACTCCGTTGGTAACTCAACCAGCCGTGCAGAATATCGTGAGACGTTACTTGGATTCCTTAGACCGATGAAAGACAGCCTGTGCAAGGACTGCCAGTCACGCATGGAGCGTAATCCGCTGCGTGTGCTCGACTGCAAAGTCGACCAGGACAAATTTGTAGGGGCACCGTCCATACTGGATAGCCTGGATGAAGAGTCTTTGAATCACTTTGCCAAGCTGCAGGCATACCTGGATGATTTCGGAGTAGATTATGCTGTGAACAATCGCTTGGTACGGGGCCTGGATTATTACACGCTGACTGCGTTTGAATTAAAGGCCCAAGGGATTGGAGCAATTGACACGGTTGGCGGCGGTGGTCGTTACAATGGTCTGGTTGGAGATATCGGCGGACCTGATCAGCCGGGTATCGGCTTCGGTATTGGTCTGGAGCGTATTCAACTGATTCTGGAGCACCAAAATATTGAGGTCACTACGCTGGCTCCACTGGATGTGTACTTTGTTGCTCTGGGAGAGGCAGCTGATCGTGAAGTGAACCGTCTGTTGTTCAAACTTCGTCAGTCTGGACTGTCTGGGGAACGTGATTATCTGGGTCGCAAGATGAAAGCACAGATGAAATCAGCTGACCGTTTCAAATCCCGCTACACTGCCATCCTTGGTGATGACGAGCTGGAGCGTGGTGAGATCGCCCTCAAATCAATGGATACGGGTGAGCAACAAACCGTGAAACTTGATGACCTGGTAGCGACAATTCGCGAAGGTAAATAAGCACGAAGTGTTACATTAAGATCAAAACTTTCGAGTAAAACAATTGATCCGGCAAAAGTACTGAGGTTCACCGACGATTCCAATTAAGCGGAAGTTGGCGAGCCAGAGGTAACATGCCTTTTCGAATACATGGTCTACACGTAACCGGACTGTTGAAGAGCAGGTACTAACTGCCCACACAGAACGGAAATTCACATAATGAGGAGTTTGGTTATGAAAAGAAGTCATCATTGCGGCGCATTAACACCCGCACACATCGGTGAAACAGTAACATTGAACGGTTGGGTTCAGACCCGCCGCGACTTGGGGGGCGTACTCTTCATCGACCTGCGTGATCGCAGCGGGATTGTACAAGTTGTCTTTAACCCGGCTTACTCCGGTGAAGCTCTGCAAATCGCAGATCGCGTACGTAGCGAGTATGTTATCGCTGTAACGGGTAAAGTCGTTAAACGTGATGCTGAAACAGTTAATAAAAACCTGCCTACTGGCGAAATTGAAGTTCAAATTACAGAAATCGAAGTGCTGAACGCAGCTAAAACACCTCCATTCTTCATTGAAGATGGTGTTGAAGTTGATGAATCCCTTCGTTTGAAATATCGTTACCTGGACCTGCGTCGTCCGGAAATGTTCGAAACATTGAAACTGCGTTCCAAAGCATCCAAAGTGTTCCGTGACTACCTGGATGGAGAAGAGTTCGTTGAAGTGGAAACACCGATCCTGACTAAGAGCTCCCCGGAAGGTGCGCGTGATTATCTCGTACCGAGCCGTGTGCATGAAGGTGAATTCTTCGCCTTGCCACAATCCCCACAAATCTACAAACAGTTGCTGATGGTGGGTGGCGTTGAACGTTATTATCAGATCGCTCGTTGTTTCCGGGATGAGGATCTGCGTGCAGACCGTCAACCAGAATTCACTCAAGTCGACATCGAGACTTCTTTCTTGCAACAGGATGACCTGCTGCCAATGATGGAAGAACTGATGGCCAAATTGCTGCGTGAAACCAAAGGAATTGAGCTGGAACTGCCTTTCCAACGGATTACGTATGCAGATGCAATGGGTAAATACGGTTCAGACAAACCAGATCTGCGCTTTGGTATGGAACTGGTTGAAATGAATGATATCGTAGCAAACAGTGGTGTGAAAGTATTTGCTTCTGTCATCGAAAAAGGTGGAGAAGTCAAAGTGCTGAACGCTAAAGGCTGTGGTACATGGAGCCGTAAAGAGATCGATGATCTCGGACCATTTGCTGCACGTTACGGTGCGAAAGGTCTGGCTTGGATTCAAGTGAAAGACGGCGAGTTCAAAGGGCCAATCGTGAAGTTCTTCACGCCTGAAGAAATCGAAGCTGTCAAAGAACGTACTGGTGCTGAAGATGGCGACTTGTTG
Source organism: Paenibacillus sp. FSL R5-192 (assembly GCF_000517845.1). NCBI lineage: Bacteria > Bacillati > Bacillota > Bacilli > Caryophanales > Paenibacillaceae > Paenibacillus > Paenibacillus sp. FSL R5-192. The sequence goes on along the minus strand of NZ_ASPR01000075.1, from coordinate 230,072 downwards.
CTCTTCTCCGCAGACACTAAAAAAGTGGTTGCTGACGTTCTGGGCGCATTGCGTCTGAAAATCGGCCGTCAACTTGGACTGATCGATGACAGCAAATTCAAATTTGCTTGGGTTGTGGACTTCCCACTCCTCGGATATGATGAAGATGCGAAACGTTATGTGGCAGAACACCATCCCTTCACACGTCCAAAAGACGAAGATGTACATCTGTTCGACACTGATCCGGGTGCAATCCGTGCTCAAGCCTATGACCTTGTTCTCAATGGTTATGAAGTAGGTGGCGGTTCAATGCGTATCTACAAACGTGATGTTCAGGAGAAAATGTTTGCTGCCCTTGGACTCTCTACAGAAGTAGCGAATGAGAAATTCGGCTATCTGTTGGAAGCTTTCGAATATGGAACTCCACCGCATGGTGGTATTGCCTTTGGTCTGGACCGCCTCGTGATGTTGCTGGCGGGCCGCACGAATCTGCGTGAAACGATTGCCTTCCCGAAAACGGCAAGTGCAACGGATCTGCTCATGAATGCACCATCCGAAGTGGATGACTCACAATTGGAACAACTGCATATCCGCGTAGCCCGTAAACCGGTAGCGGAAAAGAAATAAAGGAGGCATCGATTCTCAATGCTCCATCAATTTTCAAGAACAGAACTTGCGATCGGACCTGAAGGTCTGGACACGTTGAAGAATAGTACAGTCGCTGTGCTCGGTATTGGCGGCGTAGGTGGTATTGCTGTAGAAGCTCTTGCCCGTAGCGGCGTTGGGCGTATCATCCTGATTGATAAGGACGTCGTGGACATCACCAATATTAACCGCCAGATTCATGCTCTGACTACGACAGTGGGGCAGAAAAAAGCGGATCTGATGGTGGAACGTGTGAAACTGATCAATCCGGAATGTGATGCAATTGCCCTAAATATGTTTTACACGGAAGAAACATATGAGGAATTGTTCAAATATGATCTGGATTATGTGCTGGATGCATCCGACACGATTATCTACAAAATCCATCTCATTAAAGAGTGCCTGAAACGTAAAATTCCGATGATTTCGAGTATGGGTGCGGCGAATAAAATGGACCCGACGAAATTCCAGGTTGCAGATATTTCGAAAACGACCATGGACCCGATTGCCCGTGTTGTGCGTACGACACTTCGTAAAGACGGCATCAAAAAAGGTGTGAAAGTGGTCTTCTCGACTGAAAAGCCGATGAAACCGCGTGAGGACGTAACACAAAAAATCGTTCCCGAGAATGCTCCGGAAATTCGCAAGGCTAAACAGCCACCTGCGAGTAATTCATTTGTGCCTCCGGTAGCTGGACTGATCATGGTCAGTGTTGCGATTAAGGATTTGTTAGAGATTGCAGAGAACGAGCAGCAGTAACTTGCTGCCAACTGAAGAAGCGTGGATGCTGATAAGGCATCTGCGCTTTTTTGTATGATCATACTTCGCAAGAGAGGGGCTGATGGGACGTCAATCGTCTATGATAGCCGAACTGTGTTCTAGATAAATGTCAGAGTTACGTCATGTACTTCAAAGTCAAAACCGTGTATGATATTCACTGCTGCGCGAAATGATGATACATACATAATGAATTTGCGGCTACAGAGAGGGGAATAGAACGAAATGAAACACGGATGGATGACCAGACGTCTTGGCATGGAGCCAGGAGACCAGTGGAAGAAGGAAGTTGTGGCGGGAGCCATTTCCTATTTTGCCGTGGTCTATATCGTTATGGTCAATGCTACAATTCTTTCCGATGCCGGGATGCCTTTGCAGGCAGCTATGGTTGGAACACTGCTGACGTCCATTGCAGGATGTTTGCTCATGGCATTTGGCGGAAAATCACCGATTATCGTAGTACCCGGAATGGGGATTAATGCATTTTTCACGTATACACTTGTACATTCCATGAAATTAAGCTGGCAAGAAGCGCTGGCCGTTGTAACCGTTACAGGTGTACTGTTTGCCATTGTTGCGTTTACGTCACTATACAAAATGATCAGCGAAGCAATCCCGAAAAATCTACAGCATGGCATTACGGTCGGGATTGGTTTGTTTCTGACATTTATCGGTTTGCAAAAAAGTGGAATCGTTATCGCACATCAGACCACGTTTGTTGCGATTGGGCATTTCAATGATCCCAATGTCATTACAGCCTGCGTTACGCTGGTGCTTGCCTTGATTTTATTTATACGTAACGTACAGGGTGGACTTCTGATCAGTATTCTGGTCGGGACAGGCCTTGCCTATGTACTTGGTGCAGTGGACCCGGGTGAGTCCGTATCAGCTATGGATGCGCTGCGTCAATACGGTGGGTTGTTTGGCGAATTGTCTTTGATGAAACTGGCTGATGTTGCGTTCTGGATCGCGGTATTTTTGCTACTGCTCATTGTGGTGTTCGAAAATATCGGATTAATTACGGCTCAGACACAGATGATTGGTCGTCCAGAGCGGTTCAAAGGTAGTCTGCGTGCTCTATCCATTAGCACCGTGCTGGCAGGTATATTCGGAAGTAGTCCTCCGGTTGCTGCAGCCGAGACTACAGCCGGAATTGCGGCAGGCGGTCGCACAGGTTTAACTCCGCTCGTTACAGCCGTGTTATTCGGAGCTACTTTTTTCTTCATCCCGCTACTCGGTTACATTCCTGACAGTGCAATTGCTCCCATTTTGATCATTATTGGTGGCCTGATGGTGCAAGGTGTGAAAGATATGGATTTTGGTGACTTTACAGAGGCGTTCCCGGCATTTCTGATCATGGTCATGATTCCATTTACATATAGCATCGTAGACGGTATGGCGTTTGGATTTATTGCCTATCCATTAGCGAAGCTGGCAGCAGGTCAAGGTAAACAGGTACCTGTGGTCATGTATGGAATTTCCATCCTCTTTTTAGCCAACTTTGTGTTGCATGGAGTTTTGTAATAACAAAAGGCAACGTCATGTAAGTTCATACGTATGATCTCTGGTGAGCAGATGGAGAACGGGAGGAACGGGAATGGAAGAGCAGCAACAAGCAGGGCAGAATGAACCGAAGGTAGGAAAAAAGGGATTTAAGGATTTCGTCAAGCTTATCGCTTCCACGAACCCGCCAAAACTGATCCTGATTCTGGCCCTCATCTTAACCCTGATTCAAACTACAGCGGGACTGATCGTGCCATTGATGACCAAAGGTCTGATTGATGGACTTACCACTTCGGCATTGAACAAATCTGTAATTTTATTTTTGCTGGGGGCATTTGTGATTCAGGCGATTGCCTCGGGTATTAGCATTTATATGTTAAATTACGCCGGACAACGCGTGGTCGCAACACTTCGCACCAAGCTGTGGAACAAGGTATTGTCGCTGCGAATGCCGTATTTTGATCGCAATCGGACAGGCGATACGATGAGCCGGATTACGAATGATACAAGCCAGATCATGACGTTGATCGCAGATTATCTGGTTTCCTTTGTGTCCAACATCGTCGCTGTTGTGGGTGGCGTGGCATTACTATTTTACTTGGATTGGGTGATGTCGCTCATTATTCTGAGTCTGGTGCCACTTACGCTGTTGATTCTGTTGCCGGTCGGGAAGAAAATGTACAAGATCTCCAAGAAGCAGCAGGATGAGATGGCAGGTCTTACGTCCGTGCTCAGTCAGGTTATTGGCGAGATCCGCTTGGTGAAAGCTTACGGAACGGAGAAACAGGAAGTGGAAGCAGGAGATTCCCGGATTCGTAAAATGTTTGCTTTTGGCTTGCAGGAAGCGCGCATTCTTGCTCTGATCGGTCCTTTGTTTACATTTGTCATGACTGCCGTACTGGTCGTTATTCTGGGTGTGGGGGGAATGCGCGTAGCGTCTGGACTTTTGTCGCCTGGTGAACTGGTTGCGTTCATTTTACTGTTGTTCCAGGTCATTATGCCAATGGGACAATTCACGACCTTATACTCCCGTTTGCAAAAAGTCGTCGGTGCAACGGAGCGCATACAAGCGATCCTTGCCGATGAGGAAGAGCCACATGACAGCACCAAGGTAGCTCCAAAAGGAAATGAGACGATTGCATTCCATGATGTACATTTTTCCTATGTTACAGGTGAGGAAGTGTTGCACGGAATCAATTTGATGGTACCTACACAAAAAGTGACAGCCATTGTCGGTCCAAGCGGTAGCGGCAAATCAACACTGTTCTCTTTGATGGAGCAGTTTTATATGCCCGATTCAGGCCATATTTCATATGGGGGACAAGCCATAACAGATTATTCTTTGGCCTCCTGGCGCAGCAAGATTGGGTATGTATCTCAGGAAAGTCCACTTATGGCGGGTACGATCAAAGACAACATCACGTACGGATTAGGTCGTGAGGCCACGATGGATGAGATCCGACGAGCTGCTGAGATGGCCTATTCTGCCGACTTTATCGACAAGCTGCCACAGGGCTATGACACGGAAGTGGGCGAGAGGGGAATCAAGTTATCCGGGGGCCAACGTCAGCGGATTGCTATTGCTCGTGCCTTACTGCGCAGTCCGGATATTCTTATGTTGGATGAAGCGACATCCAGTCTGGACAGTACCTCAGAGTATGAAGTACAACAGGCTTTGTCCAACCTGATGGAAGGAAGAACTACGATCGTGATCGCGCACCGATTGTCCACAGTGGTGGATTCCGATCAGATTGTTGTATTGGAGCATGGACATGTTACCGGAACAGGAACGCATACGGAATTAATTAGCAATCATCCGGTATACCGTGAGTTAGCTCAAAAACAGTTTGTGGCACAGGAAGGCAATGCAACTACAGTACAAAACGAAGAGTAATTCTCATTAATGCAGGGTCTCCGTAATACCCATGAGGTATTTCAACGGAGATCCTTTTTCTTTTTCTAAAATTCCTCATATTGACAGTAAGACCAACATACTCTATATTATAGATACCGACCGTTGGTATGTATAAGGAGGAACTTATGGCCAGAAATAAATACCCTGAGCAGACACTGGACCTGATTCTGGCAGTCTCAACTCAAATGTTTACTGAAAAGGGATATGAAAAGACCAGTATTCAAGACATTATAGATGAATTAGGTATGTCCAAAGGTGCAATATATCATCATTTCAAGTCCAAGGAGGATATCCTTAGTGCAGTGATGGAGAAGGAGCTCGGGCGGGCAGAAGACATGTTTATGGAACTCATCCAGAACACGCATGCTCCGAATGCCAGACAGAAGCTCATCAGTATTTTGGAAAATATTATCGTTGATCCTGGAATCCAGTCTAACTCAATTGATCAAGTTCTAAGCACTCAGATCAAGAATCCGCAGTTTGTTCTTGGAGGGATCAGAAAAGGTGTTCTGAAGGATGCACGAATTATTTCCAATATTATGGAACAAGGCAAGGAAGATGGGTCCATTTCAGTCGAATATCCGCTGGAGTGTGCTGAAATCTTCATGCTGCTCGTCAACATCTGGATCAACCCTCTTCTATTTGGCAGAGATCAGGAGCAGACATTGGAAAGGCTTAAGTTTTTGCAACACATGATGAAGCTCTTGGGAGCAGATATCGTTAGCGAACAGCTCATTCAGCGAATTACGAATCGCCATGCCAGCACAGGAGGTTATGCGGAGGCGGAATAAACATATACCTGGTTGTTTGAAATGGAGAGGGAAAAGATGTTGAAAAGTAGTGAGCTTTCCATATGCATGAGCATAGACATTGATCAACCCATTCATGATATACAGTTAAATTGGTTGTCAGGAGATATCAGAGTTCTTCCGAGTGTGGATGAACTTATCCACGTCATACAATTTGCGGATGCGTGGTTTTCCAAGCGAAGGCTGATGCAAGTTAACATACGAGGGGATGCCTTAAGCATTGTGGACGGGAGAAAAAGGAGAGGCCTCGTTGGAATAAATATTGCTAGAACAGCATTGGAGATTCAGCTTCCTGATCGTATTTTTGATCGTATTTTACTAAACTCCACAGGAGGACAACTCCGGTTGAATCGGCTTCTGGCCACTCGCTGTCAATGTAAGATCACCTCAGGTAGTGTAGACCTATCAGGGAGGATGGATGAGCTTGAACTGTGCGCATTGGCATCGATAGTGAAAGGGCAGCACCTTAGTGCAGATAAATTCAATCTTCAATCCAGTTCAGCCAAGATCGACATATCAGGGGAATTCCGTCACTTGCAGTATACAACTACAGGCAGAGGATTGAATATGGATTGTCTCAAGATGCCGGAGAGCTTGCATTCCGTATCCACAGGATCAAAAGTAGTGGTTTCCATTCCAGATAACGAAGGTTTCCGAATTTTACTTAAAAGAAGATCAGGAGCGTTAAAAAGCGAATTTGATTTAACTCCCCTTCATGGGGACAGCAACTGTCTAATACACAAAAGTGGAAAAAGTGAATTCCAAGTGGATATTCGAGGAGGAGCTTTTCATCTAAAATCCAGGAAATGAGAGACTGTTCGTGTGTACTGAAAACAAAGGGGGGCGGTAGGTATAATGGCTGGTTGGATTGTAGGGATTAGTTTTTCCACCATCGTACTGCTAATCGGGATTTACGGCGCATTAAACAGCAGGCGCAGGCTGGCCAGAAACAAGTGGGCCTGGTGGTTTATTCTGTTTGGTTGTTGTGCGCTTGTCAGTGCCATCATTAATTATCAATTCAGATGAGCCTCATATATTATAAAAGTAAGCCTACAAAAACGGATGTGGCTTTCAATTGCCCTATGTGATATAGTAAGTATCCTTTTGTATTGCCAGATCTAGGCGATGCAGAGCAAAACATATTCTTAGGAGGTAACTGAAACATGTCAGACAGCTTTCAAAGTGCCTATCAAGAAGAAGAGTACAGGTTAGAGCGAACGATGGAGGAAGTGGATAGTCAGCTGGAACGACTGCAGAACATTCCGGTATACACCGGCCACGACTTCACAGAACAAGTGCTGGAAGCTGGACGCGAAGAGCGCCGCACCGCCTTGTCCAAGAGCGCGCAGCAACCCTATTTCGGACGCTTGGATTTCGAAGAACAGGGCAGTGGTGCACGGAAACCGCTGTATATTGGCAAAATTGGCGTAGACCGCGAAGAGGTGGGAGAGCATCCGCTCGTCATCGACTGGCGTGCTCCTGTCGCAAGCCTGTTTTACTCATTTACGGGAGGGGAAGCCTCCGCTACGTATGAAGCCCCGGAAGGGCTTATTGAAGGTCTCGTATATCTGAAACGAAACGTTGTCATTCGGCAGCGGATATTGGAACGTGTGGCGGATACATATAACCGTGACAGCGACCAGCCAGCGGTATCTGATGAATTCCTCGTTTATCGTCTGGGAGAGAACAAGGATAACAAACTGCGTGATATCGTATCTACGATTCAAGCGGAGCAGGATCTGATTATTCGTGCGGCGAGAAACACTGCATTGATCATTCAGGGTGTAGCTGGATCCGGGAAAACGACGGTTGCCCTGCATCGGCTTGCCTTTTTGCTATATCAGTACAAGGAGCAGGTATCTGCAGAGAAAATGGTTATTTTTGCGCCCAACCACATGTTTCTGGATTACATCTCGGATGTGCTTCCGGAACTTGGAGTAGGGGACATTCAACAGCGGACATTCCCGGATTGGGCGATGAACCTGCTGGGGCTGGAAATGCCTTTGGCGAATACGTCGGATACATTGAACACCTGGTTCGAAACTCCAGATGCGCGGCCTGAATTAAATGATGATGTACCTGGACGTTACAAAGGATCCATCCGTTTCATGGAGCTTATTCGAGAGTGGCTCTCGGGCATGGAAGCGGATTCCGTACCGGATATGGACTTCAGTCCATGGGATGGTAAGGTGCTCAGCAAGACGGAGATCGAGAACTGGTTCGGTGAGGAATATAAGCATTATCCACTAGCCAAACGCAAAGAACGGGTCATGGCGCGGGTTCACCGCTGGATTGAGATGGAACTTAAGAAACCGATGCCAGAAGCTGTGCGCAAAGAACGCAAGAAAAAAGCGTCTACTCGTGAGAAAGCTTATGCCAAAAAATGGCCTCAATACGAGCCGCTTACGTTATATAAACAGTTGTTCAAAGCTGCAAAGGGTGGTTCTGTGCCAGCTTCGCTCAGCGGGCTTATCCCCAAAGGCGTAATGAAACAAACGGCAGCAGATCTGAAACAGGATATCGTCCGTGAAGAGGATCTGCCTGCATTGGTATACATTCATACATTGGTCCATGATATCGAGGGTTCGGAGCGGTTTGATCATGTCGTGATCGATGAAGCGCAGGACTTTTCACCATTTCATGTGGCGTTATTGGATCAGTTCGTCAAAGGGCATTCCTTCACCATACTGGGTGACTTGTCCCAAGGGATTCATGAGTACCGTGGTGTTCATGCGTGGGAAGAGATGAGTTCTCTATTTCCTGAGGAACAGAATGCATACTTTGCATTGACCCGAAGTTATCGTTCAACGATGGAAATTATCGACTATGCAAACACGATTCTGGAACGTGGCGTCAAGAGCGGAATTACGGCGATTCCTGTTTTCCGTAGTGGTGATCCGGTTCGGACTTTGGCTTATGGAGGGGAAGGGCGGACGGCTAGTCTGGAACAGGCTTTGAAGCTGTTAACGGTCAAAGACTACCGAACGGTCTCCATCCTGACCCGTACACTGCATGAAGCAGAGGAACTTCATCGTGAACTTCAGGACGCAGGCTGGGATCTAAACCTGATCGATGGTGGCAAAAAGCAGTACACGGGTGGACACTCCGTTTTACCGGTCTACTTGTCCAAAGGGTTGGAGTTTGATGCCGTTATTGTGGCAGACGTAGACCAGAAGCATTATTTGCCAAATGCAGGTGATGCAAAGCTGTTGTACGTTGGTTGTACACGGGCCTTGCACGAGTTGTGGTTGTTCCATGACGGTGTACTGCCGATCTATGCGGCTGCAACACATAATCCCGATGGCGAACCCGTAACCATTCAGGGTTGGCCAGAGCTTGGTTAGATAGAGTTTACTTATACAACAAAAGGCATGACGTTCATGGGAAAGTCCCATAAGCGCATGCCTTTTTTGCTTTTGTGCCAAAAAGTTTAATGGTTTTGAAAAATAACATGTATGTAAGAGGGATGGATGAATACGAAAAATCAGTTAATTATGTAATTCACAGTTAATATTGAAAAATCACATGGAATAATTATAGTCTAGATGGTAAAATTTTGTTATGAAAAATTACTTGGGAGTTGTAGATAATATGGAACAAACAGATAAAACAAAAAAAATAATGCTAGATGATGGAATACTTGAAATTAAACAAGTTTGTGATGAAATGCTACACTTAAAGAAAAAATCTCCTTACTTTTTTCTTGTAGGAGCAGGGATCTCTTCTCCTAGTGCACCTTTAGCAAGAGACATTATAACTCATTGTAAAGAACATGCATTGAAATATAATAGAGAACTTACACCAGACAGTTCTTCTGTTCAAGATGCATATTCTGATTGGTTTGAATTAGCCTATCCTAATCGATTTCAGAGACAAAACTATATAAAAAATATTCTTCATAATCGTCCTATTAATCTCGCGAATATAAAATTAGCACATTTATTGTCTCAAAAAGTAGTAAGTAATTTAGTTATTACTACTAACTTTGATGATTTTTTATCAAGGTCTTTAAGTATGTTTGGAATACAACACATTGTTTCGGATCATCCGCACACTGTAGAAAAAATAGATCCTGAGAACAATGAAATTCAAATTGTACATATTCATGGGACTTATTGGTTTTATGATTGTTGCAATCTAAGTGGAGAAATCATTGAAAGAGCAGAACGCCAATTAAATACTAACCGAACTATGGCATTTTTCATTGATTCATTGCTCTATAGACGTGTTCCAATAGTTATTGGGTACAGCGGATGGGAAAATGATGTCTTTATGCAAGCATTGAAGAGAAGACTTGAAAGTCCGTTACCTTTTAACTTGTATTGGTTTTGTTATACTGAAAATGACATATACTCTTTACCAAAATGGCTTCGGTTTAATAGTGATGTAAAGTTTGTTGTACCTGATTCAAATATTGAACAACTTCCACAAGAAAATCTCGATCAAATTTTACTTGGAGTAAAAGATTCTGTTGAAAATAATGGTTTTCTTGATGCTAAAGAAGTATTTGAACAATTCATCAATAAATTTAACATTGAATCTCCAGAAATCACACGTGATCCTATAGGGTTTTATGTGAAGTCCTTAAATAGTTCGGTTGACAGCGATAATTTGAGTGAGAATGAGGACGGTAAGTATTTTTTCAAAGAAGTTATTGAGAGACTAGAAAGAGCTAAGGCAAGTAAGGAATATACCACAAATTTATTTTTAGAAGAACTTAAAGAGTTACTTAAGAAATCACAATACGAAGAATTAATTAATAAAGTACAAATGAATTATAGTTACTCAATGTTTGATTTTCAAGAGCATGTGGAATTGCTGAATGTTATCTTATCTGCTTCTGATAAATTATATGAAAATTACGAAGGGTACGATTTAATAAAAAAAATATCAATGGAAGTTATTACAAGAAGTAAGAAAGATAATGATTTGAGCGTTATAAAAAAAATCATTTGCAAAGCATTATTAGGTAAAGGAGATATTTTGCAAAAAAAATTATCTTATGATGAAGCTTTAGTGGTATATGATGAATTAATGTTAAATTTCATTGAGGAACAATTTGTCTATTACGTGGTTCGAGCAATATTTCGTAAAGGTCTTATCTATGAAGGCATGGAAAAATTTCAAGATGAAATCAAAGCTTATAATTTAATTATTGAAGAATATTCAGATATTAAGACACAAAATGTTAGGAATATAGTAGCAACATCCTATCTAAAGAAAGCTACAACTATGTTTAAAGAAAATACCGACATATTTGAATCTTTAGAAGTTCTAGATACATTTAAACTTGAATTTTGTAATGATAGTCATCCGAAAATTCAACACTTTATATGTCTATCTCTATATATAAAATCAATAATCCTAAATTCTAAAAATCTATTAGATAGAGAATTAGAAGTTTATAATGAAATGCTAATTTTATTTGGTGAAAGTGAAGAACTCAATATAAAAGAGACAGTGGCTAAATCCTTAAAGAATAAAGGAGAAACTTTGACCAAACTTCAGCGACATAATGAGGCATTAGATACGTTTGATGAAATTACGAAAAGATACACTGATGATGATGAGTCGTCTTTGAAAGAACTTGCGGCAAATGCAATGATGAATAAAGGACGATATTTACATAATATTGGTAATCATAGTGAAGCGATTAAAATGTATGAAAAAATTCACAAATATTATAGCCAGTCAGATCAAATATCAGATACTGTACAGCTTAAGAAAGCTGATACATATGTTGCAATGGGACATTTTAATGAAGCTGTGACTGTATACGATGAGATTATTTCTACGGTTGAAAAACTTAATAATTCGAATGTAGATTTGTTCGCACAGTCTTATTTAGGTAAAGTATTTGCGTTAGCGAAGGCAGAGAAGTATGAATCCTCTAATACGGTTATTGACACTTTTATCGAAAAAGTCCAAAAAATTAAAGAAATAAAGGTTAAGAGATATGTTGCATTTGCATTATCTAATAAAGCTCTAAATTTTACAAATTTGGAGGATGATTCGAATGCGCTTAATATTTATAAAGAAATCATTATGAAATTCAAAAACTTTGGTAAAGATAAAATATTAAATGAAATAATTCAAAGCAGTTTTTACAAAAAAGCATTGACTCTGGGGAGACTAGGAGATGAATCAAAATCAGTTAAAGAATTAAATTCTCTTTATATCAAATTAAAGGACGAAACAGAGTACGATTTGAGAATTATAGCAAAAAAATCTTTATTATCTAGAGCAATAGGATTATGCAATTTAGAGAGATATGAAGAGTCTCTCATGACACATGATTTAATAGAGAGTACTTATTACAGTGATACAGAATTACATGAGGAATCATTTGAATATTCATTTAAAATTAATAAAAGTGATTGCCTGAGAGGTTTGGGGAAATTAAAAGAAGCACTTGAAGTATTTTTGGATATTAAGCAATTAATTGGAACTATGAGTCAAGATTACTTCGCGAGTATTCTTGGTGAGATCAACTCTATAGGTTTCGAAGCCTATACTACTAAACAGTATGAATTAAGTAAAAATGCCTTTATGTTAGCTTTTAATTGTGGATCGGAAATTTCAGGATCAAACCTATCTTTTATGGTTAGAAGAGGGGAAGTAACTGGAAATAACGTACCGAGTCACGAGGTTTTACTAGCTCCAGCTTTGAAAAATAATGAACCTTTCGCTATTATCAATAAGCTTTTATTAAATATCATGGAAACGAATAGTGAAGAGTGTAAGAATTTAATTGAGAAAATTGATGATTTTACTGGAATACTCCATTGGTGGAGTCAGTTGGCGATTAATGATGATCCAGAGGGGCATCTAGTTATTGGTTTGTTGACTAGAGCTAACTTGGTCTCTGATCCAAATGGTATGTCATTTAAAGAAAGATTTGACATTGTAGATATTTCGGGTATGGGGATACCATCGTGGCTAAATGAATAATTGCAATTTCTTATGCCAACTCTGCCTCTTGCACAAGTAAGAAAAACGTGCCTCACCAAACATAGGTGAGGCATTATCGATTTAATCTCCCAAGGAAGAAAGACAGGGAGAGTTTAGTTAGGGCACCCTATTTCTCATTCTGGACGAGCGACGGTTCACTAGGAATATGCCAACACCAATGAATAAACCGCCTGCCAATGCAAACCACTGAACGTGTTCTCCTAGTAAAATCCAACTCGATAATACACCAAAGAACGGTGCCAGAAACAGATACGAACTGGTTTGGGCTGGGTCACTATTCTGAAGCAGATAAAACCAGAGTGAGAACTGAATGATGGAGCAAACAAGCGTTAACCAGAGCAGCGCCATAACCGAGGTGGTATTGACCATAAAGTGAGGCTGTTCAGTCCATACGCTCAGCAGAAGCAACGCAGCACCTCCAGCAAGCATCTGATAGGCTGTTAATACAAAAGTATCATAGCCATTGCCCCAGCGTTTGATGAGCAATGTGGACACGGCAAAGGAGATCGCACCACCAAATCCAATCCAGGTTCCAGGACTAAAGCTCATCTGCCATCCAAAAGTTAACATAATCCCGATGAAACCGAGTATAACACCGATCCACTGACTGAAACGGTAGGTCACTCTATATAAAAGAGCACTGAGGATAATGACCAGTAGCGGATTGGTAAACGTAATAATGGCGGATTCACCGGATGTAATCCAGTTCATGCTGTAGTAGGCGCAGCCCATCACTCCGGCGGATTGGAACAGGCCAATGAGGATTATTTTCAACCAAGACTGCCATCCAGTAGGCAAAGGACGTTTACGAAGGAACAAGGCCATCAAGCCACCTGCCAGTATATAACGTATGCCCATGAGCAGGAGAGGTGGGGCATATAACATGCCGATCTTGCCAACTGGAAAAGAAGTGCCCATGATTAACGTTGTCAAAATGATCAATAGTGTATATTTCAATGGTTTTATGATCCGGGTATCTTTATCATGACTGGAGCTCATAACGTCTGTCCGCTATCTACAGTAATTAGTTGCCCGGTCATGGATTGCTGTTCCAGCGCAGCACAGATCATGTGTGCGATATCTTCAGGTGAGGCAATATGCTGTAATAACACTTCTCCACCAAGACGATACATTCGCTCCTCGTTTCCAGCCCACCACCTTGTAGCAACTGCGCCAGGGACGATAGCATTCACCCGAATGTGTGGTGAGAGTGCGTGCGCAAGTGATAAGGTCAGCCCATGAACTGCCGCTTTGGAGACGGCGTAAGGGAGGCAGGAGCCCGAGCCCGTACTGCCTGCGATGCTGCCCAGATTTACGATAGAACCACCGCCAGCCTGTCTCATGCCTTCTGTCACTGCACGAGCGCAATGAAACATGCCTTTCACATTCACATCAACCAGCTCATTCCAGACGTCATCTGTAACAGACTCCAGATCGTGCATGGGGATATGGTGTGTGATTCCGGCGTTATTTACGAGTGCAGTAATCGGGCCATAGGTTTCAGTTATTGTAGTGACCATTCGCCGGACATCAAAATCATTGGCAACATTAGCTTGAACGGCGAATGCATGGCCTCCCGTATCCAAAATGTGTTGAACAGTCTCGTTTGCTGCATCTTGTGAGCGGGAATAGTTGACAGCGACCAAGGCTCCGCGTTCAGCGAGCAACTCACTTACAGCACGTCCTATACCTGTTCCACCACCTGTGATCAGAGCAACTCTATTTTTCCAGTATGTCATGCTGAACACTCCTTATCATCATCCAGTCAGATGACTGGTTTGGGATCTACATGAATTGTAGTCCGGTTTACACATGAAGTATAATGATTGGTAATGAAGCGGATATCATTTTGAATGATGTCAGAGTGGGGGGACCATGGAGAGCGGGGATCTTAGAATATTTCAGTGTGTTGCACAGGAAGGGAATCTGACCAAAGCTGCTTCTAAACTGGGGTATGTTCAATCCAACGTAACGGCACGAATCCGGCATCTGGAAGCAGAAGTGGGTACAACGTTGTTTATTCGTCATAACCGAGGCATGACGTTATCTCCAGCCGGAGAAATGTTGCTGACCTATGCAGATAAAATTATTGGTTTGCTGAATGATGCTTCCAAGGCACTTCGGGCGACGAGCACACCATCGGGTCCAATGCGAATAGGGTCTACACAAACCGCAGCGGCCGTGCGACTACCTGAACTTTTCGTCAGATATTATAAACAGTATCCAGATGTCTCCTTGTCACTGGTTACTGGCAATTCGCAGATGCTTATGGATCAGGTTATTGGGTATGAATTGGAGGGAGCGTTTATAGGCTGTCCCTGTGATCATCCTGATATCGTTTCTATTCCCGTATTTGATGAGGAACTATTTGTTGTCTATTCTGGTATGGGTCCTACGGATGAAGATCTTAAGAGTAAACCTATTCTTGTCTACAGCATGGGGTGTTCCTATCGTCAGGTTTTGGAGGAATGGTTAGAGGTGGGTGGTGTTACCCGCCCAGTAATTATGGAATTCGGAACCCTTGAAGCGATTATTAGTGGAGTTACGTCCGGTATGGGAATTTCCTTATTACCAGAGATTGTGATTAGGCATCAGATCGAAAATGGATTATTGCGCACGCATACACTCCCCGTAGGTATGAATCGCATGATGACTCATTTTATTACTCGCAAGGATGCCTTTGTCAGCAGTGCACTTCATGCATTTATGGCTATGTTACCGCGAGAGTATGATATGATAGAGAGTGGAGAACCATCAGAAGTGTAATTGTATTCAAGGCAAGGCAATCCGTTAAGGAAGTGATGAGCAATGGATTTATTTTCGTTTCAACAGGACTCAAAACCACAAGCTAGACTGCTCGCGGACCGCTTGCGGCCAGAGCATCTGGATGAATATATTGGACAGGAACATATTATTGGACCGGGGAAATTACTCCGGCGCGCCATCGAGGCTGATCAGATTTCGTCCATCTTGTTATACGGCCCTCCGGGATGTGGCAAGACAACCTTGGCACATATTATTTCCCAGCAAACGAAAGGACAGTTCGTACGTCTGAATGCAGTGGAAGCTTCCGTTAAGGATGTGCGTGAAGTCATCGAACAGGCGCAAACGAACAAACAGCTGTATGGAACCAAAACCATTCTGTTCCTCGACGAGGTACATCGGTTTAACAGTTCACGTCAGGATGCGTTATTGCCAGCGGTAGAGAAGGGCACGATTATTTTTATCGGCGCAACAACAGAGAATCCCTTTCATTATGTCAATGGAGCCTTGATGAGCCGTTCTACTCTGTTCCAGCTAGAATCGCTAAATAAGGATCATTCCCTAATTGCAATGCACAGAGCATTGAGTGATGCGGACAAAGGTCTGGGGTTCATGGAACTGCAGGCGGACGATGAGGCGCTTGAACATATTGCTACGATGGCCAACGGAGATATTCGGCGTGCGCTTAATGCGCTTGAACTGGCTGCGTTGACGACGCCACCGGAGAAGGATGGATCCATTCATATTACGCTTGGCGTAGCTGAAGAGTCTATTCGGCGTCCCATTGTGAAGGCGGATGAATCGACACAGTATGATGTGTTGTCTGCATTTCACAAGAGTATTCGGGGTTCCAGTGATGCGGCGTTGTTCTGGTTTCTATACGCGGTGGAGAAGCTCGGCATGGACCCGATGACCTTCATTCGGCGCCTGATTGCAGCAAGTAGTGAAGATATTGGACTTGCAAACCCGCAAGCTATGACCCAGGCCATTGGAGCACTTGATGCGTACCGAAATAACGGCTGGCCTGAAGCCAAGCTGAACATTGCACAAGCGATTTTGTTTGCAGTAGAAAGTCCAAAATCCAATGCGGTGTACACCGCCATTTCCAAAGCCATGAACGCGATTGATGAGGTAAAATCGGCAGAAGTTCCGCTTCACTTGCGAGATACGCATTACTCGGGTGCCGTGAAGCTTGGACATGAGGGTTATCAATATCCACACAACTATCCGGGGCATTACGTGAAACAAGAATATTTGCCAAAGCAGCTCTCACGGAGAGTATTCTATGAGGCAACGGAGCAGGGTAACGAATCGAAGATCAGGCTGAACCAACAGCGGCGCAGAGATCTATAAGATCAGTCAGATCACTCGGGAGATGCATACAACATGAAAGAGCTTTTGTATATAGGGGCGGGTGGATTTCTCGGCACATTAACCCGATATGCTATACAGTTAGCGATACCAACTGTCCATGGGGGATTTCCATGGGCAGTGCTGTTAATCAATGCGATGGGCAGCCTTTTTTTGGGTTGGTTCTTTACCATAGCTGTTCCAGGCAAAATAACACCACAACTTCGACTGGCGATTGGTACAGGTTTTACAGGCGCATTTACGACATTCTCCACGTTTACACTGGATATTGTTCGTTTATCCGAAGGGGGCGAATGGATCAGTGCCGCTATTTATATGATCGTGAGTCTGTTGGCAGGATTGTTGCTTTGTGCGCTGGGAATGAGCCTTGGACATCGTATGTTGGGAGCACAAAGACAAGAGGGTGATGCCTCATGATCCTGTGGATTGGTTTTGCAGGTGTGCTGGGTGCGGTACTGCGTTACAGTCTGGGAAAATGGGTCTCTGGCTTGCTGGGAATGGCCTTTCCATGGGGAACATGGATCATCAACATCAGTGGTTCATTGTTGCTTGGGTTGTTATATGGGTGGCATGAATCTGCAATGATCTCAGATGGAATCTGGTTGATGTGGGGAACCGGATTTTGCGGTGCGTACACGACGTTCTCTACCCTTGGTTATGAGACGTTAGGGCTTATGGGTCGACAACGATACGCAAGCGCGGCGCTCTACGTTGTCAGTTCGGTTCTAGTTGGGGTGTTTGCCGCCTGGGCAGGGGTCTGGTTGACTGCATAACGAACTATTTTTAATTTTTTTGCAAAAATAAGCAGGAAAAAAGCCATCCTTCATGGTATACATGAAAGACGGCTTTTTTAATAGGGATACACGGTATTGTGTATAATCCGCATTTTAATGGACAAGCTCTATTATTGCATTGCGGGTACAGGTACTTTTTGCACCTGATCGATCGTACCCCCACCCAGGCAGACCTCTCCGTCGTAGAAAACAACGGCTTGTCCTGGTGTAATGGCTTTTTGCTGCTGGTCAAATTGGACATCGACACTTCCATCTTCTTGCCAGGTCAATGTTACACCTTGATCCGGCTGACGATAGCGGAATTTGGCAGTACAACGGTATGGCACATTAGGCATGTGCTCTGCACCAGCAATCCAGTTCACACCCGTTGCGGTTAGACCTGTGGAGTACAGGCTTGCATGGGCATCGCCCTGAACAACAAGCAGTTGATTCTTCTCCAGATTCTTGTCTGCAACGAACCAAGGTTCACCATTGCCGGAACCGCCAATGCCAAGACCTTGGCGCTGTCCAAGTGTGTAGTACATCAGACCGTCATGACGACCTTTGACTTCACCGGTTGCGATATCAACCATGTCTCCGCCTTTGGCAGGCAGATAGTTACTCAGGAACTCTTTGAAATTACGCTCACCGATGAAGCAGACACCTGTGCTGTCTTTTTTCTTGGCAGTATACAAACCAGCCGCTTCTGCGATTTTGCGTACTTCGGGTTTGGGCAGATGACCAATCGGGAACATGGCTTTGGACAGCTGGTTCTGATTGAGTGCGTTAAGGAAATACGTTTGATCCTTATTGTTGTCCACACCACGAAGCAACTTGAGTGTGCCATCTTCTTCAATCAGACGAGCATAGTGTCCTGTAGCTACATAATCTGCGCCGAGATCCAGAGCTTTGTTCAGGAATTCACCAAATTTGATCTCACGATTACACATGACATCCGGATTTGGCGTGCGGCCCGACTTATATTCATCAAGGAAATAGGTAAATACTTTATCAAAATATTCTTTCTCGAAGTTGACAGTGTAGTAAGGAATGCCGATCTGTTCACATACGCGGCGTACATCCTCTGAATCTTCTTCAGCGGTACAGTGGCCGAACTCGTCGGTGTCATCCCAGTTTTTCATGAAAATGCCGATGACATCGTACCCTTGCTCTTTCAGCAGCAGTGCGGTAACGGAAGAATCGACACCTCCGGACATGCCAACGACGACCCGTGTATTTTCAATTGTTTTGGACATCGTTATCACCATTTCTATATATAAATGTGTTTCGTTTCTTATTCTAGCATAACCGGACTCAAGATACGATACACCCGGCCAATTTTGGATAGTGTCCACCACAGACGCACATTTTGGAATATCGTCAATCTTTCTTTTCCATAAAGCATGCAGATATGTTAACATTAGCTGAGGGTTATGATCGGAATACGGAGGATTAGAAGGTTTATGCTAATCTCAATGCATCTCCGCTGTGGACAGATCGTGAAACAGACGGTCATGGACCATAGGATTAAATAAAAGTTTCCAATCGTTTCTGAAAATTGAAAGAGGTGACTCCTTTGAAAATATCGACAAAAGGCCGTTACGGCCTCACAATCATGATGGAGCTTGCTGCCAGAATAGGCGAAGGCCCTACATCACTTAAAAGCATTGCTGAGCGCAACCAGCTCTCGGAGCATTACTTGGAGCAACTGATTGCTCCACTGCGTAATGCAGGACTGGTGAAAAGCATTAGAGGTGCTTACGGCGGTTATATCCTTGCGGGTGATCCTGCAACCGTAACTGCTGGCGATGTAATCCGTGTACTGGAAGGGCCAATCTCTCCAGTAGATTTCACAGAGGAAGATGATCCGGCGAAACGTGATCTGTGGTTGCGTATTCGTGATGGCATTGCGGAAGTGTTGGATTCCACAACACTGAAAGACCTGATTACCTTCCAGGATCAGGACAAAAAAGATAGCTACATGTTTTACATTTAAGATCATTAATTCGCATCACAGAAGACACAATAAAGCCTCCAATTTGGGGGCTTTAGACATGCCAATGGGTACTTTGTTCTTCAATTTCTACAGATCATTTTAATTGAGCAGGGCTATGTATTTAGCCGCGGGATTAACAAGATGGTCAAGTGTGAACTTAACTGGATCACTTGTAAATCAGCGACTTTTTAAGGTTTCTATATCAGCTTCCATGCGTAACTGACGGCGATTCAAAATATCAATGCTGTGCTGATGGGTATTTAATTCGGTAGTTACTTTGCGTTCAGAGACAGAGTGGGAAGCTTCAAGATGTTTCGTAATAGTCAATGTTTCCAGAACAGCTTGTTGAAGAAGCGGAATGTTTTTAGTTTGTTCCTCTATGGTGTCCAATCTGCTTTCCATGGTATTCAGTCTGTCTTCCATCTTTTCAAGACGTACGTCGATGCTGTCGAATCGTTTGTCCATTTGTTGAAGCTGATTTAGAATCTGCCCGAGAATGGGATCACTCATGTCTCTCTCTCCTTTTTGAAATGGATATAGAACATTATACACGAAGATGCGACAATAGAGCATCCGTTTCAGTTTCCAATTTTGATAGTTTGCCATGAGATAGAAATTTAACATATAACGGGGTGAAGATAAATGAAACGAATTTATTTGGATCACGCCGCATCGACACCTATGCATCCACAAGTCGCAGAAGCGATGATGAACGTCATGACAGGACAATTTGGCAATGCATCAAGTATCCATGCCTTTGGGCGTGAGGCCAAACGGACTGTCAGCGGAGCAAGGGATGTCATTGCGGCGTCTTTGGGCTGTTTCCCGGACGAATTGGTATTCACCGGAGGTGGCACGGAGAGCGACAATCTGGCAATCTTTGGAGCAGTCTCATCCAGGCAGGATAAGGGGAAACACGTCATTACAACCGCAATTGAGCACCACGCTGTCTTGCATACGTGTCAGGAATTGGAGCGGCAAGGTTATGAAGTAACCTATCTATCTGTGGATCGTCATGGACGAATAAATCTAGATGAGTTGCAAGAGGCCATTCGGCCGGATACGGTGCTGATTACCATGATGTATGCCAACAATGAAGTGGGCACCATTCAGCCGATTCGCGAGGTAGGTGAGCTTGCACGTCAGCATAATATCCTTTTCCATACCGATGCGGTTCAGGCTCTGGGCAGCCAGAATATTTCCTGTAAGGAACTGCCTGTGGATCTGATCAGCTTCTCTGCGCATAAAATCAACGGACCTCAGGGCGTGGGTGCACTCTATGTACGGCGAGGAATTGTGCTGGAAGCAAGAGCTCACGGTGGGTTGCAAGAGCGTCAGCGTCGGGCTGGTACGGAAAATATCGCAGGTATTACAGGATTTGCAGAGGCTCTCAAGATTGCATCAGCACAGACGGAGGTGCATCGTCAGCATGATTTGGAATTGCGTAAACTTTTGTTGGAACAGCTTGAAATTCATGTGGGTACGGAGCACTTTCACGTGAATGGACACCTGGAGCATACGCTGCCAAACATCTTGAATATCAGCTTTCCGGAAGTGTCCACAGAGACGATGTTAATGAATCTGGATATGGAAGGGATTGCTGTTGCAAGCGGTTCTGCCTGCACTTCCGGTTCACTCGAAGTCTCTCATGTGCTCAAAGCGATGAAATTGCCTGAAACATTTTTACACTCTGCGATTCGATTTAGCTGGGGATTGGGTAATACTACGGAAGAAATCATGATAACCGCCGAAAAAATTGGAACCATTCTTGGACGACTGCGTAATAGACCCTAAGGGGAACTTTACACATGGAACAGAAGGAGGGAAGAAGTTCCATTTCATCGGTTGGATAGAAGCGGTTTTGATGATCGGCGTCTGATTGCCACTCATCAACTTTGGGCATACCTAGCAATAGCGCCGCGCCTATTTAATGATAAGAAGATGAGGGGGACCCAGCGATGAAGCTTCAGGAAATGATCGGACTTGCCGTTTTTGATGTTGAGGACGGGAAGCAGGTCGGTAAAATCCAGGATTTCATTGTGAATGATGATTGGGAGATCGAAGGCATTGAGCTTGAGAACAAAGGTCTGTTTACCAATCATGTCAAAATCGTGCAGTGGCAAGATATCGTTGCCTACGGCGAAGATGCCGTCATGATCCGTAATCAACAGGCTGTCCGCAAGACGGGAGCCGACGACATAAAATACACGTACCTCCTCGGTCGGTCTAAATTGAAGGAGATGTCCGTGCTCACCGAAGAAGGTTTGCTGCTCGGGCGTGTCTCCGATGTTTATTTTGACCAAGAGTTGGGAAATACAATAATAGGGATTGAAATTACGGACGGTTTTGTGTCCGATCTGATCGAGGGCCGCAAATGGCTGCCATGTACAAGCGATATGTCCATCGGGGAAAGTGCCATTATGGTGCCGTCTCTGAGTGAACAACGCTTGGAAAATGCCATTCATTCTGTTAATGGATAGGTGAATGAATATGAAATGTCCAAACTGTAGTTCCAAAGATATCGGGAAAATTGGTTCCCACCAGTTTTATTGCTGGGGATGCTTTATCGAATTAACGGTGAACGGTGAGAAAATGTCTGTATATCAGGTGGAAGAAGACGGTACGCTGAGTTCCCTGGATGATCTGTTTTTCGGGGACGAGCTGCCACAAGACTTCCCTCATCTTCACGCTTCTTCTTAATAAGCAGAATAACTTCCTCTATATGCGGTTTCATGACAATGTCTGTCATGGGAGGCTGTCGTTAATTGTTGGCAGATGTATATAGATGCGGTTACATAGTGGTTCGGCTGGTGTATGGTTGATTATATGCTAACCCGTACTGCAAAATGCGCTTCCTTTTCTGATGAAGGAGGCGTTTTTTTGGGTTTAAGAAAAAATGTTCGGATTACTCCTTTCCACTTTTGCGCTGGGTTAATAAATATTACCTTTCCTACATATACTGACTCTCAGAGCCAGTCCAAAAGGAGAGATGCAAGTGGAGCAATTAACCAAAAACAAGCTGTTCCGTTACGCGATCTGGCTGCTGCTCGGATTGATCATTTTATATTTTATCTGGCTGCTGCGGCCTTTACTGCTTCACATATATGTGTTCCTGAAAACAGTGCTGGCACCCTTTATCGTAGCCCTTATCATATCCTATGTACTTAATCCGATTGTCAGCATGCTGGGAGGGCGCAAGGTGCCGCGTACGATTGCGGTACTACTCATATATGCCTTTTTCCTGACCTGCCTCGGTGTCATTCTGATGAATGTCATTCCGGTATTGATTGAACAGCTAGGGGAACTCAACGAGCATATGCCGGAACTGTCCATGCGTGCCCAGAGCCTGATGAACAATATGGATCACAAATTAATGCCGCCAAGTGTGCGAACAGGCATGAACAGTTGGTTTTTTCAGATGGAGGATCGACTAACTCAGGGAATTACTGTGCTCATGGACAATATCGGGGCGACCATTAATGTGTTATTCAATGTGTTTATCGTGCCATTTCTGATCTTTTATATGTTAAAAGACTTTGAGGTATTTGAGCGCACCATTGTGGCGTATCTGCCGCGTTCACGTCGTAAAGCGATTGTCTCGGTGATGAAAGAGATCGATACTGCACTGGGGAACTACATTCGGGGACAGTTTATTGTCTGTGTCATTGTTGGTATCTTTGCCTACATTGGTTATATCATCATTGATATGCCGTATGCCCTGCTACTTGCAAGCATTGTAGCTGTGTTTAACATTGTGCCCTACTTGGGGCCGTTCCTTGGAGCTGCTCCTGCTGTGGTCATGGCATCAACTGTATCGTTTAAAATGGTACTACTTGTTGTCATTGTGAACACACTGTGCCAGGTGTTGGAGAGTAATGTTATTTCTCCTCAGGTGGTGGGACGTACGTTGCATCTGCATCCACTTTCGATTATATTTGCACTGCTCGTCGGAGGTGAACTGGCAGGCATTGTAGGTTTAATTTTGGCAGTACCCGTTTTTGCCGTGCTGAAGGTGATTGTGCAACACTTTTTCGCCTATTACATCAAACGAAGGACCGACTAAATAGCAGGGTTAAAACATCAACGAGGCCGCGTTGACACCCGCTTGTGCTACCGATATAATGAGTGTGTATGTTGAGAACATGAAATCGATGATGAAATAAAGTACGCCGAGGGTTCCTTTCCTCAGAGAATAGACTTCATCGGATCAGGGTGAGCCTGAACTGATGGCTGGAAGAGTCTTGAAAGATGAAGCGGCGGAAAGCTAATTTCGGAGTGCAGGACAACCCTGCCGGGAGCGACCGTTATTTCGCATGAACGAGGAGATTGTTTGTTTGTCCGGGCAGCAAGGGATGAACAGCAATAACCAGGGTGGTACCGCGATAACATCGTCCCTGATTATTCAGGGGCGTTTTTTGTGTTTATTTTTACAAAAACAATGTTGACCAACCGGAGCGAATACGCAACGGACTATTATAATTTAATGGGGGCATCCAGTATGAAAGCCAGTGAAATCCGGTCCAAATGGATAGAGTTTTTTGCAAGTAAAGGTCACAAAATCGAGCCAAGCGCATCGCTCGTACCTCACAACGATCCTTCCCTTCTGTGGATCAATGCAGGTATGGCACCGCTCAAACCATATTTTGACGGACGTGAGAAGCCGGAGAACCCGCGTCTAGCGAACTCCCAAAAATGTATCCGTACCAATGATATTGAGAATGTTGGTAAAACGCGTCGTCACCATACGTTCTTCGAAATGCTCGGCAACTTCTCTATTGGAGATTACTTCAAGGAAGAGACCGTAACATGGGCTTGGGAATTCTTGACCAGCAAAGAGTGGATCGGATTCGATCCGGAACGTCTTTCCGTAACGGTATATCCGGAAGATGAAGAAGCTTTCAAACTGTGGAACGAAAAAGTAGGACTGCCTGCTGAGCGTAT
The DNA here is from genome assembly GCF_000517845.1 of Paenibacillus sp. FSL R5-192. Taxonomy (NCBI): domain Bacteria; kingdom Bacillati; phylum Bacillota; class Bacilli; order Caryophanales; family Paenibacillaceae; genus Paenibacillus; species Paenibacillus sp. FSL R5-192. The sequence goes on along the minus strand of NZ_ASPR01000075.1, from coordinate 205,628 downwards.
CATTAAATTGGATGAAAACTTCTGGGATATCGGCGAAGGCCCATGTGGACCTTGTACCGAGATCTTCTATGACCGCGGCGAAGCTTACGGAAACGACATGAGCGATCCTGAAATGTATCCAGGTGGGGAAAACGAACGTTACCTGGAAGTATGGAATCTGGTATTCTCCCAGTTCAACCATAACAAGGACGGCAGCTACACACCGCTTCCTAACAAAAACATTGATACAGGTGCAGGTTTGGAGCGTTTTGCTTCCATTCTGCAAAATGTGGATTCCAACTTCGACACAGACCTGTTCCAACCGATGATTCAAAGAACAGCCGCTCTTGCGGGTGTGAAATATAACGACAGCGTAGAGATTGATGTTGCATTGAAAGTCATTGCCGATCATATCCGTACGGTTGCTTTTGCAGTAGGTGATGGCGTTCTGCCAAGTAATGAAGGACGTGGATATGTCATCCGTCGCTTGCTTCGCCGTGCAGTTCGTTATGGAAAAGTGCTTGGACTTGACCGTCCATTCCTGTATGAATTGACAACAACCGTTGGTGAAGTGATGGGCATGTACTACCCTGAGGTAGTAGACAAACAGGAGTTCATCGCCAAAGTAATCAAAACCGAGGAAGAGCGTTTCCACGAAACACTAACAGATGGTCTGGCTATTCTGGCTGATATCAGCGGCACAGCCAAATCCGAAGGACGCACCGTTATTAGCGGACCTGAAGCTTTCAAGCTGTATGATACGTACGGTTTCCCGTTTGACCTGACAGAAGATTATGCAGCAGAGCATGGTCTGACTGTGGACCGAGAAGGATTTGATGCTTCCATGCAGAAACAACGTGAGCTTGGACGTGCTGGGCGTCAAGAGAACGAGAGCATGAAAGTTCAAGGCGGACCACTTGCTGATCTGGAGGTTAAAAGCGAGTTTGTTGGTTATACTGACCTGTTGACGGAAGCAAAAGTGGTAGCCATCGTAGCCGGTGATGCCCTTGTTGAATCTGTAGGCGAAGGACAGACGTGTCAGGTTGTTCTGGACAAGACTCCGTTCTACGCGGAAAGTGGCGGTCAAGTGAGTGATCAGGGCTTGCTGCGAGGTGCTGGTGTATCAGCGAAAGTACAAGGTTTATTCAAAGCTCCACTTGGACAACATGTACATCTGGTGAATGTGGAGTCTGGTGAACTGCGTGTAGGCGATGTGATTAATGCCGAAGTAGACTCAGCGAAACGTGGCGACATTATCAAAAACCATACGGCTACCCACTTGCTGCACAAGGCACTCAAAGATGTGCTCGGAACACACGTAAACCAGGCAGGATCGCTCGTAGAGCCACAGCGTCTGCGGTTTGACTTCTCTCACTTCGGTAGTATTACGCCGGAAGAGTTGACAGAGATTGAACGTCAGGTGAATGAACAGATCTGGAATCGTCTGAACGTGAACATCGAGCTGAAAGCTATTGATGAAGCTAAAGAAATGGGTGCAATGGCCCTGTTTGGCGAAAAATATGGAGATATTGTACGTGTTGTTCAAGTCGGAGACTACAGTTTGGAACTTTGTGGCGGCTGTCACGTAAATAATACTTCAGAGATTGGAATCTTCAAACTGGTGAGCGAGAGCGGAATTGGCTCCGGCGTACGCCGGATCGAAGCTGTAACTGGCCGCGGCGCATATCTGTATGTGGAAAGCCAGTTGGAACTGCTTAAACAATCAGCAGCACTGCTCAAAGCAAATGTGGCTGATGTACCTAAACGGATTGAAGGTCTGAACCAACAATTGAAAGAAGCAGCCAGAGAGACTGAATCCCTGCAAAGCAAGCTGAGTGCCATGGAAGCGGGTCAATTGACCGATCAAGTGGTACAAGCAGGAAATACACAATTGCTGGCAGCACGCGTAGATGCTCCGAACATGGATGCGCTGCGTACAGTGGCAGATGAGTTGAAATTAAAATTGCCTAACGCGGTACTCGTATTGGGTGCTCCAGCGGACGGCAAAGTGAATTTTGTTGTAGCAGTACCTGCTGAACAAGTAAAACAAGGATTACACGCAGGCAAAATCGTCAAAGAAGTCGCAGCAATATGCGGCGGCGGTGGCGGCGGACGTCCAGATATGGCGCAAGCCGGAGGTAAGGATGCGACCAAGCTGGATGAAGCGCTGAAACTGGCAGTTTCGCTGGTTAGCGGGCATAATGCATAAATCCATTGAGTGGCTTTCAATCGTCAAAAAATAAATCGAAATGGTTCTGTTCGTTTATTTTTTGTACCCGAGAGCGTGTGGAATCGAATGATGCAATATGCTGAAGCCAGTAAAGGACAAGCAAAAAACACAATTGCCTTATCCTTTGTTTACTTGTGGCAGTCAGAATATGTTATTATATAAACAGAAATCAATTCGGCAGGACATGGTCCCCATGTTCATGCAGGAGCGAGGTGTCATCAATGGACTCCATGGATAAGACGGTTAAATTTAATGTGAAAGGTGACGAACAGGAAGCATCATCCAAAGAGATTCTTCTCACGGTATATGATGCATTGGTCGATAAGGAGTATAATCCGATCAACCAGATTGTTGGGTATCTGATTTCTGGAGACCCGGCATACATTCCTCGTCACAACAACGCACGTAGTCTGGTCCGTAAAAAGGAGCGCGATGAGCTGATTGAAGAGCTTGTACGTTCCTATCTGGCCAATCACCGGTAATGTACGCCGCTTCCGCTGTGTTGCAGCCTTGCAGGCAGCGGGAAATGAACCGACAGAAGACAGCCTGAAGCTTGAGAAGGCGATTATTTGTAATCGACCTGAGCAGGCCCCAGGATGGGAGAGCATGGATGAAAATATTAGGTTTGGACTATGGGGACCGAAGAATCGGAGTTGCCGCGAGTGACGCCTTCGGTTGGACTGCCCAGGGATTGGAAGTGCTAGAACGCCGCCGTGATGAAGGCGAGTTCGCTCGGATTGCCGAACTTGTGCGTGAGCATGAGATTAGTGAGATCGTAGTCGGACTTCCCAAAAACATGAACGGCACCGTAGGACCGCGCGGTGAGATATGCATTGCTTTTGCCGATCGCCTGCGGGATGAACTGAATTTACCTGTTCACCTTTGGGATGAACGGCTGACAACCATGGCAGCAGAACGTACGCTGATTGAAGCGGATGTCAGTCGGAAAAAACGCAAGCAGGTTGTGGACAAAATGGCCGCAAGCTTGATTTTGCAAAATTATTTGGATGCCAATAGTAGAAGGTGAGGGGGATCAACAATGGCTGAAGATCAACTGGGTATGGAAGAAGAAGCGGAAATTATTTACATTGCGGATGACGAGGGTAATGAAGAGGAATTCGAAGTCATCATGAAGTTTGAAGTAGATGGTTCGGAGGCCAAGTACATGATGGTTGCTCCGGTTGAACCTGAAGATGGCGAAACGGATGTATATGCATTCCGTTATGAAGAAGAGGGCGACGATATTAAACTTTTCGTCATCCAAGATGATGCCGAATGGGATATCGTCGAGGAGACGTTTAATACATTTCTTGCTGAAGATGAAGAGGAAGCGAACTAAATGACGGAATATAATCGCAAAGACCTGAAATGGACAGATTCACTGCGTCTGGCATTCGGTGCTCATGTTGAGCTCGAGGAAGAGAACGGTAAATCACAACCGTATGACTTGTTGGCTGAGTTCGAAGTGAACGGTCAGCAGTACGCGGTGCTCCGCAGTTCGTTGCGACCTTACGACGAGGTTGAACTTCTGCGGGTATCACCTGGAAGTGAAGACCAGATCATGCCAGAGTTAGTTACGATCGACGATGATGATGAGTGGGAGAACATCTCGGAACTGTATGATGAGTGTACACTCCCCATTGACGAAGATTAAATCAGCTTCAAATTGAAGAAACCGGGAGGGCGGAGAAGTCCGCTCTTTTTGGTTGTGTAAAGGAGTTGTTTCTTTTTTGAAAGGGAAAGCAATTGTAGTCATACTGCTTATCATTGTAGTTCTTGCCGGAGGCGCAGGCGGTTACGTATGGAGTATGATGCGTCCTGTGGAAGCTTCTACAGAACCGGTCGTATTCGAGATTAAGAGCGGATCGGGAACTTCGAAAATCGCGGATCAGCTTCAAGAAGAAGGCCTCATTCGAAGTGGGTTAACCTTCAAAGGGTATTTAAAGTGGAAGAAACTAGGTTCTAATTTCATGGCGGGTACATATTCAATGAATCCTGGCGTGACATATGATGAGATTGTTAGCAAGCTGAGTAGTGGCGAAGTTGTACCGGAAGAAATGGTGAAATTTACGATTCCGGAGGGTTATAACGTTCTGCAAATGGCGGGTAAGCTTTCTTATGAGCATGTAGTAGATCGGGATGAATTCATCAAGCTGGCCAATGATCCTTCGGCCTTTGATGTAGATATCATCAAAGATATTCCAGTGGATGAAGAACTTCGCTACGTATTGGAAGGGTATCTATTCCCGGAGACGTATGAGCTGAAAAAGGGAAGTTCCACGCATGATGTGATGCAACGGATGCTGGAAGAATTCCAGACCAAGATTAATTCCATTCCTGATTTGGAAGCCAAGCTCCAGGAAAAGAACCTTTCCCTGCATGAACTGCTGACGATCGCGTCACTCGTGGAGAAAGAAGTTGTAGTGGACGAGGAACGTGCTCTGGTTGCAGGTGTAATCTACAATCGGATCAATCAGGATATGAAGCTGGAGATTGATGCTACCGTGCAATATCTGCTCGACAGACCGAAGGAACGATTGTTTTTCAAGGATCTAAAGGTGAAAAGTCCCTATAATACGTATCTGAACAAGGGCTTGCCACCAGGTCCAATTGCCAGTCCAAGTCTTCCGTCCATTGAGGCAGCGCTAAATCCGGAAGCTTCGGAGTATCTGTTCTATGTGACAAAAAAGGATGGCTCGTCTGGACATCTATTTGCCAAAACGTATAAGGAACACCAGCAAAATATAGCCAAAAGTAAGGCTGCGCAATAAGCGGAGGGGATTATATGAGTAAGAAACATGAACTGCTCGTTACAGCAGCGAATGTGAAAGAGGCAGAAGTGCTTCTCCAGGCTGGAGCAGATGCTCTGGTCATTGGAGATGATCGATTCGGCATGCGTCTTCCAGGTAGCTTTAGCGTGGAAGAGACAGCAGAGGTGGTTGCCATTGCAGCCAAACATCAGGCGCGTGTGTATGTATCCATGACTAATCTGATGTCCAACGAACTGTTGAAAGAATTGCCTGAATATGTTCAAGCACTTGGCAGAATCGGTATTGATGGTGTGGAGTTTAATGATCCATCCGTGCTGGCTACCATGAAGGAATACGCTCCACATGTGAAGCTGCACTGGAATGCGGAGATGACTTCAACGAACTATGCGACGGCCAACTATTGGGGAACCAAGGGAGCTAGTCGCGTTGTACTTGCCCGAGAGCTGAATATGGACGAGTTGACGGAAATGGTTCCTTTTTTGAAGGTGGAAGCTCAGGTTCAGGTGCATGGCATGACGAATATTTATCATTCCAAGCGCAGTCTGGTACAAAGTTACATGGCTCATCAAGGGCGGCCGGTTGAGGGACATCTGGGGAAAGAGCGGGGATTGTTCCTGATCGAGGCTGAACGTCGGGATGAGAAATTCCCGATCTACGAGGATATTAACGGTACACACATTATGAGCTCAGAGGATATATGTATCCTCGAAGATCTTCATCTGTTGATGGAGGCGGGTGTGCACAGTTTCAAAATTGAAGGTATGTTAAAATCACTTACCTACAATGAAGCTGTTGTACGTGCATATCGGACAGCGATTGACAGTTATGTAGCCGATGCTGATGCATATGCGTTCTCTGAAGAGTGGCTCGCTGAGGTGCGCAAGTTACAGGACCCTGAACGTGAATTGTCGTTTGGATTTTTCTATAAAGAACAAGTGTATTAATAGACGAGGTGAACAGAATGGAAACAGTGGCGGTACAGCGGAAGTTTTCGGGTAAACGTAACCGTCTGGACAAACCGGAGCTGCTAGCTCCGGCGGGTAATCTGGAAAAACTGAAATTTGCGATCCATTACGGTGCAGATGCCGTATATATCGGTGGACAAGCCTATGGACTGCGTTCCAACGCGGATAACTTCAGCTTTGAAGAGATGCGTGAAGGTGTGGAGTTTGCCAAAAAGTATGGAGCCAAGGTGTTCGTAGCGACAAACATCTATGCACATAATGAGGATGTTGAGGGTATCGAAACGTACCTGCAAAACCTCTATAATGCGGGAATCTCTGCGATCATCGTAGCTGATCCGGCTATTATTGAAGTAGCGCTTCGTGCTGTGCCAGGCCTTGAGGTACATCTAAGTACTCAACAATCCACACTCAACTGGCAAGCCGTGAAGTTCTGGAAAGATGAAGGACTTCCACGTGTTGTTCTCGGACGTGAGACTAGCTTTGAAGAGATTGAAGAGATCAAGGCCAATGTGGATATCGAAATTGAAGCCTTTATTCACGGGGCGATGTGTTCGTCGTATTCCGGACGTTGCGTTCTCTCCAACCATTTTACGGATCGGGACTCCAACCGGGGCGGCTGTTGCCAGTCTTGCCGCTGGAAGTATGATCTGTTCGAGGATGCGAGAGAAGATACGGTGTGGGTCAGCGAAGAGGACATGCAGATGAAGGCCCCTGCGCCATTCAAACTAGGTGAGAATCAGCTTCCCCTGTTCGAGGAACAGGATAATTCATTCTCCATGGGATCAAAGGATCTGTGCATGATTGGCCATATTCCCGAGTTGATTGATGTGGGTGTGGACAGTTTCAAGATCGAAGGACGTATGAAATCGATCCACTACGTGGCAACCGTGGTTAACGTATACCGTCAAGCCATTGACGCCTATATGGCAGACCCGGAAAATTATGTTCTGAAACCTGAATGGGTTGAAGAAATGAACAAAGCGGCGAATCGCCCGCTGAATACCGGATTTTTCTATGATACACCAGACCATGAAGATCATATCTATGAACCGGAAGAAAAGGCTGTACCTTTTGACTTCGCTGGATTGGTCATGGGGTATGATGCTGAAACAGGAATGGCAACCATTCAACAGCGCAATCATTTCAAACCAGGACAGGAAATTGAATTTTTCGGCCCGGGAGGTCACTTTTTCAAACAGGTTGTCGGCGAAATACAGGATGAAGAAGGTAATGTTCTAGATGCGGCCCGTCACCCGTTGCAACTAGTTAAAATGAAGGTGGATCAGCCGGTTTCGTATTTCGATATGATGAGAAAAAAGAAGTAGGCTCAAATACCTACATTACGCCAATATTGTATTATGATTTAACAAAATAGTGTTATGGAATTAGCATGGGGACCTCCGTATATCGGCAGATGGGGGTCTTTTTTTTATAGAAAAATAGGAATAAAGTTGTAAAATATTTCTGGAAAGTGAAAGGGGAACGAAGAAAGCTGTCGAATACTACATATTTATAGGGGAGAGAAAGAAAAATCTAACAAGTAAATTACTGGCAGGTGAATGGGATTGGTTCAAAAGAAGCAGAAAGACAGTGGGGAGCAAGTGACAAAAGTCGAGCAGGTTAACCCTGAGAAGGTTCAGAAAGTGAAGAAAGAAAAAGTAGGTAAAAGTAAAATTACAGGGAATGGGAAAAAATTACTTAAGTTTGACCGTAGTAAATTGAAGCTGGGCTGGATCAAGACCGATTGGGTAAAAAAACAATTAAAAAACCGGGATTGGAAAAACCTTGGAGGGTCTTCTTTCCAACAGATTAAGAAGGCAAATCCGGTTAAATCCGTAGGGGTTAAACTGTTTTTAATCTTTTTTGCGGGAATTATGATTTTTGTAGTAAGTTTAGGTCTATTATCCTATTCGAAGGCCAAAGGTACGATAGAGAAAAATGCTTCGCGTGCCAATCAGGAGACCATTGATCAGACCAAGCAAAAAATGGACATCATTTTGGAGCGGTTTGTCGATACATCCACACAGATTTTCTTTGATCCGGAAATGCAGTCCTTGCTACAAAAAATGTCAGATACGAATTTGACTGCGTATGATACATTCGTGAACTCAAGTTCAATCAACAAGCAACTGTCCAATGTTGCATTTACAAATAAATCTATGGAAGCGATTTATTTGGTACCTACGGACGATACAAAGTCCATTATGGGTACCGGCAGCAACAGTTCATCCATGGGCAGCATTCGCCAGGAAGCATGGTACAGTGAGTTAATTGAGGCGGGCGGTTATCGCTGGCTTCCAACAGAGGTCAAAGAAGATGGCTCAACGCCAACGTTTAAAATTGCACGTTCCATGAAAAACTTGCAGGGGACTACTCAGTCGTATGTTCTGGTTATTGAACTGAAACTGGAAGTTTTGGAGGAACAATTGAAATCGCTTGATCTTGGGCCAGGAGCTATTCTTCAACTAATTGCTCCGGATAATAAAGTGGTTGCATCCTCCATCTCGGATCGTACAGGACAAGAAACAGAGCTTGCATTTGTCAAAGAGTTGACCGAACCAGCAGGTAGTACAAATACGGAGTATACGGTAGATGGCAAATCTACGGAAATGCTGGCTGTATACAGTACGATGGATACATCCAATTGGAAACTGGTTGGTATGATACCTACCTCTGTTTTGGTTCAGGACGCAAAAGGCATTCTGACTCTGACCCTGTGGATGGCGCTGGTTGATGCGGGGATTGCAGTATTGATCGGGATCTGGATGGTGCGTATGATCGCTCGTCCACTCGGCAAATTGAAAGACCTGATGCAGGAAGGTGCGAAAGGTAATCTTAAAGTTCGTACACCATATAGCTCCCAGGATGAAATTGGTCAGCTCTCGACCGCCTTCAATCTGATGATGGAGCAGATCACTAAGCTGGTTGAACAAACCAATCGTTCTGCGCAGGAAGTATTGGATACGGCCTCTGAGCTGAGCAGTGCATCCAAGAAAACGGCTGTATCTGCTTCGGAGATTGCCGTAGCTACAGAAGAGATCGCAGGCGGTGCAGGCAGTTTGGCAACCGAAGCGGAACGTGGCAATGAATTAACTGACAATATCTCTCGTCAGATGCAGAGTGTAATCGCTGCTAATGAACAGATGGGTGATTCTGCTCGTCATGTAGAGAAGTCCAGTCAGACAGGAACACAACATCTGAATCAGTTGATGACCAAAACGCAGAAGACAGAAGAAATGATTGGTGCACTGGTGAATAAGGTTGATTCGCTGAAAGAGAGTACGTCTTCTGTTCTGAAAGTGCTTGAAGTGCTGCAAAACATAACGAAACAGACAAATATCCTTTCCCTGAATGCAACCATTGAAGCAGCACGTGCCGGTGCAGCCGGACGCGGATTCATGGTGGTGGCTGATGAGGTTCGTCAGCTCGCGGCTCAATCCAGACAATCCATTGAGATGGTTGGAGAGATTACAGACAAAATCATGACTGAAATGAATGAGACCGTGGATGCTTTGTCGGCAGCTTATCCGTTATTCAAGGAACAGATGGATGCGGTTAAAGACACCAATGTCATCTTTGCTTCCGTGCAGGAACAGATGGGTGCATTTGTGGAACGTCTGGGTATGGTGACAGGTTCTATTGGAGATTTGAACAAATCTCAAGGTACGTTGTCTGAAGCCATGAGCAATGTCAGCGCTGTAGCTGAAGAATCTTCTGCAACGTCCCAAGAAGTAGCTTCCTTGAGCAGTGAACAGCAAAATATCAGTAACCAGCTGGTCAATCTGTCTGGCAAACTGGAGAATGTGTCTACTGAACTGAAAGAAACCTTGTCACGCTTTACGGTGTAACAAGTCAAGGTTGAAATGAGGAGAACCTGTCCCGCACATGGGACAGGTTTTCTTTTTGTTTACCGGATAATTCCAAGCCATATCAGCAATAATATGTCAAAACGACAAAAGGTGAGATTGGGATGCATCTCCTTGCGAAACGGCGAATCTATATAACTTGTATTCTTCTAACTCTTGTCTTTGGATTGCTTATATTACGATTGGGATGGGTCCAGATCGTTCAGGTGAATCAGACGATGCCTGGATTTCACCGAACGGTACGTGAAATGTCTGTATTGCAGCGTGAACGCGGGGTGATGCTTGACCCGGGGCGGGGGCAATTTACGGATTACAAGGGTGAGGCGTTGACCGGTAAGCTGCAATGGGGACTGGTTCTTTTTCCACAGGCAAGTCCGTTAGAGAAATTACGCAAGCAAGGGGCATTAGAAGGCTCCGAGATGGTACAGTTGGCAGCTATATTACATACCGATCCGGATCAATTGAAGAAGGAATGGAATCAGGAAAGTATACCTCATTTCTGGACAGCAGGTACACATCAGCCTGTTCATTTGACCGTTGCCCAGGTGGAGCGCCTACGTAGTTTGCACCTGCAAGGAGCTGGCATCTATCCGATGATGACAAGGTATCTTCATGGGCATACAGGAATGCAGTGGATGGGATATCTGGCTGAACAGCCTGAGTCCTCCAAAGTTCTAACTGGGCATCAGGATGAAGTGAAACAGCCATTTGCCATGAAAGCAGGAGCAGCTGGACTGGAGAGGACACTTGAACCGCTGGTAAGGGGAATTGGCCCTACGCTTGTATCACGCATGGTCTCGGGAGGTGGGGAGATTATCCCTGATATTCAGCCGCACGTCATTGCACCGGCCAATAGCCATTATCCTTTACGTGTAGAAACCACAGTGGATGCTGAGTTACAGCGTGGGTTGGAGGGGTTGACGCAAGAATCTGGATTACAAGAAGGGGCCATTGTTGTGTTAGATGCCGCTAACGCAGATGTTCGCGCCATGATCTCCCGTCCTTTCTATCAGCCACAACATGTGGACCCTAAAGAATCGGCCTGGGGGAATCGTGCAGTACAGGGAGCCGTACCGGGTTCCATTTTCAAAATTGTCACTGCGGCTGCTGCTTTGGAGTATCATGCGGTTTCTAACGGAGAAGAATTCCATTGTGGTGGTGAGTACGGAAGATATGGGTTGTCTTGCTGGAAGGAGCATGGGCATGGAGACCTGAATCTGGAGCAAGGATTCGCTGAGTCTTGCAACATCGTATTCGCGGAAACGGCGCGCAGGCTGAGTATGGAACAACTGGAGAACACGGCTGATCGTCTGGGACTCGCGCGTCCGATTGGCTGGGAAGGGAAGCAGATGGCAGGAATGCCTGTGTTACGACACTTTGATCATGAGGATCACGGGCGTGTGAGAACAGAGGCTGTTTCTTCTGCTGATGAAGGTGCGAAAATACAGACAGCAATTGGTCAGCGCGATGTCTTGGTCACACCGCTGCAAGCTGCCAATCTGATCGTTACACTGTTACATGATGGAAAGGTTAGTGCCCCACGTCTCGTTAAGCGCATCCGATATGCGGATGGTGGCACCATGCTGGAGATGCCCTTGCATGATTCACCTTCAGCATCAGGACAGATTGCTCCCGTAACAGCGCATAAACTGTTATCCTGGATGAATAAGGTAGTCCGTGAGGGAACAGGAAAATCCCTGCAGCGTGCGCGGTGGCATGTTGCAGGGAAGTCAGGTACAGCTCAGGTACAGAAACATGGAGAGAAGCGCAACAATCAATGGTTCATTGGTTATGGACCGGTAGAACAACCCCAATATGCTGTAGCTGTTCTTGTTCAAAATGTCTCTCCTGACAGCCAACATCAGGCGACAGCTCTCTTCAGGAAGGTGATGGACTATTTGGCGGAGTCCTCATGATCCTTCGCAGGAACGGGACGTTGTACAGTAGATTCGGCAGAATTCGCAGAGGCCTTACTAACGGGTGGGTCCATGACCAATGGAGAGGATTCAAATTCATCTTTTGGCAGGTGAATCCACTTTTGCAGGTATCCTTGTTGTAACAGTTCTTTCAGAAGGATCAGAAGCACTGGAGATAACACTACACCAGCCAGGCCAAAGATCGAAAGGGAGATCAGCATAAACGAAAGCATCAAGTACGCCGAAGATACACCAATCGAGTTACCTGATATTTTCGGTTCCAGCAATTGCCGTGTCAGCATCGTCACTGCCAGAATCACAATCAGGCCAATCGCCAGGCTACTATTGCCAATAATGAATAAGTAGACGATCCATGGAATAAATACAACAGGAACGCCAAGCAAGGGTACCAGATCAAAAACCGCACAGACTGCTGCAATGGTAAAGGCGTTAGAGGTTCCCAAAATCAACAAACCTGCATAAATCAATACAAACGTAATGAGCATCATGATCATCTGTGCCTTCAGATACGAGCGGATTGTTTTGAACACGTGATTACGCATGAATTCAATAGCTAACTTTAATGTTTTGGGCGTTTTCGCACGGGCGAACTTGCGCCAGGATTCAATCTCGATACTGAGGAAAAATGCCAGAATAATCGCAATTCCGAAGTTCGTAATAAACGAAGAGAATGAACTGAGGAAACCTACTACGAATTGCGCTCCGCTAGTTACCCATTTGGACAGGAACCCGGTCAGTGTTGCAAAATAATCATTCGCTTTTTCCATAACTCCATCAGGGAGAGCGTCTGACTTGTCCTGAATGAATAACACCAGATTGGTGAATTCACGTTGTATCATTTCAATGTATACGGGGAAATTATCTTGAAGATTGGAAATTTGTGAAATGATAATCAAGCCTACCCCAAAAAAGGCAGCGACAATTAATGCAAGAAACAACAAGACGGAGATGGCGGCTCCAAGTGTCTTGGGCAATCCTTTGCGATGTAAAAATTTGGCCAGCGGTTCAATCATCCAATACACAATGAATGATAGAAAGACCGGTGCAGCCACATGGTATAATTGACTGAAACCGTACATGATCACATACACGGTTAATACGAGCAATGCGATGTCAAAGACAGTTCGCCCGTATTTTTTGTAAAGCGGTAGCATGGACATGGCTCCTTTGATGGCAATAATTAGATTGTATTTATTGTACACGATAGCTATCTTTTTGGGAAAACAGGATTCAAGAAAAGTCTGAACTATGATAAAATTAAAGGCGGTTTATTTTAGATAGTGCCATAGTGCACCGTAATTCAGCAGGAGAAGTGGGGAGCTTGCAACATGACAACGATACTTCATAGTATTCTACTGTGGTTATTGTATCTTTCATCTTTTTACGCCTTTATTCCAAGTTTGATCAGTAGGCTTTTTGGTTTTCGTGTATTTCGACGGGGAAGAAGTGATACACAATTTGCATTAACGTTTGACGATGGGCCAGATCCACATTATACGCCAAGACTGCTCGATCTGCTTCGTCAGCATCAAGCAAAAGCCACATTTTTTGTCGTTGGAGAACATGCAGCGAGTCATCCTGAACTCATACAGCGCATACATGAGGATGGTCATCTTATTGGCATTCATAATTATATTCACAAGACGAACTGGCTCATGCGGCCACGTACCGTTCGCGATCAGATTCAGCGAACAGGTCAGATTATTCATAAAGTAACCGGCGTGAAGACTTGTTATTATCGTCCACCGTGGGGGATTATGAATTTGTTTGATTTTTTCAGCAAGAAAGAACGAAAGATTGTACTGTGGTCTTCCATGTTTGAAGATTGGAGAAGCCGAGTAGGTGCCCAGAGATTGACTGAACGGATGCTGAAGGAACTGAGAGGCGGAGAGGTCATGCTACTGCATGATCGAGGAACGACCCTTGGTGCTGATGCACACGCGCCGGAGCAGATGCTTCAGGCGCTGGAAGTCGTATTACAGGAAGCCGAACGGCTAGGCCTGCAAAGCGTACGCGTTGATACGTTGATGGGAGGTATCATAGTGAGCGAATCTCAGAACAAAACGCAATTACAGACACCACTGAAGCTATGGAAACGAATTGTTGTTGCCCTATGGCTGGGCTGGGAGAAGTTGTTCCACTGGGTATATCATCTACGGACGGCTTCGCCAGAGGACCCAATGCTGCACTTCAGATCACGTGTATATCACGGAGCACGGGTGGAGATGAATGATGGCCATGTCATTCAAAATGGAGATCCGGTAATAGAACTGCATTTTGACAATCAGAAATTGTTTGAACTTGGAGTGACGTCACGTTCCAGTATGCATTTGGCTATTCGCATGATTCGGACGATGGAACAGCAATTGCCGGATTTGGCACGCATGGTGGCACTCGAACCTGAGTTACGCTCTGCCAAGGCGATATACGGTGTGAGTATGATTAACAGAGGCCCAGAAAAATTCGGATTTACCATACAAGAATTGCCTCCTGGACCGTTCAGTGCTGCATCCAAAGTATACTTGAAGCTGCTGTTAAGTGTAATCCACCCGGCAGGAACCAAACGTTTGAAACAGCGTACTGAACAACTGGTACCCAAGATGATTGCCATGCCGCTGGATTTACTGTTGGAACGTTACGGTCAACATACGATGCAGGTAGCAGCAACGGTAGAAGAATCCAGAGATGAATCGTTGTTAATTGAACAAGAGATACTGCCAGAGCGGAACTAAACGGACTGATCACACCAACCAGCAAAAGAAAAGGGTTGCCCTTCGCCAGATTTGGCAGAAGAGCAACCCTTTATTTATTAGTGAATTAGATACTCAGTACGCCACCGTTGCTTGCGTTGGTAACCAGTTTGGAATAACGAGCCAGGTAACCGGTTTTTACTTTCGGTTCAAAGCCTTTCCAACCTGCGCGACGACGTTCAAACTCTTCGTCACTGATGTGCAATTCGATGATACGGTTGTTCAGATCCAGCTCGATGATGTCTCCTTCTTCAACAAAGGCGATTGGACCACCCTCAGCTGCTTCCGGAGAGATATGTCCTATACTGATTCCGCGGGATGCGCCAGAGAAGCGTCCATCGGTGATCAGACCAACTTTGGCACCCAATCCCATACCTACGATCTGGGAAGTAGGAGCCAACATCTCAGGCATACCTGGTCCGCCTTTTGGTCCTTCATAACGGATAACAACAACATGTCCTTCTTTTACTTTGCCGTTAGCAATACCTTCGAGCGCTTGCTCCTGGGAGTCAAAGCAGATGGCAGGACCTTTGTGGTATCCGCCAACCGAAGCATCAACTGCACCAACTTTGATGATAGCGCCTTGTGGTGCAAGGTTACCAAACAATACAGCCAGGCCGCCTTTTTCGGAATGCGGGTTATCCAGGTGATGAATGACATTTGTATCCTGAATTTCTTTTCCTTCAACGTTCTCACGGATAGTTTTACCTGTTACCGTAATGCAGTCTCCATGAATTGCGCCTGGTTTCTTGAGCAATTCGTTCAGCACTGCGCTTACGCCGCCTGCATTGTGAACGTCTTCGATGTGAAGATCGGAAGCAGGTGCAAGTTTCGCTAGATGCGGAACGCGGTTCGCTACTTCATTAATACGTTCGATTGGATACTCGATACCTGCTTCATGAGCCAGTGCCAGCGTGTGCAGTACTGTATTCGTAGATCCACCCATCGCCATATCCAGTGCAAACGCATTATCGATCGCTTCTACAGTTACGATATCACGTGGTTTCAAGTCCATTTTGATGAGTTCCATCAATTGGGTAGCGGATTGTTTAACAAACTCACGACGCTCAGGAGCAACGGCAAGGATGGTTCCGTTACCTGGCATAGCCAGTCCCATCGCTTCAGCCAGACAGTTCATGGAGTTTGCCGTAAACATACCGGAACATGATCCACATGTTGGACAGCCGAACTGTTCAAGTTCAAGCAAGCTCTTATCATCGATTTTACCTGCTTGGTAAGCCCCTACACCTTCAAATACGGAAGTCAGGGAAAGAGCCTTACCATTGCTGTCACGACCAGCTTTCATTGGTCCACCACTTACGAACAGGGTAGGGATGTTTACGCGAAGCGCACCCATCATCATGCCTGGTGTAATTTTGTCACAGTTCGGGATACATACCATGCCGTCGAACCAGTGTGCAGATACAACGGTTTCCACGGAATCCGCGATAATGTCACGGCTTGGCAGCGAGTAACGCATACCAATGTGTCCCATGGCAATACCATCATCTACTCCGATGGTGTTGAATTCGAATGGAACGCCACCGGCTTCACGAATAGCATCCTTTACAATTTTACCGAATTCCTGAAGGTGGACGTGGCCGGGCACGATATCGATGTATGAGTTACATACGGCAATAAACGGCTTGCCGAAATCCTCTTCTTTAACGCCCGCTGCGCGGAGCAAACTCCGGTGTGGTGCACGGTCAAAACCTTTTTTGATCATATCGGAACGCATCTTCTTGGCTGACATGGTGTATTCCCCCCAAATATATAATATTGAGCAACATGAATGGAAAAGTAAATGGCAGTGCATCTGTCGTTTAATTTCATCCGTACTCTAAAAAAAAGGACCGGCATGCCGGTGTCGAGCTCCCCGTAGTTTGTGAAATTCTTTGCTGCTTTAAACCCGTGAACACCCGGTTTTTCTATTGAGTCTATCACAACCGTCGTCATATTTCTACAAACAATAGAAAGAAGCCTCAAACCATTTTCATGGAATTAGACTTCTTGATTTGCGGGAAAGCTATGATCATGTTTCGATGTGGCGAGCGGAATTCATTAGTTGCTTCCGCCTTTGCGTCCAATCTCACGATAGAATTCCTTATTATGAGTTTCGGAGGTTGCTTCTCCGCCCTTGCGACCAATCTGCTTGTAAAAGTCAGTATCATGGGCATCTGAAGTCGCTTCTCCACCTTTTTTTCCAATCATCTGGTAGAAGCTTCGATCATGGTTCTTGGAAGTCGCTTTGCCACCTAATCTGCCAGCTTCCTCACGGCTCATCTTGTGTTCTGACGTCGGTTGACGTGCCATTACAAATCACTCCTTACAACGATAAGTTGTTTTTTGTAGCGCGTATCCCTAATTTACCACCTTATTTCCAGCCTGAAACAATTCACTAGGATAGAATCGATGGTGAAGAGATCCGTCAGAGCATTAGGCCGACCGTTTAAACACTTCATGTCGATTGAAAGAAAATCGGGATATATTCGGTTCAATTACGGGTTTGAACGTGTGACGTACAGCCGGCAGAGCCAGTGTGACTGCGAAGAGTATGGCAATGACAAGTATGACTGGAATATACGCCGAGCTTCCCATATAACTGTAGACTCCGGACCAGATTGCGAGACGAACGAGAAACCCATGCAGCAGGAACACATAGAGTGTGCGTCGTCCAAGGTCCGTCAGTCTGGAAGTCAAGGAAGGTACCCAAGCCAAGAACAGTGCTGCAGATGCGATTTCCAGCAAGTAGACACCCACCCGGAAGATGCCGGCATACCATTCGTGGTGACCCAATTCGGCGTACGTCATGCTTCCGAGTAACCATCCGGATGAAATATTCAAACCCCCATACCCGATCCATACCAACAGTGCAGCAGAGAGGATGGCTGCGGTTTTTCGCCCCCAACCGGATAATAAATGTGAACGGATGGTTGCTCCATAGTCATAACCGATGACAAAAAACGGCAAAAATACAAACGTACGGCTGAAGCTGAGCCAGAACCCGTCGATGGGCAAATACCCGGCAATTACACCAAGCGCAATCGATCCAATCAGCCGATATATCGGTTTCCAGGAAATCGTCAGACGAAGCAACAGTCGCCAACAGAAATGACTCGCGAGAAACCATAACAGCAAGTAAGGTGCAAAGAAGGATAGCCGCATATGGGGTGTGTGGAATACGGTAAAGTCCATCAATGCGTATAAGGACTGAAACAGTACATACTGTAGTGCAATCTGCTTCAGGACATTTCGCCCAGATTCACCCTGGAGTGAGTGTGTCGCAAAATACCCGGTTACCCATACAAAGAGTGGCATGTGAAACGTATATATCCACAGGAACAGAGCTTCCGCTCCTGCAAAACGTGTGATGAGTGGTTCAAGTGCATTACCAGCAAGGACACAGACGATAAGCATAAAGCGCAGATTGTAAAAGAAAGATTCCTGATCATCCCGGATCAGTGTCTGATTTTTCATGGTGTAGCCCCCTTGTAGACCCTGGTTGCCAGGTCATTTGCATCTGTAATAAGGGTAATATGGATGTGCATTATCTATTGTGATTTAATTCACATTAGTAAGCGTTATCTTTTATCAAAGCTGTGACAACAAAATGAACGCTCCGGGATTGACAACGGTTGCATAGAGGATGACAATAGAAAAAGAAGATGAGGGAATGTAACTATAAGGAGGGAAGAAATCATGTCAACGAGTCCCTATCCAAGCCCGGAAATTATTACATTTGGGGAGAGTATGGGTTTGCTGACTGCCAAGGATACAAGAGGGCTGGAATATGCAGCCACACTGGACAAGTCTTTCGGGGGTGCTGAGAGCAATCTGGCTATTGGCGTATCCCGCCTGGGGCATACCAGTGGTTGGTTTGGACGTTTGGGCAATGATCCGATCGGCAGTATGATTCTGAAAGCCATTCGCGGTGAAGGCGTAGATGTATCCCGGGTAAGGTTAAGTGATGACGAGCCCACTGGTTTAATGATTCGTGAGAACGCTTCCGGGAAAGCCTCGGTGCATTATTATAGGAAGCTATCTGCTGCAAGTGCGATCACACCTGATGATCTGGATCCTGATTATATTGCCGGGGCGAAGATATTGCACGTTACGGGTATAACGGCAGCAATAAGCCCGTCCGGACTTGCTACGGTAGAGGCTGCCATACATATTGCCAAACAGGCAGGTGTGAAAGTAAGCTTTGATCCAAATCTGCGTCTCAAACTATGGTCTGCGGATGAGGCCCGTCCGGTTATACTGCGTTTAGCTGAACTGGCGGACTACTTTTTACCGGGTCTGGACGAGATGAAACTTCTATATAACGAAGAAAATGATCAAAAAGTACTTGAGCGTTTATCTGCCATGAATGCTGTGTGCATCGTGAAGGGTGGCCCTGATTTGACCTACGTATTGGCGAATGGTACCCTAACTGAAGTTCCGTACTTTAAGGCGGATAATGTTCTGGATACGGTAGGAGCAGGAGATGGATTCTGCGCGGGATTTTTATCGGGTATATTAAAAGGATACTCCCCGCAGGAAGCAACCCGTCTCGGCAATTTGACCGGTTCCATGGTTATACAGGCTGTTGGCGATTGGGAGGCGCTCCCGACGTGGGGGCAGGTCGAGGCCAAGCTGAACAACGTTGCCCATGTTGAGCGTTAGTCGCTCTAAATCATATATGGCTCATCTTCGTTCTTAAATGTAAGGCTTGTATACACAACCACCACATTGACAAGGGAGAGAATGAAATGAAGAAGCTTCAGCTGTTGCAAAAGATTACGGACAATGGGGTTGTGGCAGTTCTGCGTGCAGATTCTGCTGATCAAGTCATTGCCATGGCCGAGCAAGCGATTGCGGGTGGCATTAAAGTTATCGAGATTACGATGACAGTACCCAGTGCACTCAAAGCCATTGAAAAATTAAGCCGTGTATACCATTGGAACACACAAGATCCAGAGAAATTCGCGATTATTGGTGCGGGAACGGTGCTTGAACCGCAAACGGCAAGAGCGGCCATCATGTCGGGTGCCGAGTTTGTAGTCGGACCTTCCCTGAACCCGGATACCGTTCAGATCTGCAACCTGTATCGAATTCCGATTCTGCCTGGTGTGATGACGATTGCTGACGTTCAACGCGCATTGGAACTCGGCGTGGACATTGTGAAGTTGTTCCCGGGTAACCTGTATGATCCTTCGATTATCAAAACGATGAAGGGCCCTATGCCGCAGGCGAATTTTATGCCAACTGGCGGGGTATCCTTGTCTAATCTGGGGGATTGGATCAAGGGTGGAGCAGTCGCTGTAGGGATCGGCTCCGACTTGACATCGGAAGCTGTGAAGACGGGTGACCTGAGTCATGTCCGTCGCAAAGCGGAACAATATATGGATGCTTACCGCAAGGCCAAGGCTGAATAATATTTTTTCAATTCGTAGAAGGGGAGCCTGATAAACAAAGGCTCCCAATTCTGTGAGCCGCGGCACCTGCGGAAGTGAAGAAAGGTGATTAACGTTGAGAAATCGGTATAATATAGGGCGCAAGAAGAGGGGCATCGGGAAATTCCTGCTCGTACTTCTGGCGCTCATTGTCATTGGATGTGGATTTGTTGCGTGGAAATTATTCACACCATACGGTCCACAGGAAACAGCCCAAGCGGCCATGGAAACAGCCAATCCGGTGACAGTGAGTGAACAAGAGAACTGGATTGATTTTGTGCCAGACAAACCGTCTGGGAAAAGTGTACTTTTCTATCCTGGTGGACTGGTAAAACCGGAAAGTTATGCACCACTTGCGCATGAGCTGGCTGCTGCGGGTCATCACACGATTATTGCCAAGATGCCAGTTAACCTGGCAGTGCTTAAGCCAAACTTGGCAGATGAGATTCTGGCCGCATATCCAGACGAACAATTTGTTATGGGTGGACACTCTCTCGGCGGGTCCATGGCTGCACGTTATGTAGCCGCACATCCAGATGCACTTCACGGGATTTTCTTCTTGGCATCTTACCCGGATGAAAAAGGGAGCGTAAAGTCACTTGGAATACCTGCTTTATCTATTCTAGGTACTAAAGATGAAGTCGTGAATGCTACGAAGTATCAGAGTGGACGGATGTATCTTCCAGAAGACACGGTATATTACACCATTGAAGGTGGTAACCACGCCCAGTTTGGTGATTATGGTCATCAAAAAGGAGATGGCGAGCCGGAAGTGAGTGGAGAAGAACAGCTGAATCAGACGGTCAAGACGGTGCTGGCTTGGTTAAGTACCATCAAGTAGGTTTTGATTTAATTATTCTGCATTAAGGGTTGAATGCATTTATAGCATAACTTAATGGAGGTGATATGGATGACCATGCTTCAAGTGAATGGAGTGCAGATCCCATGTAAAGGTATCCTGTTCGATAAAGATGGAACACTGCTGGAATTCCTCCAGCTATGGGGGCCGTGGGCAGAGGCATTACTGGATCAGTTGCAATCACGTATGAATGAACTCGGAGCTTCATTTACAGTTGAACGGGAGCATGTTCTGGGCACTACCCATAATCCGCAAGGTCATATTGTTGGATATGATCCGCAAGGCCCACTTGCCATTGCGACTGTGGATGAGTGCACGGGATTGCTTGCCGGGCAGCTATATGCAGCAGGCATACCATGGAATGAAGCGATCACAACGATACGCCAATTTTCAAGTGTAGCCATGAGATCGGTAAGAGAGCGCAAATCCGCTGAACCAATGTCAGGATTGCTGGATTTCTTGCAGAAATGCAGGGCAGCAGACATACCACTGGCGGTCGTCACTTCAGATAGTACAGCGGCAGCAGAAACACATCTGGATTGGATGGGGATTCGTTCCTTTTTCACCTCCATTGTGGGCTGTGATCGGGTGACCCAGGGCAAACCGGATAGAGAAGCAGCACTCTTGGCTTGCCGTGAATTACATATCGATCCTGCGGAGGCCGTTGTAGTTGGAGACAGCAATGGGGATATGCAGATGGGGCGGCACGCAGAGGTATCCTATACGCTCGGTTACGGTCCGCAGTTAGATCAAGGATCTCACCTGGTTGATGCCCATGCCATTATTCGTCATTATAATGAGATAAGCGTTATTTTATAAGTCACCCTGACCTGATTGGACTATATAAATTGAACTAATATTTACACCAAATGGAGAGGACAGAAATAACCTAAAGAAACGGAGTGTTCGCCTTTATCCTCGGATTTTCCCCTTAGGAAAGGAATCAAAAAAAATCTGGGGATAACAGCGATCGGAAGGTTGTTCTGTCATCGGAGTGGTCAGTGTAAATATTCTTTAGTTCAATTTATATAGTAAATAAAAGGAGGAGAGAGGATGAACGCAACAGAACAACTGGCTGCCTGGATTCAGGAAAGCTCCCGGATTGTTTTTTTCGGAGGGGCAGGGACTTCAACGGAAAGCGGGATTCCCGACTTCCGCTCCGCTGCGGGTCTGTATCAGACGGAGCAGCATTCGCCTTATCCACCGGAAGAGTTGTTAAGCCGACATTTTTTTGATCAACATGCCGATATTTTTTATGATTTTTATCGTGGCAAAATGCTTCATCCAGATGCTGAACCGAATGGGTGTCATCGACTATTGGCCCGTCTGGAGCAGGCGGAAAAACTTCAGGCAGTGATCACGCAAAATATCGACGGACTACATCAGAAGGCAGGTAGCAGCAATGTTTTTGAACTTCACGGTTCAATTCATCGTAATGCCTGCATGGATTGCAAGCAGTTTTATACGCTAAATGATATTATACAGTCCAAAGATACCGTGCCTCGCTGTACCACATGTGGTGGTGTGATCAAACCGGATGTGGTGCTGTACGAAGAGGAGCTGGATCAGACGACATTGTATCGTTCCATTGATGCACTGTCTTCTGCAGATCTGTTACTCGTGGGAGGCACGTCACTGACGGTATATCCGGCGGCCCAGTTAATTACGTATTTTCAGGGAAAACATACCGTTCTGCTCAACGCTAAACCTACCGCTTACGACAGCAGGGCTGATTTGCTGATTACAGAGCCGATTGGTGAGGTAATGAATATTGTGGACCAGCTTCTTGGTTGAACGTATGGACTGAATAACCGCATTCTCCGGCATAGACCGGATACAAGAGGCGGAACCTGGGGAAAGAAGGGATTCATAATGGTCTACGTAGCAAGCGATACTCGCTATGAAACGATGAAATATAACCGCGTTGGACGTTCAGGTTTGAAACTGCCAGCGATTTCACTGGGGCTGTGGCATAATTTTGGCGGTATCAATAATGCTGAGAATGGCCGTAATATGATTACCCGATCATTTGATCTGGGTATTACACATTTTGATCTTGCCAACAATTATGGCCCACCGGCAGGTTCGGCAGAGCAGTTATTTGGACAGGTACTGGCCCAGGATCTGAAACCTTATCGGGATGAACTGGTGATCTCCACCAAAGCGGGTTATTATATGTGGCCGGGGCCTTATGGCGAGTGGGGTTCACGCAAAAATCTGGTATCCAGTCTGAATCAGAGCTTGAAGCGTATGGGCCTGGATTATGTGGATATTTTCTACTCACATCGTTATGATCCCGAAACGCCTTTGGAAGAAACGATGATGGCACTGGATCATATTGTTCGCTCGGGCAAAGCCCTGTATGTAGGGATCTCCAACTATCCCGCAGAGCAGACTAGACAGGCTGCCGAAATTCTGAAAAGTCTGGGTACGCCACTGTTAATTCATCAACCGAAATACTCGCTGCTGGACCGCTGGATTGAAGATGGTTTGCAGGACGTGCTGGATGAGTATGGAACAGGCAGTATTGCATTCTGTCCATTGGCACAAGGCGTGCTCACGAACAAATACTTGAATGGTATCCCGGAAGACTCACGTGCCAAAGGACCGTCGGTATTCCTGAATGAGAACAACATCTCTCCAGAGACGCTCCGCAAAGTGCGTGCGCTAAACCAGATTGCAGCAGCCCGTGGTCAGAGTTTGGCCCAATTTTCACTCTCATGGGTGCTGCGTAATGGCAGGGTAACTTCCGCGCTGATTGGCGCAAGTCGTCCTTCCCAGATTGAAGAGAATGTGGCTGCGCTCAGTCAGCTAGATTTCTCTACAGAGGAATTGGAACGGATTGAATCCATCCTGTCTCCGGAGCCTGATGACAAATAAATAAAGTGCAAAAGGTGCATCTTAGCCATAATGGCGGAATGCACCTTTTTTTGTCGTACGTGTTCCGTCCGTTATGTTGCTCATCGTTTGTTTTGTTGAGCATTCTTCTGTAACCCCTGATGTAGTGGACGGGACAGTATTTTCTCTCGATACAAGCTAGGCGCTTCACCGTGAAATCGTTTGAACTGTTTGGAGAAATACAGCGCGTCTGGCAGTCCCACTGATGCAGATACCTGTTCGATGGACAGATCCGGGCGTTCTCTCAGGAGTTGGCGCGACTTGTCGATCCGCAGTTTTAGCAGATACGTGACTGGGGAAAGTCCAGTTTCCTGTTTGAAAATACGGGATAAATACGCGCGGTTGTACCCGAGACTCGCAGACATTTGTTCAATGGAGACAGGATAGGCATACTGGGTAGACATATATTGAATCATCTGTTTCACCGTACGTCGGATGGAGGATTCACCTGGAATTAAGGTTTGGCCCTGCGAAAGGTGATTCTGTGCTTCGGCTAGAATCATATATAACGTACCCAGTGATGTGAAATGAGAGCTTTCTTTGCGCTCGGCAAAAGCATCCTGCATCACGGATAGCCAATTGGATATTCCACAAGAGGGTCCGGCATGAAAAACGGACTTCTCGGGGCGGAATCCCGCCTCCTCGGCATGTTGGCCAGCCTGGCTGCCTGTGAAGGCAATCCAGCGATATTGCCATGGGTTGCGGGCATGTGACTGGTAGCTTACCAGCTGCCCGGGATGAATGAGGAAACAATCACCTGCGGATAACTCGTAGGTGTGCAATTCGGTACGGAACGTACCCGCTCCTTTTTCTACATAATGCAGCAGATAATAATCAAACAATTTAGGACCGAGGGCGTGACCCGGAAGGGTCTGGCTTGCCCCGGCAAACAGGACATGCAGTGCGCCTTGTTCATAATAGACCGGATTGGAGGCAACCGAATAACTGAGTGCTCCGCTTTTACCGGAAGGTGATTCCTGTATTTTTTCGTTAGAAGATGCAAGGGATTCTTTCTTGGGGTTGGATTGATCTGACATGGTCGTTTCCTTCTTTCCGGGATGCTCCGATCATTATACGCCTTAAGGTCACATTTATCCATATGAAACACACATGGTTGCATTACAAGAGGCACCGCTTTCTTATATAATAACATTAAGAAAACCACAACAACGAGGCGAGGTGCACCAGCAGTGAACGTAACTGAATTGAAACAAAAGTTTATTGAGAAGTACGGAGAGAGTGGAGCGGACATCCGTGTATTTCATGCCCCTGGGCGTGTGAATCTGATCGGTGAGCACATTGACTATAACGGTGGATACGTGCTTCCGGCAGCACTTGAATTCGGAACAACATTGATCATTCGTGAGCGCGAGGACAACAAGTTGCAACTGGCTTCCACGAACATGTCTTATGAAGGGGGACTAGACACTTCCTCCATCGGTAAGGAAAAATCCGGAGAATGGACCGACTATCCTGTTGGTGTCATGGTTGAACTGCAAGGCAAGGGCGTGAATGTAACAAAAGGGTATGACTTCCTGTACCACGGGGAGATTCCGAACGGGGCAGGACTTTCATCATCTGCATCTCTGGAGGTACTCACCGGATTTGCGATTCAGTCTCTGGAGGGTGTATCGGATATTGATACGGTTCAACTGGCACTTTTGTCCCAGAAAGCGGAAAATGAGTTCGTAGGCGTCAACTGTGGAATCATGGATCAGTTCGCTGTCGCAAACGGTGCTCAGGATCATGCGATCCTGCTGATGTGTGACACACTGGAATACGAAAAGGTTCCTTTCCGTACAGGCTCCTACAAATTGGTCATCGGTAACACAAACAAACGCCGCGGTCTGGTGGATTCGGCCTACAATGAACGTCGCTCCCAATGCGAGCAGGCACTTGCCATCTTAAAGGAACAGCTGCCTGCACTGAATTACCTGGCTCAATTGACGCCAGAGCAGTTCGTAACACTCCAGGATCAGATCAAGGATGAGAAAGTAAGACAGCGTGCACAACATGTTGTGGAAGAGAACGCTCGTGTGCTCGCATCAGTCGAAGCATTGCAGGGTAACGATCTGGAAACCTTCGGCAAGCTGATGAACGCTTCTCATGAATCGCTTCGTGACTTGTACGAAGTAAGCTGTGATGAGCTGGACGTTATGGTTGAAGAAGCTCAGCGGATTCCAGGCACGCTTGGTGCTCGGATGACTGGCGCAGGATTTGGCGGTTGTACCGTATCACTTGTGCATGAGAATGATGTCGAGCGTTTTGTAAGTGAAGTGGGCGCTGCATATGAAGCGCGTACCCGTCTCAAAGGTGATTTCTATGTATGCGGTGTAGGTGATGGTGTTAAAGAATTGAAGGAGGCGAAGTAAAATGGCAATTTTGGTGACAGGTGGAGCAGGGTATATTGGTTCTCATACGGTAGCAGCATTGTTGGAACGTGGGGAAGAGGTTGTTGTACTGGATAACTTGCAGACAGGGCATCGTGAGGCGTTGCTCGGCGGTAAGTTGTATGAAGGGGATCTGCGTGACAAAGAAATTCTGGCGAAGCTGTTTGCTGAGAATTCAATCGATGCAGTCATTCACTTTGCAGCCAACTCACTCGTAGGCGAGAGTATGAAAGACCCGGTTAAATATTATGACAACAACGTGTTTGGTACACTCTGTCTGTTGGAAGCGATGAATGCAGCGAACGTACGCCGCATCGTCTTCTCCTCTACAGCAGCTACCTACGGTGAGCCTGAGAAAGTGCCAATCGAAGAGAGCGATCGTACAGAACCAACCAACGTATACGGCGAAACAAAGCTGATGATGGAGCGCATGATGTCATGGTTTGATAAAGTTCAGGATATCAAATACGTTTCCCTACGTTACTTCAATGCAGCCGGTGCTCATGACAGCGGAAAAATTGGTGAAGATCACCAACCAGAGAGTCACTTGATTCCACTTGTATTGCAAACAGCATTGAAACAACGCCCGCACATCGCCGTGTTTGGTGACGACTATGCAACAGAAGATGGGACATGTATCCGTGACTATATCCACGTGAGCGACTTGGCTGATGCACATCTGCGTGCAGTAGATTATCTTCGCAAAGGTGAGAACAGTAATGTGTTCAACCTGGGTAACGGCACAGGATTCTCGGTAAAACAAGTGATCGAAACAGCCAAAAAAGTGACTGGCCTTGATATTCCGGTTGTACAGGAACCACGTCGTGCAGGTGACCCGGCTGTGCTGGTAGCTTCATCTGCAAAAGCAAGATCTGTCCTGGGCTGGAATCCAAAATGGACCAATCTGGAAGATGTTATTCAAAGCGCTTGGAGCTGGCACCAATCACGTCCTGACGGCTACGGAAAAAACTAGGAGGCGAACACCTTATGTCACAGACTCATATTGCAGCAGGTGCCACAGAGCCGACACCGGAGCAGCAGGAAGCACTGCATGCCATTGAACGTCTGGTTGCATTTGCCTTGCAGAAACAATTAATCGAGGAAGCGGATTGGGATTATAGCCGCAACCTCTTGCTGGAACAATTCGGATTCTCAGAGCCTTATGCCGGCGAGTTGGACACGAATGTGCCCGATGGCCCACAGGCTATGCTGGATACGTTGATCGATTATGGATTTTCCATTGGACTTATTCCTGAAAATAGCGATACGTTCCGTGACTTGCTGGATGCCAAAATCATGGGTCATCTGATGGCACGCCCATCCGAGGTGGTACGCGCATTCCGCCACACGGAGCAGACGGAAGGCATTGAGGCGGCCACATCTCAATTCTATGACTTGTCGATTAACTCCAACTACATTCGGATGGATCGGATCTCGAAGAACGTCTACTGGACACAGGACACGGTCTATGGAGACATGGAGATTACTATCAACCTGTCAAAACCGGAGAAAAGTCCAAAGGAAATTGCCATGGCGAAATTGCTTCCGCCTCCGGTATATCCAAAATGCCAACTGTGTCGTGAAAATGTAGGTTACGCTGGTCGGGTGAATCACCCGGCCCGCCAGAATCTGAGAGTTATTCCGTTGGAGCTTAACAACGAGCCTTGGTTGTTCCAATACTCGCCGTATGTGTACTATAACGAGCACTGCATCATTTTCCATCATGATCATGTGCCGATGAAATTAACCAAAGATACACTGCGCAGACTGCTTGCCTTTGTCGGGGAGTACCCACACTACTTTATCGGATCTAACGCGGATCTGCCGATTGTAGGTGGGTCGATTCTGACACATGACCATTTCCAGGGTGGACGTCATACATTCGCTATTCAAAATGCACAGCCAGAGGCGGTCTTCCGCCATGCGGATGCACCTGGACTTACATTGAGTCTCGTGAAATGGCCAATGTCCGTAATGCGTCTGGCTTCACACGATCCTGCAGAGTTGCTTGAAGCGGGTAACGCCGTATATGAAGCGTGGAAGGTCTACAGTGATTCTGCTGTGGATATCGAAGCATTCAGTGAAGTGGACGGGGAACAAGTACCACACAATACGGTAACACCAATCGTTCGTCGCAGTGCAGATGGTGGTTATGAGATGGATCTTGTATTACGTAACAATCGTACGAATGATGTGCATCCAGAAGGCATTTTCCATCCGCACCGTGAAATGCACCATCTGAAGAAAGAAAACATTGGTCTGATCGAAGTGATGGGGCTTGCCATCCTGCCAGGTCGTTTGAAAGAAGAACTCGACAGTATCGCGGATATTCTCGCTGGAGATGCCAAACTTGCTGAAGCCGCCAAAGCTTCTGATCATGTGTTGAACAAACATCTGGGCTGGGCGGAAGAATTGATTGAACGGTTTGGTCCTAACTTGGACAAAGAACAAGCCGTTGCCATTGTACAGCAGGAAGTCGGCTTGAAATTCGCCGAGATTCTGGAACATGCAGGGGTCTACAAATATGATGAAGCAGGACGCCAGGCTTTCCGTCGTTTTGTGAGCAGCATGGGATACACTGAATAGACAGGTAGAACGATGAACACCAGCCCATAATACAAGGGCTGGTGTTTTTTTGAATATGATTTTTAACGGAGTTGTGAGCCAGTCGTTTGTTCTGTTGGAATTGAACGATAGATCAGGGCAGCCAGCTCGGCTCGGGTTAGGGAGTCATCCGGCCTGAACTGTCCGTGATATCCCACAACCATTCGAGTCTCGGCCAGTGTGGCTATGTAGTCGTGAGCCCAGTGGGAGGAGGGCACATCCTCAAAAGAACTCGTTTGGATCAGCGGCAGGTCCAGCGCGAGTACCAGAATTTTTGCTGCCTCAGCACGTGTAAGTACAGCATCCGGATGGAAGAAATCATTTAAGCCGTTCGAAATATGGAATCCATCAATAAGGCCAACCTCCTGTAGTCGAGATATAGCATCAAAGTAGGGATGTGTCGGCTCTACATCTTCAAAGGGAGTAGCCTTTCGGATTATTGGTAGCTCAAACGCTCCGTTGATTATACCAGCCATGTGTTTACGCAAGATTGGCTGATTAGGCCTGAATGTGGCATCGGGATATCCCTCTATCAGTCCACGTGCAGCGATACTTTCAATCATCAAGCGTGCCCAATGGGTTGAAATATCACTGAACACAACTGGGGTCAAAGGTGTTGTTGGTTCTTTAGGTTTAGGTTCAACTTTAAGTTTAGGTTCGGTTTTAAGTTCCGTTCCTGTATCAGGTTCCTGGGATGATGCGTCAGTAATAGAGCTACTTGTCCAGAAAGAAGGACTGCCACCATGGTTTTCAGAGCTATCAGTCTTTACCCATTTGGCATATAGTGTTATGTCCCGACTTACAGTATCTCGGTCAAAATTCCAGGGAAGAGATAATGCCGAATCTATGTACCATCCATCAAATGAAAACCCGCTCTTGCTGGGCTGAGTGGGAGGCGCTATTGCTTGATTATTCCTAGTAATAGTAGAGGAAACGGGGCTTCCGCCTTGAGAATCAAAAGAGACGGTCAAAGTTGAAATGGGATCGTCCTTATTCGTATCTTTGGACGCAGTTGTCACTGAACTCGTCCACTTGGCGTATAGCGTGATGTCCCCAGTCACGGTATCTCTGGCAAAATCCCAGGGAAGGGAGTATACCGAATCTATGTACCAGCCTTCAAACAAAAACTCGTCCTTGGTAGGCTGAGTGGGAGGTACAATGGTTTGCCCATAAGTGGCTTGAGTGACCGCAACCGGGGTCCCTCCATTGGAGTCGAAGGAGACGACCATATTCAATTTTTGAAAGGGAATGCTATAAAAGTTAGCGAAGTTTTGAGCCTCTGAAGGATCAAAACCCGTAATAATAAGGGATGAGTTACCATCAAACGCTAAGAAACCAATTGACAAGACACTAGCTGGAATGAAGACAGACGCCAACCGATTGTCCGCAAATGCCATCGCCCCAATAGAGGAGACACTATCCGGAATGACGACAGAAGTGAGTTGATTGTCCATAAATGTAGCATGTCCAATGGAAGAGACACGATTTGGAATAACAATGGAAGTCAGCTGGTTAGATGCAAACGCCCAGTATCCAATAGTTGAGACATTCTCTGGGATAACGACAGTAGTCAGTTTATTGTTTGTAAATGCACTATTTCCGATCGACATAACAGTTTCGGGAATAACGACAGAGGCCAGTTGGTTGTTAGTGAATGTGGAGTTCCCAATTGTGGATACACTGTCCGGAATGACGACAGAGGTCAGCGGGTTGTATGCAAATGCCAAGTCTCCAATAGTCGTGACAGTCTCTGGAATGACGATAGAAGTCAGTTGATTGATTTCAAATGCCCTTTCTCCAATAGTGAAGACGGTATGCGGAATAACTACAGAAGTCAAATGATCGCTGTAAAATGCTTTTTCACCAATAGAAGTAACTGGTTGACCGCCAATGGTTTCGGGAATAATGACATCTTTCGAAGTGCCCACATAGTCGTTTATTGTGATTCCATGAGCATTAGCGCTCGTTATGAAGTCTTTTTCTTTATTCGGCTCAGCATACATAACCATCTGTCCCCAGGGTACGAGGAACATTAGCAGAGCAAAGACGAAGATGCTTGCTTTTTTCAATCCAATAACCTCCTTATATTTATATTAAGAATTTTGAAGTTCTTTTGGTTACAGTACAACTGTTAGATGATATTAACAATACTGAATCTCCAATAGGTGACCCGAGGGGACATGGGGGCGCGGTATTTGAATGACGGCACTCATATTCGTTCTCAGAAATGGAAGATGTCAGTTCCCGCATGTATAATGGTGGAAAGCCATTGAATACATAACTCAATGAAGAAACGGGGACGAACAATTGGAAAAGAAGGCATTGAATATTCCGTTGATTACAGATGCTGAGGAACTGCAAGGCATGGTGGGTGAACCGCATGAACATGTGCGTAACAAGGCAATTTCATTTGTGGATTCACATGTTCAGAACTTTATATCCATGTCACCATTATTTTTCCTCTCCACCTCCGATCGTGATGGAAAAAGTGATGTGTCACCTCGGGGTGATGGAGCAGGATTTGTGAAAGTCTATGATACATATCGGCTCGTTTATCCCGAACGCCCAGGCAATCGGCGGATAGACTCGTTGTTGAACATGTTGTCGAACCCTGGTATTGGTATGCTCTTTTTGATTCCGGGTATGAATGAAGTGCTGCGTATTAATGGCACAGCATCCATTACCAAGGATGAGGAATTCATCGCCAGTATGGGCTGGAGTGGTAAAACCATAGGTGCGGCTGTCATTGTAGATGTGGAAGAGTGTTTTATCCATTGTCCGCGGGCATTCAAACAGGCTGGATTATGGGCCACAGAAACATGGGTGGATGCTGAAAATTTGCCTTCATCTAGCGAGATGTTTCGAGCTCATTTGGAGATTAACGGGTTGTTATAAAGTGAGTGACTATCGATTTGTTTTTCTATAAACAGGGTACTATAATTGGAGTTGCACAAAAATACTAAACTCCATTGGAGGCGACAATAGATATGAGATCTTTCCAATTCTATAATCCAACCCGGCTGATTTTCGGCAAAGGACAACTGGAAGCATTAAAGACAGAAGTGCCGAAATACGGTAAACGGGTTCTGCTTGTATATGGTGGCGGCAGTATCAAACGCAGTGGTCTGTACGATCAAGTGATCGGTTTGCTTAAGGAAGCTGGAGCAGAAGTGACTGAACTGGCAGGTGTGGAACCTAACCCACGTCTTTCTACGGTGCATAAAGGGGTAGACCTCTGTAAAACAAATAACATCGACCTGATCCTCGCTGTAGGTGGCGGCAGTGTACTGGACTGCTCCAAAGCTATTGCTGTAGGTGCCAAATATGATGGCGATATGTGGGATTTTGCTCAGCGCAAAGCCGTTGCACAGGACGCTCTTCCACTCGGTACCGTATTGACCATGGCGGCAACTGGTTCGGAGATGAACTCCGGTTCGGTTATTACGAATCAGGATACACAAGAAAAATTGGGCTGGGGTAGCGCATACTCATTCCCTGCATTCTCTATCCTGGATCCGGTGAATACATACACTGTTCCGCTGGACCAAACGGTATACGGCATGGTGGATATGATGTCCCACGTATTGGAGCATTACTTCCATCTGGATGCCAATACACCGGTTCAACTCGGCTTCTGTGAGACGATTCTGCGTACTGTCATGGAAGCAGCGCCACGTCTGGTTGAAGACCTGGAGAACTTTGAACTGCGCGAAACAATTCTGTATTGCGGAACAATGGCACTGAATGGCGTGCTGAATATGGGTCTCGCAGGAGATTGGGCAACACATAATATTGAACATGCGGTTTCCGCAGTGTATGATATCCCACACGGCGGTGGACTTGCAATCTTGTTCCCACACTGGATGAAACATAACCTGGACGTGAATGTGGATCGATTCAAACGTCTGGCAATTAATGTATTCGAAGTGAACCCTGAAGGCAAGTCGGACAGACAGATTGCCGAAGAAGGTATCGATGCGCTCAGCAAATTCTGGACATCCATTGGTGCACCTAACCGTTTGGCTGATTACGATATCGATGATAGCCAGATCGACGTAATGGCAGACAAAGCGATGCTGTTTGGCCCATTCGGTAATTTCAAGAAACTGCAACGGGAAGATGTTGTATCCATCTACACGGCTTCTCTGTAATTCTATAATCACTGACAAGTGAACGGACACATCCTGTTGTCCAATAAACCGCAAGTCTCCTTCATGGGGGCCTTGCGGTTTTTTCATGTATTCGGGCTGTACACGTGAATGATGGAGGAACATGAAGCAAGAAGAACAGAATGTCGTGATAATACCCATTATCGGGTTCAGAATACATTTGAGGAAAGATTTTGAAACATTTTGATGTTAGCTACGTATTTATTTACATGTGGAATGCCCAGTTAGGATGAATTTGCGGCAGAGAGAGGAGGAACAGGGGATGGAGACAATTTATTGGGGGTGTCTGATCGGAGGAGCAATATTTGCGGTTGTCAGCCTTGTGCTTGGTGACTTGATTGACGGCTTGCTGGACGGAGCCTTCGAAATGCCAGGTCTTGATTTTTTCAAACCCGTTGTGTTAGCTGGTTCCATTACAACCTTCGGTGGGGCAGGCATTATGTTAACACGTTATAGTTCATTAAGTGCGATGTCGGGTCTAATATTATCCCTGCTTATAGGTATTGCTGCAGCCATGCTGGTATTCTTCGCATATATCAAACCGATGCGTAACAGCGATGTCTCGATTGCGTTTTCAATGAAAGAGTTATCTGGGAAAATTGGGGAAATCACCATTCCGGTGCCGGAAAAAGGTTTTGGCGAAGTGATGATTCGTTTTGCTTCCGGCAGTACGATTCAAACGGCATCCAGTTTTGAACACCTCCCCATTGCGGCGGGAGCCCGTGTTGTCGTAGTGGATGTTGTAGATGGTGTACTGCGTGTGTCGGAATGGGATGAAAATGTACTTAAAGATTTATAAAGTATTCTTATCACCTAAGTAGTTTAAGCACTCATCATGAATGAATAAGGGGAGAGATGTGGAATGGATAATTTGAATTTGAATTGGGATGTATTGCTGATTCCTATAGTTGTAGTCGGTGTCATTCTAATTTTAGGTTTGGCTTTCTGGGCGAGATACAAAACGGTTGGACCGGATGAGGCGATGATCGTTACGGGATCATTCCTGGGTAGCAAAAATATCTCCGATGATGATTCTGGACGGAAAATTAAAATTGTTCGTGGTGGCGGTGCATTTATCCTGCCGATATTCCAGCAATCCGAATTTATCTCCTTGTTATCCCATAAGCTGGATGTCTCCACACCTGAAGTGTACACGGAACAGGGTGTTCCGGTTATCGCTGACGGTGTCGCTATTATCAAGGTAGGGGGCGCTGTAGAGGACGTTGCTACGGCAGCTGAGCAATTCATCGGTAAACCTGTAGAAGCGCTGAGAAGCGAAGCACAGGAGGTTCTGGAGGGACATTTGCGGGCCATCCTTGGTACGATGACGGTGGAAGAAGTATATCGTAACCGAGATCGGTTTGCGCAAGAGGTTCAAGGCGTAGCAGCTAGAGATCTGAAGAAAATGGGCCTTCAAATTGTCTCATTTACCATCAAGGATGTTCGTGATAAACAGGGCTACTTGGATGCTCTTGGTAAACCGAGAATTGCGGCAGTGAAGCGTGATGCCGAGATAGCTGAAGCGGAAGCGATGCGTGATGCACGTATTCAGAAGGCTAATGCGGAAGAGCAGGGTCAAAAAGCAGAGTTGCTGCGTGATACCAATATCGCTGAGGCAGCCAAAGAGAAAGAACTGAAAGTAGCCACGTTTAAGCGGGATCAGGATACAGCCAAAGCGGAAGCCGACCAGGCTTACCATATCCATGAAGCTCGTGCGAGACAGACCGTGGTGGAAGAAGAAATGAAGGTTGAACTCGTTCGTAAAGAACGTGAGATCGATCTCCAGGAAAAAGAAATCGTCGTACGTGAGAAGCAATACGATGCCGAAGTGAAGAAAAAGGCAGAAGCGGATCGTTATGCGGTAGAGCAGGCTGCCGAAGCGGATAAAGCCAAAAGAATGCGTGAAGCCGATGCAGTACAGTATTCCATCGAAACACATGCCAAAGCAACAGCTGAGCAGAAGCGACTTGAAGGTCAGGCCATGGCGGATGCGGAACTTGCCAAAGGTACAGCAGATGCAGAAGTTATTCGTTTGCGTGGTCTTGCAGAAGCAGAAGCAAAAGAAAAACTGGCCGAAGCGTTCCAGAAGTTTGGCGAAGCAGCTGTACTCGATATCATTGTCAAAATGCTGCCTGAACTGGCTGGTAAAATTGCAGAGCCAATTGCATCCATTGATAAACTGACGGTGGTAGATACAGGTAAAGGTGAAGGTGCAGCACGAGTGAGTAACTATGTTACCGAACTTATGGCGACCGCTCCAGAGATGCTCAAAAGTGTATCCGGCATCGATGTAGAGCAGCTGATTAAGGGCCTTACGAAGTCTAAAACACCTGCGCCAGTTGCCATTCAACAGAGCGAGGCTGTTACAACTCCTTCTATAATCGACAAGATTGTGGAAAGAGCTGGAGTTGACGAGTAAGAAGCACTTCGAATCTTGCATGGTTGCTCTATTGACCTTAAGGCGAATTTTTGTTACTTTTTAAGCGAGACGTCCGGCGCGGTTTGCCCGCTCCGGGTGTCTTTTCGTTCGTAACAGGGTGTGACTTAATCACACCTAAGATGGTGTGAAAAAGAGGTGCAAACAATGAGCAACTTGCATGTAGATAAAGCGCTAAATAATAATGTAATCATTGCACAGCATCCAGAACACGGGGAAGTCGTTGTTATTGGTAAAGGCATTGGCTTTAACCGAAAACCGAGTGATCACATTCCATTGATGGCTGTGGAGAAAATGTTCATTTTGAAAAACCAGCAGGAGCAAGAGCAGTACAAACAGCTTCTTCCACAGGTGGATGAAGCACTGATCGAGATTATTAACGAAGTTATTACGTATATTGCAGAGCGTACGGACGTTCCTCTGAATGAACATATCCATATTGCATTAACCGATCACATTTCTTTCGCGTTAAAACGCAAGGAGCAGGGCATTATCATACAAAATCCATTTTTATATGAAACCCGCGAGATTTATCCTGAAGAATATCGAATGGGAGAATACGCTGTTCGTCTGATCAAAGAGAAAATGGGTGTAGATCTGGGGATGGATGAGATTGGTTTTGTTGCCCTCCATATCTATAGCGCAATGACCAATCAAAATATATCCCAGGTACGTGAGCATTCACAATTGATCACTGATTTGGTGAACCTGGTGTCTGATCAACTCGATTATTCGTTTGAAACGGAATCGCTGGATTACTCTCGTTTGCTGACGCATCTTCGTTTTGCCCTTGAGCGTGTTCGCCGTGGAGACAAAGTGGAAGAGCTTCATAAGTTGGATTCCCTACTTAAGTTAGAGTATCCCGAAATGTACTCGCTTGCATGGAAACTGACCAAAGTAATGGAGAAAAGACTGAAACTGCCGGTTTATCCTGCAGAGGTAGGTTATCTGACCATTCATCTGCAAAGGCTGAATCAGCGGAAGGAAGAAGAGAATAAGTGAGATCATTCCAGTGATGGAATGTGGAATTTATTTTTTTGGTGTAAAGGCTTGCAATAGATTAGAACTGGTGCTACAATGGTTTCCGTAATCAAGCAACTGAATAAACATAAGCGACGTGTTACTGACTCGATCAGGCATGAGTTAATTAAAGTGTGATTGTTCTTTCCTTGCACAGGGTATGCTATACCCCAAGGTTGGCACAGTTTACTTTATTAATTCATGCCTTTTTTGTGTTCCCTTGCTTGCATCACAACATATAAATTAGACGAAAGGGAGAAACGACGCGATGTTCAAAAAGCTTTTTGGTGTATTGCAAAGAGTAGGTAAAGCTCTCATGCTGCCTGTAGCCATTCTACCTGCGGCAGGTTTGCTGCTCGGAATTGGTAACATGCTGGTTAATCCAGATTTCTTGCAATATGTAACGGCGCTCGACACCCCTTGGGTGAACTCGATCGCAACAATTATGATGAACGCAGGTCAGATCGTATTTGATAATCTGGCATTGCTGTTCGCCGTCGGCGTAGCTGTCGGATTGGCTGGTGGCGAAGGCGTTGCAGGTCTTGCAGCGATCATCGGTTACCTGGTCATGAATGTTACATTAGGATCTGCAGTAGGTGTTACTCCGGCAATGATCGGTGAAGTACCGGGTTATGCCAGCATCTTGGGTATCCCAACATTAAGTACAGGCGTGTTCGGAGGTATTATCATAGGTATTGCCGCCGCGCTGTGTTACAATCGATTTTTCAAAATCGAACTGCCGTCTTACCTCGGTTTCTTTGCAGGTAAACGTTTCGTTCCGATTATCACATCGGTAGTATCCCTTGTAATCGGGTTGCTTCTGGTGATTATCTGGCCTCCGATTCAAAATGGACTGAATGCTGTATCTCACTTCATGGTAGATACAAGTCCGACCTTGTCGGCGTTCATCTTTGGAGTTGTGGAACGGTCATTGATTCCGTTCGGTTTGCATCACATTTTCTACTCCCCATTCTGGTTTGAGTTTGGTGAGTATGTGAATAAAGCCGGAGATGTTATTCGTGGGGATCAGAAGATTTTCTTCAGCCAGTTACGTGATGGCGTTGCTCTCACAGCAGGAACATTCCAAGTTGGTAAATTCCCGTTCATGATGTTCGGTTTGCCAGCAGCGGCACTTGCGATGTACCATGAAGCAAGACCGGAGCACAAAAAGTATGTTGCAGGGATCATGGGTTCAGCTGCGCTGACCTCGTTCCTGACAGGGATTACAGAGCCACTTGAGTTCTCGTTCCTGTTTGTAGCACCAATCCTGTTTGCAGTACACTGTATCTTTGCAGGTTTGTCTTTCATGACCATGCAAATTCTGGGTGTAAAGATCGGTATGACCTTCTCCGGTGGGTTCATTGACTTCCTGATCTTCGGGATTATTCCGAACCGTACACCTTGGTGGGACGTTATTATTGTCGGATTGGTTCTTGCGGTGATCTATTACTTCGGTTTCCGGTTTATCATTCGCAAATTCAATCTCAAAACACCAGGACGTGAAGATGCAACGCCTGAAACCGAATCTGGCGGAGGCTCTGGTTCAACGGATGACCTGCCACATAACATTCTCGAAGCTTTCGGTGGCAAGGAAAATATCAAACATCTGGACGCTTGTATTACTCGTTTGCGGATCGAAGTTAATGAGAAATCCAATGTGAAAAAAGATCGTTTGAAACAATTGGGTGCATCTGGTGTCCTTGAAGTGGGTAATAATGTTCAAGCCATCTTCGGAACACGTTCCGACACGATCAAATCTCAAATGCAGGATATTATTGCAGGTCGAACACCAGCACCAACGCCAGCAGCTGCCAAACCAACTCCTGAAGAGGAGAAGGCACAAGGTGAGCAGGGCGAGCGCATCGTTGCTGAGGATATCGTCATGCCAGTCAATGGTGAATTGCTGGACATTACAAACGTACCTGATCCAGTCTTTGCTGAGAAAATGACAGGTGATGGATTCGCAATTTTGCCACATGATGGTACGATAACCTCTCCTGTGTATGGTAAAGTGTTTAATGTATTTCCAAGCAAACATGCCGTGGGCATCATGTCCGATGGTGGTAAGGAAGTGCTTGTTCATATAGGTGTTAATACGGTGAAGCTGAAAGGTCAAGGCTTTAACGTACTGGTACAGGAAGGTGATCTGGTATCGGCAGGTCAGCCGATTATGGAAGTGGATCTGGAGTATGTCAAAGCAAACGCTCCTTCGATCATTTCACCAGTTATTTTCACTAACCTGCCAGAGGGCTCCACAGTAACTCTGAAGAAGAGTGGAGTGCTGAAAGTTGGCGAACAGCCAATCATTGAGATAAAATAAGAAGTGTTACGACGATGGCAAGCAAGTGTAAATATATGCAATGCCTAAACCAAACTACTGAAAGTGAGATGATTGTAATGCAACAAACATTCAGAATTACAGACGAAGATGGTATCCACGCACGTCCGGCGACAGCCCTGGTTAATACAGCAAACAAATTCAAAGGTGCAGAATCCTTTGCAGAAGCTAACGGTAAAAAAGTAACTTTGAAATCCATTCTGGGTGTTCTTTCCCTCGGATTGGAACAAGGCGACACCATCAGCATCATCGTTGAAGGCGAAGGCGAAGCTGAAGCTCTTCAAGCTTTGACTGACGTTATGGTTAACGAAGGGTTGGGCGAAATTAATGCTTAATGTCTCCGGGATCGCGGCTTCGGCGGGTATTGCTATCGCCAAGGCGTTTATCTTGGAGCATCCTGACTACTCTGTAGAAAAACGCCAAATTAACGACGTTGACGCAGAGATCGCGAAACTCGACTCAGCTCTGGGTAAATCCCAGGCTGAGCTTGAGGCGATCAAAGAGCGCACTTTACAAGAGCTTGGCGAGAAAAAAGCAGAGATTTTTGCTTCGCATTTGCTCATTTTGAATGACCCGGAACTGATTGATCCGGTTAAAGCTAGAATTGCGGATGACATGATCAATGCAGAATTTGCTTTGAACGAAACGGCATCGCAATTTATCTCCATGTTTGAGAACATGAAGAGTGCTTACCTGCAGGAACGTGCTGCAGATATGCGTGACGTTACCAAGCGTGTGCTAAATCACTTGCTTGGTATCGACTTCATGAGTCCGGCTGAGATCAATGAAGAAGTGATTGTGCTTGCGGAGGATCTAACACCTTCCGACACGGCTCAATTGAACCGCCAATTTGTTAAAGGTTTTGCAACCAACATTGGTGGACGTACTTCTCACTCGGCAATTATGGCTCGCTCTCTTGAGATTCCGGCTGTTGTTGGAACCAAGGACATCTTGGCTCAAGCGAAACAAGGCGATATGATTATTGTTGACGGTCTGGATGGTCACGTACTAGTTAACCCTACTGATGAAGTTATTGCTGAATACCGTGCCAAACAGGAACAGTATGATGCACAACGTGCAGAGTGGAGAAAACTTCGTGATGAGCCAACGGTAACGGTGGACAACGTTCATGTTGAACTTGCAGCTAACATTGGTACACCAAATGACGTAACGGGTGTTCTGGAAAACGGCGGCGAGGCTGTAGGCCTGTACCGTACCGAGTTCTTGTACATGGGCAGAGACAAGCTTCCTTCCGAAGACATTCAGTATAATGCTTACAAAGCGGTACTGGAAAAAATGGAAGGCAAACCTGTCGTTGTTCGTACACTCGACATCGGTGGAGACAAAGAGCTTCCATACCTGGATCTGCCAAAAGAAATGAATCCATTCCTCGGCTTCCGCGCAGTTCGTCTGTGTTTGGACCGTCTGGATATCTTCCGTACACAATTGCGTGCATTGCTGCGTGCAAGCGTACATGGAAACCTGCGTGTCATGTTCCCAATGATCGCAACACTCGGTGAATTCCGTGAAGCAAAAGCTGTCTTGCTCGAAGAGAAAGAGAAGCTGGTTGCTGAAGGTATTGCTGTTTCTGACAGCATCCAACTCGGAATCATGGTCGAAATTCCTTCGACTGCAGTTCTGGCGGATCAGTTTGCCAAAGAAGTGGATTTCTTCAGTATCGGAACGAACGATCTGATTCAATACACGATGGCTGCTGACCGTATGAACGAACGAGTAGCTTATCTGTATCAACCTTACAACCCAGCCATTTTGCGTTTGGTTAAAATGGTTATCGATGCAGCGCATCGTGAAGGCAAATGGGTTGGCATGTGTGGTGAGATGGCAGGAGACGAAACGGCAATTCCATTGTTGCTTGGTCTTGGATTGGATGAGTTCAGCATGAGCGCAACCTCCATTCTGCCAGCTCGTAGTCAGATCACCAAGCTGTCCCGTGCGGATATGCAGGAACTGGCTGCTAAAGCTCTGGATATGCAAACGGCTGAACAAGTCGTTGAATTGGTTCAAAGCATTAAAGCGTAATTTTGCCGGGGTTTCCTCCGGATTTGAGGTTTTTCTTTTTCCGATAATGAGCTGCATTGATGCAGCGATTTTGCCGGTATCCGCTGTTACAGCGGGTACTGGCTTTTTTTGTTGCTCGAACGTATAGGAATTAGAAGGGGAGTACGAGGAGAAAGGTCCTGTAATGTCTAGCCAAAAAAATGCTCTTACTGGTGTAGTTAACATCAGCAAGAGCATGATTAGTAATACACTTAGTGCTTAACTGCAAGCGCAGTTCAGTACAGGTTTGCGAGCGGCGGTGGTTTCATCCAGACGAGTGACCGGTGTTCCGTAAGGTGCGTTGAGTACCAATTCTGGTGTCTCTTCCGCTTCTTTGGCAATCCGTATCATCGTATCAATGAAGCCATCCAGCGTTTCTTTACTTTCGGTTTCTGTCGGCTCGATCATGATGCATTCCTCCACGTTGAGCGGGAAGTACACCGTAGGCGGGTGATATCCAAAATCAAGCAATCGTTTGGCAACATCAAGTGTGCGCACACCGTATTGCTTCAAACCCCGACCAGACATGACAAATTCATGTTTACATACGCCTGGATACGGAATCTCGTAGTAAGGTGCGAGACGGGCCATCATATAATTAGCATTCAGTACCGCGCATTCAGAGACTCGGCGTAACCCTTCCGGTCCATAGGTGCGAATGTAGGCATAGGCACGTACCAGAATACCGAAGTTGCCGTAGTAGGCTTTCACCCGACCAATGGATTGATCGCCTTCACGATCGAATGCATACATACCGTCATCATTTTTGATAACCATGGGCTTAGGTAGGAACGGAACCAGGCGATTCTTCACACCAACTGGTCCGGAACCTGGTCCACCACCGCCATGAGGTGTACTCATCGTTTTGTGCAAGTTCAGATGCACCACGTCAAAGCCCATATCACCCGGACGGGTAATGCCCATAATGGCATTGGAGTTGGCTCCATCGTAGTACAACAAGCCACCAGCCTGATGTACGATGGATGCAATCTCCTGAATGTCTTTCTCGAACAAACCAAGTGTATTCGGGTTT
Source organism: Paenibacillus sp. FSL R5-192 (assembly GCF_000517845.1). Classification (NCBI taxonomy): domain Bacteria; kingdom Bacillati; phylum Bacillota; class Bacilli; order Caryophanales; family Paenibacillaceae; genus Paenibacillus; species Paenibacillus sp. FSL R5-192. The sequence continues at coordinate 163,889 of NZ_ASPR01000075.1, read as the reverse complement.
GTCAGCATCAATGCTGCCGTATCCGAACCGACTGCTGCACGGAGTGCGTCCAGATCGACCAGTCCGTCTGCGCGGGATGGAATCGTCACAGTTTCAAATCCTGCAACGGTTGCACTTGCCGGGTTGGTACCATGCGAAGAATCGGGCACGATGACTTTGGTACGTTGTTCGCCACGACCTTCGTGGTAGGCACGAATCATCATAAGTCCAGTCCATTCTCCATGGGCACCAGCGGCTGGTTGCAAGGTCACAGCGTCCATACCTGTCAGACCTGCAAGGTCGTTTTGCAACGTATATAACAGTTCAAGTGCACCTTGAATGCTGGATTCATGCTGGTACGGATGGATTTTGGCAAAACCGTTGTAACGGGCAACATCCTCATTAATCTTTGGATTGTATTTCATCGTACAAGAGCCCAGTGGATAGAATCCGTTATCTACGCCGAAGTTGCGGCGGGACAGCGCGGTATAGTGTCGAATAACATCTACCTCAAACACTTCCGGCAGTGCTGCTGCTTCCGAACGGAGCATTTCCCGGGGAATCAACGTATCGGCAGCCTGACGAGGAACGTCACATTCTGGTAAGGAATAAGCGACACGCCCAGGACTGCTGAGTTCAAAAATCAATGATTGTTCCGGAGCAGGAGTTAAGGTCTGTGCACTAAATGTTGTATTCGTCTCAGGTTGAACCGAAGTGGAGACTGAGGTACCTGTTTCCGATTGTCCTTGTAACGATGTTGTCGTTGTCGTTTCTTGAGTCACAGCGATCCCTCCAATGCTCGTGCGAATTCGTCAATCTCTTCCTTAGTGCGCCGTTCGGTAACAGCAATCAGCATATGTCCGGCAAGCTCCGGGTAATCACGTCCGAGTTCGTAACCACCAATAAAGCCTGCATCCAGCAGTTTCAACTGAAGAGTATCCACGTTGGTTCCTTCAGGAAGCTTAATAACAAACTCATTAAATGTTGGTGCATTAAAAGTAAGGCTAACTCTAGGAATCGCAGTTAATGTATTGAGGGTGTAATGACTCTTTTGCAAATTCAGATCCGAGACATCGATCATACCCTGTTTACCCATGATGGACATATACACAGATGCGCTGAGTGCAAGCAAAGCCTGGTTGGAACAGATGTTGGATGTCGCCTTTTCGCGTCGGATGTGCTGTTCACGTGCTTGCAATGTCAGTACAAAACCACGCTTGCCATTGCGATCGGTTGTTTGGCCTACAATTCGGCCAGGAATTCGGCGCATATGAGGCTGGGATACGGCGAAATATCCGCATGTCGGGCCGCCGAGTGAAGCGGCGATGCCAAGGGGTTGCGCATCACCTACAACGATGTCGGCACCCAGCTTGCCTGGGGCTTCCAGCAGACCCAGCGATAGCGGGTTTGCACTTACAACAAGCAGGCCCTTGTGCGCATGCACGAGGTCGGCAGCCTGCTTCACATTTTCCACGGCACCAAAGAAGTTCGGACTCTGTATCATGACAGCAGCGGTATCGTCTGATATGGCGGTTTGCAGGGCATCCCAGTCAGTGACGCCATCCTTATAACCAATCTCAACAATCTCCAGACGGAGTCCGTGCGCATATGCCTGCAATACCTGACGGGCTTCCGGATGAACGGTACGGGATACGATGAGCTGTTTGCGACGAGTTGCCGCTGCGGCCAGATTACCGGCTTCCGCAAAAGCTGTTGCACCGTCATACATACTGGCATTGGCTACAGCCATACCGGTTAATTCACAGATGTAGGATTGAAATTCGAAAATGGCCTGTAGTTCACCTTGGCTGATCTCAGGCTGATAAGGTGTGTAGGCAGTGTAGAACTCGGAACGGGAAATGACATGATTGATGACGGAAGGAACATGATGATCGTATATGCCTGCGCCGAGGAAGCTGGCGTGTGTTTCGAAATTGGCGTTGGCGCCGGCTTGTTTGGACATGTGACGTGTCAGCGCATATTCATCGAGTTTGGAGGATACAGGTAGCTCGCCCTGATAACGAATCTCTTTTGGAATGTCCTGAAACAGATCTTCCAGCGTATCCACACCGATGGTTGCGAGCATGGCGCTCTGATCTTGTTCAGTCATGGGAATGTAACGGTGCTTGCTCATGCTTGATCAGCTCCTTGAGTAGGTGTCTTCGACGTACGTGTCCGTTTATGAAAAGGGGTCTTCACGACCTCGGCTTTTAGTTTCTTGCCGCGGATCTCAATCTCAAGCGGGGTTCCCAGCGCAGCGTATTTGCTGTCGATGAGGGCAAGCCCCAGATTACGCTTCAATGTAGGTGATTGCGTGCCTGTTGTCACTTCACCAATCTGTACGCCTTCGGCGTAAATCGGATAGTGGGGGCGGGGAATACCGCGCTCCAACACTTCGATGCCGACCAGTTTGCGGGCGGGCCCGTCAGTTTTTTGCTGTAACAAGGCTTCGTGTCCGATAAAAGGTCCGGCATTCAGCTTCACAAACATGCCAACGCCAGCTTCAAGCGGAGAGATAGTTGCCGACAATTCCTGTCCATACAGAGGGAGCTTTGCTTCAAAGCGCAGTGTATCCCGAGCACCGAGGCCTGTCGGTACAAGTCCGTGACCTTCACCGGCTTGCATTAATCCATTCCAGACCACAGCAGCCTGGTCCGCAGGAACATATAGTTCAAAGCCATCTTCACCGGTATATCCGGTACGGGACAACAGTAATTTTACTCCACATACTTCAGCATCCTGCACAAAACGAAACGGTTCAATCGAGCTTACATCCGTATCTGTAACTTTCCCGATAATATCTACAGCCAGTGGACCTTGCAAGGCGAGCAGCGCCGTTTGCTCCGAATCGTTGGTCATACTTACGCCGGGGATCAAGTGCTCTTGCAGCCACGCCCAATCCTTGTCGATGTTGGAGGCGTTAACCACAAGCATATAATGCTGATCTTCCAGCTTATACACGAGCAGATCATCCACCACACCGCCATCTGGATAACACATCAGGGTGTACTGGGCTTGACCGGGAACTAGCGTGGTCACGTCATTGGTCATCATTTGTTGCAAAAAAACTTCAGCCTGCTCACCCTGTACCGTGAATTCGCCCATATGGGATACATCGAACAGTCCCGCGCGCTCGCGTACCGCTTCATGTTCTTTCTGGATTCCGCTAAATTGTACCGGAAGCTCCCAGCCTCCAAAATCAATGCACCGTACGCCTTCATATTGCTGATATAGTGGGAAGAGTGGTGTTCTAAGCAAATCAGACATCAAATCACCTCGTCATGGGCCGTCAGCCGGCCGGATATACAATCGTGGATCAATGAACCAGAGTATTTTTAAATTTTCAGCTAGATATTTTCATCATATAAGTATGGTAAGGCAGCTATGGCAGCGCCATTCTACATCCTGTTTTTCGTTTTTTGGGAAAAAGGAAAAGGACAGGCCAAAGAATCGGCATGCCAAGTAGCACGCTGTATTCTAAGGCTCTGTCCCTTGTACCTGAGAGTTACCCCGCTACGTTGTGCAGCAGGTTTCCCCTTGGGTGATCATAACGCCCGCACAGGGCGAATAGATGCTCTCCAGAGTTGCGTCCCGTAAAAGTCCTTTTGCCTGAGAGATTCACCCCCGCTTATCGGTGGTTTACTCCTTCGGCGTTACCTCATGTACATCCCGAATCGGGTGTCACGGGTAATCTCTCCCTTTACATTCATCCGCGGGTATAACATAGTCCAATAAACACATTTACTCCTCTCATTAAAACGTGAATCCACTACTGATGTCAAGAACGATATCATTGATAATAATTTAAAACCGAATATTTAATTTATTTTTTATTTTATTGTTCGTGTATTTAAAAAGACTACGCTTACTATTCTAATATTCACCAGTATATGAAGAAAGAGTGTAATCCGGTTACAGGATTTAGAGGTGTTCAGCAAATAAATTGTGAGGTATCTTGACATTTGATTCATAAATATCATACGCTATGTTCTGGGAAAAAGGTTAAGGTCAAAGAACGCATGTACTCATTAATGAAAAGCGAGGCGGATATCGATGAGCGAATTGAAAAGTGATTTCCTGTACAGTGAAGAGCACGAATGGGTGCAAACCGTAGGGGAGGATACTGTACGTATTGGCATTACCGAGTTCGCGCAGCATCAGCTGGGTGACATTGTGTTTGTGGAATTGCCTGACCTTGAAACCAATGTAAAAGCAGAGGACAGCATTGGAACGATCGAATCGGTCAAAACGGTTTCGGACTTGTTCTCTCCCGTCACAGGTTCAATTATTGCAGTGAATGATTCGTTGCAGGACTTCCCTGAACTTGTGAACAGCTCTCCTTACGAGGAAGGCTGGATGATTGAGATCCGTGTTGAGGGAGATCTGACAGCAGCATTGTCTACATTGATGAATGCAGACGCGTATCGGAAACATACGGAAGAATAGTATCAACGAACTTGTACTTATTAACATATATTTTATAATTAAATGATATGAGCTTCATATTGTTTCGACCTGTGTGAGCCGGATGCTTGCACAGGTTTTTTGTGCTTTCCAAGAATGGTTTTGAATGTGGATTGAAGCAGATTGTGGATGTAAATCACCTGATTGGACCAAGCTATAGGTTGGAAAATGATTCTGGAAATGACAAAAGTCATAGGCAAGAAAATCCTTGTGTACCAATAGGTTCAGCCATTATGCATCCATTAAAACGATTACATAACCTAATGTTGTCATCATTGTTCATGACGAAAGTACGCTTTCATTTCATTGAACAGGAGAGCATTCTCGCTTAGGATTACAGCAGGGGAGAAATGATACCCCTTTCATAAATCATAATCACTTGATCCAAGGAGGATAATACAATGAGTAATTTGGACCAATCGTCCAATTCCAAAGGTGGGCTACGGGTTGGTGTTCAGCGTTTTGGCCGATTCCTGAGTGGTATGGTCATGCCAAATATGGGAGCGTTCATCGCCTGGGGATTAATTACGGCTCTGTTCATTCCAACAGGCTGGTTCCCTAACGAGACGCTTGCACAGCTAGTTGATCCGATGATCAAATATTTGCTGCCACTGTTAATTGGTTACACCGGAGGTACGATGGTGCATGGTCAGCGTGGTGGTGTCGTGGGTGCCATTATGACCATCGGGGTCATCGTGGGTAGTGATATCCCGATGTTCCTAGGTGCCATGATTGCCGGACCACTGGCAGCATGGATCATTAAAAAGTTCGATAAATCCATTGAAGGTAAAGTTAAAGCCGGATTTGAAATGCTGGTTAACAACTTCTCAGCTGGTATTATTGGCGGGATCTTGGGGATTTTTGCGCTACTGGGCATCGGGCCTGCTGTAGAAGCGATTAGCAAAGTATTATCTGCCGGTGTACAGGGCTTAATGAATCTTGGTTTGCTGCCGCTGGTCAACCTAATCATTGAACCAGGTAAAGTATTGTTCCTGAACAATGCAATCAACCACGGGATTCTTACACCAATTGCAACAGATCAAGCGAGAGAATTAGGGAAATCCGTATTATACATGCTTGAATCAAACCCGGGTCCGGGACTTGGTATCTTACTTGCTTACTGTTTCTTCGGACGCGGAATGGCCAAATCTTCTGCACCGGGTGCCGTAATCATTCATTTCTTCGGGGGCATTCATGAGATCTACTTCCCTTACATTCTGATGAGACCGATTCTGATTCTTGCCGCAATTGCGGGTGGCGTCGCAGGTACATTAACATTCATGCTCACCGGAGCAGGACTTGTTTCAGCACCATCACCGGGTAGTATTATCGCGTATTTCTTCTTAACACCAAAAGGTGGATACCTGCCGATGTTCGCAGGGGTGCTTGTAGCAGCCGTCGTTTCTTTCCTGGTTGCAGCAGTGTTGCTGAAAACGGGTAAACAAAAGGACGAAGATCTGGAGTCCGCATCCAGTCGGATGAAAGACATGAAGAGTCAAGGAACCGTGCCAAACGCTGGTATTACGGCTAATCAACGTGAAGCAGACAGAGCCGCAGATATGGCTTCTTCTACAGTCAAAACAGACGTGAAGAAAATTGTCTTCTCCTGTGATGCAGGCATGGGGTCAAGTGCCATGGGTGCTTCCATTCTACGCAAGAAGATGAAGGCAGAGGGGATTGACGTTACGGTGACCAATACGGCTATCAGTGATATCCCGCCGGATGCAGACGTGGTGATCACACAACAAGTATTGACCGATCGTGCCCGCTCCGTTGCACCGAATGCAGAACATATATCCATCGACAACTTCCTAAAAAGCCCGGAATACGATGCGCTCGTTGAACGTCTAAAGTAATTGCACGCATTTGTTTTCCCTGAGCCGGAGGCTGAGATATGAGTATTACCAAAAGACAACGTGAAATCGTGGAGTTCTTGCTAGAGCATCCACATGAAGTAACAGCCGGCGAAATCGCCGTTGAAGTAAAGGTCAGTACCCGAACGGTTCACCGGGAGCTGCAAATGATTGAACAATGGCTTGAACCTTTGGGTATGAAGCTGGAAAAAAAATCAGGAACCGGTATCCGAATCGATGCCGGTTCCGATGATCTGGCTGTATTGCGCCAGCAACTAGAGGGTAAAGAATATGTAGAGTTTACGCCAGAAGAGCGTAAGCTCTTCATGCTTTGCATCCTGCTGGATGAACCGGAGCCTGTAAAGTTACTCGCCTTGGCTTCGGATCTGAAAGTGACCGTATCCACCGTAACCACTGATCTGGACGATCTGGAGTCACGAATTCGTCAGGCGGGACTAAAGCTGGTTCGCAGACGAGGATATGGCGTCAAGATTAACGGAAGTGAGACGATTCATCGCACAGCCATAGCTGCACTTGCTCTGGAATTTCTGGATGAGTCCGACCTGTTCGGAAGACAGCCAGAACAGGGAGGCTCCATCGTAAACCAAAAATTGTTGGATATGATTGGACACGGTGATGTGCTTACGGTCGAAAATGCATTATGGCAACCAGACATCGAATGGCTGGAGAACATCCCGGAACGCCAATACATGAAGTTGCTGATTCAATTATCCGTAGCGGTTGTACGTATTCGTAAAGGCTCTGGCATTGGCCGTATACCTCCCCTGGAGAACAATGGAGATGAAGTCGCAGAGCAGGATGAGATGAAGGTTCCACCTTATATGGCTTCCCGCTTGTGTGGTGTGTTATCGACCCAGCTGGGGCTGACATTCTCCCAAGATGAGCAAGCTTATTTTCACAGACTATTAGTTGAGACAGAGCAGCGGATTCATTCTTCGCGGCTGTTGCCAATAGACGATTTGATTTTACTGGACAGGGTACATTCACTGATTGATCAGATGCAGGCGAGAACGCATTACGCCTTTCATGAGGATCGTTTGCTTCGTGAAGGTCTGCTTGGTCATATGCAACCTGTCATGGAGCGAATTGAAGGACAACAGATGATTCGTAACCCGCTACTGCAGCAGATTCGCAAGGATTATGATTCCCTCTTCGAAGAGGTCAAACAATCCGTGCATCAAGCTTGGCCAGGTACAGACGTTCCGGATGAAGAAATTGGTTTCCTGGTCATGCATTTTGGGGCTTCCATCGAGAGGTTACGTGCATTGAAACGGGAGATCAGGGCGATCATCGTGTGTACAAGCGGAATCGGCTCATCACGTATGCTCTCCAGCCGACTGTCCAAGGAGATTCCCGAGATTCGGATCATGGATAGCGTGTCCTGGTATGAAGCTGCCCGGATGCCTACAGATCAATATGATCTGGTGTTATCCACTGTTGATCTGCCGATGGATGAGCATCAGTATTACAAAGTGAGTCCACTGCTTACGGCAGAAGAGAGCGAACGTCTGCGTCATTTTATCCGAACAACAACATTACAACGACAGCATAATAAACCCCGTGAAGCCGAGGTTCAGACGACAAGTCGTTACTCGGACCCGGATGGAATGGAAGCTATTTTAGTTGAAATCGTCCGAATTATTGGCAAGTTTCAGGTGTATCCGTTGGATAACCAAGATATCGGTTTCTATAAAACCGTATATGCGATGTGCAACGTACTCCATGGATCTGGTGTGTTGAAGGAACCGGGGGAGATCGCAAAACGGTTGGAGGCACGTGAGGCAGTGGGGAGTCAGAAGATTCCCGGCACAAGACTTGCGCTGTTTCATACACGCAGTCAGGGGATCTACAGGCCGTCCATTAGCTTGTTTCAGCTCACTGAGCCACTCCTTCGTACGCCGGATGATCCGGCAGGAGTTACCCATGTCCTCTTGATGCTCGGTCCCAGAGAATTATCCAAGGAAAGCCTGGAGGTTCTCAGTGAGATCAGCGCACTGTTATTACAGGAGGAAATGATTACATTGCTGGAAAAGGGTATCAGGGATGAACTCATTCATTACCTGTCCCAGGAACTTGTTGGATTTTATCGCAGTAAAACCGAAATTGGAGGTCAACCATTATGAGTATGTTAACAACAGATAAAGTCATCATGAATGCGACGGCTCAGGACAAATACGAAGCGATTCGTATGGCAGGACAGATTCTAAAGGATGCGGGACATATTACCGCTGATTACATTGAGAAGATGATTGAACGTGAAGAGATTGTCTCGACCTATGTAGGGAACGGTCTGGCTATTCCGCACGGTACAAAGGAATCCAAAGCTTTCATTTTATCGACAGGTATCTCTGTCATTCAGTATCCACAGGGTGTTGATTTTGGCGAAGAAAAAGCCTATATGGTCATTGGTATCGCGGCTCAAGGCGGGGAACATATGGAGATCTTGACTAGCATCGCGGTGATCTGTGCTGAGGATGAGAATATGGAGGCCCTGCGTCTGGCGAAAACAGCCGAAGAAGTTATTGCTATTCTGGAAAGTGAAATGGAGCTATGAAGGCCCTACACTTTGGCGCAGGTAACATTGGACGCGGGTTTATCGGCTTGATTCTGTCCCGTGCGGGGTATGAGGTGGTCTTCTCAGACGTGAATCAGACCTTGGTAACAGCTCTCCAGCAACAGGGGCAGTATACGGTAGAACTGGCTAACGAGAGCAAGGATCAGGAGACTGTCACAGGCGTAAATGCAATCGATGGAACCCAGCTGGAGACGGTTGCCCAAACCGTGGTGGAAGCGGATCTGATTACAACCGCAGTGGGTGTAGGAGTACTAAAGCATATTGCACCAGGCATTGCGAAAGGACTTGAGAAAAGACTGAATTCAGGTCCTGCTCAAAACCCTCTTCACATTATCGCTTGCGAGAACGCCATTGGAGCCAGTACGCAATTGAAAGAGCATGTATATGCTCTGCTTAATGAAAAGGTACGTTCCCTTGCAGATCAGTTTGTCTATTTTCCAGACTCGGCCGTAGACCGGATTGTGCCTATTCAGCATCATGAAGACCCGTTGCATGTACAGGTGGAGCCTTTTTACGAGTGGGTGGTGGATCGTTCCCAGATGGCTCCTGCATTCAAACCGATTGAGGGCATTGTATATGTCGATGATCTGGAGCCGTATATCGAACGGAAGCTGTTCACTGTTAATACAGGACACTGCGTTGCTGCGTACATCGGTAATGTGCACGGTTATGACACGATTCAGAAGGCTATTGCTGATGAAAAGGTGAAATCCATTGTATACGGCGCTTTGCAGGAAACTGGAAAAGTTCTAGTGAAACGTTTTGCATTCAACCCGGAAGAACATGAGCAGTATATTGTCAAAATATTGGGACGGTTTGTCAACCCGTATCTTACCGATGAGGTTACTCGTGTTGGTCGTTCCCCGCTGCGCAAGTTATCTCCGAATGATCGTCTGGTTCGCCCGGCCCTTCAGGCATATGCGGATGGAAGCGAAACGACCTATCTGGCTATGGGCATGGCAGCAGCCTGCAAGTTCGATGTCTCCGATGATCCGGAAGCAGTTGAACTACAGGACATGATCCGCCAGAAGGGGATAACAGCTGCGCTCCACCATTATACGTCTATGGATGAGCATCATCCGGTGCTTGAACAGGCTGTTGCCCAGTATAACCAAATGTAAGAGCAATGGCTGTAAGCTAATAGTATAGATGAGACATAATGAAGAAGAGCCATACAGTTGTTAACTGTGTGGCTCTTCTTTTGGTTGGCTTTTATCGGCATAGTCATCCAAACAGCGTTGACATATGCACGATTTTCGGCGCTGCTCTGCCGGAATGCGGTCAAATACACCTTCGGGGAAAGTAGCCCGGTTACACCAGCATTCCGAATGAGGATGTCCTTCGGCATAGGAACAGCGATTAGCTTCCCCGCATAACGGGCAGACAAGAACATCGATATGGATGTACTCTTGATCGTCTTGTTCTGCAGACATACAGTTCTTCCCTCCCTGTGGAATAGCTACGAGCTGACGTTGAACATACTGGTCCCAGTATAACAGAAATACACCGGTCATTATGAATTTCACTGTGTATATATGACTTCCATTTCACCACATCTGTTTCTCCCATCGGCTATTCTTCAGGCGGTAATTCGATCTGTAGGCCTTCCACATGTTTGCGTCCCATCAATTTACGTTTCTTACGATTTTCCTTTGTTTCCAGCACAATGTCCAAATCATAATCTTCACCTGGATAAAGCTCATTGGCAGATATATGCAGGGTCAGGCGTTTCTTATGGATTTTGACTTTGCGTCCTCGCAGCATGACCCCGATATTTCCACGGCTATCCTCGACATCACAGACGATGCCCGACTGATTGAGATAGGCCGCATACACCCGATCCCCTTTGCGAAAAGTTTTGGCAGGAGCAGGAGAATCCGACTCTCTGGTTGTTGTCTTTTTGTGGAGACCGATTGAATCCTTTGACTGCTTCGGCTGATTCAGCTTGGATAACTCTGCTGGGCTGACTGATTCTGCAACGGAACGATCAGGCGTCAGGGCCGGAGTTTCCAAAGGAGGTGACGTGAACACGAATGTACGATCTCTTGAAATACTTTGATCTGACAGGGACTTGGATCGCTCGATAATTCGCTGTGGCATGCCTAGCTTCAATGCGATGGAATAGGCGTAACTTTCACCAGCTTCTCCGATACGCAATCGATACAGCGGCTGGAGAGAAACGGTGTCAAATTCCATACGGGCATTTTCGAATCCTGGTGTGGCAGCTGCAAAATGTTTGATTTCACCAAAATGTGTTGTCGCCACAACGGTTGCTCCGCGGCTGTGAAGTTCCTCCAGTATGGCGATGGACAGTCCAACACCTTCACCGGGATCTGTGCCGGAAGCCATCTCATCAATGAGCACCAGAGTCGACGTATTGGCCTGTTCCAGTATGCCAATCATATTGCGAATATGTGCAGAGAATGTACTGAGCGCTTGTTCCATACTCTGTCCGTCACCAATATCAACCGCTACCTCGTTATAAACGGCCATCTCGCCACCTTCTTCCACCGGAATAAGCAAACCGGATTGCATCATCAGGGTTAGCAAACCTAGCGTTTTGAGTGCGACCGTTTTACCCCCGGTATTCGGGCCAGTAATAATGAGCGACGAATACGTTCTGCCGATTGCAAAATCAAGTGGAACCATGGAAGAACCCATGAATGGATGACGTGCACGTTGAAGGCTGATGTGGCCTTGTTTATTGACTCGAACGGTACGCCCATCCATGGTGGCCGCATATTTGGCTTTGGCAAACAGGAAGTCCATTACACCTACCGTTTCGGTGTTCAGAGCGATTTCACGGTTATACGATTCGGCCAGAGAGGTTAAATCACCGAGAATTCTCATCTCCTCTCGGGACTCCTCCGCTTGTAGAGCGGCCAATTCCATCTGCAGACTTACTAATTCAACGGGTTCAATATACACGGTTTGCCCGCTCCCCGATTCATCCAGCACACTGCCTTTCACCTGTTTACGGAACTCTTTCTTAATGGGCAGCACCGTTCTTCCTCCCCGTTGGCTGATGACATATTCCTGCATAATGGAGCGATGTTTACTCACCAGAGAATCAAGTTTTCGTTTCATGCGTTCCGCATTCACCGTTATTTTTTTACGAATACGAATCAGTTCCTTGCTCGCCTGATCCTGAATGCGTCCACTATGGATGCAACGTTCGATCTCACTCAGCAAAGGTTCGATTAGAATCATGGATGCTGCATAACGACTGACGGTGGGAGCGGCCCCGGATTTGCCCTCCATGTATTTCATAAGTTGTGCACAGCTCCGCAGGAACTGAGCGAGATGACTGAAGTCGCGTTCACTGAATAGATAACCGGTGCCAAGCAGATCCATAATGGTTTCCATTCCGTCGAGTGAAGGGAGGGGGATACTGGCCCCGAAGCGAATCAATGCAGCAGCTTCTGCTGTTTCTTCCAGGCGAATCTCGATCAGGTGAGCATCTACCATCGGTTTTAGTTCTCTCGCATAACGTTTGCCCAGATAAGACAGGGCGCAGTCTGCAACATTTTTTTGAATTTGTGGATAGCCCAAACTGTTTAATGTGTTCTCATTCATGCGTAATCTCTCCTTGAATTTGAATTGGGATTTCAGTTGACGCGCTGAAACATATTCCTGGAAAACGCAAAAAGGGCGGAGAATGAACAAACGTCATTCTCCGCCCTAAACGTATGGGAAAGCAGAGTCCACTACAGGTCTATATTAAAAAATCCGCGCTGAACTCAGCGCGGAAATAGACCCGGACAATTACAATCCCGGAGGCGATTTATGATATCCGCTGTTCTTAACTAAGTACAGGGATCTGGCGCATCATGAAATACACGTATGCCATATGGGCACAAGCGCAATGAAAGGCCAAACTCCTGAATATGAAACTTGGTTAGTTAAGAACATTCACCGACATTAAAAATCTCTCCTTTGATTGAGGAATATGCAACCAATATAAACTGGAAATTGGTTTGAAGTCAACCTTTAGAATAAATGAGTGGACTTGAATAAGAATGGGTTTTAAAATAACAATAGTAAATTAATCCAATGAAAGCGATTTATTTTAATAAACATACGTATAAAGGAGGATGCTCTTCTTGCCGAAGTATTTACTGCGTTTGCTCTGTTTTACCCTGATCCTTGGAGCCCTTCCGGTCATTGTTATTGGTTCGGTCTCGTATACGATTGCATCACGTGACATTGAACAGAAAGTGCGTGAGAGCAATCTTCAGATATTACATCAGACCCAAATGAGGGTAGAACAAGTTCTGCGCAGCCTGCAATTATCCTCCATCCAGTATGTTAATTCGCCCTTGGTACTACAAGCGATGAAGAAACCACTAGACAGCAGCGAGTTTCAGGAGATTCGTGATCTGACCTCCGGTTTTAACAACTTGCAAGCGGTTACGAACATTGACCAAGCCTATCTGGTTAATCTGGATGAAGATTGGGTTGTTTCGATGCGTTCTTTTGGCAAATTGGATGATTTCAGCATTCGAGACCGAATTGGCTCCTACCTAAGTTATACCAACAGCCTGTTCTGGGTCACTCAGAATGCCAATTCAGCCAAAGAAAGTGTACCTGTGTCAGCAGGTATGGGTGAACTAACACCCGAACAGGCACCTGCTCTTATATCATCGGATAATGTGGTCAGTATGGTATTCAAAATCCCGATGATACCAACCAATGTGAAACCAAAGGGATTTCTTGTAATTGATATCGCCGATACGGAACTGAGTACATACTTGAGCCGAAATACGAATTCTGGAGATATGTACGTTCTGGATCGGGAGCAGAAGTATTTTCTGAACGATATGCAGCAAGGCGGGAAATATGACGGGCTGAATAAGGAAATTCAGGAAATGGTGCAAACGACGGGCCAGCCAGAGGGTTTCTTCAGTGCGGAGGTGGAAGGTAATCAAGTGGCAGTTAGTTATAGGCAATCTCCGCTCAATGGCTGGTTATACGTGTCCGTTGTATCTCTTGGACAGATCACGGCCCAGTCACAGAAAATTGCATTGGTTACCGGTATCGCTACACTGGTCATGTTATGTGTAACGGGATTGTTCGCCATATACGGCAGTCGGCGGATGTACTCACCGATCTCCAGACTGCTGCAATTTACAAAGGGTTTGGATTCCCCAGTTGCCCCGTCGGGACGCCGTCAAGATGAATTTATCTATATTGAGGAGCAATTGTCAACCTTGTTCAGTTCGGAGAAAACGATGCGTGAGCAGATGAAGGGGCAGCATGTGCACCTCCAGGAGTTTTTTATGACCAAACTGCTGACAGGTAAAATCTCGGAAGAAGATTTCAGATATCAGGGAGAATTGTACGATTTCCCGACAGGCTGGGCGAGTCTTGGTGTACTCATGCTCCAGATCGATACCTTGGAAGGGACCCGATATGAGGAACAGGATCGCGATCTGCTGCTGTTTGCTGTCAACAATATGGTAGGTGAGCTCCTTCCTTCGGCAGTTCGGTTCACCCCGGTCATGCTGGATGATGCTCAGGTCACCGTACTTGCCTCCGAACTGACGGATGAGGTGCAGCTGAAGGAATGGATGCATACCCAGGCAGACTGGATTCGTGAACGTGTCGTAACTTATCTTAATCTGCCCGTAAGTATCGGCATCAGTCGTTCCTACGCTTGTATCGGAGATACGCCAAGAGCGGTTCAGGAGAGCCGCGAGGCTCTGCAAGGTCGGGTCAGTCTGGGCAGCCGTATTATTTTGCATTACGAGGATATTCAGCCACGTGGTCAGATGGAGGCCGCGTTGTATACCCAGTTACGTATGATCGAGGATCAGCTCGCATCTGCGCTCAAGCAAGGAGATGAAGAGAAGACGGACACCTACTTTAAGCAATATTTGGGACTGCTTGCAGACAAAAAGCTTCATTTCAGTGAATACCCCGTCATTATGGTTCAGTTATTGTCTCGTGTATATCAGCTTGTGCAGGAGCAAGGCGGGGATGTAGCCGAAGTACTGGGTGAAAAAGCATCCATGTCACATTTGCTGAAGTTGTCCACATTGGACGAAATGACCAATTGGTTCCGCAAGCGGCTGTTCCTGCCCGTCATTCGTTTCTGGCGAGAGCAGGAAGAATCCCAATACATGAATATTGCGAGACGTATGATTCGTTTGATCGAGGAACGTTATGATCGTGAATTGTCGCTGGAAGCCTGTGCCGCTGAGCTTAATTTTCACCCTGTTTACCTAAGTCGGGTATTCAAGAAGGAAGCTGGAGTCAATTTTACGGAATATCTCGCAGAGTATCGTATGGAAAAAGCAAAGACATGGCTGCAAACAACAAATCTTAAAATATCGGAGATTGCCGAGAAATTAAACTATACCAACCCAACCGCATTTATCCGTACATTTCGCAAAATCACAGGAACCACCCCCGGCAAGTACCGGGAGCAGCAGCGATAAAACAAACCTGCTCTGCCCGCCATGGCAGGCAGGCTTTTTTATGTTTGGATGAAGGAAGAAGACCACTTTTCTCTATGAAGTTAAGACAGGAATATAGAGGTTGAAAGCAGTTCATTGCGCCTTTGAACTCTGTGATGTAAATGAGCTAAACCGTTGCTACATAAGGAAAAACAAAAGGCTAAAACGAGACGATAGCCAGTCATTCGTTTATCCTCCACAATGAAGACATGAATTCAGGAAGTGATATTTTGTAATCGTTTCCAATGTGGGGAGGAAGACAATATGAAAGCCGAAACGGCGGCTCGAACACGGCCCGCTACCCGCAGTGACAAAAACCTGCTGTGGAGGGACATTATCAAAAACCGGTGGCTGTATATCATGTTAATACCGGGTGTGCTTTACTTTGTTATTTTCAAATACATACCCATG
Source organism: Paenibacillus sp. FSL R5-192 (assembly GCF_000517845.1). Classification (NCBI taxonomy): domain Bacteria; kingdom Bacillati; phylum Bacillota; class Bacilli; order Caryophanales; family Paenibacillaceae; genus Paenibacillus; species Paenibacillus sp. FSL R5-192. The sequence continues at coordinate 148,128 of NZ_ASPR01000075.1, read as the reverse complement.
TATGGCATCACGATGGCTTTTCAGGATTACACGCCTTACAAGGGCATCTTGGGAAGTGACTGGGTAGGGTTCAAACATTTCCAGCGTTTCTTCGGAGAACCGCAGTTCTGGACATTATTTCGAAATACGTTTTTGCTTGCCATTTATAACATCGTGTTCTTTTTCCCACTGCCGATTGTACTGGCACTGATGATGAATGAAGTTCGCCGTGAACGATTCAAACGATTTGTACAAACTCTTGTTTACGTTCCACACTTTGTTTCCTGGGTTGTTGTTGTCGGTGTGTTCTACATGCTGTTCACAACCGAGGGTGGTGCGATTAATGAATTGCTCTATAACCTGACTGGACAAAAAGTGGCGTTCCTGCTTGAACCCGGTTGGTTCCGAACGATGATTGTTGGACAATCCATCTGGAAAGAAGTTGGTTGGGGCACAATTATCTTCCTGGCTGCGCTTTCCGGTGTTGATACACAGCTCTATGAAGCTGCACGGATTGATGGTGCCAATCGGTGGCGCCAAACCTGGCACATTACGTTGCCGGCCATTCGCAGTACCATCGTCATTTTGCTCATTCTGCGTCTGGGAAATTTCCTGGATACAGGTTTTGAACAGATCTTCCTGATGCTAACTCCGACAAACCGGGATGTGGGCGAGGTATTTGATACCTACGTGTACACGAAGGGTCTTACCCAGGCACAGTACAGTTATAGTGCTGCTGTCGGGTTGTTCAAATCGGTTGTCGGGCTGGCGCTTGTTCTTGGTGCCAATACGCTGGCCAAAAAATTCGGGGAGGAAGGCGTGTACTAACCCTCGGGAGTAGACGTTCTTCACCAGACAGGAGTGAACATTAAAATGCAACAGGATAAAACGTGGGGCAACCGGATCTTTGATTTTCTCAATCACGGCTTGCTGCTGTTGATTGGAATTGTGACGGTCATTCCGTTCATGTATATTTTGGCCGTTTCGTTTACCAGTCCGCATGAAGTGGCTAAGGGAGGATTCATTCTTTTTCCAAAAGAGTTCTCTCTGGCCGCGTACCGTTACATTTTCTCTACAGATACTTTGATTCGCAGTCTGGGTGTATCGGTCTATATTACCGTGATCGGTACCTTCATTAACCTGCTGTTTACATCACTTATGGCGTATCCGCTCTCCAGAAGATATTTGCGTGGACGCCAGCCCATATTGCTCGGTGTATTGTTCACGATGCTCTTCAGTGGCGGGATGATTCCAACATACTTTGTCGTGAAATCCTTGCACCTGACGGATACGTTATGGTCACTGATGCTGCCAACCGCTATTAGTGCATTTAACTTGATCGTACTGAAAAACTTCTTCCAGGCCATTCCCGACGAGCTGGAGGATGCAGCCAAAATTGATGGATGTAACGATGTCAGCGTATTGTTCCGGATTGTACTGCCATTGTCCATGCCAGCCATGGCGACATTTTCACTCTTTTACGCGGTGGCCCACTGGAACAGTTTCTTCAGCGCTGTTATCTATATCAATGATAGTGAGAAGTGGCCTGTCCAAGTCTGGCTACGTGAGATTGTTATTCTGGCACAGAGCCGAATCGGAGACACAAGTATCGAAGAGACCGAGATCCAGCCGCTTACCATTCGCATGGCCGTTATCGTGTTCTCCACAATCCCGATTATGCTGGTATACCCATTCCTGCAAAAGCACTTTGCAAAAGGAGTGATGCTGGGTTCGGTGAAAGGTTGAGTCGGCACATGGTTCAAAGTCAGTTCACTATGACTGCATAAAAAAAGGGAGGTTTTCATGTTATGAAAGCAACAAAAAAGAAAGCCGTAGCTGTCTTGAGCACACTGGCACTGGTGACAGGTTTGCTGGCAGGATGCGGATCAGACGAGGGTCAGGCTGCCGAGGGCGGCGTACAAAATGTGTCCATAGCCATTGCACAGGTGGGTGATGTGCCAAGCAAAGGCAATGAAGTTCAGCAAAAGATTGAAGCGTATACCAATACCAAATTGGATATCCAGTGGATTCCGGCTTCGGCCTACAATGACAAAATCAACGTGATGATCGCTTCAAGCGATATGCCAAAAATTGTGAAGGTGCAATATAACCCAACGGTGACCAGCGCGATGCGTAATGACGTATTCTGGGAGGTTGGCCCATTGCTGAAAGACTACAAAAATCTGTCGGCACAGAACGAGCGTTTTTTTGACAACATCAAGGTAGAGGGAAAAATCTACGGGGTTCCTGTATTCTCCGATATTGCGCGGGCTACAGTGATCTATCGCAAGGATTGGTTCGAGAAGCTGAATCTCAAGGTGCCGGCCACACCGGATGAATGGTATGAAACGATTAAAACACTGGCAACCTCCGATCCGGATGGAGATGGTCAGGATAATACGTTTGGACTAATGCTTTTTAAAAAATATAATGAGGATCAATACTCCTTCACGACGCGCCTTGGCGTAAGTTTTGGTGCACCTAATAAGTGGAAAGTCGAGGATGATGGCAGCTTCACGCCGGAATTCATGACACCGGAATATATGCAGGTGCTGGATCTGCTGAAACGTTTGTACGATGAGAAACTGCTAAATCAAGATTTTGCCGTATTCGACTCTACGGAAGCGGAGAAAAAGTATGATTCCGGTGTTGTTGGTATCCGTGTTGGTGTTGCGCAGAACGGAAAAAGTCAGCAAGAGCGTCTGTCCAAAAACAATCCGGATGGTGTGGTAGACATCGCTGGTTTGCTTGGCGCGAACGGAGATCGTGTTGCAGGACAGACGGGTAACTCCGGGATTCTGGCATTCCCTAAATCAACGGTGAAATCGGAAGAAGAACTCAAAAACCTGCTCTCCTTCCTGGATAAACTGATGGACCCTGAGATGGCGACCCTGTTGATGCGTGGTATGGAAGACAAACATTACACCAAAGTGGGCGAAGATCAGGTGGAGATGAGTGACTTCGATGCATTCCAGCGTGAAGTGAAGCCTTACCGTGACAACCTTCCTTATGTCGAAGGGTATAACGTACCGAAATTGAAGGATACCGAACTGGGTGAAAAAGGTACTGCACTTGCCAAGGAACTGGCGGAGCACGCTGTGCCAAACCCTGCGCTGACGTTATATTCTCCAACGTATGGTGACCGTGGGGCAGACCTGGATCAGGTGATTGCCGATGCACAAACCAAATACATTATGGGCAAGATCGATCAAAGTGGCTGGGAGAAGGAAATCGAGAATTGGGGCAATGCGGGTGGAAACAAGATTCGTGAGGAATATGCCGAAGATTATAAAAAACAGGCTCAATAAGGAGCCGGAAGCGGAGGCTTGATTATGAAGGAAACAATGCAATTCACATCCGTGCGCATGGCACAGCAGTTCATGGAAAGTTATCGCAACCATGGGCTGTACGCCACTTGGCATTATGAGAACGGCTGCTTACTGAAAGCGCTGGAGGAGCTGTATACGCACACGGGGGAGCAAAAGTATTTTGACTACATCCGTGAGCTGATGGATCATTTTGTTCAGGAAGATGGCTCTATTCGCTCCTATACGATCGAGGAATATAATCTGGATCAGATCAATCAGGGGAAATCACTGTTCCTGCTGCATGAGAAAACGGGAGAAGAGAAGTATCGCAAAGCTGCGGAGTTGCTTATGACTCAGCTTAAGGGACAGCCACATACGAGTGAAGGGGGATTCTGGCATAAAAAGATTTACCCTTTCCAGATGTGGCTGGATGGATTGTATATGGCTACTCCGTATCTGACCCAGTATGGGGCAGTGACGGGGGAAGAGAAGTGGTTTGACAAGGCGGCTCTGCAGCTCTTGCTGGTGGAGCAACGTACACGTGATCCGCGTAGTGGTCTCTTGTACCATGCCTGGGACGAGAGCAAAGAGCAGCGCTGGAGTTCGGGTGAGACGGGATGTTCACCACATGTCTGGAGTCGGGCGATGGGCTGGTATGTGATGGCGGTTGTGGATACCTTGGATTATCTGCCGGTAGATCATCCGCAACGCGGGCAGATTGTGGGTATCTTCGAACGGGTAGCAAACGCACTAGTGCATGTGCAGGATCAGCAGACCGGACTATGGCCACATTTGTTGGATCAACCGGGACGTGAGCGGAACTATCTGGAGGCTTCCGGGACCTCAATGTTTGTCTATGCATTGGCCAAAGGTATGCGTAAAGGATATCTGAGTGGCAAGTTCAAAGCGGTTGCGGAAAAAGGGTATCAGGGTCTGCTACAGCATCTGCTGCAAACGGACCGTGAAGGCGTACTGTCCTTGACGCAGTGTAACGGCGGAGCCGGTCTTGGAGGAAGCCCGTATCGTGACGGGTCCTATGAGTATTATGTGACCGAGTCCATTCGGATTAATGATCCGAAGTCGGTCGCTCCGTTCATTTTGGCGGGAGTGGAGATTGAACTTTACAAGTCCAACTAACATGTACATGAGAACGGAGAGGGCAGAAATAATCTGAGGAAGCGAAGCGTTCGCCTAAAAGCTTTCTGAAAGAAAGCTGCATCGGAAGCATAGGCTTATCCCCGGATTTTCCCCTTTTTAAAAGGGAATCAAAAAATCTGGGGATAACAGCGATCTGAAGGTTGTTCTGTCATCGGAGTGGTCTATGTACATAACCTTATCCAAAAGGAGAGATGGTTCATGAGTCCAAAAGGTCCAATGTCCCGTTTAGGCGGAATCGTTGTAATTGGTGCAATGTCCGCTGGATTGCTTGCAGGTTGCGGGGGAGAAAAAGCACCTGCTGCAGGGGAAGGTAAACTTCCCATTTCCATCTCTTTAATGCAGGTAGGAGATATACCGGCCAAGGAGAACGGGATTGAAAAGAAGATTGAGGAATATACAAATACGGATGTCAATGTACAGTGGATTCCGCAGTCTGCTTTTGATGATAAGGTGAATGTTATGGTTGCTTCAGGCGAGATGCCGACCATTATGCGTGTGAATTATGTACCGACCACATTTAATGCCGCCAAAACGGGACTGTTCTGGGAACTGGGGGCTTACTTGAAGGATTATAAGAACCTGTCTGCCCAATCCGAAGCTTATTTTAACAATATCAAAATTGAAGGCAAGGTCTACGGTATTCCGAACTTCCGGGATATTGGACGGACTGCGATCGTATATCGCAAGGACTGGTTTGATACATTGAAGCTGGATATACCAAAAACGCTGGATGACTGGTATGAAGTGATACGCTCTATTCGTAAGGATGACCCTGACGGGAATGGTAAGGAAGATACGTACGGTGCACTGCTCTTCAAAAAGTATAATGAGGGTGTCTCTTCTCCACTGACGCGGATCGCTGTAAGTATTGGCGGTGTCAACAAATGGGGTGTGGATGATGCTGGGAAACTGACCCCGGAGTTCTTGACCTCGGAATACGTGGATACGATGAAACTCTTCAAGCGACTGTTCAGCGAGGGACTGATTAATAGTGATTTCCCTGCCTTGGACCCTTCTGATGCGGACAAAAAAATGGATTCAGGCCTGGTTGGCATGAAGCTGAATGGTGTGGCTCAGAACGGAAAGTCTTCTCAGCAGCGGCTTACACCTAACGCTCCGGATGGAGAAATTGATGTGGCTCCGTTCCAGGGAACCGATGGTATTCGCATCGCCGGTGAGCCAGGGAACTACGGAATGCTGGTTATACCGAAGGCATCCGTTACGGACGAAGAGCAATTGAAGCAGGTTCTTACGTTCCTGGATCAGTTGATGGATGAGGAATTAAGCACGTTGCAGCTCCGTGGATTGCTCGATGTGCACTACAGCAAGACTGCTGATGGGAAAACCGAACTCAAAGATTTTGACGCTTATCAGCGTGAAGTGAAGCCATATCGAGATAATTTGTTAAGCATTGAAGGATATAACGTACCTGAACTGGTTGATGTTCCCATTGGTATGAAAGGTACAAAGATGGCGCGTGAGAATGAGCAATACGCCATCGCCAATCCGGCACTCACCTTGTCTTCGGCAATCTATACTGAGCGTGGTCAGGAGCTGGATCAGATGATCTGGGATGCGCAGACCAAGTACATTATGGGTAAAATCGATGATGCAGGTTGGGAGCAGGAAATCGCAAGCTGGAGAAAAGCCGGTGGTGATCAATTGATCACGGAATTGGAAGCATCCTACAAAGAATTAAACGGAAAATAAAGCTGGGGGAAATAAAAAAGGTTGATCAAATGGAATGATATGGTTTATTCTATGAGTGAGTTCATTTTTCAATATCATAAGAAAGACCACACCCTTAAAGCATAAGGCTATGAATCTGCGGATTCATGGCCTTTTTTTGTGTTTTTAGGCGAATGAAGTGGGTCTATGGAAGGAGGGGTGCACGCCTTGAAGTGATGGGGATGGACGAAAAATAATACCAATAGCCTAGTACAACATGGTAGAATATTGATTATTATGGCAAATTTAGGTTTTGTTTATGAAGAGAATTGACTAGGTTGACCAAGTAAAGCATCCCCATACTAAGGTACATAGGAGCGTGAGTAGATTGAAGAAGCTGATTAATGGACACGAGAAGAAGAAAAAACGGAACGGTTGGATTGTCGGGTTGTTAGCGACAGCTGTATTGGCAGGAACACTATTGCCCGTTGGACCCGTACATTTGACGTCAAAAGCGAATGCCGCATCGGGAACAAGTGACACTGCCCTTAGCAAGTTTAAGGATATCAAGGGCCACTGGGCTCAAGCGACAATTGCCAAAGCGTATGAAAAAAATCTGATCTCAGGTTACCAGGACGGAACGTTTCGTCCTAATGGCAAAATCACGCGTGGGGAATATGCGACCATACTTGCCCGTGCGACTGGACTGGAGAAGGTAGAGGGACAGAATCCCTTTGCTGATCTCAAGGGACATTGGTCTGAAGCGGCGGTTAGCCAACTTGTTGGACAAGGATTCATTAACGCTGGCGATTATGCCAAAGGGTTCAATCCAAATGCGGAGCTAACGCGTTACGAGATGATGAAATGGATTGCAAATGGACTGATCAAGTCCGGAGCCAGCTTCCAGGATGCTTTTAACGATACAAAAAATACGCTGCTCCCCACACCGGAAGTGAACCGCGGCACGATTCGTGCCGAGCAGATTCCGTATCTTGCTCTCGTTCGTGGGACAGGCATTGTAGGTGGGTTTCAGGATGGCACATTGAAACCTGCAGATTCCACCACTCGTGCAGAAGTATCGGCCATTTTACTGCGTTATATGGACGTAGAGGGCACGGATGCCGGGAAGTACAGTGACCTGAATGAGATGAGAGAGGTCGGTACGACGGGGACGAATTTAACGACCATTAGTAATTATAGGTATAGTAATAACTCCGCTAAAGTAAGTGATTTAGCAAGAGAAGAAATTAAATTATCCAATAATTCCGGTGTAGTTACACTGCATAGATATATTGTTGTAGATGTTACTCAAGGTAAAGCAAAAGGTATCTATGCACCATTATTTATTGGTCCAGAAACTCATCTTTTCAAAGGTAATTATATGGCTTTTGCAGATATATCTTTTACATCCAAAATTGAGAGATCTGATCCAATTACTTTTAATGGAGGGTTATATAGTGGTTTTTTACAATTTAATCGTTTGGATCTTAAGCAAGCATTCAAGAATGGCCTAGTGACTATCCCTGAGAGATCGAGTGATTTGATTAAGAAAGATATAAAGAAGAGATTTTGGGTGACAGCTGTTTTAGAAGGTAAGAATGGAGCATATTCCTTTAATCAAAAAAGTGGAAATATACTTAAAATTCAGAATATGTAAGTCAAACTTAATGGTGGTGGAATATTTTTGTGTGCTCATGTTGAGAAGAAATCCTTAATTTTTATCTCAATTTTTCTTATTACTATACTATGTTTGAATTTAACATCCTCAATAGAAGCTGCAAGTTCAGATCCATATGGACCTAAGAAACAAAAAATATCTAATACGGTACAGTCTGAAAAAAGGATAGCAAATCCAGGTGTTTACTGGTATCAACTTGATGATGGTAATTTCAAAGCAGATCACACTACTGGACCAACTTTTTCGAATAACCTCAATCCTAATTCATGTTCTATTCCATATCCAGATGAGAAGGAAATTCCTAATGAGGTCGATTTTTCTGAATGGCCTGCAATATCTTGGCCAGATTTTCAATCACAGACTGTTACACAGAGAATGCTAGATAAAATCCGTATTAAAAGCGTAGATTACCAATTAACTACACTACAGTCGTCTTATACTGGTGTGGGTAATACGATTATAAGAGAAGGAAATACAATCGTAAAAATTATTACCAAAACAGGAGGCACACACACAGTTACTAATCGAAGGGACTATGAAAATGGTGGTAAAACAATTCGAAACTGTGTGAAGCAAATCGTTGCATACCATACGCCCATGGATATCATCTGGGAAGGCGATCTGGTTGAAGAAAAAGAAATCGATGTAACACCAGATTCGGTTTTGACTATTGGACAAACAAAGCAGATGAAAGCCGAAGTTAGCACAAGACATTATGGCGAAACAGATTTTAATGGGGGCATTGACGTATCCCGCAGGGAAGCGGAGATCAAATGGTTTTCTTCTGACGAGACGATTGCGAGTATAGAGCTCAAAACAGGGATGTTAACAGCCGAAAGTCCAGGCACGGTCACTGTGCGTGCGATCTGGAACAATGGTACATATCTGATCTCGGATACCGCCACCATAACAGTCACGTCTGAGCCAGGACTTGTTGTGAATCTGCCGAATGCTTGTAAAGCCAATACGACACCTTTACAGGCAGAAGCAGTTCTAACCAAACCGGATCGCTCTGTTCATAAACTGACGGCTCATCCCAAATTGACGTGGCAGAGCTCGAATCCGGCTGTGGCAACGATCGGTGCTGATGGCAAAATCACGACAAAAGGGATCGTGGGTAGCACTACCATCAAAGCTCATTTTCTTGATTCTGCTCAGCAACTGGATGAACAAGGGACTCAGGTGCTTGAGGTGAAGGACTGCACGGATAATGGAGAGGGTGGTAATGATGGCGATCCGGGGGGTGACCCTGCGAACACTTGCCCTGTGACCATCAGCCCACCGAGTAGAGGCACGGTTATTGAAGCATCGGTTATGGACCCGTCTGTTCGAGGTGTGTTGAAGGCAGACGATCGGGGATCTGAGAAGTTTGATGTTACCCGTGGTATTCCGACTTCGGAAGATCTCTATGCCAATGTTTTAGCCAAGGAATATCTGTTTCAGCACCGTTGGGTTAACATGACAGGAACGGTGACTTACACCGTTAAAGTGAAAAGGGTTTATCATAAAACCTGGACGATCCCAGGAAGAGCCTCTAGTGGTGAGGGTGATCCAGGGACACCTCCTCAGCCCAGAGAACGTGATGTGCCCGGGGATAAAACTATGCAAGTAACAAGGACATATAGCTATTGGCAGATCGATAACCTGGAGGTATACAAGTTAAATGAGGCCAAGGTATCTAACTATGCGCTAGGCGGTTATGGTAACACCGTGACCCTGACGCCCAATGCATATACAGCACCGACTTTGCAATCGGCTATGGATACTGCGGTTACCAATCATGTGAAACCTGCGCCATGTCGAGAAATTGATCTTGGCATCAAAGGGGTTCCTGGTGGTTCGGATGAACCGCCTACGCCAGATGAGACATCATTGTTTCAATCCAAAGCTGAAGCGGAGGTTAGAGAGAACACCGTTAATAACGACAAGGTAACCTTTAATGGAGCGACAATTATGGATTCTGCCCCGGTGGAAAAAACAGCTCCAAGACCTGGGACGATCCCCCAGCCTGGCATGATCGGAGACGATGTTCTGTACCAGAACCGTCTGACAATCAAAAACACATTGATGAACAAAGCTAACCAGCCAACCACGGGTGAGATAACGTATGGATTGCTCCCTGGTAATGTTAACGGAGGTCAGGATCAGAAGTTCCCCATTCTGGACATCAACTCGGTGACAGTACATACTCCAGTTGTGAACTATGCCTGGGTGTCAGATGATCAGCCGCATAACCAGAAGACCACGCCTGATCCGACAAGAGCTGCACTTATTTTAGAGCGTCCGTTTATTGTACGCATCCCAACTTCAGGGCAGCATCTGGATGTAGCGAGTTACCCTGGTTATGGAAACCATGATTATGCGAAATATTTCCGGATCAAACAGGTTCGTTTCCCATTTGATGTCTATAACGGTGCCAGAAGTCAGTTTATTCCGGCCATGACATGGGTGGATATTCCGGTAAATCAGTTGGACACCCCTTTTTATCTTCCTGTATGGGTAGATGAAGGGAATTACCAGATCGAGTTTCGAAATATCGCCGAAAATGCACCTGCAAACTACACAGAACAACAGGATGCCAATACGAATCTGACTCATCATGTCGCAGCAGATACCGTTGCTGTAGATGTTATCGGACGATTGTATGATTTTCACATCACCGATATTTCAGACTACAACTGGGAGATTGTGTTCCGTAAGTGGATAGGCAGCCCCGAACCAACGGGTGTAAGCTACTGGACCGGAGGAAACAGTATAGACGGAGATCCCCGAGGTAATTTGGCTCCCTATGTCCTGCCTATTCGTCCTGGCAGTCATCCGGTACAGGGGTTCCGAAATGCTGCAGTGAAGACGGGTTACCATTTCAAGTTTGATCTGAAAACCAAGGGTAATATGTTTGGGAAACAGGATGGTATCCGAATTACGCCGACGTTCTCTTTTGTGAGTAAAGATGGCACCACCCGGCAAGAAGTGGATTTATACTACCATCGAGGACAGGAACGACTCATTCGTATCGGATCGGCACAAGATTTAGAAAAACGCTTTGTTGTCCTGAACTCACGGTTGCGGAATGTCCCCGGTACGGAGTTAGGTGATACAGCGCGTTATCAGTATACCTATGAACTGTCAGCGGAGGAACGCAATCAGGGTACAATGGCGGAACATATGGTTCGTTTCGTGGATCAGACCTCGCATCATAAAACGTGGGTAGGTCGTTATGAGTGGATGATTCTTCCTTCACAGATCCGTACACTCATTGGCCCAAAAGCAGATATTCCCTCCAGTGTTAATGTGGATCGAGCGAATGCAGCGATTCAGCGCTGGTATGGGGAATATAGCTTGCCAGCAGATGTATATGCTGTACCCAAAGGAACCGATCTCGAGTCGCTTGCCAGACAAAACCAGTTGGATGAGAAGGCAATGGTATTTCTGAGGAACGGTTACATTGCGGTTAACTTCAATATCGAAACATTGCGCAGTGGCAATACGAGTGCACCGCATCTGCAATATATTCATGCACCGTTGATGAATCAATGGCAAATGGAAGGTTTTGATAACAGCCCGGTAGATGGTCAGGGAAAAAGCTGGCCGATGCAAGATGGGGACGTGGTTTTGTACCACGCCGATCAATCCAGCCGGAATGATTTCCAATCCCAGGTACCGCATTAGGGAGATATCGTTTTACCCATAAAGAAGGCAGGCGTCATGTGAATCTACATGACGTTTGTCTTCTTTTGTGTAATTCGGATTATGGTTGGGTAGCAGAACGGGTATAAAGGGTAAGGAGCACTCGTACCATCCATGTTCATCAATTTTCTCAACGAGAGGGGAACAACACATATGATAGAAGAGGATAAGCAGGAACTATTGATTTCAGAAGATACATACAAAGGAAGAGATTTAGGTGTCACATTTGGAGCACAAACCTGTCACTTCAAAGTCTGGTCACCGTTAGCTGTTCAGATGGAACTACTTTTGTACCCACCTTTGACAGGGGGGAGCCCGGAGGAAGAGCCCAATCAACGGAAACAGCAGGCGCTACCTATGCAAAAGAAAGAACAAGGCATCTGGGTTATGGAACTGGAAGGTGATTTAAGTAGCTACCGTTACATGTACAAGCCTACTTTCGAAGATGGACATTCAACTACTGCTGTAGATCCCTACGCCCGAGCAGTGACCATGAATGGAGAAATGGGTGTAATTGTGAGACTGGAGCAGACACATCCGAAGGGATGGAGTGAGGATATTCGCCCGGAATTGACCAGTTCTGTAGATGCAGTCCTGTACGAACTGCATGTACGTGATTTTTCCATTCACCCATCATCTGGTATAACGAATAAAGGCAAATACATGGCTTTCACCGAGACGGGCCTGCATGATTCGGAGGGCAACACACTGGGGATCGATCATTTGGTTGAACTCGGGATTACCCATGTGCATCTGCTCCCAGTATTTGATTTTGCGACGGTGGATGAATCCAGGGTGGATGGTGATACGTCTGATGCCTCCAACTATAACTGGGGATATGATCCGCTCCATTACAATGTACCGGAAGGTTCCTATGCATCACGTGCAGATGATCCGGAGACACGAATTCGTGAGTTCAAATCAATGGTGCTTGCCCTTCATAACAAGGGAATAGGTGTCATTATGGATGTGGTATATAATCATACCTTTAATACAGCAGGCAGCTCCTTTGAAAAACTTGTACCAGGGTACTACTATCGTCAAAACGCCGATGGGACCTACAGCAATGGTTCAGGTACGGGCAATGAGGTGGCTACTGAACGCACCATGGTTCGCAAGTTTATCATCGATTCAGTCCGTTACTGGGCAGAGGAGTACCATGTGGATGGTTTTCGATTTGATCTGATGGGTCTGATCGACACAACTACGATGAAACAGCTTGCAGCGGAGTTGCACACCGAAGTGTCACCTTCCATATTGTTATATGGTGAACCATGGGGCGCAATGGATTCGCCGCTTGGTGATGATATGACCCTAAAAGGAACGCAGCGCGGGGCGGGTTTTGCTGTGTTTAACGATAATTTCCGCGGAGTAATCAAGGGAGACAGCGATGGCATGGGTACGGGATTTGCGACGGGGGCGGACGGAAAAGAAGACGAATTATGGACTGGCGTCCGGGGAGCCATTCAGGATTTTACGGATGGTCCATCTGAGACGATTAACTATGTAACAGTGCATGATAATCTCAACCTGTGGGACAAAGTTGCACGTACACAAGGACTCCACGATACCTTGAATTTCCTCACCTATCACGAGGATGGAAGTATTCATGGATGCCAGAGTGTGGAGGAGGCCGTAGAGAAGGCTAAACCTTACCTGCAGATCGATCCAGAACACATTCTGGAGAATGAGACCGTTAGGCGTTGTCTGCTTGCCAATGGTATCGTTTTAACCTCCCAGGGTATTCCCCTGATCGCGGCCGGAGATGAGTTGCTTCGCAGCAAATATGGGGACGCCAACAGCCACCAGAGTGGAGACGTAGTCAATGCCATACATTGGGAGCAGAAGCAGCTGTTCAAGCCGGTATTTGATTATTATCGTGGGCTGATCCGTCTTCGGCGAGAACATCCAGCCTTTCGGCTTCGTACACGGGAAGAGATCGAGAAGCATGTTCGTTTAATAGAAAAAGGTAATGGGCTGTTAGCGTATGAACTGAACGGTACAGCAGCCAGCGATTCATGGGAACGTATGGTTGTCATCTATAACGCGGCAAAAGAAAACCGTGACATATCTGTCCCCACAGGGACATGGAATGTGATTGTAGAAAAAGGACAAGCAGGCGTTGATATGATACGCACCATACAGGATGGAAAGGTAAATGTGAATGCGATATCCCTAACGGTGATATATTCGAATTCCTAATGAACGCAATGCTTGCCAAGAATTGAAGGGTACCAACAAAGCATTAGTAAAATCGCTAACAAGGCCACGTTCTAGATATCCAATCAAATCTAATCAAATAAATTGAGATAAAACAAATCCCCCTTTCCCGTAAGAAAGGGGGATTTGTTGATGCGTCAGAAACCAATGCCTTGGTCGCAGGGCTATACATCGTCATGTCTGGAGCTTTTTTATACTGTGCAACTGTTGGTGCATTTTAATCTCAACCAAATGACATCCTGCAATTTATTCTCGTATATTCCAAACTTTTTTTGTCGGGACAGGTACAAATGCTGTCAATCTATGGCGCTTGTTTTCATATCCTATATTTTGAAAGCGATTGCTAATTGAATACGCAAATTGGACCGATATGATGAGTACAGACAACCCCGGGTTGACAAACAACGTCCCACTCCGTAACATCGGGACAACACGAAATCAATGGATATAAAGGCGGTGGGAACGATGCCGGAATGGACTTCTTTTCGTTACGATGGCAACGATCTTGGCTTAACATATACTCGTGCTGCAAGTACTTTTAAATTGTGGGCACCTACGGCACAACAGGTTTATATATTGGTTTTTGACGATGAAGGGCATTACAACGATAGTGGTAAAGTACAAGATCATGAAAATGGGCAGGATCATACTCTGACGCGCGATGCGGACGGAATATGGAGTCTAAAGCTCAGCGGGGATTGGGCAGGATATTATTACATGTACCGAATTATCCATGATGATCAGCGGATTGAAGTGGTTGTTGATCCTTACGCCAGAGCGGTAACGGCTAATGGGCAACGAACGGCTATTATAGATCCGGAGACCACCAATCCAGTCGATTGGGACCTGGATGTCAAACCTGCTTTTCTGCGTCCTGTTGATGCCGTGTTATATGAGTTGCATGTTCGTGATTTCTCCTCGGACCCACATGCAGATATTCCGTATAAGGGAAAATATCTGGCATTCACAGCATCCGGTCTGACGGATAGAGCAGGCAATAGTATTGGCGTAGACCATCTTGCCGAACTGGGAGTTACTCATGTACATCTTCTACCTGTGGCGGATTATCAGACGGTGAATGAACTTGCTACAGCAGAAGTGGGTTCGAATGTCAGAGCACCATACAACTGGGGATATGATCCGCAACATTATAACGTTCCCGAAGGTTCCTATGCTACCGACCCTCGTGATCCGGCAGTTCGAATTCGGGAGCTCAAATCCCTCGTTCAATCGCTGCACAGACAAGGCATTCGCGTTGTACTTGATGTTGTCTATAATCATACGTATAGCGTGGAAGAGGGACCTTTTGAACGGATTGTACCAGGCTATTATTACCGTTATCGGGAGGATGGCACCCTCAGTAATGGTTCTGGTGTAGGCAATGAATTGGCGACAGAACGTCCAATGGTGCGAAAATATATTTTGGATTCTCTCCGATATTGGGCAGAAGAATATCATGTGGACGGATTTCGATTTGACCTCATGGCCCTGATTGATACGGAAACGATGAATGAATTGACACGCGAATTGAAGGAACAGATCGATCCGGCGTTTCTGATCTATGGGGAACCCTGGATGGGTGGAGATTCACCTTTGGACCGCAAAACATTAAAAGGAACCCAGCGAGGTCAGGGGTTTGCAGTATTTAATGATCATTTTCGCAGTGCAATCAAGGGTGATAGTGATGGCAGTGGCAGAGGGTTTGTCACGGGTGCCGGAGGGCAGGAATATGAGCTTATTAGGGGATTAGCGGGAGCACTGGATGATTTCACATCTTCACCTGTGGAAGTTGTCAATTATGTAACTGCCCATGACAATCTCAATCTGTGGGATAAAATTGCGACAACAATGAACCTTAGACATGAATTAGGATTTCCCGTATGGAAGGACGGACAGCCCGTGGGTGGAGGGAGTGCTGAGTCCGCGGTAAAAGCAGCAGATCCATATCGGTATGTGGATGCAGATGATGTTTTGAATCATGAGATGGTTCGTCGCTCGTTACTGTCCTCCGGCATTCTGCTTACTTCTCAGGGAATTCCGTTTCTGCATTCAGGGGATGAGATACTCAGATCCAAAGCCGGTGATCATAACAGTTATCGGAGCGGGGATGCGGTGAACGCCATCACATGGGCCAACAAATCACGGTTCAGACCAGTGTTTGATTACTATCGTGGTCTTATTCATTTGCGGAGAACACATCCCGCTTTTCGTATGATCGATGCTGAACAGGTACGAAATCACCTTCGTGTTATTCGTGCGGATGGCAATGTAGTTGCCTTTATACTTCAGAATGGTGCGAATCAGGACACCTGGAATCAGATTATGGTCATCTATAACGGAACGGAACATGAGCAGCATGTCGACCTGGGGGAAGGGGACTGGCATGTTGTGGTCAATGATCATCAGGCAGGCACAGACGTGATCGAGACTGTTCGTGGTACTGTTCAGGTAGAACGATGGTCTTTAATGGTACTGTATGACACAGAGCATGCTGGAGGCGCTGAACCATCAACAGTGGAGATTAGTTTTCCTCGCCAGGTATATAGTCCGAAGGAGACCACTCAACTACGAGCGATCGTACGGGACAGTATTGGCAATGTGGTGGAAAAAGCTCCAGTTACCTGGACTTCTTCTGATCCGGATATTATTCAGATCCAGCCTGATGGAACAATCCATGCACTGGAACGAGGGGAAGCTTCGATTACAGTCCACTGTGGGGACATAACGGCAAGCTGTATGTTACAAGTGGATTATCGTCATGCTGAACGAATTGAAATTGTGGGTGAACCTGTCATGTACATGACTCGAATCAGTCGCTTCCGTGCCTTGGTTCTGGATCAATTTGGTCAGCCGCTTCAGGATTCCAATATACGCTGGAGCTCTTCTCATCCAGAACTTGCAGCGGTGAGTGCAGCAGGGATCGTACGTGCGATGACACCTGGAGTAACCCATATTATTGCTGAGGCTGGAGGAATTCGGGCAACGCTTGGCGTAACGATTCATAAACAGATTTCGCGAACCGTCACGCTTCGATACGAACGGGAAGACCAGCATTATGAAGGTTGGGATGTCTGGGTATGGGGCACAGGTATGGAGGACGGAGCCGTACGGCTGGAACAAGTCGGAAATGCCACCGAAGCCCGCTTCCGCGTTGCTCCGGGTCTGCATCATTTGGGATTGATCATTCGATTGAACGAATGGGAAGCTAAAGATACGTGCGGAGACCGTTACGTGGACATTGTACCTGAAGACGGGGACGTACACATTATTGTCCGTAGCGGATCAGACGAGATGCAGATCATTCGTGAAAGCGAAAAAACAGAGGATCGTAACAGCGCATAGTTTCTTTATGTATAACGTCGAATGTAGTTCGTCAAAACCTTGATAAATCAGCAGTTGGAAGAGATTCCGACTGCTTTTTTGCTCTGATTAGAAGCCACATAACTTGCCAAAAAATAATTAATTGTCCTGTTTCGTGTTTGAGATCCTCTATCATTGGGGTAAATATAGATATGGCCCACGATTCGGCCAAAGGAAAAAAGACCATCATGGTCTATGAGATAAGCCTCAGCGCTTTCCAACAAATATAATGTAGTGATCCCTTGAAGGAGGATGTTCAATCATGAAATCCAACGGAAAAATGGCTCAACTTACAGCAACGCCAAGAACGGAAAAGAAAGGTGCAGCACTGCGCCTGTTAAGACAAGGCGGACGAGTTCCCGCAGTCGTTTACGGCCCGGGACTTGAAGGTGCTTCAATACATGTAGATGAAAAAGAAATGCTGAAAGTGGCACGCACAGGCCGCTCCGAAATGTTCAACCTGAATGTTGAGGGCGGTAAAACGCTTCCGGTGCTGATCAAGGATCAGCAAGAGCGTAACGGACGTTTGCTGCACGTAGACTTTTTGCAAATTTCCAAGAACAAGCCGATCAGCGTAAGTGTATCGATCGACTTCCAAGGTACAGCGGCCGGCTCGAAAGCTGGCGGTGTATTCCAGACACAGGAGACACAGCTGGAAGTAGAAGGATTGCCTGCGGATCTGCCAACGTCCATTGAAGTGGATGTGAGCGGATTGGACATCGGCGATCGCTTGACTGCTGCGGATATCAAACTCGATAAAGGTTTGACACTCGTAACATCACCTGAATCCATCATCGCTTCCGTCATGCCGCCACAAGCGGCTGAGGAAGAGCCAACGGCCTCTGCTGAGGAAGCTGAGCCGGCAGCTGAAGAAAAAGCTACAGAAGAATAAGCCAAGCTACGGGATCTTGCCAGATCTCATGCTTAACCAAAGCCCAGTCCTAGTGACTGGGCTTTTTTTATTTTCCGAGCAAGAGAGTTCAATAGACACATCGTTCGCATGAAAAATGAGAATGTACTACAATACATGTTAAAGGGTAAGAAAGTAGGTTTAATTCAATGTTTGATCCAACGGTGTATGACAATCTGAAAGTCGGGTTTGAGAATTATCTCTATGATATGGATAACCTGGACGAACGTATTCAGATTACGGGGCGTAAAGATCGGCTGGAGATGGCAGTGATGTCCAGAGAGTTCACATTACAATTCTGTCTCAGGGATCGTCCGGAAGTAACAGGCGAGGTTGTGTTAAGTAGTTCCCTAAATGAGCTCGCAGCGGAGATCCTGGAGACGCCTGGCGCTCATCCAGGTTGTCGTTTGGAAATCCGGTTTGGCATGGTTATGAAAGAGCCTGAGAGGCAGTGCCCAGCCATTCGTTCGATATTACAGGAGAGCTGGCCTGAGCAGAGGATATGCCAGACTATCCAGTATATCTTTGATGAACAGCCAATCATTTATAACGTCATGGCTCACGTTTGTTTTGACCGCAGTGTGAATGAAGACCAGATGGGGGACATTGCTGAACTCTGTGAGCATATGGCAAATGTGATGAATCAATTATTACAGTTGAATAATTAGTATTTCCGAGAAAAGCCTTGTCTCTTTGTGGAGATCAGGGCTTTTTTGTATTATTTTTAGAAAATTGTATAGGCTTTCAGGCTTAGGTTTAAGGTCTTTTAGGTTAATGTTTTACGCAAGCGAGTAAGAGAATGTATATTAAAAGGGGGTAAGAGTGCAATTGGACTATACAAAAATGGTGAAATTGCGAAAATAATATTGGGACTAAAGATTTAGTTCTGTACTAAAGGAACTAGTTTTCCTTGCCGATAAAATATCGAAGGGGAGAAACTACATGACAGAGAAATTAATTCGTCTGCTGCGTATACTTCAGGCTATACAAGCAAATCCTGGAATTTCGGCCAAGGAATTGGCGCTGAAATGCGGTACGACTGTACGCACGATTTATCGTGATCTCCGGATTTTGGATAGGGTCGCCCCGATTATGAATGAAGGATACGGCAAAGGTTACCGATTTATTGGTGAGTTTGCGATGTATCCATTAGATTTTACTGAACAGGAAGCAATGGTTTTCTCCTTGCTCCCGTCCGTAGTTGATACCTCCAAGTTACCTGCTGAGTTTGATTCAGCGTTTGACAAGGTTATGTCGGCTCATACCAAATTAAAATCAAGAAACAGTGACATTGTAGAGAATATTGCGGGAATTATTCGGATGGGCACGCCAGCTTATCGTGAGGAAGGAAAAGACCCTAATTTGCTGATTCCCATTATCGAAGCTATTCTAAGCCAGCAAACCATTCGTACTCAATATCATACGCTGACAAGAAATGAGATCACAGTCCGGGATATCGATCCCTATTATCTCATTCCACGTGATCAACGTTTTTATTTGATTGGATACTGTCATTTGCTGCAAAAAGTTCGATTGTTTCGGATCAGCCGTTTTTTGGATGTGACACGAACAAATGCCGGTTTCGACAAGGGTGATTTCAACATAACACAGTACATGAAGAACACATGGTCTATTGACCGTGGCGACGAAAATATCCATTTCAAGGTAAGATTCTCTGAGAAAGTGGCCCCCTACATAAAAGAAGAAGAAATGTTTGTTCGCCCGCGAATGACGAATATGTCGGATGGGGGATTGTTATTTGAAGTGACACTGAATAGCAGCAGAGAATTTTTGAAATGGTTGTATCAATTTGGACCCGAGGCAGAGGTACTTGAACCTCGTGAGTTCCGTAGAGAGATACGCAGGCAACTTGTCGAGTGGTTGGAACATTATGAAACCGATGTATCTTTGTAAAAATTTTAATCATGGAGAAGTACAGGAAAAGGAGCAGGTAATATGAGCACCAAATTATTCGCAGCTATGTATGGGATGGACCACTACGATGGAGTACAGGCTCTACATGTGGGGGATACCGTGTATCTCGTCAAAGATCCAGATAATCGTTTGGATCATCAAGCAATTAAGGTTGTTATTCCCCCGATTGGAGCCGTG
The DNA here is from genome assembly GCF_000517845.1 of Paenibacillus sp. FSL R5-192. Lineage (NCBI taxonomy): Bacteria > Bacillati > Bacillota > Bacilli > Caryophanales > Paenibacillaceae > Paenibacillus > Paenibacillus sp. FSL R5-192. Next base: position 128,048 of record NZ_ASPR01000075.1, on the reverse strand, counting down.
GGTTATATCGTTAATGATCCGCTGGTCGTACCTCATGGATGTTGGGCCGGGACGGCATTCTACGATGTGTTTCATCAACTAACGTGTGCCAAAGTACGATTCATGATGAGAGATATGGTGATTATAGAGTTAATTGAGATGAGTCACATTCCTGTTCCGCAGATGGATTCTTTGATTAAGGGATGGCAATTTCGTGAAAAAGCTTGATCATCGTAACAAAAGAAGGCTCATTTACGGATGAGCCTGGTATAGGTCGCTTCCAGATGCATGGCTGTTCTTGCCCAACTGAAATATGCCCTTGCGCTGTCTCGGCCAGCCTTTCCTAACTTCTCGGCAAAAGTGGGATTGCTTGCAAGTTTGTACAGGTAAGAGGTGAAACGTTGAGGGCGCTTATAAGCAGTGACAAGGTATCCATTGATACCTGATTCAATAATCTCGCGAATACCTCCGTTATCCGAAGCAATGACGGGTAATCCTGAAGCCATCGCCTCAACATTAACCAGGCCAAAAGCTTCATGTTCTTGAGACGGACAGACCAGACAATCCACTGCCCGATACAACTGATCGATATGCTCATGGTTTATCTGACCACGGAAGGAAACATGGACTTTTTGTTTTTGGGCAAGTTCGCGAAGTTTACGCATGTAATACGGAGGTCCTTTGCCTGCAACAACCAGTTGAACAGATACCTGTTGCTGAAGGAGGGCAGTCGCACGAATTAATACGTCTACACCTTTTCCAGGGATCAGCCTGCCGACATACAGAATAGAGAATGGTTTAGTTACTCCAAATTGTGTACGCAGATGAATCTGTTCTTCGCTGGATTCAACAGGTCTGAAGCGGCTTAGATCTGCACCCAATGGAACAACACTCATCCGGTGTTTTACCAACGGAAATCTGCGGCCTAACCTTTGTCGTAGGGAATGACTGTTGACGGCAATCCAATCAGCTTTTTTCATTAATGTGAGTTTGGAAGGCCCGGGCTGAGCAAACGTTAATGAGTGAAGATAGAGTACAACGGGAGTGCGTGGAAAGGCTCGTTTGATGGTAGCCATACTTCGTGGCCTGTTATCCACTTGAATTACATCATAGGGTTGTTGGGATAACAAACGTATGACTGCTTTGGTGTACATGACAGGACTCGACGCAGGGACACGTTGAATGGTGATCCCATCGATCTGTTCTGTGGCGGCGAGACCTTGCATTTGACGACTTATAATGGTCACCTGATGGCGATGGGCTAGTTCACGAGCGATGCCCAGGATACAGATTTCCACGGAACCATTACCGGGCAAAGGCAATTTCTCGGGTGCAACCATAGCTATTTTCATGATCCGGCTCCTCCTTGTCCGACATCTGTAACAATCTTCGTCATATATCTTATGAGAAGTTAAAGCATTTGGCTCCTGCGAAATGGTAGGTGAGCCAACCATATAAGCGTGCAGGAATAATCTGCTACATGGCATCAAGCGAGATATTCAGCTTTTGTGATATACTGTACGGGAACAATTGAATTCGTTACATGTATAAAAGCAGGAGGAAAATAATGTTACATTCTACGCTGGGGCGCTTCCGGCTGATGTTGTGGTTGCAGGGCATTTCGTACGTGTTGTTACTGTTTGTTGCTTTTCCGTTGAGAGATGCCGGGGTTATGCCGCAGGCTGTCACATGGTTTGGGAATCTGTACGGTTTTTTGTTTTTAATGTATTTGTTATTTATGGTGACTATGTACACCTCACAGAAATGGCGTCTGCGCCGTCCAATTGCTCTGTTCTTTGTTTCTTTCATTCCACTGGGGAATATGATCTACGATGTTGTCGTATTCCGTAAGCTGTATCGTCAACTAAATAAAGCTTGACTTTATTTAACGTTATGAAATATGATGAGTACAGGTTAAACAACCCGTTCCAACTAAAACTACATATTCCTGTTAAAGGGGAGTAGCTTTTACAGTAAAGTCGTCAATTCGGGATCATATCCCCGGCTTTATTGGCAGCAATTTTGTTGTTAGCGAGACCTTTACCAAGTTTTCATGCTCGGTAAAGGTCTCTTTTTGTGGATATAAAAGGACCTTACCAGTGATGGTAAAGGTCCTTTTTTTTGTACATCATAAGAATATTAAGGAGGAGTCAATTTTGGATGTTTCATTATTATTAGAATATGGGTGGGTGCTTGCTGTCTTAGTGGTCCTTGAAGGATTACTCGCAGCAGATAATGCATTGGTACTCGCAATCATGGTTAAACACTTGCCTGAAGATAAGCGCAAAAAAGCGTTGTTCTACGGTCTGATGGGTGCATTTGTTTTCCGTTTAGGTTCATTGTTCCTGATCTCTTTCCTCGTCGATGTATGGCAGGTGCAAGCGATCGGTGCCCTGTATCTCCTGTATATTTCGATTAACCATATCGTTAAAAAGATACTGGGTAGTCGCAATAAGACAGATGAAGCAGCTGATTCAACGCCGAAGAAACCGAAAAAACAATCCGGTTTCTGGATGACCGTTTTCAAGGTCGAAGTAGCGGATATCGCATTTGCAGTTGATTCCATTCTGGCTGCTGTTGCTTTGGCTGTGGCGTTGCCACCAAGTGGATTGCCTCCAATTGGCGGACTCGACGGTGGACAGTTTATCGTTATCTTCCTCGGTGGATTCATCGGGCTTGTGATCATGCGTTTTGCAGCCTCATACTTTGTGAAATTGCTTCATTCCCGTCCAGGACTTGAAGTTGCGGCCTTTGTCATCGTAGGTTGGGTAGGGGTTAAGCTGGCGGTTATTACACTCGCACACCCTTCATTGGGTGTTCTGGATGAGCATTTCCCGGAAAATAAAATTTGGAAATTCGGATTCTATATTGTACTGATCACCATTGCGGTATGTGGTTGGTTCCTGTCTTCCAAAGTTCCTGAAAAAGAAGACGAAAATCCGGTTGAAGAGTTAGAAAAACAAGCAGGACTGTAATAATCATGTTACGCTAACAACATCATTATTATTTGGAAAACAGGAGATTGTCCTAGGACAATCTCCTGTTTTTGTTTACATATGCAATCTACACCATGGACCATTTTCCAAGAAAAGGGTTGACACATGAATTCTAGTCCCCTTAATATAAGACTAACATTAACGAAGGGAGGCCGAGAGACATGATGCTTGGTTATGATTTGATTCAAACAGGGCGCAACGTAGACACAATAGCATATCCGGCTCATCGTTTCATTGGCCTCATACGGTCGACATAGGGGATAGGCATATCGTTTAGCAGGTTTTATAATCGATATGCGTTCTTCGCTTATATTATAGCGATGGATGACAGACACACAGCATGTTTATGCTGTTCTGTTCTCCGTTATTGTCATTCAGTAGAAGTCATGGGCGACTAGCCTATGGCTTTTTTTAATATTTATTTTACAGATGAATCAGCAAACCGAATTTGCTGAACGTACAGGAAGGAATAATACACTTTTATGAATACAGAATTTAATTTATTTACTAATCCAAACGAATTAACAGGTGCCTACCGGCATGAAGTAAAATTGCCTGCAGGTAATCTAACCGTATACGCGGCGCAACAACTCTTCTCCTCGCTTGATTACAAGGTGTTCGAGATGGCAAACAATAATTTGCAGATTCCGGGAATCTCTTATATGAGTTACACGCCAGACGTACACGTCGGTGTAGGTACGTGCATTGGAACGACAGCCGTGTGGGATGCGCAGAGCGGATACGTTTCTCCCTCCATCGTGGGCAGTGACATCGGCTGTGGCATGCGAGTGCATATGACAAACTTGCACAAGGACGAATTGAAAGACATCAAGCTTCGCCGCAAACTCGTCAAGGCCATTGAGAAAGTATTGCCGATGGAGGCGAACCAGCGAGGTCATTACTCGGATATCAGACTGGAGCATATTGTTCGTAAAGGCCTGCATGGTTTACCCAATAAGTATATTCCGGACAGCTATACACCGAAAAAATCAACCGCGATGACACATGTGGAAAGCAGCAAGTTCAGTTACGATGAGGATGTGTTAAACCACGTTCCTGATATGACATGGCATCGTTCGCATCGTCAGCTCGGAACACTGGGTGGGGGGAATCATTTTGCCGAGATCCAGGCGATTGAGATCGCTGAAGAGAATCGTGAAATAGCCGAAGCCTGGGGATTGTATGATGGACAGGTCGTGGTCATGATTCATTCCGGCTCTCGTGCATGGGGTGGGTATGTAAGCCAGACGAGTTCGTCAGCGATTGCCAAAGTCATGCAGCGGCTTAACCTGGGTACTTCCGATCCCAGACTGGTATTTGCTCCACTTGAGCATGCAGAAGGTCGTCATTATGTGAACATGATGTATTCTGCATTGAATTACGCTGTTGTCAATCGTCACCTGATTGCTTATGCTATTCGCGAAGCATTCCGGGATGTGTTTGGCTCCAAATGTGAATTTCGTACGTTATACGATCTGATGCACAACTATGCCTGGGAGGAATCTCACGCAGACCAAGGTTCCGTTTTTGTACATCGCAAAGGGGCGACACGTGCGTTGCCAGCAGGTCACCCGGACAATCCAAAGCCTTATCTGGCAACTGGACATCCGGCACTTATTCCGGGTTCCATGGGAACTGCTTCATATATCATGGTAGGTCAGCCGCAGGGTGCTGATAATTATTATTCAATATGTCACGGTGCGGGTCGAATCCGTTCACGGACGGCAACAAAACGATTGATTAGCGTGGAGGATTTTGCTACGGCACTGGGTGTGGGTACAGAAGATGAGATCGTGGTAAATCAACGCTCACTTGAATCCATTATTGATGAATCACCTCAGGCTTATAAAAATGTAGATGAAATTATAGACAGTGTTACCGGCGCAGGCCTGGCTCAAGTTGTAGCCAAATGCAAACCGCTTGTAGCGGTAAAGGGAGCGAAATAATGACAATAAACGAAAAACAAACAGATCCAACCCAGGCGATCTATACCTATGACGAACAACATGATACCCGAATTCGAGTGGAAGGGTACGCCATCTATTCAAGGTTGATTCGTGGAATCAGTGAGGCGCTCCATCAGCGCTATGGGGTTGAGTACAAGCTCTATGCCAGTTCTGACCCGAACAATGAATACTGGGAGTTACTCCGGGAAGATCTGCAAAATGGCAGTGACGAAGTGGAACTGGTAGCCCGCATATTCGAGGATCTGGAACTTCAGACGTTGCATTACGACGATGATGGAGATGTACCCACTTATGGTGTGCATTACTCCATTCGCAATAACGTATTTGCTTATCCGAAATGGGGCGTAGCACTTGTTCGGGTTCCATTTTTCCGAGAGAACGGGATCTACAGTGAAGACTTTGTCTTTGCCATCGGTGATGAGGAGATGAAGCAATTTCTGGGAAGTGTCCGGGAACGGGAACGTCAACAAAATATGAAAAAAGTAACGGTCTACACCGATGCCCGCAATGGCAGCGATCGTCATGTGGAATCCATCACTCGCTCCGTGGGACGAGAAGATGTTGTTCTATCGGCACAGATCAAGCAGGATATTTTCCGCTCGCTGGATCAGTTCTTCGAAGCGGATCGTTCATTCTACAGAGATTACGATATCCCGTACAAAAGAGGCATTTTATTGTATGGGCATCCGGGTAATGGTAAGACCACGTTGGTAAAATCCATTGCGGGAAGTATCCCGGGCCCGGCTGCGTATTGGCAGATTACGGAGTATACCAACAGTGAATCGGTGCGTGAAGTGTTCGAGGCTGCCAAACGGTTGGCACCAATGGTACTGATCATTGAGGACATCGATTCGATGCCAGATGAAGTCCGTTCCTTTTTCCTGAATACATTGGATGGAGCTACGTCAAAAGAAGGCATTTTCCTGATCGGGACAACGAATTATCCGGAGAAAATAGATCCTGGCCTCATGAACCGTGCTGGGCGGTTTGACCGGGCTTACGAAATTCCGCTGCCAGATGAAGCGCTGCGTCTGCAATACTTGCGCCAACGAGGCTTCACCGTATTTGCGGGTGAAGAAGGCACAGTAGAAGCAGCTCGTCTGACCGACACGTTTTCTCTTGCACAGCTAGGTGAGTTGTATGTGAGCGCTGCGCTGGAATGGCATCAGAATGGACAGACAGACATTGTGAAAGTCATTCAGTCGATGCGTGGCGAGCTGGATAAGAGCCATAAACATACTTGGCTGGCGCAGCCAGGTAAGGGCCGTGCAGGCTTTTATTGATCAGACCTAACCCATCCATCCTATAATATGACGCAATTTTATAAATAATCCTATCTCATTTGGTGATACTAACCTTGTCTGCTCTAACATACAATGACTTTCGGGAGGTACATAACGCAGCCCTGAGCTGGTGAGATGCCGGAAAGTAACGCGATCTGTTTCCATACCTGACTAAGGCTTGTTTTGCAGAGAGAGATGCATGGGGACAAAAGGTAATATGCAAAAATTTTTATGCCAATTGTTTAAATGCTTCTGTAGCGGTTAATAGTAGACAGACAACAACAAAAACTTTAATTAGAGGTGAATGATATGGGTTGGTTATGGTCATTAATTATCGGTGGTATCATTGGATGGTTGGCAGGTTTGATCGTTGGTCGTGACATTCCAGGTGGTGTTATTGGTAACATCATTGCTGGTTTTATCGGTGGATGGTTAGGTGGAGTAATCTTGGGCGATATGGGTCCTGAGATGGGCGGATTCTACATTGTACCTGCATTGATCGGTGCGATCGTTCTTGTAGCCATCGTAAGCTTGATCTTCCGTTCGATGGGACGTAGCCGCGGGTAACTTAATCAAGATAATTTCTTGAATTAGTTGTCAGCTAAATGCATTACCAATGAAGGGGTTGATTGAGAGCCATAACCATGGCTTTCAATCAACCTCTTGTTGTTTTAAAATATAAGAATGTATGCGTAACTTAGCATCAGTATTCTATAGCTAGTTTCGATAAGAGGGGATGAACGGAATGGAAAAAGCTACATTCGCCGGCGGATGTTTCTGGTGTATGGTTACACCGTTTGAAGAACAACCGGGCATTCATGGCATTATATCGGGTTATGCTGGCGGTCACGTCGAGAATCCAACATATGAGCAGGTCAAAACCGGGGAGACCGGTCATGTCGAAGTGGTTGAAATTACATTTGATCCAGATGTATTCCCTTATGAACGACTGCTAGAGCTGTACTGGCCTCAGATTGATCCGACGGATGACGGAGGTCAGTTCCAGGATCGGGGGACACAGTATCGTACGGCAATCTTTGTGCATAATGAACGTCAACGTGAGCTGGCTGAACAGTCCAAACAGGAACTGTCAGCCAGCGGACGATTCACTCAACCGATTGTTACGGAAATTCGGGATGCAGCTATATTCTATCCGGCTGAAGACTATCATCAGGATTACCACAAGAAAAACGAAAAACATTATAAGGAAGACCGTGCGTTATCCGGACGGGACGAATTTATAGACGAGAATTGGAAATAGGATGATATTCTAATTTGCCAATGTAATAAGCCGGGAGAGCTCCTTATGGAACTCTCCCGGCTTATTATTAAATTTATTTTGCAGAATTGGACTTCAGTACATATTTGGACAATGTCTCATCGTTCAAGGAATAGATGACATCATCCACATAGGTTGAAACACCTTCTAATGAAGGAACCGAGGCACTGGTCGTGTAGATATGCACGTCTTCCAGCGTCTGTGGATCAAGAATGTATCCTGTTTTGGCAAAATCAAGCTGATACTGACCATCCTGTGTCTGGTCAACACGCATAAGTGCAGGCTGTGCGTCTTTGAATGTACGCTCAGTCACTTTGCCTTTCATCGTGTACAGTTCCAGCTTCTGCCCTGTAAAGACTGTATAACCGTTGCCAGCCGTCTGAATGTAGGCATCACCAGCAATGGCACGTCCCCAAGCAAGCTTACCATCGGTGCCAAAGCCCATCAGTCGGTTACCGGTGTTCTCAAAATTGGCGCGCATAATGATGGAACCATCGTCGAGAATGGCCAGCGATTCACCGCCGCCATCTCCTAATGTATTTGCATTGGCAGGGAATTGGTAGAAGGACAGACGATTCAACGTACGATCATAGATCTCTACTTTGGGATTTGCAGCTTGCTGCCAGAAGTTGCCTACCTTCGTTTGTTTACTGGCATCCACTACAATTCGACCATGGTCAGCCTTAAGTACGTTACCGTTGATGGTTTTTTCAGTAATCAGCTTGCCCTTTTTGTCATATAACGAGATGGTTGAGCGAACCGAACCATTTGATTGCACGCCCTGACTTGAAGCAACCATCAGCGTATCGTTATCCAATAGGGATATGCTTGCAGGTGAATTCACCGTTTTGACCCAGTTGGTTTTACCGGATGTATTGAATGAGTACAATTTTTTGGTTTTGTCCGAATATTCCATATATACATAAGCTGTACCGTTGCTGGCATATACCGAATCAGAGTAGGTGGTATAAGGACCACTTTTCTCATGGAATATCGTATTCCACTTCAATTGTCCAGTCGTAACATCGAATGCTTGGAGAGAGTCCAATTGCCAGTCGAGTGTTGTTTTGCTGCTTGTTTTGGTCACGGGCTGGGAGGCATGTACATATACAAGATTTTTGGATGGCACGGCATGGATTCCCTTGATCAGGACATCTTTCTCTGTATTAGCCTCAGATAACATCAGGGAAGATGACGTCCACGCCGGTTTGGGCATGGATTCAGTTGAAGCAGCGGCGTAACCTGTTGTATTCATGGTGAAGAGGAGCATGCCGCTGAGAATGAGGGCAGCCCATGTTTTGGACTTGTGTTTGGTCAATGTATGCAAGTGATAAACCACCTTTCTTCTTCGGTTCAAAATAGAACCGATTGTTGAATTTTACCATTAAAGTCAAGCTGAATTCAACCGAACGCACTGTAACCTTTTATCATTGGTTTGTCGAAATGACTATGTTTGGGGAAGTATAACGGTTACAAGGAATTCATCTTCTTTCGATGAAGGTGGAAGTCTGATATATTTAGTGCGGTGACAAGCCGTATCTGCGTAAGACGTTGGATAGAACATAGGAAATGAAACAAGGAGAATAGCTATGAACTGGAGTGAAAATGTGACCCTATGGGTCATTGGATGTATCATTATATTGTTGCTGCTGGCCTGGATTATTCGGAGGGTTATCGGGCGCGGGCAGCGGATCAGAAGTGAAGCGAATCCTCGTAAGATCACAATAAAGGACATCGACAAGATGGAGGATGGTTCGGAATTTGAATTATATCTCTATCATTTATTCGAAGAGCTCGGGTACGATGAGGTGCATAAGACAACAAGCAGCCGGGATTTTGGGGCAGATCTGGTGTTTGTTGATAGACTCGGCAGACGAAGTGTGATACAAGCGAAGCGATATGGTGCGAACCATCCCGTAGGGTTGAGTGCTGTGCAGGAGATATATACATCGATGCGTTATTATGAAGCCGACCGGTCGATTGTATTAACGTCCGCCCGTTACACCGAAGCCTGTCGGACGCTTGCAGCGGTTAATGGAGTGAAGCTGCTGGACAGGGAAGACCTGATGGAATTAATTCTGTTATTCAAAGCCAGAAGAGTGGAAGAAGCATTGGAACTGATCGAAGAAGATGATCATGAACCAATCGAGACGTGGCAGTCCCGGCGAAAGCGGCAATCCCGCTAAGTACTTGGGTGGAAGCCTTTTTAATGATGTACATCTCATTCCAGTAGGAAGCACCTTCACTTGCGTAGCTGCACATGATATATTGAGTGTATATCAACCAAAGGAGTGTGTGATCCATTATGGCACGTACACAAACACAAAAAGCATTACGTAAAGCAGAGCGGTCAGGTCAATGGTGCTCGGAACAGAGCCGAAGAGTTAACGGGGATTATAGCGCGTTATCCCAGCATGTACGGCTCATGCCTACGAAGCAGGAAAAATTGCAAAAGGTCAAACACAAGAAGCAGATCATCCAGGATGGTGGTGCTTCTTTTTATTTTATATATGAGGCGCCGATTGCTGGATAAGTAAGACGATAGAATTTTGTACACTAAATGAAGGGAGAACCTATACATATGACAACAGCGCTGCACATGAATAAAAAAATCGTTCGGCGTTTTTTGCTGCAAACGCAAGCTTTACTTGGACGTTGGCCCGCAGTTTCCTTACCTTCGGGACCCGACCAAGTTTTGAGCTTGATTCGCTCCCTTGGTTGCGTGCAGATCGATCCTGTGGCTGCTGTAACCGGAAACCAGCATTTGGTGCTGGGGGCTCGTGACCCTGGTTATAATGCTGACAGCTTAAATACGTTGCTGAGTGATCACAAGGTGTTTGAATATTTTGCAAATGCTGCCTGTGTCATTCCAATCGAGGATTATGCTCTCTTTGAACCTGTGCGTGCCCGATTAAGGGAGCGTCTGGCTCCGTCCTTACAAGGTCTAGAGAAAACAGTGCAGCATGTGTTACAGCGTTTGAAGGAAGAGGGTCCTTTACCTTCCAGAGCCTTCCGTGCTGTTGAACGGGTAAGTGGTTATTGGGACAGTGCAGATGTGCCAAAGACAAAGGATACAACACTTGCTCTGAATTTACTGTTGGACTCCGCTGTCATTCGTGTGGTGGCGAGGCAGGGGAATGAACGTTATTTTCATATTACCGAATCCGAATTGCAACAACAGGGACTTCCGATGAAAGATGACATCGATGTGTTGGCCCAGAGACAGGCTCTGCTGGATAAATACATTCATGCGTATCGTGTCGTAGATGCCCGTGATCCCCGTCTGGGTTGGCTGAAATCTACAGCGGCTGAACGACGCGCCGATATTGCTGCCCGTGTGTCAGATGGGCGAATGATCCCGCTTAAGGTGGAGGACGTGGCGACGCCTTATTATATTCGTGCTGAAGATGAGGATTTGCTGCTACGCATGGAAAGGGAAGAGCCACACTATGATCCGTCTGGCCCGGTACGTTTCCTGCCGCCGCTGGACAACCTGTTATGGAGAAGAGAACGTATTGTTGATTTATTTGATTTTCATTATAAATGGGAGATTTATACGCCAGAGGTGAAAAGAACCTACGGTTATTATGCCATGCCTATTCTTCACGGTGATCGGTTGATTGGACGTATGGACCCACGACTTGATCGCAAAACTGGAGTACTTACCGTTCGTTTGTTATCGATGGAAGAGACTGCTCCACCTGTGGAGGAATGGATTACGGATTTTCGGGAGGGGCTTCAATTCTTTGCGTCCATGCATGGAGCACGTTCCATTACTATCGAGAAGACGGTACCAAAAGAGTTGAAAAAGCAGCTTAAATCGATTTGATTAGGGGATACATGAAAGAGTGTATGGACACGGAAATTGGAATTGTTGAGGGGGTAAAGGATCTAAAAAGGACAAAGAAGGAGGAGCCAGAGGGCCCCTCCTTCTTCATTTGATTTTAATATCATATCTCTAGCATTACATTAGAAGTGCTAACGAAAACAAAAACCTAGGTTCACGTCCACGCCAAAACTTCTTTAGTTCACCAGATGAGGCATTTCAACGTTGGGATCAACATCTGCTTCATAATCCACACCATCGGTTTCAAAACCAAACAGCTGGAAGAATTCGCGACGGTAACCTTCCAGATCGGACAGATCGTAGATGTTCTCTGTGGTCAACTCATTCCAGAGCTTCGCCACTTCTTCCTGAACGTCAGCTCTCATCTCCCAATCGTCAATGCGAATACGGCCTTCGGCATCGGTTGGAACTTCTCCTCCCGCATACAAGCGATCAGCGAACAGACGTTGCAATTGCTCGATGCATCCTTCATGCAAGCCTTTTTCTTTCATGACTTTGTACAATGCTGAGATGTACAGCGGCACGACTGGAATCGCAGAACTGGATTGAGTCACCAGCGCCTTGGCTACAGTTAAGTACGCACGTCCACCTTTGGCACTTAGGCGATCATTCAGCTTGTGTGCAGTCGCTTCCAGATGATTCTTGGCTTGACCGATGGAACCATCACGATAAATGGCATGCGTAAGTTCAGGACCGATATAAGAGAAAGCGATGGTTGTTGCATCATCGGCAAGCACACCGCCTTGTTGCAGGGCATCCATCCACAGTTCCCAATCATCTCCACCCATTACGGTTACCGTCTGACGAATTTCCTCTTCGTTTGCCGGTTCAAGGGTAACGGAGCTGATTTCGCCTGTGTGGAAGTTTACCGTTTTGTTTGTGTAGGATTGTCCGATAGGCTTCAGCACAGAGTTAAATACTTCACCCGTGTTCGGATCGGTACGGCGTGCCGAGGCTACGCTGTATACAACCAGATCGACTTGACCGAGTTCACTGCGAATCAGTTCAACGGCTTTGTCTCGTGTTTCGTTTGCAAATGCATCACCTGTAACGCTGTACGATTTCAGGCCTGCTTCCTCCGCGGCTTTTTCGAATGCAGCGGAATTGTACCAGCCTGCAGAAGCTGTACGTTTCTCTGTGGAACTGCTTGGACGATAAATGCCGACTGTATTCGCTCCAGCTCCAAAGGCAGAAACAACGCGTGACGCCAGACCGTATCCGGTGGAAGCACCGATCACGAGTACATTACGCGGTCCTTTCAGCTCAGGCTGGGATTTCACATAATCAATCTGTTCCTGCACTTGCGCAGCGCAACCTACAGGATGGGAAGTGGTACAAATAAAACCACGTGTTCTTGGTTTAATAATCATTTATTTGCATCCTTTCATATTCAGCTCATGTTTCAGCATTTCAATAAAATGCTCGTACACATACCTCCTTATTGTAAAACAATTACCTTGGAAACGGAAACCGTTTCGTTGATTTCGCCGGAAGGGTGGCGTTATATCTCTAATTTTGCGATGATGTGAATAGAATGTACTCGCTTGTTAGGATAGAAAGGACAGGGATACCATGCTGAAGGAACGCATTGAACTGCTAAGCAAAAGAAAACAAATTTCCCGTAAAGACCTTGTGGAAGGTCTGGTCACGCAGGCCCACTTTGCCAATATCCTGGCGGATCGTTATCCTCTCCCTGAGGACTTGGCAGAAGCCATCGCCGGGCGTCTTGGGGTATCCCCTTCCTATATTCTAAAGGCTGCGGCTCAGGACGAGGAAACACTTGAACGGGCAGAGGTTATTTTCGAACAAATGTCTGTTCCAGCGTCGGCGATATCCGAAGATACGGTGCATGCACTGGCAGATCGGGATGACACGATGACCGTAGAGTTGACAACGGCCTTGATGAAGGCGGTCTATTATCAGCAATTAAACGATGCAACGGCTCATGAGTATATACATACGTCCTACCTCAATTTTTACCTGGAGAAATACGGTCGTCCAGACGATATTGATCTGCCACGTCCGTTAGTCAAAGCACTTTTATTCTATAAAATACAATATTATCGCTCCAAAATGGCTTTTGTGGATGTATTAACTCATGCAACCAGGCTCAGTGAGCTAGCGTTTCCTGGCAGTGAATTCTGGCTGTCTGTGCAAAATATCAAGATGGAAGCCTACATCCAGGTCAAACAGTATGAAGAGGCCAAACAGGTATTCGAGCTTACAATGCGTCATGTCTATGATCAGCGGATGTTCCATCGGTTGTCCGGGTTATATGTGGCATATAGTGGCTATTGTTTTGCGATGGGGCTGGTTCAGGAGGCACTCTCGGCATTAACCATGGCGGAGGCAAACCTCGTGTATGCTGGCAACCAGGGAGATCTGGTAACGGCGATTGCCAACAATCGGATTGTCATGTTAACAATGACAGGTGAACTGGATCAGGCACAGACAGAGATTGAACGATTTGAATCGCTATTGCAGCAGGAAACGGAAGAAACACAGCAGGCCATGCAGCCGCTCGTCAGTGTGTATCGATGCGAAGTGGCTCTGGCACGGAAGAACTGGGGCGTGCTCGCGCAGAGTGTAGATCAACTTTTGAAATGTGCAACAACACAGGACCAGCAGATGAGCGCAACCTTCTACCAGAGCCATCTGGCTCTTGCGCATGGAGATCGCGAAGTTTTCATGGAGCGGGCACTTGCGTGTCTGCCTTATTTTGAATCAGCGCAGCATGTCATGCGGCTTGAACCGTTATATGAGGGGATGGCTGTAGTATCGGAGGATCAGCGGAAATACAAAGAAGCGGCGATGTATTATCGGAAGCTGGTATATTTGTTACGCAAAAAATAGAGTGGAAATCGGCTTGGAAGAGCCTCATTATGGCATGATTTGGTGCATTACCAAAACTCTTGGCACAAAATATGGCCGCCAATCGTGAAATGAAGATCGGATTAGCAGATCTTTTTTTGCGGAATTAGCATCATTCCTTACTAAAGAGGCGATCATCCCGTCATTCAATGACCGGATTTTTCGTTTCTTTTGTATGCCGCCAGAAGGGTATTCAAGGACAAGCCGCGGTGTTTATAATTTAATTATAAATACGTGTTCAAAAAGTCTGGTTTTTAGTACCGAGAAGATGGAATGAAGCTAGAAATGGAGTAGCGGAGCGTAGGAGACCTACGTGAGCAACTAAAATGTTTCCGAAGGAAACATACTTCGTAAGCATATGCTTATTCGGCTGAATTTCATATTCGATGCTGATGATGCTGCTAGGCATGATTCGTAATCAAAAGTGGACTTTTTGAACAACTTCTAAAAACAAATAAAACAAATGAGGTGCTTGATATGGGATGGTTCGGTAAAAAGAACAAACAGGAAGATGCGATTGCTAAAGCGGATAAAATGATGAATAAAGGACTCACTGGCATGATGATGAAAGGTTTTGTATCAAAGGAACATCGGGATGCGATCAACCAAAGTCTGGATTCGGCAAAGCAGGCACAGTTGGCGGCAAGTGGTTCTCTGCCTTTAACAGCTACGGCTACGGTGGTGACAATCACCGATACAGGCAAACTGATCAACTTTGATCCGATTGTTGTGCTTGTATTGGATGTGACAGAAACGAATGGCAACCAGTATCAGCGAACATTAGAGACACTGGTATCCAAAATGCAGATTCCACGAGTAGGCGATCGAGTGGGATTGGGTCAGAATCCAGCGAATCCCTCCGAGCTGATCTACATGGGTCTAGTATCCATCTAGAAGGTATTTGGTTATAGGACAGTGATACTTTAATTGAATAATGCATATAACAACGAATAATAGATATATTATTCGAGGTGTTGATAGAGATATTAAGAGAAGGATTAAGAAAGGGTGGATCATATGGTAGGTTTCCTAAGATTCATTGGCGTATTAACGGTATTCGGGGTGGGGTTCTCCCCATTTCTGGCACAGCAGCTGTGGAATGATCCGTTTATGATTATGCAGGCATGGTGGTACACTCCGGCGATCTTTGCCGGGTTTGCACTGATCTTTGTTCCTGCGATTTTGAGCAATATTTTTGGCGTAGGTCGAGTGAAGACAGGTTTACCAGCAGTTGGGGTCATTAAGACTATACAACAGACGGGTACGTATATTAATGAACAACCGGAGGTTCGATTGGGTCTGACAGTTTCGCTTAAAGGGCGAGAGAAATATGATACCGAGATGAAAACCGTCATTCCGCTGACTTCCATGGCACAGTTTCAGCCGGGCAGTTTCATTCCATTAGTGGTTTCCGTAAAGGATGAGCGCAAGGTAGGGCTTGATCTGAAAGGGCAACTGTCACAGGAAGATATGCAGCAATTGCTGGATGAAAAGATGGTACAGCAAGGTGTATCACCTGAAATGATGGATATTGCAAGAACAGGGGAAAAAGCAATGGCCAAGATCCTTGATGTCACTCCACTTGGGAGTGGAGGCAGTAACAAGATCAAGCTTCAGCTCAAACTCAGTATAACAAAGACGAACGGTGAAACCTTCAATGTGACAACGCAAAAAGAAATTTTGTCATCTGCGCTGCCCCAGGTGCAGCAAGGTCATATCATTAATATCATCTATTCAAGACAAGACCCAACAAAATTGGTGTTGGCATTGAATGTACAGGAGCGACAATTAAGTGACTTATTCTCTTCCTGAGGATGTAGACAAAAGGAGGTCCTACAGATCATGTTTATGACGTGTAGGACCTCCTTTTTCATTTTGGTATGTATGAGAGATACAAGCAACGGACGGTTTTCAAACAATACCAAGGCGCATGCGATAAGAAAAAAGTACTTTTCTGGATTCTCCATCAAATACACGATTAGCCAGCGCTCTGAACTCGTCAGCAGCTGTTAATAGATCATCCGCTCCCAGCTTCAACGCCGTTTGCAGGCCGCCTTGGCTCAGGGCGAGATTGACATATCGATCGGCAGTGAATGTCTCGTGGTGATGAAATACGATTTCCCGAACATATCGGAACAGCCCGGACTGCTGAATCTGCTGCAAATGCCCATCCTTGCTCCATTTGTGTGCCTGACTATCCTGGGGAGCCAGACTGGCTGCTCGTTGATCTGCTTCCTTATTCAGCTGCAGATAAGCTTGTTCTAACTGCCAGTCTAACATTGGCGGCCAGTCGCAATCGTAGGCTGCAAATATGCCCCCTGTACGAAGTACACGTGCAAACTCGCGTAGTGTGGGTTGCGGCTCCATCCAGTGAAACGATTGCGAGCAGGTCAGCACATCCACACTGCCATCTGGTAGTCCGAGGTCGTGAGACAAGCCGGACACAAACCGCAGGTTATCCGGCTTCCCGGCAGATTCCCACTTGGATTCAGCTACAGACCTCATGTCATCGCTGGGTTCAAAGCCGATGATACGTTCAGCTTCATTAAGCCAGATCCACGAGGATAAGCCGGTGCCACAACCAATATCTGCGACCATACGTGGAGTGCTGCCAAGATATGTCGTTAGAATATCCACCACTTCAGTGGGAGCAGCTGGTCGATTCTGATCGTATAACGTACCAAAACCTTTGAAACGTTCCACATTGTTGCGTCTAATGTCTTGCATGGATAAACCTCCTTCGGTCAGATGGATGACGGAGAGTCAGCTGTGATCAAAAGTTGTATAGGCCTATATTATATCATTCATTGTTGGGAAGTTTGTTCATGACGTTCTGCAAATGTTCAACGGCTTTGATATGACGTCTGAGCAATTCCTGTCCAACATGAACAGGCTCGATTACGGTCAGCTCGGAACCAAACGACAGCAGGAAGGAGTAGAGCCATTCCCCTACATTCAGTTCGAGAGACACACGGAGCCTGCCATCAGGCTCTTTTTTAATGAGGGAGGGTTCGAAAAAATCATACACTCGGTATGCAATATTGCTGGAGAACGAGAGTGTAAGAGGAGTCAGGACAGGAGCTGCTTCTGATTCAGGGTCGTTTGATCCGGCAGTAACAGAGTGATCGTGTTTTCTCGCCAGAAAAGTCAACTGGGTGATCCGTTTCATCTTAAATGTCTCGAATTCTTTCCGATCAGGATCATCATGAATGTAGCCTTTGAAGTACCATGTACTGTTTTTGAAAATAAGCTTCTGTGGCTCCACGGTCGGAATGCTCTTCTCACCATCCGAATTAACATAATGAAACGTAATCAGTTGATTCGTTAATATAGCTTGTTTCACCTGATTGAACAGCTCTCTCTCCTGCAGAGGGATGCTGCCCCATGGTGAGAAATTGAATTCGATCCAATCCAGCTTGTGATCAAAAAGGGCGGTTAGCCGTTGTAGCATATGGGCACTGTTAAGATGGGGGATCGCACTGATGCTGTATAGTCCCATCAAAATTTCATTCTGGTCTTCTTCCGACAACAGGGACTTGTCCATGACATAGTTGTCCATCAGATGAATACCGCCATGCTTGCCGGTCGTTGTATAGACGGGAATGCCCGCAGCACTTAACCGATCGATATCGCGGTACACCGTACGTACAGAAATCTCGAACATACGGGCGAGTTCGGGTGCAGTGGCTTTCTTTTTCTCCAATAACAAAAGCAACATTCGAAATAGTCGGTTATTTTCCATGCTCTGATTATACCATGACAACAGGTGTCAGGGTATGGGTGGTACACTGGTGTAAAAGTCTTACCAAGACATTTTGACTCAGATTTATAATTTGTTCTTCATTTATTGGGGAGTAGTGAAGGGGACGATATCGATTCTGAAAAAACGAAGTGTTCGCTAAAAGCTTTCTGTAAGAAAGCTACTTCGGAAGCAAACGCTATCATGGGATTTTTCCATTTAGAAATGGGAATAAAAGAAATCCGAGGATAACAGCGATCAGAAGAACGATTCGTGACCGGAACGGCTACTCGCATAATATCAAGCACTTTATACCGAAATGAGTTAATTATTAAGGAGGAACTGGTCATGACAATGAAAGAAGGATTTTACTGGGGTGGCGCAACGGCTGCCAATCAATTCGAGGGTGGATGGAATCAAGGTGGCAAAGGGCCGAGCACGTCTGACATGATGACAGGGGGAACCCACACGACCCCACGCCGGATTACGCCTGTATTGGAAGAGGGCACGTATTATCCGAGCCATGAAGCGGTTGATTTTTACGGACATTACAAAGAAGATATTGCCATGATGGCAGAGATGGGCTTCAAAATGTTCCGCATGTCCATCAACTGGTCCCGGATCTATCCGAACGGTTATGATCTGGAGCCAAACGAAGAGGGATTGCAGTTCTACGATAATGTTTTTGCCGAGTTGAAAAAATACAATATTGAGCCGCTCGTAACGATCTCCCATTATGAAACGCCATTCGGTCTGACACAAAAGTATAACGGCTGGGCTTCCCGTGAAGTTATCGATTGTTATATCCGTTATTGTACAACCCTGTTCAACCGTTACAAGGATCAGGTCAAATACTGGCTGACGTTCAACGAAATTAACTGTCTGACGATGCCGATGGGTGCTTATATGGCTGCAGGTATTCTGTTTGAAGGTAAAGAAACACTGGTCGACGGAGTGGATGATCCTCAGACTCGTTTCCAGGCATTACATCACCAATTCGTTGCGAGTGCCAAAGCGGTGAAGCTGGGACATGAGATTAACCCTGATTTCCAGATCGGCTGTATGGTCGCTTTCATGACCACCTATCCAAACACATGTAACCCGGACGACATGTTGCTTGCACAGAAGAAAGACCAAATCTCCAATATGATCTGCGGTGATGTACAGGTTCGTGGCGCGTATCCTGGATTCGCCAAACGTTTCTTCGCCGAAGAAGGTATCCAGATCGAGATGCAACCGGGAGACGAGCAGACCTTGCGTGAAGGCTGCGTAGACTTCTACTCCTTCAGTTATTATATGTCTTTGGTTGAAAGTGCGGATGAGTCCCTTGAGAGAGCAGAAGGTAATCTGCTGGGCGGTATCAAAAATCCATATCTCGAAGCTTCCGACTGGGGTTGGCAGATCGATCCAAAAGGACTGCGTTACACGCTGAATCATCTGTATGATCGTTATCAGATTCCACTGATGGTGGTTGAAAACGGTCTGGGTGCTGTCGATGTGGTAGAGGAAGACGGCTCCATTCAAGATGACTATCGCATTGATTATTTGAAAGGTCACATTGAACAGATGAAAGAAGCGGTAGCTGACGGCGTAGATCTGATTGCCTACACCATGTGGGGATGTATCGACCTGGTTAGTGCATCCACTGGAGAGATGAAGAAGCGTTATGGCTTCATTCATGTCAATAAAGACAACGACGGTAACGGAGACTTGAGCAGAACACCGAAGAAGAGTTTCCACTGGTACAAAAAAGTCATTGAATCCAATGGTGAAGAGTTATAAATTGGCTAAAAAAAACCAGACCCGTCTGTTCCCTTAAATGGGACAAGCGGTCCATGTGGTCCTGAACGTGTTCAGGACTACAATATATGAATATAAAAATACCCGGCGATCCTTATCCTTCAGTTAAGGAAAGCCGGGTATTTCTTTGTGTAGTTCAATAGCGGGCCGCCTATGCCAGCCTTCTGCTTTGCAGTTGGGACATGCGCTCCAAGTGCCGCCGATAAAACCATATACATGTGGAGAGCCAGCAACCACTCAAGAAGTATCCGCCTACGATATCACTTGGATAATGCACCCCCAAGTAGATACGACTTATCCCAATGGTAAGTATAAATACGGCGCTGGCAACAATCATCAGCACACGTCCTGTGACGGTGGGTACATGTTTCCAGATTAGAAAGGCCAGTCCACCGTACAGGCTAAATGCTGCCATAGAATGCCCACTGGGGAAGCTATAGCCGCTCACTTCGATAATCCGGTTAATGGTAGGTCTGGCACGCTGGAATACCAGCTTGAGCAATGCATTTAACAGGGTTGAACCTGCAAGCACACAAGCCAGGAAGAGCAGTTCGCGTTTGTGTCGCAGGCAAACGTACAACACAATCATGGCGATGATGGTAATGAAGACCACTGGCATTTCGCTGCCGATCCAGGTGAAAAGGTGCATGAATTGTGTCATACCAGGGGATTCCAACCCCTGAATCCAGCCGATCAGCGTGTCATCAAATCGATGAATTTGGTTGTCGCTGATGGACAAGGCGATGCTTATAAAGGCGATCATGCATAACGCTGCAACGAGCAGCGGGAAGGAGATATTCTTTTTCCAGTTGTGCATCAAATGTTGAGTTCCTCCGTGATGGTTGATTTCGTATGTTGTGTCCTTGTGTATGTCGGACATAACGATATTTGTATTGTGCTATAATTTTACAATAAATATAGCAGCAATAAAAATATGTAACCTTAACAACGCTTATTCAAGCAGAGAATGTAGGAGGGGAGCGGTCGGAATGAAACGACGTTTGGTGATGTGCATGTTGATCTTACTGTTGGTTACGTCTGGGTTAGCTCTATTTCCAGGAGAGAGAGTGTATGCTTGCAGTTGTGTCGAGAGTGATGTTCAGGAGAGATTGAAGACAAACACAACTGTATTTACAGGAGAAGTGGTGGAGAAGGGACGTTCTCAACAGTCGAAGCATGATGGCTTATTAAGAGAGTATACCTTTGATGTAGATACTGCATGGAAGGGGGTTAATGCCAAAAAGATGAAAATCCTCGCGAGTGACGGTGGATCTGAATCCTGTGGCATTCAATTTGAAAAGAATCAATCCTACCTGATCTATGCTTATCAATATGAAGTGGATCATAAGCTTCATACGAATCTGTGCAGTGGCAATGTTCCAATTGAACAGGCTGGAGACGATCTGAAATTGCTGGGTGCGGGAAAGCTTGTAAGTAAAGAAGATTTTGGAGAAACCACCGATGGGAGAAGTGAATATATCCAACTCATATTATATGGTGGAGTCATTTTATTGGCAGCGTTGGCAATCGTGTGGATATGGAAACGAAAGAAAAGAATCTGATTGCAGGTCTGATGAAAATTGAAAGTTGGATTGTATAACAAAAGGTTTGTATGATTGAAAAACAAGTCAATCCCCGTAAGAACGTCGAGGTACATCCGCGTTCCATACGGGGATTTTCAGGAGTGGCGTCAAAATTTCACCCATTTGGAGTCGAGATTATCGATCCGATGCAGCTAGTTCAGCTGCAACATGTATTCATAAGCTGTGACACCAAATACCCGTTTGAAATGACGGTTCAGATGGGTCAGATCAACGAATCCACAATCGGCAACAGCAGTATATACGTCCTTCTGCTTTTCGATGGATTGACGGGCACGCTCCACTTTGCAGTTTAAGAAAAACTGGTAGGGGGATATGCCTGCTTGTGCTTTGAATTCACGGATAAATTGAAACTTGGACATGCCAAATTCGGAGCTCAGGTTGTCCAGCTTGAGCACATCTTCGGTGCTGCAAAACATGATTTCCTTGGCTTTGCGGACCAGGTTGTCCTGAGGCAACCAGAGCTTGGTGTCCATTTCCTTCTGAGCCAGCAGGTGAACGAGATCGAAGACCCGTTCGCTGCACTCGGCTTCGTCCTGTCTGAGTTGAACGGCATCGTTCAGCATCAGGATCTTACGTGCAAGCTCGGGATCATAGACGATGGGACTTCCAAAACGCAATTCCTTTTTGCCTATAATCTCCTCTACCAATTCAGGCTTCAAATACAGCATCACATAGTCAATGCCAGCCTTATCATAGGAGCTTCCATCATGAGACTGTTCACGGTTAAACAACATGACACCATTTTGGTGAGATGCCTGATATTGTCCGTCCAGGTTGTATTGTTGAATGCCACGCAGGGTTACGCCGACCGCATACTCTTCATGGCAATGTTTTTTGTATGCAAAATCAGTAAAGCTGGCGGATAGTGCCAGCACGTCTTGCGACTTTTTATAGTTAAACCGTTCCATGCAGCACACCTCCCAAGCTTTAGATTAATCCGGATACTATAATGGCTGAGTATAACAAAAAAAGTGCCATGAGAATACTCAGTAATTTTTGGTGGCGATTCAGCAACGTTCTGAAAACCGTACCAAAAACAACCCAACTGGAATAGGCCAGAAATCCAATGAAGGTAATTAGCACCACGAACAGAAACGATGAGAATGAACTTTGATAAAAGGGCAATACATAACTTGGAATGACAGTGAAAGTAAACAAGACGACCTTTGGGTTCACAAATTGCATGATGAAACCGTTCCAAAATCCGGTAACTTGTTTCGGTGCATCCTCGGTGGTACCCATCTTGTAGATCTGGTACGCCAGATACACCATGTACAGGCCGCCGACAATCTGCATCACCTTCAGAATTCCGGGTAACACTCCCGCAAGAAGCTGATTAAGAAAAGCTGAAGCGGTAAGCAACAGACCAAATGCCAACGTAGCTCCCCAGACATAACGCATTGTTTTTCGCGCGCCAACTATCTGTGTAGAAGAAAGAATTACGATATTGCTGGGGCCGGGGGTAAATGTTACGACGATACAGTAGATTAAAAAAGATGCAAGATTCATAAGGATGATGCTCTCCTCTGGTTGTAGTTTAGTTCCATGATCATACGTCCAGAGGGAGAAACCATATAGTACATTATTGCAGCGGGTGCATCGTTAGCAACAGGAGTTTGCTTTTAAAAGATACGGGGGAGTTTTCTTTTTGAATGATTGCGTTTACAATTTAGACGATGTACAAGGTGATCAGACGACTTGAGGAAGTGAACGGAATGAAAAAAATGCTACTTGTTTACATTTTGCTAATCTCAGCATTTGCGTTGTATGTATTGAGGTTTGAATACACCAGTCAGGTAAACAGTTCTTGGGAGGACCGGGGGCTGCGCGGTGATATCGGAGAGACGTATATCATGATTACATTCCAGTCCGGGCTGGAGTATTGGAAGAGCCCGCTCAAAGGTTTCGAGGATGCCGCGGATGCACTTGGCGTGACCGTAGAATATCGCGGGGCTACCCGGTATGATGCGAAGGAGCAGACCATGGTGATCGAGCAGGCTATCGCTCGTAAACCCGCGGGCATTGCTATATCTGCAATCGATCCTCAATCGTTAGTTCCAGCGATTAACAAGGCAATCGACGCAGATATCCCTGTTGTATTATTTGACGCGGATGCACCCGATAGCCAGGCCTATTCTTTTCTTGGGACAGATAATTACAAGTCGGGTGTAATGGCTGCCGATAAAATGGCTGAACTGCTGGGTCGTGAGGGAGAGGTCGCGGTATTAACCTTGCCCGGACAACAAAATCATGAAGAGCGCACGAAGGGTTTCCGCGATACGATCAAGGAGAGATACCCTTCCATGCAGATTGTTGAAGTTGCAGACGGACACGGTGATGCGATGGTATCCAGAGACGAAACAATCAGAATGATGAAGGAACATCCCGAGCTGGCGGGAATTTTTGTGACTGAAGCTACCGGAGGGGCAGGAGCGGGGGAAGCCGCTCAAACTGCCGGGGACAGACATCCATTGCAGATTATTTCGTTTGATACAAATAAGACTACATTGGATATGATCAAGAACGGTACGATCTCAGCTACAATTGCACAGGGAACCTGGAATATGGGATATTGGTCACTCCAATATCTGTTCCATCTGCATCACCAGTTAACGGTTCCTGCCCCATCCTCATCCGGTGAAAATGCACCGCTTCCCGTGATGGTGGACACAGGGATCTCTGTGGTGACACGCTCGGATGTGGATGATTACTATGCCAAATAACAAGGAATATTTCAAGAGTCCAAGGCCTTGGAGCAGGAGAACAATTCTCTCCACTTTCAGGAACGGGATTCGGCGTTTACGCTTGCGTAATATGCCCCTTCGGTACCAGCTGATGCTGCTTTTTCTGTTATTCGCCATTGTACCTTCCGTAGGGCTTGGGTTGCTTGTGAACTGGACGGTGGAGCGGGTTGTTGAACGACAGGTTGAAGGGCATACCATGCAACTGATTGGCAAAGTGAATGAAGCTCTGAACAGCAAAATGGAGAATTTGCAAAACATGACCTATCTGATTGCATTTGACCCGGAGATTGACGCTTTTATGAACGACAAAATGCCACCGAATGATGATGCAGGTATCGAACCGATGAACATGGACACCAATGCCGAAACGGAGCAAAATCGGTTATATGGCATCAAACAAACCTTGCAGGGGTTCACAACGTTGTATCCTGAAATCGCCGGGATTGTTCTCGTCAATGCAAGTGGTGACTATATTAGCAACGAGATGTATCCCCGAGCGGAACAGAGCCTGATTCAGGAAAATTGGTATCAAAAAGCTTCGGCCAATCCGGGCATCTTCACGGTGTTGGGTCAGCCGAAAGAGCGTAATCTCACGACACATGTACGGTACAAGGATGATGAGATTGTATCGGTTGCGCGTTCCATAACGGATGAAGCGTCAGGACGTGTGCGGGGCGTTATTATGATTGATCTTAAACTTAGGTCCGTCTCTCAGGCTGCCCGTAATGTAACCTTGGGGAAATCCGGTTATGTGATGGTGACGGATGCAGAAGGTCAAAGTGTATACAAGCCGGAGCATCCGCTAATAGAACACATTCCCACAGACTGGTTCCCCTCCGGTGAGAGTGGAACGTTTACCGCCGATACAGAAGGTGGAACGTTATTATTCATGTATCAGTCGTCTACCTTTACGGGTTGGAGAACGGTAGGGGTATTTCCTACAAGAGACTCGATATCCGAAGTGCGCCAAATCCAGTTTTACGTGGTTAGCTTTGTATTTGTGGTGTGTTTGTTTGGCTTGAGCGCCTCTTTATGGTTCTCCCGTTCAATTGCTCAGCCTATTTTCCGGCTCATGTCCTACATGCGCAGGGCGGAGACCGGCAATCTCAGACCAGGCCGCTGGAGCGATCGCGCTGATGAGATTGGCATGCTTGGCAACAGTTATAACCGAATGCTGGCACAGATCAGACAACTGATATCACTAAATGAATTGCGGGAGCGGCAGAAGCGCGACGCTGAAATGCGAAGTTTGCAGGAGCATATCAAACCACACTTTTTGTACAATACCTTGGATACGATTCATTGGATGGCACGCAAAGAGGGTGCAGAAGATGTATCCGGCATGGTTGGTGCGTTATCTCGATTATTTCGCATAGGGCTTAGTAAAGGACAGGATTACATTCCGCTGCATTCCGAGATTGAGCATATGACCAGTTATCTGCAAATTCAGCAGACACGATACCGCGATCGTCTTCAGTATACATTGAATATTCCAGAGGAACTGCGGGACCTTTTGGTGTTAAAGCTGCTGCTTCAGCCCCTGATAGAGAATGCAATCTATCATGGAATCAAGGGCAGGCGTGGGCCGGGACACATTCGGGTGGAGGCCAGATTGGAACATAACAGACTGCTGCTGACCATTCATGATAATGGAGCAGGCATGTCCATCGAACGGCTTGCCGAGATGCAGCAGTTGCTCGAAGCTCCGTTGGCAAGTTTGGAAGCGTCTTCGCCGGGGATAACAGGTAAAAGTTATGGAATGTTGAACGTGCAAGCCCGTCTTCGGCTGTCCTTTGGTGATGAGTACGGAATTGAACTGGAGAGCCAGGAAGGTGAAGGAACGAGTGTGACCATCATTCATCCGTTGATGCGAGAGCTCCCACCAACCAAGCAATTCAATAACGAAGAGAGGCAGGAGAGTGAATGGGAAAATTCATGAAATCGGCCGTGACAACTTCCACTGAAACAGATGAGACATCCGCATTGACTACAGTAATGGAGATTACACCGGATAGCGATGTGGCGAAGAAATACCGCGTGCTCATCGCTGATGATGAACCGATCATTCGTGAGGGGATTCGGGATGCCATTGACTGGATAACTCTCGGGATGGAGGTTGTTGGTGAAGCGGAAGATGGCGAGGAAGCGCTGGAACGGGCGGCTGACTTGGGTGTGGATATTGTTCTCGTTGATATGAATATGCCATTCCTGAACGGAATCGAACTAATCCGTGCCCTTCAGCAGAAGTGCCCGGGCTGTCGTTACCTGATCATCTCGGGACATGATGAATTTGCATATGCGCAGGAGGCGGTTCGTCTTGGCGTAGAGGATTACATTTTGAAACCTGTGCAAGCAGAACAATTATATGCTGCACTTGAGCGATTGCATCAGCGACTTACTGAAGAGCACCAGAGGACGGCATATGTACAACAGGCAGCTCATCAGATTGAACGTAATATCCCGTTGCTTCGCCAGCGATTTATGCTGGAGTGGCTGGAGGGGCAGGCTGAAGGGAGGGATCTGACGGAGCAGCTTGTGTTTTTACGGCTGCCCGCCGTCCCACCTGTGCAGATCGGGGTCGTACGCTGGCCTGCCGCTGAAGCTCGTCAGACGATACTGAGAGAGAATGATCGTCAGTTATTTCTGTTTGCAGTGGAAAATATAATTAGTGAACTGCTGGGGGACGTGCCACATGTCCTGTTTCGGGACGTAAGCGGCTTGATCGGCATGTGTCTGTGGCAGGAAGCCCCTGAAGAAATAGAGTCCCTTCTGGAACAGCAGATTAGTTCTTGCCTGAATATTGCCATTCATGCTCATGTGGAGACACATGCAGGGACACTGGAAGAAACGCCAGATACGTACCGTCATTGCCGTGAAAGGGTATTCGGGGAAGTGCAGTTGTCGCCTCTGGTTCGCCGGGCAAGACAGCTTATTCACGAAGAATATGCCGAACGGGAACTGACCCTGGAATCGCTTGCTTCCCGTCTACAAGTATCTGCCGTATATCTTAGCCGTGTGCTGAAGAAAGAGCTGAATGATTCCTTTGTCACACTTGTCACGCATGCTCGCATTCGCAAGGCTATACAGTTATTAGATTCAACAACACTGCCGATTCACACCATAGCTGAGCGTGTAGGTTATGATACCCAGCATTATTTCAGCACTGCATTTAAGAAAACAATGGGCATTTCGCCTGTGCAGTATCGAAAAAACGGGGGGACGGCTTATCATCCTTCCGCGAATTAAATATCGTAATACAGTTGTTCATTCAGACGTGTGATAAATGAGATGGATGTGTTCTACTTCGTGTGAAGCGAAGTGGAGCATGTCCTTTTTTTTTGACTCTGGTATGGTATCTCGTGGATCACACTTATACATTAAGCGTTTCCATCAAAAGTTAAATTTTTATAAAAAAGGTTCAAAACGTGCAAAGACCTTGCGGCATCTCCAATGCTACCATAGTCTCAGACAGGAACAGCAAGCAACAGGATGCACTACATGCATTGTAAGCGTTATCTTATAACTCATTCAGAACCGTATGACGTGAGGAAAGGGGAACTTCATATGAAAAAAGGAGCAATGCTCATCTGGCTTCTGGTGATGACCTTGATGCTTTCGGCCTGCAATCTGGCAGAGAGTGGGCCAGGCAGTAAAGAAAAGGGATATGTCGGTATATCGATGCCAACCAAATCATCAGAACGATGGGTGGGAGACGGGGAGAACATGGTCCGTCTGTTTCAGGAGCAGGGGTACAAAACTGATCTTCAGTATGCTGAGGATGTGGTCGAGAATCAGATTTCACAGATTGAAAACATGATCACCAAAGGTGTGGATGTCATGGTCATCGCGTCCGTGGATGGCAACACATTAACGGATGTAATCAAGAAAGCGCATGACGAAGGGATACAAGTGATCTCGTATGATCGGCTCATTCGCAATACGCCATACTTAACCTATTACGCCACGTTCGACAATTTTAAGGTGGGTGTGCTTCAAGCCTCCTACATCGAACAAAAGCTTGGGCTCAAGGATGGAAAAGGACCGTATAACATTGAGCTGTTTGGTGGCTCTCCTGATGATAATAACGCCTATTTCTTCTTCGACGGTGCGATGTCTGTGCTGAAGCCGTACATCGATTCCGGCAAACTGGTGGTACGCAGCAAGCAGATGACGATGGCCCAGATTGCGACCTTACGCTGGGACGGGGCACTGGCCCAGTCACGGATGGATAACCTGCTGAGTGCGTATTACTCGGGTGATAATCTGGATGCAGTATTATCTCCTTATGATGGAATCAGTATTGGTATCATCTCATCCTTGAAAGGGATTGGTTATGGTACTTCGAACAAACCGCTGCCCGTTATTACAGGACAGGATGCAGAACTTGCCTCGATCAAGTCGATTGTGGCCGGGGAACAGACGCAGACGGTGTTTAAGGATACACGGAAGCTAGCGGAGAAGACGGTAGAGATGGCCAATAGTATTTTGCAAGGAAAACAGGCGGAAGTTAATGATAAAACATCATATAACAACGGAATTGAGGTTGTTCCGGCGTATCTCTTGGATCCCATCTCGGTGGACCGTACAAATGTGGAGCAGGATATCGTTGGTACACAGTATTACACGAAGGAAGAGATCGGACTGAAATAATAAATGAAAGGAGCACATCCCATGGCCGGAATCATTCTGGAAATGAAAAACATCACCAAAACCTTTCCTGGCGTCAAAGCGCTGGAAAATGTCAATCTGAAAGTCCGTGAAGGCGAAATCCATTCCATATGTGGTGAAAATGGCGCAGGTAAATCTACGTTGATGAAGGTACTGAGTGGTGTATATCCACATGGCACGTATGAAGGCGACATTTTATTTCAGGGCAAAAATTGTGAGTTCAAGGATATTAAGCAGAGCGAGGATCTGGGAATCGTCATTATCCATCAGGAGTTGGCCCTTATTCCCTACCTTTCAATCGCGGAAAATATATATCTGGGCAACGAGCGTGCGAGCAGAGGAATTGTCAACTGGAAGGAAACTTTTGTAGGTACACGAGAACTGCTCTCGAAGGTGGGACTGAGCGAAAATCCAAACACGCTGGTATCCAGCATTGGGGTAGGCAAGCAGCAACTGGTCGAAATTGCGAAAGCGCTCTCCAAAAAGGTGCGGCTGCTTATTTTGGATGAGCCAACCGCTGCGCTGAACGAGGACGACAGTGAAAATCTGCTGCAGTTGATGCTGGAATTCAAGAAACAGGGCATCGCCTGTATCCTGATCTCACACAAGTTGAATGAGGTATCCAAGGTATCCGATTCGGTGACTATTTTACGGGATGGCAAGACAATTGAGACATTGGATATGAAGAAGGAAAAAGTGACGGAGGACCGGATTATTAGCGGAATGGTAGGACGTGATCTCACTAGCCGTTATCCGGAGCGTCATGCCACCATTGGTGAAGTTATCCTTGAGGTAAAGGACTGGACGGTATATCACGAACATCATGCCGAGCGAAAAGTACTGGATCAGATCGATATGAATATCAGACGTGGTGAGATTGTAGGTATTGCTGGGCTGATGGGCGCTGGGCGTACCGAGCTTGCCATGAGTATATTTGGCAAATCCTATGGCCGGAATATTTCGGGTCAACTCATTAAGAATGGTAAACCGATCCACAACAATACCGTCACAGAGGCTATTCAGAATGGGTTTGCTTATGTGACAGAAGACCGCAAGGAATACGGACTCATTCTGATGGATGACATCAAGCGCAATATTTCCTTAACGGGTCTGAGCAAGCTGACGCGAAACGCAGTAGTGAACGAGCGTGAAGAAGTACTGGTGGCGGAAAAGATGAAGAAAAGCATGAACATCAAAGCACCAAGTATTTTGCAGAAGACCGGTAATCTAAGTGGAGGCAACCAGCAAAAAGTGGTGCTCAGCAAATGGATTTTTGCCGGACCAGATATTCTTATCCTGGATGAACCTACCCGCGGTATCGATGTGGGAGCGAAATTCGAAATCTATACGATCATTCATCGGCTTGCTGCTGAAGGCAAGGGCGTACTGGTAATCTCATCCGAGCTTCCGGAGGTTCTTGGCCTGTGTGACCGGATCTATGTGATGAATGCCGGACGAATCACCGGTGAAGTCAGCCGGGAGCAAGCATCGCAGGAAACGTTGATGAGATATATGACCAAGTCTGGAGGCGGCAAGCATGGAAATGATAACAAAACTGTTCAAAAATAATATCCGTCAATACGGCATGATTATTGCCTTGGTAGTGATTATGCTTTTGTTCGAGGTACTTACAGGCGGGCTGTTGCTCAAGCCGATTAATATTACAAATTTGATTTTGCAGAACAGTTACATTTTGGTGCTGGCGATCGGAATGGTGCTGGTCATCATTACCGGGCATATTGACCTGTCTGTTGGTTCCATTGCAGCCTTTGTTGGTGCCGTTGCCGCGATTATGATGGTTGATTGGCAGCTTCCGGCTTGGCTTGCAGTCATCGCTTCCTTGCTGGTTGGTGCTTTGATCGGTGCATGGCAAGGCTTCTGGATCGCCTATGTGCGAATTCCGGCATTTATCGTGACGCTGGCAGGTATGTTGCTGTTCCGAGGCTTGACGATGATCGTGCTGGAGGGACAATCGATCTCTCCTTTCCCGGGTGGATTCCAGAAAATAAGCTCTGGCTTCCTGGCGGACATTCAATTCTCAGGTTTTGGTCTGGTATCTATCATTGTGGGTCTTGTGCTCACTGTCTGGTACATTGTCAATGAATTGCGGGAACGCCGTTCCCAGCGAAAATATGGATTTGAAGTCGTGTCACAGGGACTGTTCTTGCTCAAGTTGATTGTGGTGGCTGTTGTGACAAATCTGTTTACGTTTGTACTCGCAAGTTATGCAGGTATTCCGAATATCCTGGTCCTGCTGTTTGTCCTGATCGTTGTGTACTCCTTCGTTATGAATCGTACTGTCATGGGACGGCATGTGTATGCGCTTGGAGGTAATGAGAAGGCCGCAGGTCTGTCCGGAGTCAAAACAAAAAAGGTAACCTTCTGGGTTTTCGTGAACATGGGTACACTTGCCGCGGTATCCGGGTTGATCTTCGCCGCACGTCTGAATGCAGCTACGCCAAGAGCGGGTACCAACTTCGAGCTGGATGCCATTGCGGCCTGCTTCATCGGTGGTGCTTCCGCTTCAGGGGGCATAGGTACGGTATTTGGTGCCATCATCGGTGGTTTGGTTATGGGTGTGCTGAATAACGGGATGTCCCTGATTGGTCTCGGTATTGACTGGCAACAGGGGATTAAGGGATTGGTACTGCTGCTCGCTGTAGCGTTTGATATCTATAATAAAAATAAAAGATCAGCGTAACACTTGGTAAAATGAAAAAACAGACCTTGATCTCAGAATCAGGTCTGTTTTGCTGTATGCACAACTTAGTTACATTAAGGCATCGAGGAAACGTGTGGCGATGCCAAAATAGATAAACAGGGACAAGATATCATTCAATGTGGTGATTAACGGGCCAGAGGCAACAGCCGGGTCGACTTTGAAACGACTAAGCAGAAGCGGGATGCATGTACCGGTCAGTGTACCAATGACCAGAGTGAGGAACAGAGACACCCCAATAATGGCGCCCAGTAGCCAGTCCCCTTGCCAGAAATAAGCGATGACGGTGATCAGTAATCCACATACCAAGCCAATCATTATGCCTACCTTGATCTCCCGACCAATCAGTGCGAGTACGGTGGCTTTGTCGAGTTTGCGTCCGATTAGTCCGCGTACCACAACAGCCAGAGACTGCGTTCCTGTGTTACCGGTCATACCTGCGATCATCGGCATGAAAAATGCCAATGCCACAACCTGATTGAGTGTATCCTCAAAGAAATCCACAATACTTCCCGAGATTAGACCAATAAATAGAAGCAAGATGAGCCAGGGAAGCCTGCGTCTGACGGCCACGAGTGGTTTGGTATCAAAGTCGATATCCTTGCTACCGCCCCCCATCTTGGCCAAATCTTCACTGGCTTCATCCATAATAATATCGATGACATCATCCATCTGAATGATACCGCATAACCTGTGATTTTCATCCACCACCGGAAGTGCAATAAACTCATAACGCTGTAGAAGCTGTGCTGCTTCTTCCTGGTCCATATCTACCGTTGCATGGATCACCCGCCGGGTCATCAGTTCTTCAACCTGGGTCTTATCGTCAGCCAGGGCAAGGGATCGATAACTCACGACACCGACCAGTTTGCCTTCATTATCGGTTACATAGAGATAACTGGAGGCTGAGATATGCATGGTACCTTGTGATTGTCGTAAGGCTTCCTTGGCTGTCTCATGAGCGAGCAGGGTCCGATATTGATCTGTCATGATGCGTCCTGCCGTTTCCGGCGGGTAATTAAGCACGGATCGGATAATGGCAGAGTGATCCAGGTTCATATTGGACAGCAATTCTTCTCTGCGTTTGGCAGGCAAATCGTGCATGAACCGGATCAAATCACTTTTGTCCATCTGCTGCATGACTTCAAGTGTTCGTTCCGGCCCAAGTCGTTCAAACAGTTGAATCTGTTCGTGCAGCTTCAAGGTCTCGGCGAGATCCGCCAGAGCATCGGGTTTGAATAGGAGCAGAAACCGATTGGTTTCTTCTTCAGGGAACTTTTTATATACAAGTGAGAGGTCGTAGGGATGCAGTTCTTTCACCAATTTATAGAAATCGGGAAGGTTCCGGGATTGTACATGTTGCACGAGTTGTTTGGTGATCTCCTCCACGGAGAAATCTTTCTTGGTATGAGGTCCGTTCATATCGACACTCCTTTCTATTCGGTCAGCTTCATATTTTTAAACGAAATGGGTTGGGAATTAAACAAATGGAGAAAAAATGAGAGTCCCAAAATGATATTGTAATCTTGCTCAAACATTCGATATGGGCTTACAAACAGCCACTTCAAGGATATACTTGTTGTACAGCAACAGACGAGGAGGACATGCGCTAGTGGAAGTAGATATCAGAACACAATTGCTCAGCATGGTTGAGCCGGAGTATCAGAAATTCTCGGCCGCACTTATTCCCAACATCACGAATGTACTTGGTGTAAGGCTGCCAGCCTTACGAAAAATTGCCAAGCAACTTGCCGCCGGGGACTGGCGCACGTATCTGAAAACGGCAGAGGATGAATATTTTGAAGAAGTGATGTTGCAAGCGATGGTCATTGGGCATGTACAGGCTGATCTGGACGAACTGTTAAAGGCTATTGAAACATTTGTACCGAAGATTGACAACTGGTCGGTGTGTGACAGCTTCTGTGCTGGACTGAAATATACGAAGGTTCATTCGGAGCCCATGTGGGCGTTCTTGCAGCCGTATCTGAGATCTGATCAGGAATATGAAATCCGGTTTGGTGTGGTAATGCTGTTGAATTTTTATCTGAATGAGAGATATATCGATCAGGTTCTATCTGCATTGGATCAGATTAGGCACGAGGCGTATTATGTGAAAATGGCAGTTGCTTGGGCCATCTCAATGGCTTATGTGAAACAACCTGAGGTGACTATGCGTTATTTGAACCATAATACCCTGGACGATTTTACGTATAATAAGGCACTTCAGAAAATCACGGAATCTTATCGCGTGGATCCAGAGAGCAAGCAGATGATCCGCAGTATGAAACGTAAGGTGAAGAAGCAGATTACCTCCTAGTTCTAGCATTAAGCATTCCACCAGGGAGAGGGCGGTAAACGAATGAGAAAAAAGTTGATGTACACCACGATGCAGTTGGACGGTCGTCCATGGGTACTGCTCGCTACGGAACAGGGATTGTGCCGAGTGGTCATGCCAAACGAAACATTGGAAGATTGGAACCGCTGGATACAGAAGGTTGCACCTGGCGTGGAACTGGAGGAGAACAAACATGCTCTAAAACAAACAGGTATGATGGACTGGTTGCAGTCCTATTTTGCAGGAGAATCCATGGCTTATACAGATGCGATCCCACTGGACTTGATTGGAACAAACTTTCAACAAGAGGTATGGAGAGAGCTAGGGCGTGTGCCTTATGGTGAAATTCGGACCTATGGTGATATAGCTGCTGCAATTGGCAGACCTTCGGCTGTGCGAGCAGTTGGGGCTGCAAATGGGGCCAATCCAATTCCGGTTTTGTTACCCTGCCACCGCATTATTGGGGCTAATCGCAAGCTGACCGGGTTCCGTGGAGGCCTGGAGATGAAGCGCAGACTGCTGGATATCGAACAGATTGAAGGCGTGACCGATGGAGGACATGCGCGGTTTCATTTTTAATAGACTCGCGTAATCAAGAAGATTAAGGTGAGTGGACGGGGCAGGCACGTATTGTGCCTGTTTTTTTACATGTATTAAGTAGAGTAATACAAACGTTCCGCATATGGAACACCAACGTTTTACGTATTTTTGCCCTGTGAAACCGTATGGTACCATGGATCATAGATCAATCTGTATCCGGGGGACGTAATGCCGGGTAAGAAAAGAGGGATGACATGATGAAGCAGGCTTATTGGTTAACAAACGTGACTGTGGAGCGGGGTTATGTTCGGGAGGGAGAACAGGTGACGGGGACACGGACAAGCCCCGCTCATCTGCGGATTAAAGATGGAGTGATCGCGGAGATTGTGGAAGGAAACAACCGGCTGTCTAGCGATCTACCACAAGTAGATGGCAAGGGACTTCTGCTGTTGCCTTCGTTCGAGGAGGCACATATTCATCTGGATAAAACCTACTACGATGGGCCGTGGACAGCCGTTAAACGTATCTCCAGTATTTTCGATCGTATTGAAGAAGAAAAGGTTCTGTTGCCCAAGTTGTTACCAGATGCCCAGCGTCAAGCGGAGAGTATTCTGACCTTGATCCAGGGGTACGGTTCCACTCATGTACGTAGTCATTGCAATATTGAACCTGTCAGTGGCTTGAAAAGACTGGAAGCGACGCGGCAGGCTCTGGAATCATTTTCGGGCAAAATCTCTTCGGAGATCGTGGCTTTCCCGCAGCATGGACTGCTTCGCTCCCATTCAGTGGAGCTTATGGGCCAAGCGATGAAGGAAGGTGCAACGCATGTGGGCGGACTTGATCCTCATACGGTGGACGAACAGATCGAGAAATCACTGAACGCTATGGTTGAACTGGCTGTTCAGCACCAGGCGGGCATCGATATTCATCTGCATGATGGCGGGCAGGCTGGCAAACAAACGCTGTTGGAACTCGCAAATCTGACCGAAGCAGCAGGGCTTCAGGGTAAAGTTACGGTAAGTCATGCGTTCTGGTTCGCCCGCGCAGAGCACCAAGAAGCAGAAGACATGGCGCAGCGAATGGCCTCGCTTGGGATGAGCATTGCTTCCACGGTGCCCATTGGCAGAACGATGATGCCTCTTCCCATGCTCCGCCGTATGGGTGTGAACGTGAAGCTGGCCACAGACAGCTTGACGGATCATTGGTCTCCTTTTGGCAATGGGGATATGCTTGAGAAAGCGGGACGATTCGCAGAACTGTACGGATATAGTGACGAACTGTCCTTATCTCAATCTTTGGCATTCGTAACAGGGGGTATGACACCGCTGGATTCACAAGGGGAACAGGTATGGCCGAAGGTAGGCGACACCGCGAGTTTTGTATTGGTGCATGCGAGTTGTTCGGCGGAAGCCGTTGCGCGGCGATCTGCGCGGCAGGCCGTATGGTACAAGGGGCAATTGGTCAGCGGATCAACAGCGGATTGAGGAAAATAGAGCGAGTGCAGCCACGGGAAACCGTGGTTTTTTGGCATGGGAGAAAAAGAGGAAAGAACTGTTCGCATATACCACATTTTGGGTTATGATGGACGTAGTTAATGAAGGGAGTATTACAAATGAAGATTGAGTATGCAACGGAAGCTGACTACGACTACATCATTGAAAGAGATCGGCATATCCATCTGCCACTTGTGAAAACGAAGATTAGTGAGAAAGAAATATTCATCCTATGGGACGAGGACGAGGGATCAAGAGTTGGATGGATGAGGTACGGTTACTTTTGGGATAACCTTCCCTTCATGAATATGATCTGGATTGATGAACCCTATCGAAACGGCGGATATGGCAAAAAAGTCGTGCATCACTGGGAAAATTTAATGAAGCAACAAGGCTTCGATACGGTGATGACTTCAACACAATCAGACGAACATGCCCAACATTTCTATCGAAAGCTGGGGTATGTTGATGCAGGGGCTCTATTGCTGGATACACAACCTCTGGAGATTATATTGATCAAGAAAATCTAGTAAATAAGCTGCAAGGAGAGAGGATTGTGGGTATGGAGCAAGTGACGTTACGACCTATAACCAAAGAAAATGAACTTGAGTGCATCCACCTTAAACCACGGGAAGATCAGCTGGATTTGGTCGCAAGCAATGCGGATTCATTGATTCATGCGACGAAGGAAATTACGTCCAAACCATACGGCATTTTGGCAGAGGATCAGATGGTTGGTTTTATTTTATTTGATAACGAGATCTACAATGATGGGTATTACTGGATTCTGCGCTTCATGATTGACGAGAAGTACCAGGGGAAGGGTTACGGTAAACTTGCCATTCAAGAAGTGGTTCGTATGTTGCAAGAGAGAAGTGACTGCCAGCAAATCAGGGTATCCCATGTTCCACTTAACATTGCGGCAAATGCGCTGTATAAACGTTGCGGATTTCAGGACACGGGTGAATTCGAGGACAACGGTGATATCATTTTAAGTTATCAAGTGAGGTAACAGGGAGGGGAAGCTTGATGATAAGAGAGGCAGAGGCTAGGGATGCAGCGGTTATTGAAAGGCTGTATAAAGAATTATTGCCGAACAACTTAAACACGAAGGTACTGGCAGAACGGATTGAAGAAGTTCGGAATAACCCAAACAGTTTCTTGTTGGTGTATGAACTGGGTGATCAGGTGATCGGCACGGCTCATTTACATATTTGTCTGGATGCTTTGGTGGAAATTAGACCATTCGGCGTAGTTGAGCGGGTTATCATTACGGAACATGTGCAGAGCAAGGGATATGGATCTGAATTGATGAAACATATAGAGCATGTATGTGTGCAGAAAAATTGTGTGAAGGTGTTTCTTACGAGCGGATCATCCAGAAACGAAGCACATCACTTTTATACGAAATTGGGGTACAACGGAGAATCCAGCAAGGCATTTAAAAAGTATTTATAACTTATAACATTCATCAAGGAAAAGGAAGTAGAAGCAAAGAAATGAAAGATAACAAACATCCGGTTCAAGATGTCCGACTCATCGTTACCTTGCTCGTGGCTACTCTTTGTTGTCTAGGTGTTGTGATGTATTTACGTGCCCAATCAGATACAAATATGTATCGATTTTTAAGTTGGGACATGTTCCTGGCATGGGTACCCTTCATCATCTCATCCTGCATTAGATACATATTTAATAAGAAATTAACCACAACGAGCATGATATGTATGGGGCTGATGTGTGGAGTATGGCTCTTTTTTCTGCCCAATGCGGCCTACCTTTTTACGGAGATTCTGCATTCATTCAGATATTTTGATGCTCAAGGGGAGGTTAGATTTTGGGTTAATATTGATTTTTGGTATGGACTCACCCTGACGTTTGCCGTAGCGATCATCGGATTGCTGCTCTCGACTTGTTCGATCATTCAAATCCATGGCATGTTAAGCAAATTAATAAATAAGTACATTAGCATGATGGTTGTCGGTGTTATTTTGCTATTGAGCAGTATAGGGGTTTACATTGGGAGATTTAATCGGTGGAATTCGTGGGATGTATTATCCCGACCTGAGAAGATCTTTGTGGATCTTGTGAATGATTTTAATGCAGCGAACAGCATAATGGTTGAGTTTGTTGTCATTGTATTTGCGGTTCAACTTTTTGGATACGTTATTTTATCTTTGCTA
Source organism: Paenibacillus sp. FSL R5-192 (assembly GCF_000517845.1). Taxonomy (NCBI): domain Bacteria; kingdom Bacillati; phylum Bacillota; class Bacilli; order Caryophanales; family Paenibacillaceae; genus Paenibacillus; species Paenibacillus sp. FSL R5-192. The sequence goes on along the minus strand of NZ_ASPR01000075.1, from coordinate 90,004 downwards.
ACAGCAAGGTCGGGCAACTAATTATTCCATTTGAAAGGGTGAAGGAGGCAATATCACACGATGGGTAATCTTAATTTTATCGATAAACTTCCTCACATTAGTGAATGCAAACAGATTCTAAAGGCAGCAGCTATGCTGGATGCCATTTTGATGCCGGAATGGGAGTACAGGTATTACTCGTATAATTCCCAGTGGGACACGAATGAGCAAATGGCATCCATGAGAGATGGGCAAGGAGATCATTATTTTGCAATATTCAGTCCGAATGGGCTGATTATTAAAGGCTTTGATAAAGAGTATACACTTCAGCATAAGGTTGATAGAAGTGAGGTGGTAAAAAGCGTTCCAGAAGCATTTAATACTTTTGTGGTAGAGCCGGCTTTTGTAATGGATCAGACGACGTTCTGTATCTGGAGTGTGGCGGATCAGGAAGGGTGGTCTGCGGGCAAGGAGCTTGGGGATCATGAATACGAACTGTTAGAGATTTTGGTAGGCGGCGCGAAATATTATCATGCTTGGGCACAGGATTACTACGAGATAGCGTTGGATATCAATCTGGTTGAACAGGTATTTGATATGAAGCCGATCGATGAGGTCTTAATACAGCAATTAAATGATGAACTGAAATTAAGTGATATCGAAGGTGAAATTGCAGAAATTGGATACCCGGATAAGGATATGAAGGTGTGAAGGCGATAACCCAAGAAATCACGGAAGAATTATTGGCTGTGATGGATATGTACCAAAGAATCGCGCGGCAATTGATCGACCAACTGATAATGGAAACGGATCAGCCTGATCGCATGGAGATCCTGGCAGGTGCGTACGATATGCTGACCAATACGGATGTGATCCATGGAGAAGAAGAATTAACGGGAAACTGGTATTTTGATGTTCACGGGGTGGCGTATAGAAAAATGATTTGATTGCTTGGCATTTAATTAAAACTGAGGAGGAATTACGTATGGTTTTAACTGAGTGGTCTACAGATATTCTTCAATATGATCTGTCGGATGAATATTCGATTCGCAAAGCAGATTTTGCCGAATGGGGATTATATTGCACGGTTTATTATGATATGCGTTATGTCGGATTTTTCAGGGAAGAAGAGTTCAGTTCTTCCAAGATCAGTGCGTACTGGATTTACAAAGGGGAAAGCAAAATAGGTGGCGTGAGAATGGAGCCTAACCGGATGTATCATTTGTTTTTTGTCCCGCCATTCCAGCAGTGCTTTGATGTATTGAAGCTTCTGAAGCATAAATTATTACAGTGGTCGGATCGCACCAAACGCATTCTGACCTTTGAGATTCTTCCAGACCAAGTCGATCTATACGCACGAGCTGGATTCTGGCCAGTGGAGTTCAGATGTCGCTGGATGCAGCGGCCTACAGATCATTTTGAAGTCGAATGGGACAACAGGGTAACCGTGAAGAGTCCAGAGATTATTGAAAGTGAAACCGGCACCAAAAAATATGTGAATGAAGATGAGATTGCTCAATGTGACCTAGAAAGTTTTGCAGGAAGTCTTGAAGCTACACGAAGAAAACATACCACGCTTGCAGATTTTACACCAAGCGATGACCCTAATTATACCAATGAGATTTTGACCCAAGCGTCCACGCTTGTATACGACAAGGAAACGGGACAGCTTATTGCAAATTGTCGCTTGTGCTTGCAAGATAATCAGGCTGCTGTATATAGCATAGGGGTTCGGCCGGCATATAGAGGAAGAGGGCTTGCTACACTGATGTTACAGAGAGCTTTGAATGCGCTTAAGGGTCAATATCCCGTGCTGCGATTGTATGTGATGCAAGGAAATGATGCGGAGTCCGTGTATCTGAATCTGGGATTTATTCCGGGTGTGCAGGAGATTCAGACGATGTATATTCCTGAGGAGGAATCACAATGAAGGTTGCCATTTATTTTGAAGGCATTCCATGGGAATCAGTTGGAGAGAGAGGATAGTGAACGTTCGTAGCAATGTGCTGCTACTTTGGAAAGGAGAGATATACATGGGAATGATCATTATGTTGGTGGTGTATCTGTTCCTCGGTATTTATGTTGTGAAAGTTGGAATAGATAACTCCAAGAATAGCCAGCACACCAAAGAAATATTATCAGAGTTAAGGGAAATTAAGGAACTGTTAAAAGAACGAGGGTAAAGATTGATTAGGCTTGTGCTTCAAAAGTAACTGAGGAGCAGCATTTTCGATGCCTCCCTCTCCTGTAGGTCAGGAAAGGGAGAATTCTTGTGCAGCTAGCCACTTTAACCCAATACACGTATAACAATGTCCTGATCATGGTTACCAAAACCGGCACCATAGATCGTTAATCCCCCTACATTGGGGCTTTCCTCGTCAACTGTGAAGCGAAGCGTCCAGAACGGTTCGCTAAGCTTAATATCCACGAGAGTAACGTCTGACATCCACTCACCGTCCATATACGTACCGGAACCATCAATGCGAATGGTCTTCAATAAACCGTATTGATTCACATTACGATGCCACCATTCTGGTGTATATTTGCCGCGTGCTGCTCTGCCAAAGTCGGCAGGGCTTGTCCACTTTCCAAGAGAAACGCCATTGAAGGTGAAGCGAATATCCGAAGGCCAATGATCTCGCAATCCCGGAGCTTCAGACGCCAGTTCCATCGAAATTTCAATAGCATCGGTTGTCTGGTCAGGAGGGACAAAGTTCGGTGTTTTATATTCAACATAGCCCTTCCCAAACCACAAGATAGCGGCGTGTACCCGCTCGGGATCAAGGAAGTAACGGGGATCATCCCATACGCCGATTTCTTTCTCAAGTGTCCCTAGCCCACAAGTAGGATGAATATCAAAAGCAGTGTAGTGTCCCACGGCTATCGTCTGTTCTCTGGTTCGTGAAGTTTGGCTTGCGGATGGCAACTCGATCTCAATCTGATTTTGCTTGAGGTAACATAATTTGTGCGTCCCTCCGTTGATCCGAACTCGCCTGCTCCCAATTAGACCCGCATCCTCCAGTTTGCGAATATGCATCGTGACAATGGAGGGGCTAAGCTCTAATACTGCGGCAATATCCTTCACATTCATTTCGCGATCTGCAATCATATCCATGATTCTCCATCTGACCTCACTTGCCAGCGCCTCATATAAAGGAAGGAACTGGGGCTCTCCATTTGCTTTGATCATCTGTACAACTCCCTATCTTCACTCTTCTAAAATCACACATATATTAATTTAATAAAATTAGCTCCAAGATGCAATCCAGATTCATTGCAAGTTCACACCCAATGGTGTTTAATTTTTGTAGTTGTTACAAAGTTGAATTCTTATATTTGTGAATTTTATGATAAGAGATGGAGTGGAGTAATGAAATACAATAACCCTGTTGTAAAAGGTTTTTATCCAGACCCTAGTGTGATTAAGGTGCACGATACATACTATATGGTGTGCAGTTCTTTTCAATATTTTCCGGGCGTACCGCTCTTTGAAAGCAAGGATCTGCTGAATTGGAAGCAGATTGGTCACTGCCTGACTCGTAAAAGCCAGATTCAGCTCGAGACGGTGAACAGCTCCGGGGGTGTATTTGCCCCAACCATCAGGCATAATGACGGGCGTTTTTATATGGTCACAACGAATGATACGACGCATCAGAACTTCTATGTCTGGACGGACGATATTTACGGAGAATGGTCTGAGCCTATTTATGTGGATCAAGGTGGGATTGATCCCGATTTGTATTTTGAAGATGGAAAAACCTTATTTATGAGTAATGGCGTGGATGATGAAGGCGTTGGCGGAATTGTCCAGTGTGAGCTTGAGATTGAAACTGGTCGCAAACTTAGCCCAAGTCGTTCGATATGGAACGGAACAGGTGGACGATATCTGGAAAGTCCGCATCTCTATAAAATGAACGGTTATTATTACCTGCTTGCAGCTGAAGGCGGCACCGAATATGGTCATATGGTTACCTATGCTCGGGGGACTTCTTCTTCGGGACCGTTCGAAGCCTACGTGCACAATCCGGTTCTAACGAATCGCAATCTGGGCGGGTATGAGCTCCAGGGCGTGGGGCATGGTGATCTGGTTCAGGATGATCTGGGGAACTGGTGGCTCTTTCACTTGGGATTCCGACAGATCGGCAGATGGGCTACGTACCATCATTTGGGCCGAGAAGTATTTCTGACTCCGATTACGTTTGATGAAGACGGATGGTTTACAGCCGGGCATGAAGGTACAACGCTGACGAGTTTTGAGACTAATCGTATCCCGGACACGGTGATCCAGCAGGACAAGAAGCATTATACGTTTGAAAATACAGACTGGAACCTCGACTGGTGTTACCTTCGTCATCCAAATACAGAGCACTATCAGCTTGAATCAGACAAGCTTACGCTAACAGGAACCGATGTAACGCTGGACGTTCCGGCATCCCCGACGTTCATTGGGTTACGTCAAAAAGACTTTAATGCCACAATTTCAGTCGATGTCAGTCTGACGACTGGAGAAGCTGGGATCACGATCTACATGGATGAGAATCATCATTATGAAGTGGCTATTCGTGGGGAGCAGGACGGCTATAAGGTGATCGAGCGTCTAAACATCGGTGATATCAAATCGAGAGAACATGAAGTGGATCTGGGAAATAAACAGCATGCAACGCTGGTAATCCGTTCAAGCCAGGAACGCTACAGCTTCCTGTTTCAAGTAGATGGTGAAGAGATTCTGCTGGGCACGGCACAGACGAGATACCTATCCTCGGAGGTGGCAGGAGGTTTTACAGGCGTACTTATTGGGTTATACACGAGCGGGCAAGATGCTTCAGCTGAGTTTACAAATTTCAAGTGTGATTATCATTAAGAAGTTAAGGGAAGGGCCTAAGGGTCCTTCTCTTTTTTTTAATTTGTGTCAAAATATAGATATATTAATAAATGCCAATAGAAGAGAGGGATTTAAACTTGCAAGTACATTATAAAATGCCAGAATCCTTAGTAGACATCGTTCGAATAGATAAGAAATTACGTGAACAACATGTTGGAACCATCGACGATTATATGGGTTTTTATATTAGTTTTAACAATGATGATGATAGATACTACTGTACGCCAGATGATGCCATCATATTTGGAAGAACAGGGGCAGATGGTGACCATTTTGCTTTTTTCACGTTCAACAGATCCATTAGTGATTTGGAAGAAGCGCCTATTATCTTTATTCAACCTACGGCATTTGGGAATCAAGTAACGTTAGTGGCCAGAAACTTTAAGGATTTTGTAGCATTATTTATTATTCTTAAGGAAGTATATGTTTTGGAGAGATTTCGATTTTATAAGAACAAATTAGATTTTATGAACGACTATAACGATAACTATATGGAAGATATAAAGATGCGAGAGAGTGATAATCAATTAATTATTGAACTGTTAAAAGAGAATATTAAAGGTATAACAGAAATTGATGATGTGTACGAATATATGGTTGAATCCCAAAAACAAATAGAACTAGGGATAAACAATGATGATTTTGCATGATCTCTATATGGCATCACTAAATAATCTACATGTAACAAAAGGTTAAAAGAACGTGTTATTTAATTATATAGCTTGATTGAATAACCAAGGAGGAGTTGTATGGAGGATCAATGGAGAATTGCAAAGTATGATCCGGCATGGCGTGATTTGTTTCTCGAAACGGGTTCGAAATTAAGAGAAGCGTTAGGAAAAAAGGCCGTGCGGATTGACCATGTTGGGTCCACTTCAATTGTTGGAATAGATGCCAAACCCATCATAGATATACAAATATCTGTTTCTAATTATGAGAATCTGTTGGACTACAAACATGAGATTGAAACAGTCGGATTTGTATTCAGAGCAGAAAATCCAGATAAGACTAAACGTTACTTTCGTGAAGAACCCGGAAACAGAAGGATACATATACACGTTAGACAAGTAGGCAGTTTCTCCGAGCAGATGACCTTGCTGTTCAGAGACTATTTAAGGGAGCATCCAGAAGATTGTTTGAAATATGCAGAAGAAAAGCACAGACTCATGTCATTGTATAAAGATCAGCGTCCCAAATATGTTGAAGGAAAAGGACCAATGGTGTGGAGCATATTACAGAGAGCACATCGTTGGTCTCAAGAAATCGGATGGCAGCCGGCAAAATCTGACGCATGAGCACATCCAATGAATAGAGATAACTGTATTGGAGTGATGAGATGAACATGGGAAGAAAGCTGATGACAACCGTTCTAACCATCATTTGTTTTACTTTGGCTGCAAGTCTCATATCGATGAATGAAACCTACAGTTTTGATTTTTACATTCTTATTTATCCGATATACGCGACTCCATTGATCCTGTTGATCGGGCTACCTTTATCGATATTGTTAGACTATCTGCTCAGCCGAATACAATTCCCTAATCATGTGTTGTATCTAAGTACGAGGATATTAGGCTATGCATGTGCTGGAGTTTTGGGCATGTACATCTATTATCTGGTCATGGGCGCAGGAGAAGCAATCTTGGATTTCAAAGAGACGTTAGTTCTGACCTTATTTGGCGTTCTTGCCGCTATCCTATTTGTACTGATTGATATGGGATTGGAAGTTTTGTTAAAGGTACGAAGAAAAAAGAGTTGAATTAAATTGATTTGTCAGGAGGAAAGCAAAATGACAACGCATTGTGCACTTCTAATCATTGACGTACAGGTAGCGATGTTTGATGAAGCAGATCCCGTATATCAAGGGAAACGATTGCTTCAGAAGATCCAGGTGTTAATTGCCAGGGCCCGTGAAGCAGGGCATTCCATCATATATATCCAACACTGCGAAGGGGCAGGCAGTCCACTGGAACGAGGAACAACGGGGTGGGACATCCATCCGTCCATTGCACCTATAGCTGGTGACTTCGTTATCGAAAAAGAGACACCGGATTCGTTTCACAAAACCGATCTGCATCTGAAATTGCAAGAAGATGGCGTGACGGAGTTGATTCTCGCGGGTATGCAGACTGAGGTATGTGTGGACACGACTTGCCGCAGAGCGTTCAGTCTGGGTTACACGGTCAATCTGGTTCAAGATGCGCACAGCACATGGAATTCAAAGACACTTCAAGCGGAGCAGATTATTGAGCATCACAATACGGTACTGAGACTGTTTGCCAACGTGGTGGATACGGAGAATGCGCTGTAATGCTAGGAAAACGTAGGCGATTCTGGTTTTTCATAGGTGTGGCAATCATGTTTCTGTATCTTCTAATCACGAGTAACCCTGATCCAAATAAGCCGATTTCGAGAAATCAAGTGATTAGCACAGAGATGAGCATAGTCGTGTACACCAGGACAGGTGACGGTGGAGCACACGTTAGCATTGACAATGTTACGTTAAGTAAAGAAGACATTAGCCGTATAGTCGGCTGGCTGAATGCAGCCACGGAAACAGCCAAAATACCAGTAGATGATGTCACAGGAAGCATTAGTGCAGGAATTGCTTTGAGATTAAAACATAACGCTGAAATTAAAATTCAATACAATCGGAAACAGATTATTGTATCCACAAAAAGCAGATTTAATAGAGATTCGAAATATATACTTGATCAAAAGGACTTAAGAGACTTTATGGATCAAAAGTTGGAAGGGACGTATTTTGGTGAAGATACCGTTAGTGTTGAATAAGGGGGAGATGTATTGACGATTAACAAAAGAATAATGAATCTATCAGCCTGGCTTGCTGTATTAGCCATCCTATGTATTCCTGGAACTTTACATACTGAAGATGGACCGCTCCGAACAGAGTATGGTTTCCCGCTCCGATTCTTTACGGATTATCATTATGCTAATTCTGAGGGAACTATCTGGTTTATATCGGGCATCTATTTAAATGTACTTCTATATTTGTTCAATGTTCTGTTTATTTATGCAGGAATTCATGTAATCTTGTATATAAAAAAGAAAATAACTAAATAAATTGAACTGAATATTTACACGAAACGGAGAGGACAGAAAAAAACTGAAGAAGCGAAGTGTTCGCCTAATAGCTTTCTGAAAGAAAGCTGCATCGGAAGCATAGGCTTATCCCCGGAGTTTCCCATTATAAAATGAATCAAAAAACTCTGGGGATAACAGCGATCGGAAGGTTGTTCTGTCATCGGAGTGGTAAGTGTAAACATTCGGAGGATACCTTTGCCCATACAGAATTGATCAAATCTCTATGAAAAACATCGATAAAGGGGAATATACCAATGGAAACATTCTTTCGTTATAACTGGATGGTGCGTGAGCAATGGTATGTGTGGTGTGAAGATGTACCGCTTGAAGAATTGCTTCGGCCTCGCACGGGCGGAGTAGGCAACATATTACAAACATTATTTCATATCATTGATGTAGAGTGGAGCTGGCTTCAGCTGCTTCAGGGCAAACCGGATGATGCAGAAGATTTTGCAAACTACCAGAATCTTGAGGCGGTAAGGCGACTCGATCGCAAGTTACGTCCTGATGTGGAGGCATTGGTTACAGCATGGGATTCAAGTATGGAAAAAAGAGCTTTTATTGATTATCGCTCAGCTGGCAAGACCAGTACATATTCATGGGGAGAAGTTATGCGACATGTGATCGCCCATGAGATTCACCATATGGGACAGCTGTCGGTATGGGCCAGAGAATTGGGCAAACAGCCAGTATCCGCCAATGTCATTGGCAAAGGCCTGATTATACCTGATTAACAGGGAGAGAGCGGCATGACATGAATGAACGGAGGAGAGGTTATGATTCATTGCAGGAGAGCTACGATTCAGGATGGCGAAGTGATGAGCCAATTATCCCATCAACTGGGTTATGTCAGCACAACTGAAGAAATCAAGGAGAGACTAACTCTTCTCTCTTCCTTACCAGACCATTATGTATGTGTAGCTGAGATTGATTCGAGGGTCGTAGGCTGGGGCCATGTACAGGGAAGACATTCCATTGAGAGTCCATCTTTTGCCGAGATTGGTGGACTAGTTGTGGATGGGATTCATCAAGGGATGGGGATTGGTAAGATAATCATGAGCGAATGCGAGGAATGGGCTCGGGTTAACGGCTTTGATAAGATTCGGGTACGTTGTAACGGAAAAAGGGAATCTGCACATCGGTTTTATATAGCTATCGGATATGAAGAGACGAAATGGCAGAAGGTATTTGATAAACGATTATAATCTAATCTTGTGTATCATGGAAGGAGGAGAACGATGACGATTCAACTTAGCCAGGTGAATTGGGTAGAACTGGATGAACGTATTCAGCAGGTGATTAAACAGGAGTATCAGATCATTCCCTTGCCACCTGGACTGGAAGCGAGTGTGATGAGAATCGAAATGGAAGATCAGTCGTACGTATTGAAAGTCTGGGACAAGGATTCCAAACCGGATATCGCCAAACAATATCGATTATTGTCCAAGCTTTATCAAAGTGGAATTCGTGTTTCCAAACCCTACGGTTGGGGATTAGACGAGCAAGAGAATCAAGTGCTGTTAACGAGCTATGATGGAGAGCGGATTACCCAATTAACACAGACCAAACTGACACATTTGGCTGAGCGATTAATGGAGGTCCATCGTTATCCGGTGAATGAAGTGGGTACTGGAGAAGATGAAGAATACATATTCAGGTACGATTTTGTTCAATACTTTTTTCCTCAAATTGAGTTACATGACGATATAAATGATCTTCTGGCAAACTTGATCCAGCAGGTCCAGATCAGACAGGACCGCTTGATTCATGGCGATTATAATCTGGGAAACATTCTTGAGATGGACGACCATTACACCATCATCGATTGGACTAATGGGCAATATGGTGATCCAAGGTACGATATGGCATGGTCTGTGTTTCTGATCACCGTCTATAATGGGGAAAGTTATGGCGAGATGTATCGCGCTCAATTTGCACGTTCTGCAAGTTATACGTACACGCTGGAAGAGGAGCAGGTTTTTGAAGCTGTAGCTTGTCTTCGCTGGATTCTGTTAAAGCGCGTTGGGGATGTCCCCATGGGGACAGATGTAATGGAAAAGGTTCACAGCATGGCTGTCCATAATCCGTATTTGAATGAACATCTGCTGTAATCGTAATACGGGGATACACAATGACGACAGTATACGATTAAGTAATAGAAAGACCACTTTTTTCGAATAAAATAAACAGTCAGTCCTAAACTAGCGATTCTCGCATACCTATGATAGTAGAGGAGCGTGATCGATATGGAGCAGAAAGTGCAAACTTACTTTGAACTGAAACAGCAGCAAAAAGATATTGAGCAGCAGTTGTCTGTACTACGAGATGAGATTGTCGCGTATTGTGCAGAACAAGGGGTCTATGAGACGCAGGTTGGTGGTTACACCGTGAAAACAGTGCTTCAGAACCGGAAGGAATACGATGATCAGAAGCTGTATGCTTCTCTTCCAGACCCGGACATCTGGCGATTGTTGTCCAAGGTAGACAGCCATAAGCTGAAAAGCCTCATCAAGCTGAACATTCTGTCCGAGGAGCAAATTAACCCGGCATGCACAGTGAAACAGGTGACCTTGTTACAGGTGGACAAGCTGTAACGCTTCATATCCTCTTTGTATATGAGTTGAATTTAATTGAACAGCCCGATCACAAAACACCTTCCGAGAAATGTTCTGTTTAGATGAGCAGTCGGACATACGTGGAGGTGTTTTTGTTGTGCAAACAGGGCCGAGGATCATAAATAGTTAAATATGAGGGGGAAGAAGTATAATTTGTTCATTGTAAGCGTATTCAACAAACGATATGATGGATAAAAACTGGCAGGGAGGAATTGTAAATGCCAACTGAAATTCCATCATTACATGCTACGTACGCTAATACGTTCAAAATAGGTGCTGCTGTACATACCAGAATGTTGCAGTCCGAAGCGGATTTCATCGCCAAACACTTCAATAGTATCACGGCTGAAAATCAGATGAAATTCGAAGAAATTCACCCGGAAGAGGATCGTTATTCATTTGAGGCGGCGGATAAAATTGTTGATTTTGCTGTTGCCCAAGGGATTGGGGTTCGCGGACATACTTTGGTCTGGCATAATCAAACATCGAAATGGGTCTTTGAGGATACCTCAGGTGCTCCCGCTTCCAGAGAGCTGTTATTATCTCGCTTGAAGCAACATATTGATACGGTAGTAGGTCGGTATAAGGGGCAAATATATGCGTGGGATGTCGTCAATGAAGCTGTTGAAGATAAGACCGACCTGTTCATGCGGGACACGAAGTGGTTAGAGCTGGTGGGGGAAGATTATTTGATGCAAGCGTTCAGTATGGCTCATGAAGCTGATCCCAATGCGCTTCTTTTCTATAATGACTACAATGAGACGGATCCGGTCAAACGGGAGAAGATCTACAATCTGGTTCGGTCTTTGCTTGACAAGGGAGCGCCTGTACACGGGATTGGGTTGCAGGGGCATTGGAATATTCATGGTCCTTCGATTGAGGAGATCCGAATGGCTATTGAGCGTTATGCTTCACTGGATGTGCAGTTGCATGTTACGGAGCTGGATATGTCCGTGTTTCGTCATGAGGATCGTCGAACGGACCTCACCGCGCCAACTTCGGAGATGGCTGAGCTACAGGAGCGTCGATATGAAGAAATCTTTAATTTGTTCCGTGAGTATAAATCATCCATTACCTCTGTGACGTTCTGGGGAGTAGCGGACAATTATACCTGGTTAGACCATTTCCCGGTACGCGGACGCAAAAACTGGCCCTTTGTTTTTGATCAGCAGTTGCAGCCAAAGGAATCATTTTGGCGTATCATTAATTCTATGTCCTGAACATCAGATAAGTGGAGAGAATCGGTCACGTTGTGGCCGATTTTTTGCTGTACTCAATATAGATTGTACAGTACGGTTATCTCGATCGTGATTGAACACCACGCTTGTATGTGTGTAAGTATATGGCTTTTTATGGAAGTTCATGATAGGGTAAAAGAAAGGCAATCTCGAACAATATTCTTTTCCGAAATGAGTTGAGAAGATGGATCGCACCCGCAATTATCTGTTAATATTTGCAGGAAACTTGGTCGCTGCCTATTGTATCTTTGAAGAAGGTACTTTTGCCAAACCGCTGATGTTTGCTACATTCATGTTGTTGCTGATTATGACTATCGATTACATGAAAAGTAGAAACAAATATACATTGGATTAGGGTATGTCCATGTTTTTAAACGATTCTGGAGCATAGGGTCGTTTTTTTATTGTATATAGAACAGCTTCCATTTACATCATGACCATTGTTCATTACACTTGATGAGTAGTACCTCATTAACTCAGTTTTTGTTAACTCAATTCAGATCATCAGGAGGATATCATTATGCATCAATCCGCACATATTCAGGAAGCAAGAGATTACATATTAAACCGAATCCATACCAAACCTGCCGTAGGCATGATTCTGGGTTCTGGACTGGGAGCGCTCGCGGACGAGATTGAAAATGCGACCGTTATCCCGTATACAGATATTCCGTATTTCGCCCAATCGGAGGCTATCGGTCATGCCAATGAATTGGTTATTGGTGAACTGATGGGCAAAACGGTTGTAGCGATGAAAGGCCGCCTTCATTATTATGAAGGTTTTACATTGGACGAAGTGACTTTCCCCGTTCGGATCATGAAGGCGCTAGGTGTCGAGCAATTGCTTATCACCAATGCCTGCGGAGCCATCAACACCAGCTTTGAGCCGGGTCAACTGATGCTCATTACAGATCATATTAACCTGGTAGGCAATAACCCGTTGATGGGACCTAATAATGCTGAACTGGGTGTTCGTTTCCCAGACGTATCACAGGTATACAATCGTGAACTGCGCAGTATTGCCCTTAAGGTTGCAGAAGAGCAGAATGTTGGCCTGCAGCAAGGAGTCTATGCATGGTGGAGTGGCCCGGCATATGAGACACCAGCGGAGATTCGCATGATTCGTACGATGGGTGCGGATGCAGTGGGGATGTCCACGGTACCTGAAGCCATTGTTGCCATTCATGGCGGTATGAAGGTGCTAGGCATTTCCTGTCTGACCAACATGGCCTGTGGTATTCTGGATCAGCCGTTAAGTCATGATGAAGTTATTGAAGTGGCTGCGCAAGTGAAAACAACCTTTATCGGACTTGTAAAAGGCATCTTGAAAGAGATCTAATCGCGAGATGATTTTTTATCTAGGCCACGATGGATAGGATAGAGTTTTCATCCAGCCAAATCGAAACCACAAAAAAACGTATGTTTCACGAGTTGTTACTCGTGAGACATACGTTTTTTTTATTTTGCAGAACTATGAACCATCTGAGAATGATCGGCCATGATTGCTGGTGTGGACTCCCTGATGATGGGTTTGGTCACAATGTGAGAGACCTGATACGGCTGTGTCGGGCTATTAATCCGGGATAACAGCATCTCCGCAGTCTTAATGCCCATCTCATTGCTATAAATATGAACCGTTGTTAATGCTGGCTCAATAATTCGAGATTGGGGTGCATTATCGAATCCGCATATCGCAATATCCTGTGGCACAGCGACATTTCTGTCTTTTAACGCCCTGATCAGATCAACTGCTATAAAGTCATTAGCGCATACGTAAGCGGAAGGTAGGGAGGCTAGCTCTGCCACTCGCTGGTTCAACCATCCTGGCTTGGAGAAACACAGGCGATCATTATCTACGATGCAATGGGACAGGTCGACCTGCAACCCCGCCTCCAGCATAGCACGCTGATATCCAACCCATCGTTCATTAAAGCTCTTGCAGTGATTGTAATCTCCGACGAATCCAATACTTGTGTAGCCGCTCTCAAATAATTTTGTGGTCAACTGATAGATGCTATGTTCATTCTCCATGAGTAGCAGATCTGCTTTGAATTCGGGATAACATATGTTGGAAGCGCAATCGATAAAGATGGTGGGAATGCCCAGATCGGTAATCAGCTGTGTATATTCCAGATCAAATAATTCAATGCAAATGATGCCGTCCACTTTGGCTATATCAAAATTGTTGGGAAGTGTAAGTGTATCTTGATCGTCTTCACGCACGATATGAATCGAGAGATTGTATCCCTCCGCACTGATTCTTTTCTCCAGACCGCTGATTAACAACGAACCAAAGTGAGATGTATTAGGCAGGTTTTCAGTTAACAGGGCGATATTGCCCGGAGCCTTGGTTAGAACATGCTCATTGTCCATATAGGCAAACTGTTTATATTTAAGTTCAATTGCTTTTTTAATTACACGATTTCGGGTCTCATCCGGGATGTTTCCGCTATCATTTAATGCTTTGGAAGCCGTATTCCTGGAGATCCCCAAAGCATCAGCGATGTCTTGTATCGTGACTTTTTCCTTTGCCATCTAATGCTTCACCTCTAATCCTCAATAGTCATCCATATTCTTCTCTAAGTCAAATGTATAATAGAACGGGACAAATAGCAATCTCTGTTTTACAAATGCACAATTGTATTTACATTTAGATAGGCGAATTCTATGTTCATAATTGTTCCAGAAGTTTTGTTAACTAGTGTAACAATGATAATCTATTACAGTAATGATATAGAAATATCTATGCGGGTATTAACGATTCAGTGCTGTATATATGCAAATTTAATCCTCTTTAGTTACATTAATGCAAAGATGAAATGATCAAATGCACAAATGTTTTTTTACAAAACGTATTGACTAAATCCGTTGAAACCTGATAAATTGTAAATTATCAAATAGGCAATTGTAAATATTGAAAGCCCTTACTGAAAACAATTGTCAACTTCTAGAATGAACGGGGGTATCGTGTTGGATAACATAGCCGACAGCAAAAAGGGCGAAGGAAGGGTACTGAAAGTGAGGACGACAAGCGGTCATAGGTTACAGCAGCTCAAAAAAAATTACTTTTTATATATGTTGCTCGCACCAGCCTTAATTTTGACTCTTATTTTCAAGTACATTCCGATGTACGGAGCCATCATTGCGTTTAAGGATTTCAGTCCGATCAAAGGCATCATGGGCAGTGATTGGGTAGGACTGAAGCATTTCGAGAAATTTATAGCTTCACCCAATTTCGATATCATTTTAATGAATACGCTTAAACTCAGCTTTTTGGGATTGATATTCAGTTTCCCGGTGCCCATTTTACTGGCACTCATGCTGAATCAGGTACGCAAAGCTGGCATCAAGAAAAATATTCAATTGTTTCTGTACGCACCCAATTTCATCTCGGTTGTTGTGGTTGTGGGTATGCTGTTCATCTTCCTCTCACCGACAGGGCCGATTAATCAATTAGCCACATGGATTACAGGTCAGCCAATCATGTTCATGTCTGAACCGGAATATTTCCGCTGGATCTACATTTTGTCCGATATCTGGACCGGAGCGGGCTGGGCTTCCATTATATACGTGGCGGCTTTGGCCAATGTGGATCCGGAGCTTCACAATGCGGCTAATCTGGATGGAGCCAATCTCCTTCAGCGTATTCGCCACATTGACCTTCCAACGATTCGTCCGATTATGGCCATCGTCTTTATCCTTGCAGCTGGCGGGATTATGTCCATTGGATTTGAGAAGGCCTATCTGATGCAGACGTCCATGAACCTGCCTTCCTCCGAGATTATTGCCACGTATGTCTACAAGGTGGGACTACAGTCTGGAGATTACGCTTATTCTGCGGCAGTTGGATTGTTCAACTCGGTTATCAATGTGATTTTGCTGGTGACGGTGAACCTGATTGTGAAGAAATTGAATGAAGGCGAAGGCCTCTA
This sequence comes from Paenibacillus sp. FSL R5-192, assembly GCF_000517845.1. Lineage (NCBI taxonomy): Bacteria > Bacillati > Bacillota > Bacilli > Caryophanales > Paenibacillaceae > Paenibacillus > Paenibacillus sp. FSL R5-192. Next base: position 74,253 of record NZ_ASPR01000075.1, on the reverse strand, counting down.
TTAGGAAAGGAGTATTATCCATGGTTGTTAAACACACGGGAATGGATCGGTTGATCCTCACACTCAATGCCATCTTTCTCACCTGTGCTGTACTGGTTGTGGTTGTTCCCCTGATTTATATTGTTATCGCCTCATTCATGGACCCCACGGTGTTACTGAATCGTGGACTGTCCTTTAATGTATCGGACTGGAGTCTGGACGGATATCAGATGATTTTGTCCAATCCAGCCATGATCCGGGGGTTTGCAAATGCGGTATTGTACTCGGTTTCCTTTGCATTGATCACCGTGACTGTATCCATATTTGCAGGTTATGCATTGTCGGATGATAGGCTCGCGGGACGTGGATTTTTCATGATTATCTTTATCATTACCATGTTCTTCGGCGGGGGATTAATCCCTACTTATCTACTCATACGTAATCTCGGCATGCTGGATACGGTGTGGGCGATCATCATCCCTGGAGCCGTTAACGTCTGGAACATCATTCTCTCCAGAACCTTTTTCAAAGGAGTCCCTCGAGAACTGAAAGAAGCTGCAAACGTGGATGGCGCCTCTGAGATGAAGATTTTCTTCCAGATCGTCATTCCGTTGTCGAAACCGATCATTTTTGTACTCGCACTTTATGCGTTCGTTGGGCAATGGAATTCCTATTTTGATGCAATGATCTATCTCGATAATCCGAACCTGCATCCGTTACAGCTCGTTCTGCGTTCCATTTTGATTCAGAATCAGGCTGCACCGGGCATGATCAGTGATCAGCTCGCGATGGCAGAACTGAAACGGCTCTCCGAGATGATTAAATACTCAGCGATTGTCATTTCGAGTCTGCCACTCATCATCATGTATCCGTTCTTCCAGAAGTATTTCGAAAAAGGTGTCATGGTCGGTTCCCTCAAATAGTGAACAGCCTGCGATACAGTAAGTTGATCCAATCCAACTCATGGAGGTCATTATTATGAAAAAAGTAAACAAATCCAGAAAAGCCGTTACAACGGCATCCATTTCCATGTTATCTGCAATGCTCTTTTTAACCGCCTGTGGCGGAGGTGGAGGCGGCGCGGCAAGTGAGGCGCAATCCCCTGATGGTAAGGTGACATTGAATTTTATAACACAGAGCTCTCCGCTGGCTCCCGCTGATCCAAACGACAAGCTGATTAACAAGCGACTCGAAGAGAAAACCAATGTGCATATCAACTGGAAGAACTATACGAGTGATGTGTTTGCAGAAAAAAGAAATCTGGCGGTTGCCAGCGGTGATTTGCCGGATGCCATTTTTGATGCAGGTTACGGGGACTATGATCTCCTGAAACTGGCGAAGGACGGGGCGATCATTCCACTTGAGGACATGATTGAACAACACATGCCCAATCTGAAAAAGGTGCTGGAGGAAGCTCCCGAATACAAGAGCATGATCACGGCCCCAGACGGACATATCTATTCATTCCCATGGATTGAAGAACTCGGAAGTGGAAAACAACGGATTCAGGCAGTGGATAACTTGCCCTGGATTAATGTGGAGTGGCTGAACAAGCTTGGACTGAAGATGCCAACGACAACCGAAGAGCTGAAAGAAGTATTGATCGCGTTCAAAACTCAAGATCCAAACGGCAACGGTAAGGCCGACGAAATTCCGTTATCTTTCATTAACAAACCGGGCGGAGAAGATCTGACATTTCTCTTTGCGGCATTTGGACTCGGAGAGAACTGGGATCATACCGTGGTAACCAATGATGGGAAAGTGGTCTTCACGGCAGCTGATGAAGGATACAAGGAAGCGGTTAAATACATTCATGAGCTGGTTAAAGAAGGGCTGATCGATGTCGAATCGTACCAGCAGGATTGGAACACGTATCTTGCGAAAGGCAAGGATAATAAGTACGGCATGTACTTCACATGGGATAAGGCTAACATTACAGGCATGAATGATACGTATGATGTTCTGCCTCCGGTTGCCGGGCCTAACGGAGAGGTTAATGTCACAAGAACAAACGGAATAGGACTTGATCGTGGTCGCATGGTCATTACCAGTAGCAATAAAAACCTGGAATCCACAGCGAAGTGGGTAGACCAACTGTACGATCCGCTCCAATCTGTGCAGAACAACTGGGGTACCTATGGAGACGAGAGCCAGCAAAATATTTTTGAATTCGATGAAGCCAAAGGCATGCTGAAGCATCTTCCGCTGGAAGGCTCTGCACCAGTTGAACTCAGACAAAAAACCAGTATCGCAGGACCATTGGCCATACTCGACAGTTATTATGACAAATACACAACCAAACCGGAAGATGCGGCTTGGCGGATGGAACTTCTCGACAAGGTTATGGTTCCGCATATGAAAGCGGAGAACGTATATCCAAGTGTGTTCTTCTCCATCGATGAACTGGATCGATTGTCCACGATTGAGACCGATCTCTTCGCCTACGTGTTACGTCTGCGTACAGAGTGGTATCAGAACGGGAAAATAGATCAGGAATGGGATGCTTACTTGAAAGAGCTGGATCGCCTTGGATTGCAAGAATGGCTACAGATTAAACAAGCGGGATATGACCGTAATAACAAATAAAGAAAAGTACGGAGGAGAAACCATAATGTCGACAATTCTTAAACAAGATTACAGAAATGAATACCATTTTTCACCGAAAGAGAAGTGGATGAACGACCCAAACGGCATGGTGTTTTTCAATGGGGAGTATCACTTGTTCTATCAGCATCACCCACATGGAACCACATGGGGGCCCATGCATTGGGGCCATGCAGTGAGCAGGGACCTGATCTCCTGGGAGGAACTTCCGATAGCTTTACTCCCCGATGAGAATGGCACTATATTCTCGGGAAGTGCCGTAGTGGATTGGAATAGTACGAGCGGATTTTTTGAGGGTGAGCCAGGGTTGGTTGCTATTTTCACCCATCATCTTGAAGTTGAAAACCGTGATGCCATACAAACCCAGAGTCTGGCGTATAGCAAAGACAACGGCAGAACCTGGACTAAGTACGAGGGTAATCCGGTATTAAAGCATGAGTCCTTTATTGATTTCCGTGATCCCAAAGTGTTCTGGCATGAGCAGACCAAGGAGTGGGTTATGATTATCGCTTGTGGTCAAACGGTATGTCTGTATCGTTCTCCCAATCTGAAGGATTGGACGCTAGGAAGTGAATTTGGCGCCGGGATTGGTTCTCACGATGGCGTGTGGGAATGCCCCGACCTGTTCCCGCTTGCAGTGGATGGAGATTCAGGGCAGGAGAAATGGGTGATGCTTGTTAGCATCGGTGCAGATCCTGCTTTTATTGAAGGCTCCAGAACACAATATTTTACCGGAGATTTTGATGGAACTACATTTGTCCCAGACGAGGCATCCCAGACGATTCGCTGGATTGATTATGGTCGGGATAACTACGCAGGAGTTAGTTGGTCTGACGTTCCTGAGGAAGATGGAAGACGCCTCATTATCGGCTGGATGAGCAACTGGATGTATGCCAACCAGACGCCAACCAATGATTACCGTGGAGCAATGACCATTGCCCGGGAGTTGACACTGGAGACAAGAGCGGGAGAAGTTATATTGATTCAACGTCCTGCACGTGAACTTGAGCAAGCCCGTACTCCAGTAATTTCCCTACAGGATGCTTCGATTCAGCAAGTGAGTGAGCAGTTGAACGCTTTGCAACTCGTGAACTATGAGATCCATGCAGAGTGGACTCAGGATCAGTCGTTCCATTTTGCACTAAGAAGCGGCGCAGATCACGAAACGGTCGTTGGTGTAGACTCGATCCGAAGTGAAGTGTACGTTGATCGTAGTCGATCGGGCATCGGCAATTTTCATGAACTTTTCCTGAGTCGTCATACAGCTGAGTTAAAAGAAGTGAACGGAAATCAAAGTTTGCGTATCTTTGTAGATCATTCATCTGTGGAGGTATTTGCAAATGATGGTCAGGCGGTTATTACGGATCTGATCTATCCGGATACGGATTGCCAAGGCATCTCTGCTCATGCCGAAAATACAGATCTGGTCTTCTCTTCACTTCATATCTATGAGATATCATCAACCAAGGCTAAAGGTTAATTGTAATGAAGGAAAGGAGCCCAAAACGATGCGTATTGGAGCTATAGAAGCGGGCGGAACAAAGTTTGTATGTGGTGTAGGGAATGAGCATGGACAGATTGAAGATCGGATCAGCTTTCCAACAGAACATCCGGAGACCACTCTTGCCAAGGTGATCGACTATTTCAGGGATAAAGATGTGGAAGCCATAGGGGTCGGCTCCTTTGGTCCGATTGATCTGCAACCGGATAGTCCCACCTATGGTTATATTACGACCACACCTAAGCCTGGGTGGGAAAACTGTAATGTGGTTGGAACCTTGAAGCATGAATTTCCGGTTCCTTTTGGATGGGATACGGATGTGAATGCTGCCGCGCTCGGTGAAGTGACGTGGGGAGCGGCGCAAGGACTGGACAACTGTGTATATTACACGATTGGTACAGGAGTTGGTGTCGGACTTGTGGCAGGGGGCAAACGAGTACACGGATTGTTACATCCCGAGGGTGGACATATTCGGACAAGACGCCATCCAGACGATCGCTTTGCCGGATTATGCCCATATCATGGCGATTGCTTGGAGGGAATGGCAGCAGGTCCAGCGATTGAAGCTCGTTGGCAGATCCCTGGCAGTGAACTGCCGGCAGATCATCCGGCGTGGGAGATCGAATCCTTTTACATTGCGGAGTCGATTACTACGGCCATCTTGCTTCATTCACCGCAGAAGATCATCTTGGGCGGTGGTGTGATGCAGCAAGATCATCTGTTTCCTATGATCCGGGAGCAGGTAGTGCGGAATCTCAATGGTTATGTAAATGCTGCCCCAATCACGCAACATATCGACCAATATATTGTGCAGCCCGGATTGGGCCAGCATGCAGGCCTGTGTGGTGCGCTAGCATTGGGTCTGGAAGCATTGCAACATGCAGCACAAGCTTCACATGTTTCATAGTTTTCTACAATAATCTACATCCCAGAAGGGATGGCTGCAGGTTCGCTTATTGGTATAAGCAAGACTGCACCGTCCTTTTTGGGCTTTTTTATTTTTTTGAGGAGTTCAGTATGTTTGAAAAATATAGTGCGTTCTAAAATCCGATGTTGCTCAAGTGAGCTGCCAAAGGTATGATTTTTAGTGTTCTATAGTGCGATAAGACATTCAAAAATTAACGTGTCTCTAATGGAAAGGAATTCAACAAATGAACCCAATAACAATGCGTCAAGCTGTACAGGCAGACCAAGAGCAACTCGCTGATTTGCGAGCCTTGGTATTATACGATGATCTAACCAGACTGGGAAGGTACGATGATGTGAAGGTGCGTGAACGTTTCCGGAATACATTCAATCCTGCCCAGACACAGATTATTGAACTTGAAGGATCAATGGTGGGTTGTGTAGCATTGAAGCCCAAGTCTGAGGCCTATCTATTGGAACATTTCTACATACATCCCGATTATCAAGGCCAGAGAATAGGAACTCAGGTACTGAACATCCTGCTGGAACAGGATGAAGTTCAGGGGAAACGTGTTATTTTAAATGTTTTGCAGGGAAGCCCTGCTCGGCGATTGTATGAACGATTTGGATTTATATTGGACAGTGAAGATGAGGTCGATGTATTTATGTCGGTCCAATTGAAGGAATAGTACGATTACCATACGTAGTAGACCCATTCATTTAATTCTTGAATGGGTCTATTGAACTTTTCTATTATACTTTCCGATGACGTTACCCTAATATGGATAATAACCTACTTTTTATATAGGAATTATATAGTATGGAGAATGCCAAGATGCCACAATGGAAGAGAAATCTGTATATTCTGTGGTTCGGCCTGTTTTTCAATCATATGGCCTACTCGCTGTCCGTCCCGTTCTTTCCTATATTCCTGCAAAATGATCTAGGTATCCAGAGTGGCCTGGAAGCTTGGTCCGGGATTTCGATCTCCATCAGCTTTCTGATCAGTGGATTATGCGCACCTTTCTGGGGATCGCTGGCTGATAAATATGGCAGCAAACTGATGCTCGTCCGTTCAGGAGTGGGGCTAGGTATTGCACATCTGGCTAACTTCTTTGTTTACGATCCATATACGTTTATCGCGGTGAGGATCTTTCAGGGACTCATGGCTGGTTTTCATCCCGCCTCGATTACACTGATCGGTACCAATACCCCAGAGAAACAGGTGGGTTATGCACTTGGTGTGATCTCCACGGCCAGCGCTGCGGGCGGGATTCTTGGTCCTCTGGCCGGTGGTGTGTTGAGTCACTGGATCGGACTGCGGGGATGTTTCATTGCATCGGCTATTATTACATTACTCGCGGCTATGATGGTCCTCGGTGTTAAGGAGTCACGACAAGCTCGTACGATCGTTCCAACGAAGATCATAGGGGATTTGAAAAGAGCGGCTTCCACGCCGGGTTTGATGCGAATCTACGGTTTGATTCTCTTAGTCTCGACCTCTGTGCTCATCATCGAACCGGTGCTGACGCTCTATGTGGTCCAGATTGGCGGAGATGTTGGCAGTGCAACACTTAGTGCAGGGATTGTCTTCTCGGCGATTGGTGTGGCAACCGTCATTATGGGGCCGCGCTGGGGGAAGATTGGTGGAAGAATCGGATACGAGAAAACACTGTTTATTGGTCTGATTGGCGGCGGAATTGGCAGTCTGCTGCAAATGACAGCAAATAATCTGATTTATTTTGGCAGCCTGCGATTTGTTTATGGTTTGTTCTTTGCCGCAGTCTATCCGGCGTTTAATGCGCTGATCATCAAGTATGCTGATCACGATTTTCGTGGGAGGGCTGTCAGTCTGAGTCAAACGGCGAGTCAGTTCGGTATTGTGCTCGGTCCGTTAATCGGTGGTTTGCTCGGTGGATGGATCGGCATTTCGTTTATTTTTCTCTTCACAGGAGTTGTATTGCTTGGAGCGGCTTGGGCAGTGTCATCACCACAACATAGGGAGGAATATATATGTCGCAACGACAATTGAAGTTGGGAGCTAATCTGAACGGAGTGGGTAACAGCATTTCCTTTTGGCGTCACCCGGATATTCCCATTAACGCGAGCGTTAGTCTGGAGTTCTACAAGAAGCAGGTGCGTATCGCGGAAAAAGGGAAGTTTGATCTGCTCTTTATTGCAGATGGCCTCTTCATCAACGAGAAGTCCAATCCTCATTTTCTCAATCGCTTCGAACCTCTCACGCTTCTGTCCGCACTCGCCGGGGCAACTTCCCACATCGGGCTGGTTGCTACATTGTCTACTTCCTATAGTGAACCCTTCACGGTTGCGCGGCAATTTGCCTCGTTGGATCAATTAAGCGGTGGGAGAGCCGGATGGAATGTGGTTACTTCGCCTCTGGAAGGTTCGGCACTGAACTTTGGCAAAGGCGAACATCCGAACCATGCGCTACGCTACGAAATTGCGGAAGAACATCTGAATGTGGTCAAAGGCCTTTGGGATTCCTGGGAAGACGATGCCTTTGTTGGAGACAAGGAACAGGGCGTATTTTTCGATCCTGCCAAGTTACATACGTTGAATCACAAGGGAACACACTTCTCGGTGCAGGGTCCGCTTAATGTGGGGCGTTCGAAGCAGGGTCATCCGGTCATTTTCCAAGCGGGCTCATCTGAATCTGGTAAAGATCTGGCCGCCCGATCGGCAGATGCCGTCTACACGGGACATGAGACACTGGAGGAAGCTAAGGAGTTCTACCGCGATGTGAAAGCAAGTGCGGTGGCTTATGGACGCAAGGCAGAGGATATCCTGATCTTCCCGGGCATCGGCCCCATTGTGGGTAGAACAGCGGAAGAGGCGGAGCAGAAATATCAGGAAATTGCCGAACTGGTGAATATTGATCAGGCGTTGAATTATCTGGGACGTTACTTCGATCATTATGACTTCTCCCAGCACGCGCTGGACGAACCTTTTCCCGAGATTGGGGAGATTGGCAGCAACAGCTTCCGCAGTACAACGGACAAGATCAAGCAGCAGGCAAGAGAACAGGGGCTGACCTTGCGCCAAGTGGCATTGCTGGCATCTACCCCGCGTACATCGTTCATTGGTACACCGGATCAGATCGCAGATCAGATTCAGGAATGGTTTGAAGGCGAAGCGGCAGACGGATTCAATGTTCGTACCGTGGTACCCAATGGCTTGGAAGATTTCGTGGAGCTAGTTGTTCCGGTTCTGCAAGAACGAGGGCTGTTCCGTACGGAGTATGAACATGAGATGCTAAGGGAGAATCTGGGTCTTGAGATTCCGCGTAACCGGTATACGTTAGAGAGTGTAAGATAAAAAAGATAGAGCGGTAAGGACGTCAATATAACGTTGTTGCGGCTCTTTTTTGATGGTTTCTTTTTCGGAGAGTACTGCTATTATAAAATGATAAAGAAAATGATACACAAGCAGCAATTCCAGACGAGTCACAGGAGGAAATTGGGATGATTAGAGGGTTAACGAATGCGGGACTGGGCAATCTCGAGTCTGATGAACAATATATCATAGATGCGGCCAAGCACGGATTCGGATCTGTAGATTTGAATCCGCTCTCATTGATTGAAACGTATGGCAAGGAACAGGCACAACATCTGCTAGAGAGTAATCAGGTGATCATCGGTTCATCGGGTCTGACGGTAGAGTGGCGGACGACAGATGAGCAATTCCGTGAGGGATTGCAATCGTTGGTCGCTATGGCAGAAGCTTCTGCTTCGTTGGACTGTTACAGCTGTTGCACGTATATTTTACCCTCAACGGATCAACCGGCAGCGCAATTTATGGCAGCGGCTACGAAACGTTTGAGACTCTGCGCAGATATCTTGGACGCTTACGGGATTAAGTTGGGTCTGGAGTTTGTGGGATGCCATCACTTGCGGACGCAATGGAAGAATCCGTTTATCTGGCGTGTGGAAGATACGCTGGACTGGATTGAGACGATCCATGCACCTAACGTAGGTTTGCTCGTAGATTCCTATCACTGGCATACAAATGGTTTACCGATGGAAGATCTGCTGAAGCTGAAGAAAGAACAGGTTGTTCATGTGCATATCAATGATGCTTATGATTTGCCGATCGAGGAATTATTGGATTATGAGCGTTTGTATCCCGGAGAAGGGGTCATTGATCTGAGTGGGTTTCTGAGAAACCTGCAGGCGATTGGCTACAATGGTGTGGTGGCTCAGGAAGTACTGGCACCGGCATCGAATCTAAGTTCAAGTGAACTGTTCGCTAAGACGAAAGCAGGTTTTGACAAGGTATTTGCAGCAATCTAATTACTGAAAAAAGGAGGGGGTGTTCCTAGCTGTGTTTATGGCTTATGGAACACCCCTGTTCTTTTTTGATTAATCCAGCACGCCGTGATCTTTCATCAGTTGTTTCGTAACGATCCACAGTTTGTTTTGCATGGCCTCATCTCCGCCAGGATGTATAGGAACAATAGATGCTCCAGTTCCCACATTAAAATATCCTCCTGATACCTCGCCATATTTCGATTCCACAGCCAACCGAGTAATGATATCCGCACCCCGGCGCGGGTCGCCAATATGCAAAAAGGTTAACATGCGTTCAAGCACACTTGCAAACCATAGCTCTCGTCCAAGACCCGTAACATTAAAGCCAGGATTCAAGGCATTTACGCGAATTCCGGTTCCACGCCATTGTCTGGCTAGTTCACCAGTAAACATAATATTGAGCAGTTTGGTTTTGCCATAGATTGGAGAGGAACCACGTGCAGTAAAAGGAGTGATATCCGTTAAGTCATCTGGCAACACCAGAGTGCCGTAATTCCGCGAAGCTTCAGATGCAATATTGACGACACGGGCATGGCCCGACTGAATCAGAGAAGATTGCAATGTGTGCGTTAACAGCCAAGGTGCCAAATAGTTGACGGCAATCATCTCGGCATATCCTTCGGACGTGACTCTCTGTTCAAAAGCATGAAGTCCGGCATTATTCAAAAGTACGTCTATACGCGGATAAGCGGCTGCAATCTCAAGCCCAACACGTTTTACATCACTCAGTAAGGATAAGTCTCCATAGAAAAATTCGATTTTGGCAGAAGGCATGATCTCCTTGATTTTGTACCTGGTAGCCTCGGCACGTTCCTTGCTTCGGGCTGTAAGTATAAGATGTGCCCCGCGTTTGGCGAGTTCCATGGCTGCAAGCTGCCCTAAACCGCTTGTTGCTCCGGTAATTACAATAATGGGATGTTTAGTTTTCATGAGAAGATCTCCTTTTGACACGAATAGATTCGGAATTATATAATGGACATAAATCAACTATAAACATTAATTGATATTTGTCAACTATATTTCAGGAGTCTACTTTCATGTATCGAGGAGAGGGAGTTTACAATAATGAGTGAAAATCCAGTCAAAACCAAAGATAGAGCAACCCTCGAGCTAGCGCTGGGTGAGCAGATTCATGCACTGATCAGTGCATCGCATGCGCTTAACGTTCGATCTGCCGAGCGTTTTGATGCGAACCTGCAACCTGCCGCTTTTCAACTGGTACGGTGGCTCTACTCCTACGGCCCAACAAGCGCCGCGGCTTTGGCAGAAGCGAATGCAATGGACCGCAGCTCGGTCAGCCGATTAATCAAACAACTCGAAAAGTCGGGATATGTAAGCAAAGAGCAAGACCCCAAGGATCGGCGCGGGGTGTTACTGTCTCTTACGGAACTTGGTCAACAATCGACGGTTGCTGCGCTCAAGGAGAAGGAGTCAGCTTTTTATGACCGTATATCCAGATGGGATGATAAGGAATTGGAGCGTTTCACCGCCATGCTCAGGCAGTTTAACGGATTGGAAGAAAAGTGAGAGGTTCTATAGTGTGGATTGTATTTGATACCCGAACCATAGGACATGTCACCATTGAGCGAGGTAGACTACAAATTCATAGCAAAAGCGGACATCTGGTGATGTCCGCTCGTGAAGTTCCCAGATCATTTTATAGTTTCCAGGGAAGCTGCGGGATTTTATATCGGAAACCCTGATGGTTTCCTTTTCTCACATATATCCAAGGTGGTGGGACAGGGGTGCCTAGTGCTTTATACAAGACCGTTCCTTCATCGCTTGCGGAATATTCTTCGATACTACTTTGGATATCCTCCCAATGAACCTTACCTTGGTAAGACAGTGTCTGCCCTTGAACGATAACATGAGGTGCACCTGAAATGACTCTCTGCGTTATGTTGAGAACGCCAACCTTTCCTGAGGACAAAATCATCAATTCGCTCATGAAAAGTATGATAATTAAAATGACTATACTAACAATCCATCGCTTTTTTCTCATTTTGTGACCTCCACTACCTAGGGAATCATTTGCTCATAGTTAATGTCTTTTAATGACATAATCTCGTCAGAGATGGTATTGATTTTGACTGAATAGGGCTTAATAGCTTGCAGGAATTCATTAATGGTCTTCTTGCGATCTTTATGAAAGGCTGTAGATGTTATGTGATTCTCTTTTAATACGTTATCGTTCATTATGACTTGCTTAGAATAACTAACTGAATCACTATAATCGATTAGATGCGTAACCCCCGTGAATTTGCCACTAGTTAATGTGCCTTTGGAGAATTCGGATGGTTTAATCCCGATATATTTTTCTGAAGAACCGTGTTTCTTGTTATAATTGATAATCGTGTCAAAAAAGTCCTTATCCCCGGTTAACTTTTCGTTGAAATAATCATTTTTGAGAGTAATCGTAGTTGTATGATCAGTATATCCTAGTGAGACAGTATCTGAAGAGTGGATTGCGTAATATCCCTGAGACATCTTGCCCTGATTGAATGTTCCATCGTTAATGGTGTTGTTGTAACGGTCATGTACAGGGTAAACCTTGCCATCAGAAGTAAGATACTGTACTTCTAACCATTGCGTAATTTCTTTTCCTTTACCATGATATGTATCATTAATCCATGATCCGGTGTAGGTTTTTGTAGTGAATTCACCTGTTCCATGGCCCATATTAGATTCATTGTAATCCTCAAAGGGGACACCTCCACCTTCAACTAATGTATATGTATACTTGCCTTTTCCTTGCCGTGTACCACTCACCCAATCTCCAGAGTAAACTTCGGTTTTTCCCCATCTCGCGGTTCCTTTACCATGAGGTTTCCCGTTTAAAACTTCACCATAGTACGTCGCTCCATCTGACAATTTTAAGGTTACTTTCTTCGATGCTGCTTCTGTTGGAGTAGAGCTTGATAATAGTACAATGATAATGGTGATCGTTAATCCAAAACCTAGATAGAATCTTTTCAAAAATGTGCAACTCCTTCAATGAATAATGATCTTTGCGTTGTTAGCTATCTTCAACATTATCGGTTTATATATCGTATTTTTCCAGTTTAATTATAAAGTGGAGATAGGTCGGATTTCACAAACAACTCGTCCCCAGTTCACAAAAGTAAAGATGTAAAGGCTGATACAAAATCCTGCTCAATCCAAAGTACCTGCGGCTTCAGGGCATATTATGCCTGTAGTTCGTGGGTGCTTTTTTTCTATGCTCAGCGTATACGTAACCCTGATTTTTTTTACAAAACCCACTATCTTCTCCACTTCATCATTTCGCCTACACCAATTCTCCTCCTAATGATCCACAGCAGTGGTGGAACTTTCCTGAATCGTGAACAATCTCTGAATTTTGTATCACCTCCTATTTGCAGCGTTATCCCTAGATTCACTCCCCCAATATGGAGCAGTATAGAGTATAACTTCGTTAGGATAAGTTAGAAAAACCTTTAAGGGAATATGAAAGAATGCAGGTATATGTAAAATTTTAAATACATACTTCCAGGCCGTTGACCCTGCCCCCAAAAGTCTCTTATATTTACTCCCGACACAACAACTCAGAACGGGTGGTGGGATGATTTTGTTCATTAATAAAGGCAAGAAAATGCTCGCTATGCTTACACTTATACCCTTGGCTACAGGGATGGTCATGGGGGCTTTCCCTACTGCGATAACGTATGCAGATGCGGGGGATAACACATCAATCAACAGCTCGGCAACAGGTTCTTGGCAAACGGGAGATTTGCATGTACATACGTTTGAGTCTGATGATGCACAGGTTTCACTGGAGGACGTACTCGATGCGGGTCTAACAAAATATGGACTGGACTGGATCGCGCTTACGGATCATTTGCGGTTATCCAAGCGAGATCACAACGGGAACGACATTTCGGGTGGACCAATACCCATGTCCCAAGGGATGAATGAATATCAGGTACCACAGATCAAGGCCCTTCAGGATGCGGGCAAATACGCAGGGAAAACGATCTTCTCCGGTTTCGAATGGGACATGCCAACACATGAACACGTTGGGGTGGGGATTCTTACGGATGAGCCGAACTCAACCGAAGCGCTGAACGCTGCCAAGGAATTCGAGTACCGCTTCACGAATCGCGCAGCGAATCTGTTTAATGCAGCTGACGTAGCGAAATGGGATCAGAACGGAGGGCGTGCTTACACGTCTCATCAGGATGCCTTAACCGCTATCAATTGGCTCGCAACGAACTATCCAATGACAAGTTATGCGATGATCAACCATCCTTCACGCGGCAAAAACAAATATACCATCGCGGACTTCCGTGAGTTCAACGATCTGGCTCCACAAGTGGTATTTGGTATCGAAGGCATGTTGGGTAACCAGATGGAACCGGATCGTGGAGGGTACAACACAAGCTACAATGTAGCTAATCCGACCGCAGATGATGGATACAAATACCGTACATACGGCGGTGTAGACTATATGGTTGCCAAGGTTGGCGGGCTATGGGATGCATTGCTGGGAGAAGGACGTCACTTCTGGAACTATGGCAATTCGGATTACCACTTCAAGACGATTGGCACGAATTCCAGTGGTTATTTTCCTGGCGAATATGCTAAGACCTATTCGTGGGTTGAGGGTACAGGTATGCAGGCTGTTCTGAATGGACTGCGTTCGGGAAAATCATTTTCCGTATTCGGCGACCTGATCAACGCACTGGACTTTACAGCTTCCGGAGCGGGTGCTCAGGTTGAGATGGGCGGAGACCTTAATGTGACTCAAGGCGATGAAGTAGAGCTGAAGATTCGCTTCAAGAGTCCAACGACGAGCAACAACTATGAAAATCCAATCAACAGTGGTACGTCCGCTGGACAAGTACCCGTGGTGGATCACGTTGATCTCATCGCTGGGGATGTGACAGCCAAGGCCCAGAAGGGTACAGCCGCATATAATAAAGACACCAACGACTCTACCAAAGTACTGGCTACCTTCACATCCAACGATTGGACGACAGATGCCGAAGGCTATAATGTCATCACAACCAAGATCAAAGCCACAGACCAAGACAAGTATTTCCGCCTGCGCGGTACGAATCTGGGGATGAACGTGACAGGTGAGACTGTAAATGGTGAACCACAACTTGATCCGAAAAATACGACAGCTGATGCAACGACCCGTTTTAATCAAATTAACGATAGCAACTATCGCGATCTGTGGTTCTACTCCAACCCAATCTTCATGAGTGCCACACCTTACAGTGATGCACAGGCGGTAACCGATACACTTCAAGCAATCGATCTGGGCGATCTGAACGCGGTCCATTCCGATCTTACCCTTCCTGTTGAAGGGAAGCATGGTGCAACGATTAGCTGGTCCAGCTCCAACCCGGAACTAATGAATAACGAGGGCAAGCTGCTAACGCAACCGGACAATAATGAGCGATTGGAACTGACGGCAACCGTGCAACGTGGCACGGAGTCACAACCCAAAACGTTCACTGTCATTGTGGAAGGCAAGAATAATCAGGCGCTGGTATTAAAAAGCAACATGACTACCGCTGACGGCCAGCCGTATCACACGGATACATGGACGAACCAGTCCGTAACGGTTAGTGTAACCAGCGCAGTATACGCGCCTGCTACTTCCGCAATTATCGAGTTGTCCCGTGATGGAGGGCAGACGTATGAACTTTATACAGAGAATACACCTTTGGAGGTAACGGAGCCGGGAGAGCACAACCTTTTATTCCGAGCAACAGACGATCTGGAACAAACGTATACTTTACCTCTGGTCATTAAAATAGACCGTGAGATTCCCGTCATCACCCTGCAAGGTAGCAGCCAGATGACGCTGAACGTAGGAGATACGTACAACGAGCCTGGAGCACAGGCTTCTGATAATGTCGGCATCCGTGGTTCCGTGCAGGTGGATGGCACGGTGAACACACAAGCAGCAGGGATCTACACCCTTCGGTATAACGTGAAGGATATCGCTGGTAATGCGGCACAGGAAGTTATCCGTACCGTGACTGTACAAGCCCGCTCAGGCAATGGCGGCGGGGGTTCAGGTGGAGGTAATGGAGGCAACTCTGGTGGGAATTCTGGAGGAAGTACACCAAGTGTACCAACAACGCCTACCGTTCCAACCACACCAACGAACCCGGAAACGGGGTCAGATTCATCCACTGAAGTGAAGGTAGAGGTGGAAGTGAATCAGCCGGTCCAAACGGGTTTGAAAGACATCGTGCAATTCAATGTTCCATCGGGAGCCATTGGTTCCAAGGATACGCTGCAAGTGTCTGTGGTTACCAAGGACAAGTTGCAGAATACAGCTTCCCTGAATGTACTTGGACAAGCTGTACAGATTAGCCGCAGTGGCGGAAGAACGTTGAATGATCAGGCGGCATTGAGCCTGAATGTGGATTCGGCAGTGCTGCCTAATGGCACCCAACCTGCAATCTATTACTATAATGAAGCTCGTCAGAGCTGGGTATTTATCGGTGGCAAGATGAATGCAGCAGGAAGCATAACGGCCAATGTTAATCATCTGGGTACATTCGTTGTGTCCAGTTACACACCGGTGAATCTGTCTGACCTGAATGGACACTGGGCTTCCGACTACGCAGATCGTTTGTTGGGCATGAACGTGATTCAAGGCTACACAGATGGTACGTTCCAACCATCGAAGAAGATCACACGGGCAGAGTTTGTTACGTTGCTCAGTAAGGCGCTGGCATTGAAGTCCGTGGAGTCGGATCTGACATTTGCAGATCAAGGTAGTCTGCCAGACTGGGCAAAAGGTGATATTGCCGCAGCCGTGCAAGCCGGAATTGTGAACGGCTACGGTGATAACACATTTAAGCCTGATCGGACCATTACCCGTGCCGAGATGGCTGTTATGATGGCGAATGCGCTGAAAGTAAGTTCAGATGCACAAGCCGGAATGTCCGGTAATACCTCCGTTAAACCAAGTTTCACCGATGCATCGCAGACGCCATCTTGGGCACAAGAAGCACTGGATGCAGCGGTGCAGGCCAAGATTGTGAGTGGATATACGGACCATACGGTTCGTGCAGGAAGTGAAACGACCCGAGCGGAAGCTGCGACGATGATCTATAACTTGTTGCTGGCCATGTACGTGTAAGAAATAACAAAGAGAATTAACCGTATATAGAGCAGATATAAAGTAAACAAAAAACTGATATCCTTTTGGGGTATCAGTTTTTTTGGGGATTAAGAATATCTCATCTTGGATGATATTTGAGACGTGCCATTGCTTTAATTCACGAAACGAAAAGACAAGTTACTGTGTTAGAATAAGTTAGGTTTGGATGATGAAACGGTGGGGGCTAGAAAATGAACAAAACGGAGCGGCAACTTGCGATTACGCTTGAATTGCAGCGAAGAAAGATGCTACGAGCAGAAGATTTAGCTGCTCAATTTGAGACAAGTGTACGTACGATATATCGAGATATACAGGCGTTAAGCGAAGCTGGTGTTCCGATTATGGGTGCTCCGGGTCATGGGTATTCCCTCATGGAAGGATATTTTCTGCCCCCGGTAAGCTTCACCGCAGAGGAAGCCGTATCCCTGCTCATGGGAGCTGATTTTATCGAACAGAGATTGGATACAGAATACGCGATGGAGGCTAAGTCGGCTCAACGAAAAATTGAAGCGATTTTACCAGAAGCCGTTCGAAACGAATCAATACGTGTTCGGGAAACGATGCGACTGCTTCATACGGTTGAACCTTTAACCCGAGCACGGGTGAAAACATACCTTAACCAGATTCGTAATGCCATTTTGGAGCAACGTAAAATCAGTTTTATGTACCTGAAAAAAATGCCAGGAACGGATGGCAATCGGTATAATATGCGTGAGGTTTCACCCTACGGACTCTCACTGGTTCAGGAGAATTGGATGTTAATTGCACGTTGTGATATGCGACAAGACATCCGTCATTTTCGTTTGTCACGGATGACTGAACTTTCCGTGCTGGAGGATCAATTCCTTTTGCCACCGGATTTTGATCTAAACAGTTATCGACCTCCTGACGACCGTAACGAACAAGTATTAATCAGAGCAAAACCTGAAATTGCTGACAAAGTTATGGAGGCCCTACATTTTTATATGGATGCATTTGAGGAGCAAGAGGAAGGTGTCATTTTTCATTTTCGTGTCCGCTACCCGGAAGAAATCTTGCATTATTTACTTGGCTGGGGTGGAGATATCGAGGTCTTGGAGCCGGAGTCTTTGCGCTTCCGAATGCAGGAAGTAGCCAAAAACATCTTAAAACACTACTGACATACACCTGTCAGTAGTGTTTTTTTATACTTTGATATATCACAGATCAAGAGGAGTGGGTTGAAGGATGAGAAGTACAACGGAAGTATTGAAATCATTTGAAACGGCAGTAGAACGATATTTGGCAGAACTGAACAAATTGGATATGGGTAGCTTACTTAAAAAACAAAGTGAAGAGGAATGGTCTATTGGACAGATGTATGTACATTTGATTCAATCAGCGCTTTTCTTGCATCTGCATAATATTGAGCAGTGTTTGAGCAGCGAGGATTCGACGTTAAATTCAGGTGAGGAAAAAACAGAACTGGGTAGGAGAGTGTTCGAATTAGGACAATTCCCTCCCGTTCCAATTAAGGTTCCTGCTTCCCCGCAGTATACCCCGCAACCATCCGAGAGCATGGAGTCCTTGATTGATGGGCTTCACATGGTCGTGAAACGAATGAGGAGTACAGAATCCCTTTTATACCAAGCGTCCGTAAACAACAAAATACGTCATCCAAGGCTTGGCGCTCTAAATGCTCAGGAGTGGTTTTTGTTGATAGAGATGCACTACAGACATCATTTTTTACAATTGGATCGATTGAAATCGAATCTGGAAATGTAAACGAGAGAGGGGAATGGGATGTATCCATGAAACCAAATCAGGACAGCAAATATTGGATTGGCGTTGTATCTGCTTCTCATGTGAATGTAGCGGTAGAGGGAGGGTTTGCGCAGTTGTGCCATGGCAAGTCAGCGCTGTTGCGACAAATGTCTGCGGGTGATTGGCTGATATACTATTCTCCACGCACAGACATATCAACTGGCAAGCCACTTCAGGCTTTTACTGCTATTGGTCAAATTACCGACGACAGGATCTACCAATATCAGATGTCGGAATCATTTGTACCCTTTCGCCGAGATCTTCGTTATCTTCCGTGTCGAGAAGTAAAGATCGCAACGTTGTTAGACCAACTCAGTTTTACACGCGGGAATCGCAATTGGGGGTTTCCATTTCGTAAAGGTCATTTTGAAATTGGGGCTGAAGACTTCATGATGATAGCTTCCTCCATGTTGGAAAATGAGACATTATCACTACTGGATATTAGCTTAAGCCAGAAATGTTAACCAAAGCAAAAGGCCCATAGATTGTCTATGGACCTTTTGCTGTTACGGATAATCATATCCTCCACCGTTGATATTACATTTGCGAAGACGATGAATGCCCAAGGAAAGACCTTTAATCGCCCCGTATTTCTCAATAGCTTGAATCATATACACAGAACAGCTTGGTTCAAAACGACATTTGTTCCTCACTTCAATGGGGGCAAAACGTTGATAAATTCTAATACTCCATATCAGGATTGCTCTAACACGTCGTAGAACTATGAATAACATACTTGCTATGAAAACAATCTGGGCACTCAGCAAAGCATATACTGGAATGAATGGATTCAAGAGATAGAAACATATCATAGAGATGATTAGACCTGCGAATAATGCAAGTGTAACGTTAAGCAAAGACTTCAACCAATCGATTTCTGGAATAACATGAGTTCTTATATAGAAACTGCTTCGAGGGTCGTTTTTTTCATGATGTGTATGTAAGAGTCTAATAAGTTCTTCTTCGGATGGCATGTTATTATATATCAGTTCCTCAGATTCTGAGTTTCTCATGATTGTTGTACTATTATTAAATCTCTCTGTAGAAAATCAGCATATAATGATGCGTTGTAACAGGTTGCTGGAGACAACCGGGTTTCTCAGTGACGGATAGCGACTCCATGGATTGATAGGTCCATCCAGATTGTGCTTTGTGATTAATGATATCCGCAAATAAATTAACAGCAGCCTGAGTATCACCTCGGTTTACTTGAACATTTTTCGGACCTGGAACGACTGTGTACTCTCTCATTTAAATCTTCCTTTCGTATGTTGGAATTATGGCAATAGACATTCCATTATTTTACTATGGGGATGGTAAACTGTCGATTGAAACTTATTAGATGAGATTGGATTAAATTTATCGGCCATCTAACAGGATGGTCTTTGTTGCGTGCGACGGGCAGTCGTTTCTTTAGCGAACTATTCGCTATAAGCAATCTGTTAAAAGTGGCGGCTACGTTACCTTAGGTAAACACGAGCCGAGAGCTTGGAAGGATGTTTTTCTGGAGGGTGAAAGTCCCTCCTCAAGCGCTCTGGTGCGACTTGAGAAGCCTAATCTAGGGCAATATCGCGAGGTACTTGTCTGAAGGAGATGCGGATAATCGAGAGACCCGCAGGCGGATGAGCAGACCCAAATGCGAAAGCGTGAAGCACGTAGCGGCAGGATAAGTCGGCGACTGTGCGTAAATAACGGGAAGCCTAGGAAAAAAAGTTGTCCAATGAACCAGACGAACAACGATGGCTTATCAAGTGAAGGTGCTGGGCATGTTCAGAAGGAAGATACGATGACCCCGTGAGGTTCTCTGCTTCCCTGGAAAAAAAAACAGGATGGCTACATATAAGGTTTCACCGAAGTTGTAGACATGGTAGAGAATTCAGACGTTCTCATAGTACGGAAGTAGGCAGATGACTAAACGTTTGCTGAACGGAAGGGGAATGACCTCGTGGACAAACACTTGAATATGGTGCTGAACAACCGTCACGCTACTGCGGTAAGAACGAACGGAATGGAATGGGTACGATGAAAGGTGAGCGATAGACTTGAATCAAGAATTGAAGCTAAAATGGCACAGTATTTATGGGCAAATTCTGTTTGATCGAAAACTTCACGCAGCATGGTTACAAGTGAAGGAAAACAAAGGTGCAGGTGGAATCGACGGCGAAACCTTGGAGAGTTATGAGAAGAAGCTAGACGAAAATCTAAGCGAACTCTTGCAAAAACTCCGGGACAAAGCTTATGTTCCATCCCCCGTACGCAGACGATATATCCCAAAGAAGAACGGGAAGATGCGTCCGCTAGGTATAGAAGACCGGATTGTACAACAAGCCATTGTGAACGTGTTACAGCCAAAGTGTGAGGAAAGCATATTCCATCGTTGGTCATGCGGGTATCGCCCAAACTATGGAGCGAAACGCGTCGCCCAGATTATCCTGTGGAACATCGAGACGGACCATAATTTTATCTATGACTGTGACATTCGCGGCTTCTTCGATAATATCCCGCATAAGAAATTGATGGGAGTGTTAACGAAATACATAGCGGACGGAACAGTGTTGGATATGATCTGGCAGTGGCTCAAGGCTGGATACATGGAAGAAGGAAAATACCATGAAGTGGATGCTGGAACGCCGCAAGGCGGTGTCATTTCCCCAATACTAGCCAACCTGTATCTCAATGAGTTGGACTGGAAGTTGGAGGAAAAAGGCATTCGATTCGTGCGTTATGCTGATGATTTTCTGTTGTTCGCGAAAACGGAGGAAGAAATCCGGAAAGCGGCAGAAGTCACCCGTGAAACGTTGAAAGAGCTTGGACTGGAAGTGGCCATGGAGAAAACGAAAACAGTGAACTTCAAGAAAGACGACTTTGACTTCCTGGGCTTCACGTTTGAGCATTGGCGAAAACGAAAGAAGGACGGGAAACCTTACTTCATCGCAAAGCCAAAGGACACCACGTGGAAGGATTTCAAGCAGAAGGTTAAGGCTAAAACGAGGAAAACACTAACGCTGAACAAGAAAGCATGGCTCGAACGCGTCAATCCGATTATTCATGGAAAGGTAAACTACTACCTAAACCTGTACAAAGCCGTAGAGGAAAACAAACGATATGGACAGGAAAGTCGTTGTTTCTTGAATGCATGCAGAAACCAGCTCTTGGATATGGACGGGTATGTAAGACAACGACTGCGAGTCGCCATGATTCCCAGCCATCCAAGCCAAAGAAAAGGGCATGCGATGAAGACGAAATGGAACAACGAATTCTTTGCTCGAATTGGACTCGTTCCTGCGTTCTGGGTATATTACAATGCGCAGTATGGTTATACACTGGAAAACTATATCGACTACATGAAGAACAGACAGAAGACAAAGCATGCCCGGAAGGTGCAAAAAGCAAAGAAACGAGGGCAAGAGTATTACACTCCTGAACTCGTCCGTAAGATGCAATACGCACAACGTTTAGCGACATATTGATTACAAGTTGAATCACGTTGGTGAGCCGTATGCCTTAGTAGGGCACGTGCGGTTCGATAAGGGGGGAGCCATGAGAGTGGTTCCCCTACTTTATTATTAAGGTTTAAATTCATTTGGAAAAGTCAATAAAAGCTCTGTAAGCAATGCTGTACAATCCACTGAAAACCAGTACAATTGAACCTATAAAACCATGAGATAAAGAGAGGGATTTCTCCATGACCGATACAAGCGGGAATCGCAAAGTTGATGGCTATCTAAAAAAACTCAAAACGTGGAAGGAAGAGTCCACGAAGTTGAGAGAGATTATTCTGGATTTTGAACTGACAGAGGATATGAAATGGATGCACCCTTGTTACATGCTGGATGGAAAAAACATCGTTTTAATCCATGGATTCAAAGAGTACGTAGCCATTCTATTTTTCAAAGGTGCTCTACTGAAGGATACACACGGCATTTTGGTCCAGCAAACGGAGAATGTACAGGCAGAACGCCAGCTTCGCTTCACCAGTCTGGAGCAGATTGAGGAGCAGGAGGCTATGATCAAAGCCTATATCCAGCAAGCGATTGAAGTGGAACAAGCCGGACTGCAAGTGGAAATGAAAAAAACTGCCGAATATAGCGTTCCTGAGGAACTTCAGCAGCAATTCGATGAGAACCCTGCTTTCCGAGATGCATTTGAAGCACTGACACCCGGACGGCAGCGGGCATATCTCTATTATTTCTCACAACCGAAGCAATCCAAAACAAAAGTGTCACGAATCGAGAAGTGCATGCAGCCGATCCTGGAGGGCAAAGGATTGAATGATTAATCTTATAACAATATATTTGAGGGAAATTAAGAGTTAAACGAGTTGAGAGCCTTTCAGATATAATCCGAGAGGCTTTTTGCTGTTTTTCCATTAGCGGGCAAGTAACAGTTTGTATAAAGCCAATGCTTTACTTGAATGTGTAAGATATGATAATAATCTACTTATCTAAAAACGGTTGAAATTATGCGTTGCTCGTGTGTTGTTTATATAAACGGAAAGTTGATAAAGGAAATTGTTTTACGTGATTAGGACATATCAACACTATGTTATGTCTAATTTTGCTAAAATAGGATTTGTTATTTCAGTAGATTAATCATTTTCCAAAATCCATCTACGATCACGTAGCCTACGGCCCAAGACAGCACGACATTCGAGACGAGAAGAAGTTATATGAGAGATTGTGAGCCTCTGTGCCGCTTTTCAGTGGGATGAGGTAAAAGTCAAAACCTGAGGCGTTCCGCGTTAAACCTGTCCGGTGGGCAGCAGCAACGTTTCTGTATCGCTCGTGCACTCGCAGTGGAGCCGATATTCTGCTGATGGTTGAGGTGGCCACTTCGCTTGAACTCTTCTCAACCTTCAAGATTGAGGAGCATGTGTATAAACTGGAGGAAAGTTATACCATCTTGATCGTTACACATAACATGCAGCAAGCAGCCTACAGTTCCCAGCAGACCATGTTTTTCCTGAGCGGAGAGATCGTGGAATATTCTCCTACCCAGAGTATGTTCGCCAAGCCTGTGGATATGCGTACTCAGGATTATATTAGCGGCCGATTTGGGTGATTGTTTTTCTCTTTGAAATTTGAAAGTTTTTTTGCTCACTCATGATTTTTTGCTGCAAACTTTATTGTCTTGCAACTCGTGTTAATCATCCTGATTCCATTTTTTTAAAAAATGTTGAAGTAATTTTTTTCGTGCCCTTGCCAACCGTTGAGTAAGGACAGACTCAGTCAAATGCAGTTCTTGACGGATTTCTCTATAAGATTTTTCTTTCATATAGAAAAGAATTAAAACTGCTCGATATTCTGGTTTTAATTCTTCAATTGATTGATGGAGCAATTTACTTTTTTCTTTAGCTTCTACCTCACTTGCTACACAATTTTTTTCAGAAAAAGCCTTATGTATATCAACATAATTGTGCGGGTGATTTACCATCTGATGCTCACGTTTTAATTTCCGTAAATGATCGAGAGCAGTATTGCGAGTAATTTGTTTGATCCAAGCTAGGATGTTTGTCTGAGAACGTATTTCAGAACCTTTGGTGATGATTTTTATAAAGGCGTCATGAATTATATCTTCTGTAATTGAGTGGTCATGAGTTATTAAATAAACATCCCAATAAACAAAGCGGTGGAATGAAAGATATATCATCTTTTGTTTGCTAATATCTAATTCATAGAGCGATTTGCATAATAATAAATGGAACCAGTTGTCCATAAGACTCCCTCCAAACAAGAATATTAAAATTAATTTGAAGTATAAGTTCTATGACAATTATACCTTCTATATGGAAAAAAAAGTTCTTTATAATAAATTTAAAAAAATCTTTAGTAATTTGTAAATTATCGTTAGGTAATCGGCTCGCGAAACGTTATATAAGTATGGACTTTAAAAACGAACAAGAGTTACCCACGCATATTCATCAAGAATTAATTGTACATATCAAATAAGTAGGGAGCTCTGTTTGGGCAGAAGGGGGGATAAAACCTTTAACAGGCCTAACCTACTACAAAGATCCTTACCTGATGGAGGCTAAGTTATGAAAAATGAGAAACGATTACGCATTGTTGTTGTTCTGTACCTATTGATAATTTGTGTTCTAGGTAGACTTATTTTTATGATCCCTAATCAAAGATATTTAAACATTCTAAACATTGATGATTTTTATGTAACCAGCTGCATTGTGTTACTTGCCATCACTTTACTTATTTTCTTTTTTGTAAAAGGCAGTGTCGGAAAAAAGTTATGGATGACAATCTTTTTTTCCATCATCATTTTCACCATTTCAGCAGTATACTTTTACTCTAATTTACCGCAATATACCTATGAAGAAGCTGCTAAGAAAGTGGCGAATGCCGAGAAGCAGAAAGGAAAATCAGTTCAGCTTCAGATTCCGATGTATAGAGAAGATAAGCTGGGTGTAGGCAAAGAATCATTTTTGCAAATGACGAACCACACTTATTATATTTATTTAAATGTTGATGATAAGCCTCTTGTATTTAAATTCAATCCTCTAAGTGGTCAGTTTGAAGAAGTCACTGGAGAACGAGTCTTGGAAGAATATGAAGTTCAATGATGGGAGAGAATCTCTACAATGAAGAAAAAAAGTTTATGTATTATCTTAATTATCGCTATGTTAACAGCTATATTTCCTATGACGATCTTTGCAGATGTGGAGAATAAAATTGTAAAAGAAGAGACGGCTATCACAGATGATGGTTACACGATTAAAGTTGTAGAAACTACAAATTATGTTAATACGGAGGTTTTTGATCCAAATGGGAACTTTGTAGACGCAACAAAGCTTGATTTAAAATCTGGTCAAGTAACATTCACTCAAAGTGATGGCACAGTGGAACTGTCTCGTTTCGATGACTATGTTGAAGAAGTAACCCTTAGCATTCCTGAGGAACATATATCTAAGGCAATTGAAGAAAACTCATTAAATCAGGGCCAGAACAGCCTGGTTGAAAAAAAATTATCTGATGTTACAATTCAAGCTCTAGTTAATGAACCTGTTACTGACGATGGATTGGTAGACTCAGTATATGGTGACGGTTATAAATTTCTTGGAAGTTCTGGGGTATGGTATTTCGATGATTTGGGTTATTTATTTAGAAAAATTGGATCAATGACTAAGCATGAATCGCATCAATTTACCTTTACAGCTGGAACGGCTGTTTCCACTATTCTAAGCATTATAGTGGGCGCTTTCACTGGAGGCGCATGGTCTACAGTGGTCATTACAAGTCTTTTGATTACAGGTTCAGGTGCTCTAATTGATTATTTTAGAGGAACGTTTGATTACAGGACTTATAATTATTTGTATAAAGTTCGAGTGAAAACACAAACATCGTTTGAAACTTATCGTAACATTAGTTATTGGGTGAGTTATAGCGATGCTACTGCCACACTAAGGTTTAAACAAAAGAACTTTAACCATGGGTTCTCTCCAGCCAATTCTGAAATGGTTAAAGCGGGGATCGATAAGTATATGGTAGCCAATCCTTAATAAAGGCCAAGGATATTTCTGAATATATAGGTTACAATCTGATTGTTTCTGTCAATGAACAAAAATTAGCGAAGCTTCTGAAAATATCAAATCATGATGCTGTAAAAAAACAACTGATATCCTTTTGGGGTATTAGTTTTTTTTTTATTGAAATATCCTTTCTTGAGGTGGTATTCAAGACATACACCATTGCTCTAATTCATGAAACTAAAGGGCAAGTTATAGAACAATTCCCTACTTACCCGCAGTACACCCCTCAACTCCCCCGAGAGCATAGAGTACTTGATCGAAAGAGATTGGGAGCTGACCAAAGACTATAAATGGATACATCTGTGCTACACGTTGAACGGGAAAAACGTCAAGGATTACTGTGACATCCTATTTATAAAGATGTTTTGTTGAAAAATACCCATGGTATCTTAATCCAGCAAAAAGATAATGTACAAGCAGGTCTGCTAGTGGAGAAAAAGAAGACAGAGAGATACACTGTTCCCGAGGAACTTCAGCAGCAGTTCGATGAGAATCCTGCCTTCCAGGCCGCATTTGAAGTACTGACACCCGGACGGCAAAGGAATGCTTGATTAAGGTGTTTGCTTGATAAAGGTATCTACCATCCAATCAAAGAATTTTAGCTTCTCTTCATAATGTGGGTAGTGAGCCGAGTTTTTATAGGCAATGAATTCCTTTTGTTTTCCTTCAATCTGGTCAAAAAACACCTTGGCGGCATGGGCTGAAGTCATAAAGTCGTAATCTCCCATGACAAAATAAAAGGGGAGATCCAGCTTCGTAATCAAGGAAGGCAAAGGACGGCTCATGGCTTCCCTTATCAGTATTTCTTGCGAATAAATGATTCCTTTATTATAACGAATGGCATCCAGCATATTATATTCATGGCTGAACGTCATTCCTAGGAAGCTGGTGTCAGGGCTGTCCATCAACCTTGATGCGCCTCCATAACGTTTAACGATATCTCGCGGCGTGAATGCCTGTCCTTGTTTGATCGGTTCATAGATCTGCTCCAACTGGTTTATGTCTTCATGATTATCGGCCAGTTGGGCTTGCTCCATAACGTAATTCCATCCGTCCGTTTCGCTCTGTTGTGTATCTGCCATCTGCCCGATCCCAATGTAGGCTTCATATCTATCGGGTGCCCGATGCGCAGCAAGAGTTCCTATGTATGTTCCATATGAATGACCAATTAATATTACCTTTTTCTTCCCCAGACGTTGAGTAATATAATCCGTGACGGCTAGTAGATCCTCAACCAGCACATCAGCTGAGAGATTGGAATAGTCCTCGAAAAAATGATAGGATTTGCCGCTTGCTCTCTGATCATAGTTCACAATCGTAAACTGAGATTCTAATAAATCTTGGTGCTTTTTCGCGTACGGAAGTTCAGATGCACCCGGTCCACCGTGTAAATAAAGGATAACTGGGTTGTCCAGATCCTGTCCTCTGATCATGATTTCATGTCCCGTAACGTTGATTTTAACTTGTTCCAATACATGAATAGGGTTTGTGCCTTTTATTTTTGGCGTCCATGTTGCAAAGTAAAGAACAACGAGTGATAGTGTTAAAGTAGTAACGCCAAGCCACAAACCTGTTTTTTTCATTTTGTTCATAGGATATGTCTCCTCTGGTTCAATGTCTTGAAGTGATTATTGTTCATAAACTCATAACTCTATCTTACGTGATTCGTCATTGATTCAAATCGTACGCCAGATTGAATGTGCTCTCCGTCTCAGGTTGGACATAAAAGACCTCAGTCCTGATGAACAGGACCAAGGCCGCCACTTGAATATCTTTTTATGTTTATGAAAAGACCTCAGTATGCTGAAGTTACAGCAGAAAGATCGGGATAAAAAAGATGATGCCGATCCCGAAAGTGGATGCCAGAATTAATGACGTAATGCCCGAGAAAATCGTATTGATTTGCAAAAAGGTATTACCCCCCCTGTAATGCACTTTGTAGTGGTCCCAGAATTGGGATCGATCCCACGCACAACAATGAGATGGCAACCGTTAATCTTTCATTTAAACCATTGGACGAGAATTTGGTCATGATATTGGACAAAATGTTCTCGAAGTTAATCAGTTGCCCAATGATCCCGCCTAATGTGAGGAAGATGATAAACATAATCTGATATTGGCTGGTCGATATGCTGCTCATGGTTGTACTCATGCCTATGATGAGCGCCCTGATCCCAATCACTTGATTGAGTATGGACTTGTAACCGTCATTCATGAACCTTTTGGAGATGGCTCCAAAGGTACTTCCGCATATAATGGAAAAACAGTTGATCAATATCCCAAGCATGATTTAACTCCTGAATTTACCAAACTGAGTATAGAACATCGTCAACTTCTTTGATTCTTGTGACAGATGGTGTTTGAATTAGATTTCCTTTGACCATGACCATAGCGATGTCTGACAAGGCCTCGATATGTTCCAGCGGATTTTGCTCCATGATAATCAGATCGGCATTTTTCCCGATATCCACCGTCCCTGTAACATGATCAATACCTAGGATCTTCGCATTGGTTCGAGTCACCATGTCGATGACCTGTTTGTTGGTCAAATTCGTAAAGAAGCGTTCGAGCTTTCTTGTTTAGCGGACTTTATTTGCATGTAGTTATACCAGTGTTATGTTAACAATACAAGATATTAATGATGAAGGATGAGCATGGATCATGAATCCCGAGATGAAAGAGTTTATATATAAGCATTATCTGAAGAAAGGTCTGGAGCTTGAAGACAATCCAGTCACAGACGCTGGAATAATATATGCATTGGATGTCTATCAGGTATCCGCTAGAATCAGGAAAAGAGTTGCTAGAATTACGGCTATGATGATGGAGGACGATGAAGATCATAGCCTAAATGCTTTTAGCGACATAGAAGAGAGGGCAATTCATTTATTTTACAGCACAGGTGTTCGAAAAACAGACACGGATCTGAAGCGAAGCGGATTACTGGAATCAGATATACAAGCGTTGTTGCACCGAGGTTTTATTTTACGAATTGTACGATATGAACCCGACGGAAAGACGGGAAAACAAAGTGAATACAGGATGGGCTACAGGTTATACCAACTGCTGGAACTGAAAAAGTTGCAAGAAGAAGAAAAAAGCCAGGAGTTAGTTGAGGATTGGTGCAGTGCTTTAACGACTGTACTGAATGCTGTAAAAGAGGACCCCAACATTTTCCCAGAAGACTCAGCGAAAACGAATCAAATATATGAGTACCGCCAAGCCTTCTGGCGCTTTGTGGAGAAGTTCGTTTCAGTATTGAAGCAAACATCTGGCATGAACGAAATTGCTGACTCTTTGGAGATGGATCGTTCAGCCTGGACCCATAAGAAACTTTTACTGTATGTCGAGTTCGTTATAGCTGTTGCCGAGATTGTTTCCATCAAGACCTCTTTTGACTGGAAAGAGATTGGGGCACGACATTATCGTACGATTGGTGGCTCCAAACGTTTTGATATACACAAGCTCTCTTTTTTGGAGCAATTCGAGCAAAATCTCGGATTTCCGTTGCATGTCATCGGTTTGTCCAGTCAAGGTGTGATTACACCTGTCTATTTTGCAGGTCAATTAAGCGGAACGGGTGGATTTCAGTATCCACAGGGTTTCCTGCATGCGACGACGGATCTGACGGTATTTAGCACTCATTTCTATACGACATGTCGTGTTCTGTGGATTGTGGAGAATCGTGCGGTTGTTACACGAATGGTAGCAGAGCCTGATTTTCTGATGCGTTCAGACAGTTTGGTGTTGGGAATAGATGGTCAACTACGAGGTGGACACCGCAAATTTATTACTGACGTGCTAACACATTCTAAACACTTGGAGCAAGTGGTAGTCTGGTGTGACATCGATCATGCGGGATTCGTTATCACGAAAAATGTGGAATCCTTGTTGCAGTCTCACACGGCTTTAATCACCAAATGGATTCTTCCGATCTCGTCCGCCAATCAAAGGGAGCAATTTCAAGGTGAAGCTCACCAATGGGCATCTTTCGAGACCGAAATGGAGAAAAGGCTTGCTCTCGGGCACGCTGGAGAACAGGAAGCCGAGATGGGAGGTGCGGAGCGTTGGATGAGTTGGTTGGCAACAGTATGATCTCAATTCTGGGCGCTGATACCCCGGACCATCTTCAAAAGGAAGCGCTAAGGGATATCGTCAAGCTGGCAGGTGTGTTAACCGAACTGCGTGAATATTTCGAGGAGCCGCTGAAAGTGCTAGAGGTTCTGAAAATGTTGAATCTCATTCAACGTGAAGCCCTTGGACTGGACGAGCCATTGGAGGATCTGGAGGCTTTGTTTTATCGCTTTCGGAATCGTTATGGAACTGAGCCGAATATTCCGATGGAGCGTTTGCTAAATGTGTTGCAAAAATATAACTGGATCATTCGCGGCAAGAAACGTTTGACGATGATGGATGCGGGAAAACGCATGATGGACATGCTCATCCGGCTTGCCAATGATTCACTCGCGTATTACATGCAGGATGAAATTGCCCGTTCCTTGTTTCAGGCGAAGCGAGATGCGGACCTAAGTGAGGCCTATGATGACAAAGGCATTTCGGGAGGTAATCGGCTTGCAAGCATGATTCGTAATGTTGAAGATGCTGTAGAGAAATTGAAAGAACGCCAACTGGAATTTCTCGCTGATCGACATGCGCTGCCACAGATTCAGATCATTGTGGAGCTTATGCAGGAATTAAATGCCCGGATGGATGAACGTCTGGAACGGTTTTCTACATTTGAAGAAGGTTTTACTTTTGCGCCGATTTTGAAGAGGGGGACGGAAGTCATGTTCGAGGGGACTCAAGTATCGATGGGGACGTTGAACAAATTTCTGAAATTCTCACACTTGCAGCAGACGGAGGTTGGACAAGAGATATCTCCACAAGCGATTCGTCAATTTATTATTCAATCATTTTTCAAGCGTTCAGATTCGGAGTTGCCGAGTGGTCATGAGATTTTGAGCTTTCTGGAGCAGGATCGTATTTCCGGTGAGAGACTGGATGGCATGTGGGTCCCGGTTCAGTTTGCTTCTCCCATCTCCAACCGTCAACTGGCCGATACCGTGCACTATCTGGAGAATTATGTTCCTTCTACGGAGCCCGTTCAGGAATACGCTGAGCCGCAGTATATTCAGGCAGAGGAATGGACGGAAGAGGAACTGGAAGCTAGGTTGCAGGAAGTGGAATGGCATATGACCAAGACGAACATTCGAACGGATGAAGTGGAGCGTGTATTGGAGGAGAAAGAGCGTTTGGGATTACAGGAGCTGTTGCTGGAGGCGGGATCGCATCATTGGTCAGATGCAGTCAATGCGTTGCTCGCTGTCGCGGCACTTACTGGTGCTCAGAAAGCATCGATTGACGAGAGTACAGAAGTACAGCCTGAAAGTTTAACGGAAGGAACAATTCAGGACAAAGAATGGGAGATTGTAGAGAGAGGAAGGGGTAAATATGCCGTTCAACGAACTGGAGGAAACACACAGGCAGCTTCCATTGGGAGCGATGGAACGACTGACCGCGGTACTGAGCCCGGATGAGGAATATGCGTTTGTGCAGATTATGTTTTCTTCTTCCGCATCCGTGCGAAGTGACAGTTTTGGATTGTCCAAGCGTGAGGTGATGAAGATTTTGAAGTTAAAGCAGGAGGATGAGCAAGGACTTATTTCTTTTTTGAAAAGGGTAAACCAATCCATTAGCCGCTACTTTCAGGTCGTCTATGATGAACGCAGAGACCGGATCGTGGCCCTGATTCATGTCCCAGCCAGACAGGCCAGAGATTTGCTTTCATCTGAAAGCCTTGCGCTCTTGATGTTCATTTTTTATCATCAGGAGGTTTTACAGAATGAATATACGTTATTTGCACAGCTGCTCGAGGCCTTCGGGCATGAATCGCTGGACGTGCGGCGTAAAATTCTGATGAACCTGGATGCGCTGATGAAACTTGGGGCAGTTGTGAAATACGAGAATCCCTCCAACGAGGAAGCTTACGCGCTGACAACGATTGGAAGTCGTCTGTTCTCGGATTCGTATTTGAAACGGTTTGCCGAATTTAGTCATTCTCAGCAGCTTCATATGGACGATGTGTTGAAGTTCTTCAAACGTTACAACCTGACGGCAGGTGCAGACTCATGACACCTTGGGCTATTCGTTTTAGCGGCATTCGGGATTTTGTGGATACCCAGCTTGAACTGGGTGATCGTCAAGATCATGTTCTGATTGGAGGACCGAATGGATCGGGTAAATCGACAATCAGCTTTTGCATAGGCGCTGTGCTGGCTTCTCAAAAGGTGCTAGTCGATGGTTTGCGTTCCCGTAACTTGCCACCTGATCAGGTCTGGAGAGCAACGATCGAACTGGTGTTTGAGAATGTGGGCAATCATCAAGTGGAAGCTGCCGGTTATGTTGGTTTTCGGCTTAATATGGAACAAAAACCTGGAGATCCCGTTAAGAAAGAGTTTTGGATATACGAAGGAGAAGAAGCGTGGAACTGGGATAAGGAAACTCGCTATGTCACAGGTGATAGCACCAACCATCTACATGAATATCGACATCAATTGCAACATAAGTACAAAGTTGACCCGGATACGTTTTATCTCATCTGGTATCAGCAGGACGTGAATCAGTTCGCGGTGATGCGTCCGGAGGAACGATTCCGTATCTTCAGCGAAATGACAGGTATTGACCGGATGCAGAAGCATTGGGAGAGTGTAAAAGAAGAACAAAAAGAAGCGCAGCAAGCGTTACAGACCGCAGAAAGCAACCAGCATCAACATAAGCTGAATTTGGGCAATTGGCAGCAGGAGAAGGAACGTTTACTCAGCCGTAATGAACGTCGCTTACTTGGTCTGCAGCTTACGTTAACGGCCTCTGCTACACTCCGTGAGAAATATGAACAGGAATATCTCAGGCTGAAGGACAAATTGGAAGAGATCGAGGATCGTCATAGTGAGGAAATAGACAAATGGGTGAAGCTGGAGAGTGACCATAAACGTTATGACGAGGAAATGAAGCAACGCACTCAGGAAAAAGAGGTCATGGATTGTGTACTGGATGAGTTGGAGATCCAGGTGAATCACCTTAACGAAGAGCATGATGCGCGGGTGCTGGAGCACCGAAAGTTAGCGGATCAGCTACAGGAGCTGCAAGAGCGCATTCAGAATGTACCCTATGCAGAAGCAGAGGTAAGAGAACGATTGCAGATCCATCAAGCTGAACTTGATCGGCTGGAGCAAGAGCTCATAGAAAAGAAACAGGCGCATATTCATGCGGATGAAAAGTGGGATGCGCTAACGAAGGTTTCGGCCAAGCTTGATTATGAACTCAGGCAGCATGAGATCAAACTAACAGAAGCAGAAGCGATGGTTGCGCAGTATGGCTCAAGCAGCAGCCTGGAGCTGGAAGCGCAGCAACTAGAGAAGAAACGCATTGAATTACAGGATCAACGGCGCAAGCTTGAAGATATGCTGCAATTGCTCCGTAAGGAGAGACAAGCATTAACTAGGGATGAAGTCAGAAGCATTAGACAAGATACATCGATTCGGAGTTTGGAAGAACGGGGACTCACGGTGTATACGTTGAGGGATTTGCTTGAGATGGATGAGCATTCGCCGCTGGAACTGGAAAAAAGGCTGGAGCCCGTCAAATATACGTTGTTTGTGAATGGGAAAGGCTTCCGGGCGCCAACCGATCTGTATCACGTCGAATTGCCAGAGGTTGTACCCGAAAGAGCGCTCGATGTGTTAGATGAGCAGGGTCTGAGGGTCAAGCAGGGACTGGATGATATACGATATGCGGCTGCGCAGAAAGCCCTGTGGTGGATTCATACTCTGCATTCGCAAGTGAAAGAACAGAAATCAGGTTTACAGGACGGACAGCTTCTAGATTCATGGGGCCGCCGGGGAGCGCAGGAAAAAGAGCAGTGGCTGCTTAATCCGCGCGGCGTTGCGCTCCGAATCAGACAAACGGATGAAGAAGTGCTCAAGCTGGAGCAACGTCTGGAGGGTGTCCATCAGCAATATGATACATGCGAAGAGCGCTTGAAGTCGATTCGATCCATACTGCATCAGATTCGGACAGCCGAGGGTGTGATCGCGGATGTGGCTCGAAGAGATTGGGCCAAGCAGGAGTGGGAACGTACAGTTAATGAACTCCAACGATGGAAAGAGAAGAGAGATCAGCTCCAACTGGAGCAAGAGGCATTAAGTCAGCCTATTGTGATGCTGCGTTTAAAGCTCCAGACGTTGCAAGAATACATGAGCATTTATCATGAGGCTAGTGATCAGAATGTGGAACTGGAGCGTCTCCGGCAATTGGGGCATGAACTGGAACGTAGCAAGTCACACGTTAAACAGCTAGAGCGCGAGTTGGAGGACAAGCTGGCGGAGAGCGATCAGTTGGAGCGTGCGCTGGAATCAACGGCCCGAAGACTTAGGGAAAAAGCGCAGTTTATCACAGCAACCAATCGGGTTCTGGACGATCTGAAGCTGGAAAAGAAACAGGTTAGCGAGCGTTGTGGTGTAGCGGAGCAAGCTTATGCAGCCGAACAACAATTTTATCTCAATTGGGCAGAGCAGCTTCCCGCCGTATTTGCAGCTATTACAGAAGAGCAGCCGGACTTTCCCGTCAAGATGCAATGGAACGAAGCGGAAGCTCGACATGAGAAGGAAATGGCTTTAACGCAATTGCAGCTCGCTTGCAGAGAGGCGATAGATGAGAATGCACTTGAAAATTATGAGAAAGTGAAACAGGAATATGACCGGGGAGCTCAGGGGGTGCTGGAGGCGCGTTCGCTTTTGCAGCAGCT
Source organism: Paenibacillus sp. FSL R5-192 (assembly GCF_000517845.1). Classification (NCBI taxonomy): domain Bacteria; kingdom Bacillati; phylum Bacillota; class Bacilli; order Caryophanales; family Paenibacillaceae; genus Paenibacillus; species Paenibacillus sp. FSL R5-192. The sequence continues at coordinate 39,663 of NZ_ASPR01000075.1, read as the reverse complement.
CGAAGAGAGTCTGGAGGACCTGGAGGAAAAGCTGATGAATACCATTCATTATGAAGTAAGGCGAATTCATCAGCGCTTTGTGCATTATATGGACAAGTTCTCCTTCGATGGTGAAGTCAGCTGGGACATGCAGGAGCAGAAACAGGGGAACGTTAAGTATTTCCTTCATATTAAAGCACGCAAGCAAGGGCATCGGGGTACACTGGAAGAGATCAGCATGAAAGGTCGAAGCGGCAAGGTTGGCAAGGGTGTATCCGGTGGCGAGGAATCGCTAGGTTCGTTGCTGTTTGCACTGGCACTCATGAAAACCATTGACGCGAATCCGGGCTACATTATGCTGGATGAATTCGACAGTGCCTTGGACGAGAGCAGGAAAGCCAAAGTATTTGAACTGTACCGTGACGAATTGGCACGCAAAATGATTATTCTATCCCCCAAATCCCACGAGTCCGATTACTTGAACTATTTCAGCGAAGCCTTCGCTGTGTACCACGATGCCAGAATAACACGCAGTGCATTGATACGAATCAAGAAAAAAGCGGAGATACAAGAACAGGGTCATTAATCGTTCTTGAACTTGATTAATGGAACAATAGAAAATATGAACCGAACATGACCACCCATCTGGCGGGTGGTCATGTTTTTTTGTTGACTGAGGGGATGTTGCCAATAATGAGCGTGCCAATCCCAGTCTTGACTCACCATACGGAGTTAAGTACCTCATCTACTTCCTTGATCTGTGTGCCGATATCCAATGTATCTCAGGGCTTCAATGGATTGATTGGTGTGAATGCGATTTCATTGTCCCATTTACAAGAGTCGTTGACAAATGAAAGGGTTGTAATTATACTTCAGTTAAACGTTTACGTAAGACGTATATTTAAGAAATGGGGTGAGACTATTACTCCAACGATTAAGGATGTAGCCAAAGCGGCAAACGTATCCGTAGCCACAGTTTCGAGAGTGCTCCATAATTTAAATGGCTATTCTCATAAAACAAAGGTTAAAGTCCTTGAAGCTGTTGAAGAACTTGGATACCACCCTAACGCTATTGCTCGGGGACTCATCAATAAAAGGACACAAACCATTGGCGTTTTGTTTCCCAATGTGTCCAGTGGGTTCACGTCCGAGATTCTTTATGGTATTGAGGAAGCTGCCAATGAGAAGGATTACAGTGTAATCGTATGTAATACAGCAGCAGATGGAAAAAGGACCATGAAATATTTACAGGTTCTTCGGGAAAAACAGGTGGATGGTGTTGTATTCACAAGTGAGATATTGAAAGATGAATACTATCATCAGTTGAAAAATATGAAGATGCCTGTTGTATTGGTTAACACACATTCTGCCAAATACTCAATCCCGTATGTGAAGGTCGATGATCGGCAAGCTTCTTATCAAGCAACTGCCTACTTAATTGAAAAAGGACACACTGACATTGCGATGATCGGTGGAACTCCTTGGGACACTGTAGCAGGTATTCCTCGCGTTGAGGGTTACCGACAAGCTCTTGCAGATCACGGGATTCCTTTTGAAGAAACTAAAATAGCTTACGGAAATTTCCATATGGAAAGTGGAAGATCAGCTATGGCGAAGCTATTGGAGGAAGCACCACCTTTCACAGCCCTTTTCGCAGCTAGTGATGAAATGGCGATTGGAGCTATGGGAATGGCTTTTGAAAAAGGGATAAAGGTTCCAGAAGAGCTTTCTATCATCGGTTACGACGACTTAAATTTAGCAAAAATCATTTACCCGCCTTTGACAACGATTCATCAACCATTGGCTGAAATGGGACGTATTGCTGTTGAAAAATTAATAACATTAATTGAAGAGCAGGGAGAGGTTTCTAGCAGTATCGTCAGCCATTCCATTGTGGAAAGACAAACCGTAAAATCTAAGACATAACTTTAACTCTGTAATAAGGCAAATGGTTACGCTCCGGTATGTAGATAATCGCTCTATAATATCGGAGGTAATTCTGCTTTGGAGGTGAGAATCTTTTTTTGCAATATAGAGTAAACGTTTACGTAAAATCCAAGTGATTTACATTATTTTAAGTTTAAAAAGGATTCATTCGGTAGGGTAATTATGTTGAATCAAGGTGTTTTAAGCACATTTAGAGAGATTGAGTCAACTTAAACGTTTAAGTAATTATCACAAAACGATGGACAGTAAGGAGTGGAAGCTTTGAAACAAAAATGGTGGCAGACTGCGGTCATATATCAGATTTATCCTCGAAGTTTTCAGGATAGCAATGGCGATGGTATTGGAGATTTGAGAGGCATTATCAACCGATTGGATTATTTGCAAGAATTGGGGATTACGGCTATATGGCTAAGTCCTGTTTATCAGTCTCCTAATGATGATAACGGATATGATATCAGCGACTACCAAGCTATTATGCCAGAGTTTGGCACAATGGAAGATATGGATGAGTTAATTGAGCAAGCAGGTCAGCGCGATATCAAAATTATTATGGATTTAGTTGTCAATCATACCTCAGATGAACATAAGTGGTTTATTGAATCTCGGAAGAGCAAGGATAATCCATACCGTGATTATTACATTTGGAGAGATCCACTAAACAACGACGTCCCCAACTCCCTTCGTTCAACTTTTAGTGGAAGTGCATGGGAGTACGATGCGGAGAGCAATCAATATTATCTTCATCTCTTCAGTAAAAAACAGCCGGATCTTAACTGGGAGAACGAGAAAGTCAGACAAGAAGTATGGGACATGATGAACTTCTGGCTGGAAAAAGGGGTCGGCGGTTTCCGAATGGATGTTATCGATTTGGTGGGGAAAATCCCCGATCTGGGAGTAACCGGAAATGGGCCTAAGCTGCACGATTATTTGCAGGAAATGAACCGAGAAACCTTTGGGAAATACGATGTCTTAACCGTTGGAGAAACCTGGGGGGCTACACCTGAAATCGCCAAGCTGTACTCGGACCCCAAGCGCAACGAGTTGTCCATGGTCTTCCAATTTGAACATATTGGTTTGGATCAACAAGAAGGGAAGGAAAAGTGGGATCTTAAGCCACTGGATGTGAACGAATTAAAACAGGTTCTTAGTAAGTGGCAGGTCTCCTTAGGGAACGAAGGTTGGAATAGCCTGTTTTGGAACAATCATGACTGTCCACGGATTGTGTCGCGCTGGGGGAACGATTCTGCATATCGGGTCGAAAGTGCAAAAATGTTTGCCATCCTGCTTCATCTCATGAAAGGGACGCCTTACATTTATCAGGGGGAAGAGATCGGAATGACCAACTACCCTGTAACGGATATTAACGAGGTTCAGGATATTGAGAGCATTAACATGTATCATGAACGATTCGAAAGCGGATACAAACATGAAGAAATTATTGAATCTATCAATGCTAAGGGGCGGGATAACTCCAGAACTCCGATGCAATGGGATGATTCTGAACAGGCCGGTTTCACATCAGGAATTCCGTGGTTGCACGTCAACCCTAATCATCGGGAAGTGAATGTGACAGCCAGTCTGGCAGACCCGAATTCGATCTTTTATTGTTATAAACAACTAATTCAGTTAAGGAAAGCTAATCCTATTCTCGTATGGGGAGATTATGAATTGGTAGATACACCAGCGCACGTATTCATGTATCTAAGGCATTATCAAGGCCAAACATGGGCCGTAGTTGCGAATTTCGGTCCAGAAAAGGCGACTTTGAATATGCCGAACTTTGGTCAAAGCCAGAACATAATCATCAGCAACTATGATCGGGAATCCGTTGATTTTGCCAATTTGTTATTAAATCCTTACGAAGCTTTTGCTGTTGAAGTGTAAATTAATGATCAGAACCTTGTTGTAATACATCTTAGTGTTGGGGGTAGCATGGAATGAGAAAAATATTGATATCAGCGACTGCAGTGTTCATGTCTGTAAGCGTTCTTATGGCGGGGTGTTCAACAAGTTCCAGTCCTGAAGGCGCAAATTCAACAGCGACAGCCGAAGAACTAACGCCATATGGGAAATATGCTGAAACCGTTACCTATACCGTCGGAAAATCGACACCAGGCATTCCTAAGCTGCCTGGAGGCCAAAGCTACGAAGACAATGCCTTTACACAGTATTTGAAAGAAACGCTGAATATTCAAAATGAAAATAAATTCGAGGCTCAATCTGGAGATAACTATGATCAGAAAGTAGCAATGGCTGTAGCCTCAGACGATTTACCCGACATCATGGCAGTAGACGAGCAAACATTACGTCAATTGGTTGATAATGATATGATCGCTGACCTAACAGAAGTATATGAGTCGAGCACTTCGGATATCGTGAAAGAGAAATATGCTTCCTATGGGGGAAGAGTACTGGAAGCAGCCACGTTTGATGGGAAGCTGATGGCTATGCCATCAACCTCTAATGCCAATATTCCGACGATGTTATGGGTAAGAAAAGATTGGCTTGATAAGCTGGGTTTGTCCGAACCTAAGACGGTTGGAGATATGGAGAAGATCCTCACCGAGTTTGTACAAAAAGATCCTGGCGGCAACGGAAAAGGGAAAACCGTAGGATTAGTGCTTGCAAAATCTATCGGTGGTTTATACGGCTCACTATTTCAGGCCGATAATATTTTTGCAACCTATCAATCCTTCCCTCGCCAATGGCTGGATAAAGATGGGGAAGTTGTATACGGGTCTACTACGGAGGAAACCAAACAGAGCTTAGGATTGCTTGCCGACTGGTATAAAAAAGGCTTGATTGATCGGCAAATGGCTGTGCGCGATAGCATTGAATCCGTAATTATCAGCGGGGAAGCAGGCGCTTTCTTCGGTCCTTGGTGGTCGGCAGATTATCCGCTAAATGATGCCAAACGCCAAAATAATGATGCGGATTGGAGACCCTATATTATTTCTAAAGATGGCAGCGGAGAAGTAACGGCATACACCCAAAATCCAGCCGCTGAATTTTATGTGGTTAGAAAAGGGTTCGAGCATCCGGAGCTGCTTCCGAAACTCACCAGCGCACTGAATGACAAGCTGGTAAATGAAGATCTGAACTATGAACCGGTTGTCGAATTTATTAAAGGTGGATTCGATGGCGGCAAACCGCTGGGAATTATGGTGAACTATAACGATGCAACCGCACAAATGTACAAGGATTTGAAGGCGACCGTTGACGGGGAGAAAGAATATGAAACGTTAACGCTGGATGACCGAACATCGTACGATAAAATCGTAGGTTACATGAAAGACCCGGAGAAAGCCGATGCCAATCAATGGAGTGGATACATGTCCAGAATGGTAGGAGCTAAATTAATGGCGGAAACAAAGGTGAATGATGTACACCCTGTATTCTTTGGTCAAACCAAGAGCATGAAGCTGAAATGGACGAACCTGGTTAAATTGGAGGATGAAGCCTTTCTTAAGATTGTGATGGGGGAGGAGCCATTGAGTTATTTTGATACTTTCGTCGATACTTGGAACAGAACCGGGGGAAGTGACATAACCAACGAAGTTACACAGGCCATCATGAATAAATAAATAGGGTTGAAGTGGGGACAAGTCAAGCTTTGTGCCCACTTCTAACATTTTTGAAAGAAGGTTATGGGAAAGTATGAGAAAAGGGAAAAAAGTGGTGGGACAGCTTGGGTATCATTTGATGATGGCGCCAGGTTTTATCTTTTTGATCATCTTTAGCTTTGTCCCGATGTTTGGCATCCTGATGGCGTTTCAAGATTATACTCCGGCGAAAGGGCTTTTTAGATCAGCTTGGGTGGGCTTGGAAAATTTCAAATATATGTTCGAGATTCCCGATAGCATGAAGATTCTAAGAAACACAGTGGTAATCGCTCTTGGGAAAATCATCTTTGGAACCATTGTACCTATCGTGTTTGCCTTATTATTAAACGAGATTCGACTAAAATGGGCGAAAAAAACGATGCAAACCATCGTGTATCTACCTAACTTTCTATCCTGGGCGGTTGTGGCTGCTGTTGTCATTAACGTATTCGACTACAACGGACCCGTCAATCAAATCGTACAATTATTCGGATTAGACCCTGTTCTTTTCTTGGCAAGCAATGATTGGTTTAGAGAAATTATCATTGGTACGGATGTATGGAAAGGATTCGGATATGGGGCTATTGTGTATCTCGCCGCTCTAACGGGCATTGATCCGGGGCTTTATGAAGCTTCGTCAATTGATGGGGCCAGCAGATTCAAACAACTTCTCTATATTACACTTCCAGGAATCTTGCCTACGATCATGCTTATTTCAGCTTTAAACTTAGGAAATATCCTTAACGCCGGTTTTGATCAAATTTTTGCCCTGTATAATCCGATTGTCTATGAAACCGGGGATGTTATTGATACCTATGTCTATCGTGTTGGTCTGCTTGGACAACAATATAGTTTTGCGACTGCAGTTGGTTTGCTTAAATCAGTGGTGTCTTTTACCTTGCTTATAGCCGCAAATCAATTATCCATTAAACTTGTGAAAATGCGGATTTTTTAAGGAAGGGAGAGACCAATGAGATCAAAAACATTCGGAAGCCGCTTTGCGGATGCGTGTATATGGATTGTTTTATTATTATTGACCGCACTATGCTTTTTACCTCTGCTTAATATGGTGTCGATCTCCTTTAGTGATAAATCAGCTGCCCAAGCCAATCTGGTTGGTCTATGGCCTGTTAATTTTAATCTGAATGCCTATAAGCTTTTACTCGATGATACACAGTTTTGGCGTTCGTTTGTTATTTCCGTGGAGAGGGTAGTCCTTGGTACTGCTTTGAATTTATTGTTATCTGTTCTGATGGCCTATCCATTGTCCAAAAATAAGCATAGTTTTCATGCACGTAATATGTATATGAATAGCATGATATTTGCCATGCTTTTTTCTGGCGGAATGATTCCAATCTTCATGGTTATTAAGAGTTTAGGACTAATCGATTCGATATGGGCGCTTATTTTGCCGGGGGCGGTACCGATCTTTAACGTCATCTTATTGATGAATTTTTTCAAAAGTATTCCGGATGCGCTTGAAGAAGCTGCCGTTATGGACGGTGCATCCAAACTCAGAATTTTGTTTGGTATATTCCTTCCCATTTCATTGCCTGCATTGGCCACGATCGGTTTATTCTCAATGGTTGGTCATTGGAATGATTACTTTAGCGGTTTGCTGTATATGAATAGCTCGTCTAACTATCCACTTCAAACCTATATTCAGCAATTGACTGTTGATGTGACGAAGGTTACGGACCCTTCACAATTAAAATCGCTAGCGTCCGTTTCGAATAAAACGCTGAATGCAGCTAAAATTGTAGTTTCCATTATCCCTGTGTTGTTAATCTATCCATTCTTGCAGAGATACTTTGTTTCTGGATTGGTTATCGGATCAGTGAAAGAATAAGGAACGAAATCCGAAGAGGGCAGGTTTAATCGGCCCCCTTCTTCTAATTATGAAATTATAAATACGCTTCCATTTTTTTGACATACGAATGAAGAAAGGATGATTTTCTTGAGAAAAAATCGAATTAAAGTCCCTCGAATAATTTTATTAATAGGAGTTATACTTTTTAGCCAGATTGCTTTACATCCGAATATAAGTGAAGCAGCAAGTACGGGGAAGCTGTTGTATGATGTAACGACAGATAAGGCAATGTATGATCCTGGATCGAAGGTCGAGCTCCGCATTGATCTGAAAAACAAATTAGGACGGAATATTGTTGGAGGTTCGGTAGAGATTAAAGCAAAGTATTTACAGGAGCAGGTCGGTGAAACCATAACGAAGGCATTAAATTTGAATAACAATACAGATCTGATGATGATGGCCAACTGGATTGCCCCGGAGTCCGATTTTAAAGGATATCTGATTGAAGTGCACGTGAAAGACGCTGCCGGAGCGATTGTTGACTCGGACACGGTCGGCGTTGACGTATCTTCTACGTGGACTAAATTCCCTCGTTACGGGTATGTTTGGGACTTCAGTCTAAATACCAATACCACGGAAAGAATCGACAAGCTTAAAAACTATCATATTAATGTTTTGCAATATTATGATTGGAAGTACCGGCATCACAAGCCTGTTTCATCGAACCTGGTTCAGTGGGAAGACTGGTCAGGTCGGGTAATTTACGAAGATACAATTAAAAGTTACATCTCGCAGGCAAAAGCAAAAGGGATATCCAATATGGCTTACAATATGATCTATGCTGCGACATCTGGTTATGACCTAGATGGAGTTGAGCGGGATTGGGCCCTCTATTATGCAGATGATAACCCGAATGGGAAGGGGAATTTCAGTTTTAAAATGTCGGATTCCACATCGACAGGTATAACACATCTCTATTTTTTTAATCCGAGAAATCCAGGGTGGCAGAACTATATTTTTGGCGAAATGAATAAGGTGTTTCAGACCTTTGATTTTGACGGATGGCATGGTGATACTGTGGGCGAATGGGGAAAAATGAAAACCGCTGACAACCAGACCCTATATGTAAAAGACACGTACACGGAATTTTTAAACAATGCCAAACAAGCGATAGGTGACAAGAAACTTGTCTTTAACCCGGTCGGCGCACAAGGGATTGAAAACGTTAACAAATCCAGTGTGGATGCACTTTATGCTGAGATTTGGCCATGGGACCGAGATAGTGACGGCATGCTGTATGACACCTATTACTCTCTAAAAAAAGAAATTGAACAGTCTCGTAGAGAGAGCGGAGGGAAATCACTTGTCGTTCCCGCTTATATGAGCTACGACTACGGTGAGCAGAACCCAGGCAGTCCGTTTAATACAGCGGCCGTCATGTTGACAGGTGCCAGTGTGTATGCTGCTGGCGGTGCACGGATGGAGCTTGGTGATAACGGCAATATGCTAAGCAACGAGTATTTTCCCGATCAGAACTTGTACATGACAGAAGAATTGCAGCATCGCACAAGCAAGTTGTATGACTTCATTGTAGCTTACGAAAACCTGCTTCGCGATGGTCAAACAGAGACAACGAATCGTATTGAGTTTCCGGCATATGCCAGCAGTGCCTATGGAGATGCCAACAAAATTTGGGCTTATGGCAAGAAAGATAGCCAATATGAGATCGTTCAAATGATCAATTTGCTCGGAGTAAGCCGGAAGGATTGGAGAGCCAATGACGGACAAAAGGAAACACCGCAGCAAATCTCCAACTTCGAAATGAAGTATTATTACTCGAATGAAGTAAACAGCGTATGGCTGGCTTCGCCCGATGCCAATGATGGACGATCGAAACCGTTGGCCTTTACGAAGGGGAAAGATAGAAATGGAAAATACTTAAAAGTTACTGTCCCTTCCTTGGAGTATTGGAATATGATTTATATGAGTGCTGAAGATTCGGGCTGTGAGACAGATCCGTCAATGAAGGAGTACGTGGTTAACGGTAAATTTGAGAATGGACAACAGGGATGGACATATACTGGAACAGCTGATCATGGCGTAGATTCTAATGATGCCTATGAAGGAAGTAAGTATTGGATTTATGGTTCTGAGCCGTATACTGCCAGCGTATTCCAAACGGTCTCTGGTCTGAACCCGGGCACCTACACCGTTAGCGCCAAGGTAAAGCAGAATACCGGTAACCCCTCAAGCAGTCGCATGCAATTAACGGGTTATGGGGGAAAGCCAGTTTATGTATCTATCCCTCATGGAGAGGAATATACAACCATTTCTAAAACCGTAAAAGTGACGAATGGCAGCCTGAAGATTACATTCTCCCAAACAGCGTTAGGGGATACAAATTTGCAAATTGACAGCGTGGTAGTAGAATTGAAAGACAAATAGTATTCTTTGAACGAAGAGATTGCAGACGAACAAATACTTAAAGTTGGGAGGAGAACATTACGTTCATCCGTCCAACTTTTTATTATATAAATGATGAGATGGAGTGTTATTCGTTGAGACTCTTCATACCATACAGCCTGTATACATACAACGCTTCGAAAATTTGCTTCCGGCTGTCCTCACTCATATCCCGCTTCAATAGATCCAGGTTCATGTCGATCACATTGTGTGCGAGAATGTTCAGTAAGATCAAGTTCTCCTCGGTGCCAATCTCATATCGTTTATATTGATTCTTGAGATAGGCCTTCTTGGTTTCGATCATCAGCTCGACAAGCTCATTCTTGGCGTTGGTGTAGATGGTGCCTTTATTCTTTTCGAAGATGATAACAATCTGATTCCGGTATTTCCGTAATACGTCTACCTGTTCCTGCAACAGCGCCGACTTTCGCTTGCTATCCGTTTCCTCGAATAAGGTCTGGTTATCAAAGTGAATCGTCTCCACCAGCACATTTTTCAGATAATCCACCAAATCCGGCGGCACGACGGCGTAGAAGAGTTCTTTCTTGTTCTTAAAATAAGTATAGATATTGCCTACAGAAATATTGATCTCTTCCGCGATATCGCTCATCTTGGCATCCACATAGCCTTTTTCAAAAAAGACCTTGAGCGCCGCGTATTCAATCTCTTTCCTGACTTCGTCTTTCTTGGCTTGCACCATTTGGAACGACTCCTTAATAGTGAATGGGTGGTTCGTTATTAGGTTAGACCTTTTTGAGGGTGGGTGTCAAATGGGGGATAATTAGATATACTACACCTTCGGCACTATCAATACGCTTCTTAATGTTATTAGTGTAAGGAACTCCATCTCAACCTTGACCTTCTAACTTTTGTCCTTTAACAGTCATTCGAAAATACTCTTTAACATTTCGGTGACAAAATAATAAGTCACCATTTTTTTCTTTTTTTTAAATAATTTAACTAAACGTTTAAAGTCAAAGTTATCTAGGGGTTCAATTATAGAGGTTCTTTTTCCCTTTCTTGAGGACTACAGTCTCTTGTGAGAGTTGAAACGAACTATCTCAATAAATACAAGCTTACTAACATATCAAAAAAAAGGTATAATGCACCTATATTTAGGGGAATGGAACAAACAGTCGCAGATTGAAAAAAGGGGAGGGAATAATTTTTTGAAATGCTAATAGAATTAACAAAAGTTTTTTGGCTTGTTATCCGTAAATAAATAATTAAGCGATCATAGCAATGGAAGTTTTTCAGCATTTTTTAAAAGGCTTATTAACAAGTGTTTTAACTCACAATGTTCATGAGGAACAGCAAGTCTAACTATAACTTATTGGAATAGTTTTAGGAGATGCTTAGAGTTTATTTCCACCAGACATTTCAATTTTCATTATTTTAATTTTTCGAAGATGGAATTTATGTTTCCATTCTACGTTCGGTTCTTTCAGCAGTTTTTAGGATTAATTTGTTTTTGAAAAATTTAATCTAGGAAGTAGGTATAAAAATTCGATATATTCCAATAGGGTATAGGCCTAGTTAGAGAGAGATTTGATTCAAAGCCTCGATAATACATACTTCGTAAAAAGGTGAAGATTACATAATTAATTTACACAACTTGTATACTGTCTAAATTATAGAGAGGGGATTTTAACAGGGTGGTTATTTTGCAGTATTCTTATATTTTGGCTTCCATATGTTTACCTATTTTTCTGCTTATGTACAACCATCCAATTAGAATTATAAGATGGGGAACTAGAGGGGCTATATTAGCAGTGATATTTTATCTTATCGCTGTTGTACCATTTGTAATTCTCTCACAATTAAAATTTTGGTCCATTCTGCTTATTGTGATACCAATTATTTTCCGAATTATTTCTCTAATACTAACAAAAATTGGATTTTTTAGTTCAGGAAACGAAAAAATGATTGAAAACTTACTATACGCCTGTGTTTCTGCACTTAGCATTATATTTGTAGGAGCTTCTTCAAATACACTTGAGAAACTTTTCTTTCTTATTATAATCTTGCTTGTTCTCTTCTTATCAGATTTTCAAATTATAGAAAAATATAAATATATGGGTGCATTATTTGGCCCAATCATAGCGGCAATACCATCATATGATAATTTTAACGTTTTTTTCACTGTTCTAGCTATATGGTTAGTTATGACAATAACTCTTGACTTCTCGTTGAGAATTTTAAAAATAGTGAAATCAAAACGTATAGAAAAATCTACACTTATCATTTTCTTAACGGTTTCTTTAATCATCGCCAACAATGGTGGGCTAAAATTAGATTGGACTCAGGAGTTTTTGAGAGGTCTGGCATTTTTGGTGATTATGAGTTTATTGTTGGGAAGCTCATTTCTGATTAATAAGAAAATGAAAAGTGAGTATTTAAAACATTTTTTACCAGTAGTTATTTCGAATAGTTTACTAGCATTTTTGGTTTTAATGATAGAACAATTTAATGGCATTAAAATTTTTTTTAGTCCTTTTCTGATTTTTATAATCGGTTTTTGTGTTTTCATTAGCCTAAACAGATTAATCTCACCTCTAGATAAATTAACTAATTCAACATCCTTTGTATTTAACATGAATAATATTAGTGAAATGATGAATCTTGTTTTTGGGAAAAAACTGGGGCAAGCATTATTCAACAATATATTTGGAACAGATTTCAGAAAAATAAAAACTAGTGTTACATTAAGTTTTCTTTTGATTTACATTATAGCTATTTTAATTGCTTTGCAATTAGGCTATCCAACAATGAGATATGCAGTAATATTTCATAATGAAGACATATGGTTAGCAGTTGTGACTGCAAATTCAACCTTTACAGCATTGGTAGTAATAAGTGAAATAATAAGAATTTCAAATAGTGCTTCATTGCAAAGTGGATTAACTAAAGAAGAAGCATTGCACAGCAGTACGGTCATTACTTTAGAATATTTTGTGACTTTTGTGCCATTACTTTTTATTCTTACTAAAGGTTTTGAAAATGTAAGTAGTATTATATTAATTAGTGTTTTTTTATTGGTTTTTTATATGAATATTAATATGATGTTATATCATGACCTTCAGAGATCACGGTACAATCATTTTAGAAAAACTCGTTTAGTAATGGCTGTCTTTTTTCAAATTTTATCTTTTGCATCAGCACCAGTAGTATTCTTTATTGAATATAAGGATCAAGGGATGCCATTTATTAATCAATATAATTCGGTTATTTTTTTCTGGAGTTTACTAACGATGTTCTTAGCAAAATTGCTTGGATTTGATACGGAATTAGGTAGTAAGAGAGCTTATAAGCAAAGTTGGGTCAAATTAATCTTTCTTTTTATTTCTCTTAATATAGTTGCCCGATTCCTTCCTCTTATAGTGTATTTAATTGTACATGATGAATCTATGGCAATTTATATAGCTGTACTTATTTTGCTAATGTCAATTTCAATATTTGGTCAAGAATGGGCAATGGTTCTTTTACCTTGGTCAAATGATTCTAAAAAAAATATTATTCAAAATTGGAAAGAAATGATTAGAAATATTAAGCTGGAAAATAAGGTTGACCTAAATAGAAAACAAAAAGGGGCAAACAGGACGAGAAAAGAAAAAAAATGATATTCTGAAATTTTCATAAGTATTTGCTTAATATACCTATAGATTGTGACACCAAAGGATAAAGGTTAAGTGTAAAAAGACAGAATTCGAAGTAGCCTTCGAGAAAGAAAATCTGGAGGCATCTTTCGAAGAGTGGTTTATAAATAATATATTTCCCATTATCGCGACCTATCAGTTTGAAAAAGTCCTTAGCACTACGAGAAATGCTAAAGGTATGTCTTTATTTATCAAAGATCTGGCGCATGGCTACGTAGATTGAAAAAACGAATATGATTTTTAATGGGATTTAGTGTCCTGCTTATTGATGGATGCTAAACCCGTACGCTAAGATTAATTGCTTAATACTATATTTCAATGTTATCGGCCGGGGTGAAGCATTTAACTAATTCTAAAATATGCCTTATATAATTAAAGTTTGGAAATGAATATTTATCTAAGCAACACAATTCAAAAGGAACTGGGTTATGGTTAGTATTAAGTATTACAAAATGTTTCGAATCTCAATAATTTCCCTAATATCATCAATACCCAACGCCTCTGCAATCCGTTCAATATGAGCAAAGTTGATATTCTCTCGTTTCCCAGACTGCAACTCACTTAACGCAGCGTGTCTGATATCAGACAAACGTGCCAGTTCGCGCAGTGAGATATTATGTTTTTCCGTGAGCTTATGAATATTAACAACGACTTTCTTTGCCATGCTAAATCACTCCTGAATTTTCCATATCGTATTGACGTTACGCATGAGCGTACCATATACTTTTTGTATATCTGGTACTCTTATGCGTACCAATTTTAGGAGTGGTTACATGACAAGTACCAACAGTGAAGAGCTGTCTTCGCAGTACGCACAACTCATCCAACAAGAAGACGATTACGTCGACCAACTGGTTACATGCAACAAACTCATCCTAGACGCAATGGACATTATCGCGAAGCGAGCAGGAGTGCTACACATGGACACGGTGAAACAGGCAGCATATCACTTACATTCCATGGAACAGGATCTGAACCGAAAGTTATTTGAAGTCCGACTGGAGAAGAGCATCTTGGCAAATCAAATGAGCCAGTCTACATAAAACCACCCTAACTAAAGGACAGTGCAGGATCACACAAGATGATCTTGAACTGTCTTTTTGCCTGTCCATTCATACGTTTTTCGCTCTCAATTTAGCATTGACTTTCCTCCCAAATCCCCCTAAAATTCAATTATTAAAATACTTTTAAAAACATTCATTGAATGGTTCGAAATGAACGAAAGGAGGCATATAACTTACCATGTTACCCACATCACACAACACTCAGCAGGTCAAACGTATTAACGTTGAACTGGTGAAGAATACGCTCCGGTCCATGGGCGTCGGCACGAAAGCTTCCATTGCTAACCTGACGAAACTCAGCGTAGCGACATGCGGCACGATCCTGAACGAATTACTCCAAACGGGTGAAATTATCGATCTGGGTCCAGACGAATCGAGTGGGGGAAGACCGGCGAGTCGATATCAATTCAATGCGGACTACGCCAGCGTACTGTGCCTGATTATTCGAACAGAGGGCGGAATTCACTCGATCACACATACATATGCCAATCTGAACGGAGAGATGGCGGACGAACAGACGCTCATTTTGGAAGAGATTAATGTAACGGTGGTAGAGGATCTAATTGCAAACCTGATTGAACAACACCACAATGTGCAGGCGATTGGTATCGGCATACCCGGTGTGGCACACAACGGCGTGATTGGGATTTGCGACGTACCGGAGCTGATGTATCAGCCACTCGGGCCAAGGCTTAAGGAGCAGTATGAAGACGTGGAAGTGGTCATTGGCAACGACATGAACCTGACGGTCTATGGACTGTATAACCAGCAGCAATTTGAGGAAGAGAAGAACTTTGCGGTGGTGACTTTCCCAGAGAACCATTTTCCGGGTGCAGGCTTTATCATTGATGGTCGTCCGCTGACCGGGAACACACAATTTGGGGGCGAGGTATCTTTTCTACCGTTTGGCGTGTCACGGGAAGAGCAATTGCGCATGTTGAAAACGACAGAGGGTTTGCAGGAACTCGTCGTACAGACGCTTGTGTCCATTATCGCGATCATTAACCCGGCTACGATTGTGGTTACAGGGGATACGATGGACCCGGCGATGCGGGATGACCTGACGCAAGGTTGTTTGGATCGAATGATTCCATTGGAGCACATGCCGGAGTTAATCATCCAAAGAGACACTCGGCGCGAATATGTAACTGGGCTGGTCGCGGTGACGCTGGAGAGCCTGACCTACCGCATTCAGGTGGTTGAGAAGCAGTGGTAAAGGAAAAAGGAGCTTTTACGAGTATTCTATTTTTAGGAATAAAGCTTAACCATGTTTCCTGCCTCGAATGTACAAATTATTGACACGGTAACGTAGAGGGCAGAACCAATCTGAAGAACGCCTTTATCACTGTATTTTCACCTTTAGAAAAGATTCAAAAAAATACAGGGATAACAGCGGTCGGAAGATGGTACTGCAATCGTAGTTATAACGTGCAATCATTTTCCTGAACACACTGGAGGAACTTATTTTGAATCAGCAAGCAGGTAAGCAAGGGAACAAACGAAAGTTCAACAAGCTGTACGCCATGCAACTGGCAACGATCTTTTTGGGATTTATCGTATTTGGCATATCGGAAAATATTAAGGGACCAGCCATCCCGCGCATTCAATTCGACTTCAATCTGGATGAGAAACAGCTCGGGACTTTATTGTCCCTGAACGCACTGGGGTACCTGATCGCCTGCTCCTTTACGGCTATTCTGGTTCGCAAATGGGGCATCAAGGCGGTTAGCATCATATCGTTTGCATCGATGATCCTCTCGGGTGTGTTCATTTATGTGTCGCATACCTATCCACTCTTTGCTTCATCGTACTTCTTCATGTACATTGGTAACGGTATGCTGGAGATTGCTTTGGCGATTCTGGGTGCGCGGATCTTTGTGAAAAACACAGGTACGATGATGAACCTGTCCCACTTCTTCTATGGACTGAGTTCAACGGTGGCTCCTTTGCTGGCGACGGGTGTCATGTCCTTGAAAGTGTTTGGACACGAACTGGACTGGCGCGGCATGTACCTGGTGATGTTGTCACTCTGTCTGCTGCCGATCATTGCGGCGCTGCGCAGCAAATTCCCGGGGGATGATCTTGCTCATGAAGATCGGACATCACTGAAGACGTTAACACGTGATCCAGCCCTATGGCTGATGGTGCTTATTCTTTCTTTTGGCGTGGTATCGGAGCTGGCGGTTGGGGGTTGGCTGGTTAATTTCCTGGAAAAAGCCTACACGTGGGACACGGTCAAAGCCTCCGGCTTATTATCTGCGTTCTTTCTCACGTTCTCGCTGGGACGCCTGCTGCTTGGACCATTGACGGACCGGATCGGATTTGTATTGTCACTGATTCTGTTCTCGGCTTTCTCGGGAGTATGTACGTTCGTGGCGCTTGCAGGGGGAGAGCGTCTTGCGATTTTCTTTGCAATATCTGGCGCGGGCATAGCGATGATCTATCCAACAGTTATGGCGTTTATCGCACGCAGATATCCGAACGGCAGTGACACCGCGATTACGTTCACGGTTACCTTGATGGGGGTTGGTAGTGTCATTGGTAACTATGTGATTGGCTGGGTAATTGAGGGCGTGAAGAATTTGTACGGTTCAACGACTCAGTTGGGGCTGCTGCGCGGACTTCAAGCGGGATATGGATTCATTGGTTTATGTGCTGTGATCTGTGCGGCATCTGGAGTAGTGTTGTATGTGTATTTGAAAAGACGACAGGAACTGATTTAGAAATATTGGGAGGGTGAAGTATGTCAGATGGCGTAATGATCGTTCCACCACCGATAGGCGCCGAGCATTCTATGGAGCTTGAAATGAAAAGGATACGTGAGGCATACAGGGGTGACCTCGGTACGGTGGGTTACGAAAAACATATAAATAAAATAAATCAAGACTTTAAGTCCATAATGGCTAAAAAAGGAATCCGCATATAGTGGATTTTTCTTTTTTTCCAGAACAAAAGCCCCGCTGATTCTCACGATCGGCGGGGCTTTACATGTATTCTTATCAGTCAGTCAATGAGTAACAAGCACCTCTGACTTCCCATCTCATTACCTTACTTCAACTAGCCTATGACTCGCTTTGAGCCGTTCTTCTTTTCCAACGTTTCAAAAGCACGTAAAATCCAAAAGCACCTAAGAAAACCACCGCTGCCGGAACGATATAAGGTTTAACAATCTCATCCACATGCTCCCATTGAGAGCCTAGTTTGAAGCCTAAGTAGATGTACAATGAGGTGATCGGAAGCATGGCCAAGAAGGTAAAGATACTGAACTTAAACACATTCATTTTCGCCATTCCACATGGGATGGAGATCACGGTCCGAATGCCGGGGACAAAACGTCCATAGAAAGCTACCCCGCTGCCATACTTCTCGAAGAACTTATCGGAAGCGTCCAGATGGTGGGGGCGAATCAAGAAATACTTGCCGAATTTTTCGACCATCGGTCTGCCGCCGTATCGTCCCAGGGCATACAACGTCAGAGGTCCAAACGTACCACCTACGGTACCAGCCAGAATAGCCAGCCAAAGCTTCATATCCCCAAGATACACCCAATATCCCGCCATGGGCAGTACAAGTTCAGCAGGTACGAATTCAAACGACAAGGCAATGACCAGACCTGCGTATGACAAATCTTTAAAAAAGAGTATAAATTGCGTGATCCATTCTGTCATGCTTTCCCTCCATGAATCTATCTTTTTTATATATAAAAGAAACACTCCTGTACAAAGAGTAACAATAGCGAATAGAGCTTGTCAAAGTTCACATGTATGTCCATTTCAGGACACACTCGGCGATATGTTTACCCGTACATAAGGTTGATATGGATTCATTGACACTTCATACGGAAGTGGATACCGAATACGTGGAAAAAGGGAGATGTCTCCCTGCGGGCTGAATTTGAAAAGTCGGGTCGCGGGCTGACTGCCCTCGAAACACCGGATTACGAAATCTTTACAGAGGTCGATGATCAAGATCTGGTTTTCGGTTCCAGCTATAAGGTTCGCTATCGCATTAAGAACACTTCTGCGTCCGAACTGGCAGTCGAGATCAAGGCACATTATACAAGGGTAAGCTACCGAGGGACTATAGCTCCAATGTATCCTTTTATTGTTTCATGTATATCATATAGATATACAACTGTAGGGAGGTGAGGTATAATTGGAGCATCAATCAAACGAAAGGCGTGGGATTGCCATGACTACAGCCACACTTAGCAAATGGGGAAATAGCAGTGCAATTCGCATTCCTAACCAATTGCTTAAGCGTCTTAATCTGGAAGAAGGCTCGGAAATCGAGATTTTGGTGACAGAAGATAATGAATTGTTGTTGCGTCCAAAAACCAAGCCTGTAGAGTCCAATGAGGAACTACGTAACCATCTAAAGACTTTGCTCTCTAAAGTGAAACGGGATACAAGACATGAAGAAATAGACTTTGGTACTGAAGGGAACGAGTTACTTTGATTATTCCCAAACGAGGCGATCTGATATGGCTTGACTTTGATCCTCAAGCGGGTTACGAGCAAGCCGGGAGACGACCGGCTATTGTTCTATCGGAACTTGAATTCAATGAAATAACGGGTTTTGCCGTTGTATGTCCCATAACGAGTCAAGCCAAGGATTATCCTTTTGAAGTTACACTACCAGAAGAGCTGCCATTTTCAGGTGTTGTTTTGACGGATCAGTTGAAGAGTCTTGATGTGCGGCAACGACGTATCCAAATTGCGGGGCATGCCGAACCAACCTCTGAATTTATGAAATCAGTTCTACGCAATGTCCGTTCTATATTGGCATAATTGAAAATTAGTAGCTGATCATATTCCTAAATCCACGTCTAACTAAAAGACGTGGATTTTTTCTTTCATGCCTAAATAGATTCGTCCATCCTTGACGCTTCTAACAAGAGCTTCCGAAAGGCACATATAAGTTGGAAAGAAAGATTTTTAATTCTCTGAAAATGCTTCCATTTATAGTATGATAAGACTATCGCTAGCTTCTTCAAACATGGCCTGTATTATCTCTGCGGCTATCGGGCAAAGGCCATATCGAAAGTTCACAAAGACCATCCTATAGATAAAGATAAGGAGATCCAAATATGACAGTAACTTCGATTATTGATCAAATCCATATTATTGAATACGATCCCTCTTACGCTGCCGCACTCGCGGATATGTGGAATCGTAGTAATGAAAGCTGGGGAGGGGGCACCAACCTTAGAACAGAGGAAACAGTTCGCCGGGAGATGGAGAGTTCGTCCAATCTTTATGTGTTTCTAGCCGTTCATGAGAAAGAGGTTGTTGGCTTCTGCAGTTTTGCTCATTACCGCTATGACGAGAGAGCGCTATATGTACCGCTGCTTAACGTACGCCCCGACTATCACGGTTATAAGGTTGGACGTAACCTGATCCTGAATGCTGTGCGCAAGACCGTGGAGGCCGGATGGCCTCGCCTGGATCTGTTCACATGGGCAGGGAATACAAAGGCTGTACCGATGTACAAGAAATGTGGATTCTTCTGGGAGAAAAAAGATGATAATGTGCATCTGATGAATTTCATCCCCACGATCTTGCAGACCGAAGCACTCGCTCCTTATTTTGAGGAGTTGGATTGGTATGCAGACAGCACGCGTGAACTCGTGGTCGAGCCGGATGGCCGACGGGAGCGTGGTTTTGATTTCTTTGACTACACGTGGAAAAAGGGAGATGTCTCCCTGCGGGCTGAATTTGAAAAGTCGGGTCGCGGGCTGACTGCCCTCGAAACACCAGATTACGAAATCTCAACAGAAGTCGATGATCATGATCTGGTATTCGGTTCCAGCTATAAGGTTCGCTATCGCATTAAGAACAATTCTGCGTCCGAACTGGCGGTTGAGATCAAGGGTGAGGATAACAAAAACATTCGATTTGCGCTGGACGTTGCACGAGCAGTGGCTTCGGGAGAAACCATCATCGTGGAAGGTGAGTTCCACGTTGATCCAATTACAGAGGAACAGAATAACAATAAGACTCATCCCGTGGTTGCCAGCACCTGGTTGATCGGCGGTAAGAAAGCGGAGTTCAGGTTAGGTATTGCCCCGAAATTCCCGGCCAAGATCAAGACCATCTTGCCTGTGAAGGAACTCTATCCAGGTATTCCGGCTGAGTTGGTTCTGAACGTGGAAAATAATGTGGATGCAGAAACGGAGTTCAGCTTGGACCTGCCTGAGGGTGAATTCCTGGAATGGGCAGAGCGTTCGGTGCGCTTTACGGTGCCTGCCAAAGGCAAAGTGTCTGTGCCAGTACCTTTCACCTTGCGTTCATATGGTCTCTATTCCCAAGAAGTAGAAGTGACGGCTGTCCCAGTGGGCAACCATGCGATCTCTTTTACAAGCAAACTTTCTGTATTAATGAAGGGAATCGAAGGGAAATATGGTGGGCAGATTGAGGATCAATGGGTGGCTGTTAATGGTGCATTCTCTATTCATATGAACAAACATGATAATTTCATGTGGATTGAATACCCGGGCTCCCGTCATTCGTTCTGGTGGACTTATCCGAAGCTGGGTAAGCCGTTTGCCGAAGAGTTATCCAAGAAACAAGCAAAAGAAGTGAATATTTATCCCGAAGGGGAACGTCAGGTTCTTGAAGCACTGTATGACTCGGAGGATTTCCCTGGCTTGCAGATTAAGTCTGTGGTCAAGCTGTCTGCGAATGGAATCGCCGAATTCCACCATGAGGTTGAAAATACACGAGATACCGCCTGGGAAGAGGACCTGTATCTAATGAATAACTTTGGGTTCTATGGTAGCAGGTTAATCCTTTCTTATCAGGGGCGCTTCGTGGATATGGGGGATTCTTACGCTGGCGATCCGAGCCATTGGAATAGCTCACAGATTACGGAGAACTGGCTGTTCTGCAAAGAAGAGTATGGTGCCAGCGGTATCTATTGGGACCCTTCTCTGAAGCTGCTTCGCCCGGAATACACGCTGGGGTTGCAGCATGAGCTTGGCCGTATTGCCGCAGGAGCCGTTGTGCGGACCAAAGCAACTGTATATGCTTTGAACACGTTTGCCAAATGGCATGATTTCCGTGCGTTTGCACGGAAGCAGCGTAACCCGGTCATTCCGTTGCTGGACAGTCATCTGGATCTGACACTGAGTGAGGGGAATCCATTTGCCCCAGACGTGCTGCAAGCAACGTTGACTGAACATAAACTGGTTCCGCTTGCGGGCAAGCTGGAGCTATATGTGCAGCAGGGTGGCGAACCGGAGGTTATGGCCAATGCTAAGGAATTCAATCCGGAGCAGAATCTAAACTCAGCCAAGCTGACATTCTCACCAGACGAAGCGGACCGAGACCAGCACGCGAGTGGTTGGAAAGTTCGTGGGCTATACCGGGGCGAAGATCGGATTCAGGAGCGAACGGCCCTTTGGTTCCCACAGAGCGGAACAGAGGTGAAGCAGAAGATTGAAGAAGGTTCTGCTGGACCTTTGTACACTGTAGACAATGGAGTGTTGTCGATCGCTGTTGCTCCTGTATTCGGGAGTGTAGTACATTCCCTGCAATATGCAGGAGAAGAATGGCTGGATAGCTCGTACCCTGAACCGGCTCCACGCTCGTGGTGGAATCCGTGGTATGGCGGGCTGGGTGTCGGGGTTCCAGGCATGAATGGTTTCAGCCGCCAGTTGGAACAAAGAGCCGCTTCCTGGACAGAGCAGAAGGATCAATACGGCAACGTCTGGAAGGGTATAAAGCTGACTACCCGGATTGAGAAGCATGAAGCGAATCGTGGGATCACGATCCACCAGCATTATCTGATGCTGCCGGGTGTCCCTGTACTCTGCACGCTACTTGCCGTGACAAACGAAAGCGGCCTGACGCTGACGGATTACTCGCTTGCGGAGGAACGTTTCCTCCGGCCTTCATCTGTCTTTGCGGAAGGTTGGATAGAACAACCGGGTAAAGATCGATTCCCGCTGGGCAAGGTGGATGTGGGCCTGCCACTTGAAGATCTTTTGCGAGTAGGATCGGTTTCGCGTGAAAACATGCTGCATGCGGTCCATCGTTACCCGAATCAGAGTGCGTGGGGGTTTGCCAATAATCAGGTGACGGGTCTGAACGTACATCATCATATGACACTCCAGCAGGGGGAGACGGTCTGGACGGAGCCGACATATCTGGTTCTGGGACAGATCCCGCTGAGTTCAGCGGATGTGCATGACCTTCTCAAACTGAATTTTGTAACTTCTACCGATGAAAAGGAGGCTTCACATGTCGATCATTGATATTCACATTCATCTGTCGGACATCGACAGCTTTCACCGAACAGCGATCGATCTGTCTAAAGTGGATTACTCTGCCGCTGGTCTTAAAGCGGAGTTTGATAAGAACGACGTCATTATGGGTATCGGAATGGGGGTTACGGAGCAGACGAAGGGAGCGTTCCCGGATTCCAGTTCCCCTAACCCGATGGGGTTAGATCTGGAAGAGAAGGTTCCGTCATTCCTCATGGAATGTGTGGGGATCAATCCCAATGCGTTAGACGGTAAAAACGCTCAGGACGAGCTTGACCGGATTGAAGCTAGACTGCAATCCCCGGAGGTAGCCGGAATCAAACTCTATGCCGGATACTATCATCATTATGTGTACGACAAAATCTATACCCCAGTCTATGAACTCGCAGCCAAGTACAACCTGCCTGTCGTGATTCATACGGGTGACACGTACTCCATGAATGGATTGCTCAAATATTCGCATCCGTTGACGGTGGATGAATTAGCCTTGCAGCAACGCGGTGTGAACTTCATGATCTGTCATCTGGGTGATCCCTGGGTGATGGATGCAGCTGAAGTGGTGGCGAAGAATCCTAATGTGTATGCGGATTTGTCTGGTCTTGTGGTGGGGGATCGGCCCCATTTTGAACGGTTCATGAACGAGCCTTTGTTCATGGATCATTTCCGCCGGGCCTTGGTCTATTCGGATCATTACGAGAAAATGCTGTTTGGCACCGACTGGCCGCTTGCGCCCATCGATCTGTATGCCGAATTTGTCCGCCGACTTGTACCGGAACAGCATCATGATAAAGTCTTCTATGAGAATGCCTTCGGGCTGTTTCCGCGTATTGGACAGCGGATTGCCGATCTGGGGTAGAACCTAAGTACCGAATTATTAATATCTGAGGGGACGTATAGCATGCCTGTCATGAAAGCATGAATCATGTGATGTTCATGCTTAATCCCTGTCACGTAAGCTCCTGCCACTTTGCTGGCAGGAGCTTTTTTTGTTCAGGAAAACAGTGTTTAGCCATGACAGACTCCATACTCATTTGTTATCTCCTTCTTGCCTGTATTTGTTTTTGCGAATAAAGAGAACTATAATGGTGGATGCACAAAATTTCAGATTTCTTTGGAGGAACATACGTTATGAGATCTTTTCAGTTTTATAATCCGACCCGGCTGATTTTTGGCAAAGGGCAACTTCAAGCACTACAAACCGAAGTTCCAAAATACGGAAAGCGTATTTTGCTTGTATATGGTGGTGGAAGCATCAAACGTAGCGGGCTGTACGATCAGGTAATCAGCCAGTTGAATGAAATCGGAGCAGAGGTTACGGAACTGGCTGGTGTGGAACCGAACCCTCGTCTGTCTACGGTTCATAAGGGTGTAGAACTATGCAGAACACATAACATTGATCTGGTTCTTGCGGTTGGCGGCGGCAGTGTACTAGACTGCGGGAAAGCCATCGCAGTAGGAGCCAAATACGATGGAGACATGTGGGATGTTGTTGTGCGCGAAGCAACCCCGGAAGGCGGACTTCCACTGGGTACAATTCTAACGATGGCAGCGACAGGCTCCGAGATGAACAACGGTTCAGTAATAACCAATCAGGACACGCAGGAAAAATGGGCATGGTTCAGCGAGTATTCTTTCCCAGCGTTCTCCATTCTTGATCCGGAGTACACATACACCGTACCACTGGATCAGACTGTATACGGCATGGTAGACATGATGTCTCATGTGTTTGAACATTATTTCCATCTGGATACGAATACACCGGTTCAGCTTGGATTCTGTGAGACGATTCTTCGTACCGTTATCGATACAGCCCCTCGTCTGATCAAAGATCCGGAAAACTATGAACTGCGTGAAACCATTCTCTACTGCGGAACAATGGCGCTTAACGATGTCCTGAATATGGGGCTTGCCGGAGATTGGGCTTCTCACAATATAGAACATGCCGTTTCGGCTGTGTACGACATTCCGCATGGGGGTGGCCTTGCAATCCTCTTCCCACACTGGATGAAGCATAATCTGGATGTGGATGTAGATCGATTCAAACGTATGGCCATTAATGTATTTGATATTAATCCTACTGGAAAGTCGGACAAACAAGTTGCTGAAGAAGGCATTGAAGCGCTGCGTACATTCTGGACTTCGATTGGTGCCCCTAGCCGTCTGGCGGACTATGACATCGACGACAGTCAGATTGATGTAATGGCTGATAAAGCGATGCGATTTGGTCCGTTCGGATTCTTCAAAAACTTGCAACGTGAAGATGTAGTACAAATTTATCAAGCTGCATTGTAATTGTAAATCTCACAATCACTTTGTATAATGAGTCACATTAAACAAGGACCTTCCTGTAATACATAGGAACGTCCTTGTTTTTTTATTATGACATCATATCTTATGCGCTCCACCGTTTATCTGGACTTCAATATCATGTGATCCCCTTTTCGAATTAATTCTTCGGTTCAACTACGGCTTCATTGACGGGGGTATCCTTTCGTTTCAGATACAACTTGCTTGGACGATGCAAGAGCACGATAAGCAGGGCAAAGAGATGAATCAGGGTGAACAGGTTACTCTCATTTGGAATGGAAACGAATAGCGCCAGACTCAGAAACGTCACGGTGAGCTTGAACTTTCTTTTGGTGATGAATATAACAGCGAGCAGGCTGGGACCGATGATAAACAACATTCTGGCTAAGATTACGCCAGAGGCGTAAGCCAGATCATCTCCTTTACGTAAGAAACCCAGATAGGCCTCCATGTTCTGGTTGAAGTCAATGAGGAACACGATAAAGGACACAATCACGTAGATCAGTTTCACACTCAATAAAATACGCACGACATTTAATAGCGTAGGTAATGCTGTTTTTGCCATATCACTTCTCCTATTCGACATTTAATAAAGTAGGCATTTTCGGATTCAATGCGTTGTCCCTCTTCCTGCACGATATGTATTTCATATATTATACGATGTTGATGTCATATTTTGTATTAACCCAAAGTCTTCATTTTCCAATCGTTTGCAGTGGCCTTTGACCTAGTATAACTGGCGAAACAGCTTACAGATTATTTGATATCGACCGATATAAAGTAGATACATAGAATTTGGACTTCATAATGATGAAAATGAAAATGGATGGTGAATGTAATCATGGTATTTAGCAAGGCAAGAGAACGCATGCGCAACATGTCGTTCAGAGTCAAACTGCCACTTATGATCAGTCTGCTGGTGTGTATCGTACTGGCGGTAACTGCAGTAGTATCCTACACTGTAGCGGCTGTCATCACACTCGACAAAAGCAAAGATGAGATTAAAGCAACCTCGGACCGGGTGGGGGCAGGTTTGTATGCTTCACTAAGTTTGGAAGAACAATCCACCTTTTTGATCACAACACATCGGACCTTCCAGGATTTGCTGGAGATTCGGAATACGGATGGACAGGAAGGGGAGAATTTTTTCTCGGAAAACAATGAACTGCTGGATAAGGCAAGTGGTATTCTCGCGGACAGTCTGGCAGGTATGGAAGGTAACAACAGTCTGATTTTGTTGGATCGGAATGGCATTATTATTGCAGCGAATGATCCGGCAGTTATCAAGGCAGAACGCGGAGATCGGGCATATTTTCAAGAAGCAATTCAGGGTAAAAACGTGATTAGCGAAGGGATTGTAGCCAAGTCCTCAGGACAACTAGGTACGGCTTTTGCCATGCCAATCTACAATGAGAATCAAGAAGTACAGGGAGTGCTCGTATCA
Source organism: Paenibacillus sp. FSL R5-192 (assembly GCF_000517845.1). Classification (NCBI taxonomy): domain Bacteria; kingdom Bacillati; phylum Bacillota; class Bacilli; order Caryophanales; family Paenibacillaceae; genus Paenibacillus; species Paenibacillus sp. FSL R5-192. The sequence continues at coordinate 13,125 of NZ_ASPR01000075.1, read as the reverse complement.
GCGGCATCCACCTCGTTCTTCGTTAATCAGCTACAAAATATCAATATTAATGATGAGGGAAAAGTGATCATTCTGGACCGTGTAGGTACGGTCATCTACGATTCAGCGGATGAGAAGTTGGCAGGCCAGAAGATGGAGTCCGGCGAATACCAATCATTGATAGATCTGGCTCCTGGCGCTGAACTACAGCAAGGGGATATTAGCACAGATGAGAAAGTGGCGTATTACTCCAAAATCCCAAGATCGGACTGGACCGTCGTTGTTGAAGATAAACTGAGTGATGTGCAGAAGCCTTTGCGTGCGATGGCAAAACAGATGTATATTGTTCTGTTTAGTGCTATTGCGGTTTCCGTCGTAGCGGGTATTCTGATCTCTTTGCTGGTAACCAGACCAATTACCAGACTAACTGTGTTGTTCAGACAGCTTGCTGACGGCGATCTGACGGTGCAGGCTCAAGGTAAATATAGCGGAGAATTCAAACAATTGGTGGACAGCTTCAATACCATGGCAGCAGGCAATAAACAGCTGATCTCCAGCATGAACCATTCCATCGGCATCCTGAAAACAAGTACATCCGAGCTGGAACAGTCCACTCAGCAAACTTCGACCACGATTGCCGAAACAACGACAACAGCATTTGAGATTTCACGAGCGATGGAGTCCCAGGCGAACGATACGGAAGCCATTGTGGACAAATTCATGAATGTGGGTAACAAGATTGCCAATGTGAATGGAATGTCGCAGGCAGTGAAGTTCAAGGCAGATGAAATTACGGATGCATTCAAAAATAATCATGAAGTTATTGATGCACTCATTGCGGTGAACGGCCAGAACGAGATTGAAGTTGGCAACATCTCCAAAATTACAGTGCAACTCGCCGAAAGCTCCTCGGGCATTCACCAGATTACAGGTACGATTGCCGAAATCGCAAATCAGACGAAATTACTTGCGTTGAATGCTTCGATCGAGGCGGCGAGAGCTGGTGATCAGGGACGTGGCTTCGCAGTCGTTGCTTCTGAGATCCGCAAGCTGGCAGAGCAGACGACAGCTCAATCGGAGGATATCAACCGAATTGTGATGCAGACCATTGATCACGTGGAGCAGAATAACCGAAGTGTTCAGGCTATTGAAGCGATTGCGGAACAGCATAAGAGCAGCGTTAGCCAGACCAAGGAGACATTCAATTTTGTCACCGAGAATATGAATGAGATGATGAGCCAGGTTCAAGCTATTGCCACAGAGATCGAATCCATTGAACGTGATAAGGATGACGTCATTGGGGCGGCACAGAACTTGTCTGCTTCCGGTGAAGAGGTGTCGGCTTCTGTTGAGGAAGTCACAGCAACAATGCAGGAACAGTCCGGCATGACGGAACATTTGACGGATATGGTGCAGAGAATTGATGGACTGACCAAACAACTTGCCGAAGAAGCATCTCGCTTCAAAACAAAATAGGAATACGAAAAGAAACCCGTTTCTCAAAAGAGAACCGGGTTTCTAGAACAAAAAGAGCACCTGTACCCATCTATGGCTACAGGTGCTCTTTGGTGATGTGTTACTCTCCTCGAATGGAAGGCGCATACGCCAGCACTTCCATTTCAATTAAATAAGGGCCTAAACCGCTGAATACGGTAATACGGGCGGGATAGGGTTGTTTAATCATTCGCGCATACACTTCGTTGTATTCGGGTTGATCCTCGACTCGGGCCAGATGAGTGGTTACCTTCACAATATGATCGAGTGTAAGTCCGGCTTCTTGCAGGATCACCTCAATATTACGAATGCACTGCTCCGTCTGCTCCTTAATGCCGCCAATGGGCTCAAGCGTCTGTGGATCGACACCTACCTGACCTGCGACGTAGAGGAAATCTCCTGCGCGGACAGCATGGGAGAAAGGAAGCGGGAACTTGGGTGCTGCACTTGCATGTATGATGGTAGACATCGTAGCGGTCATTCCTTTCCTAATGAATGTGTATGATTGGTGTTAACTGATGCCAGTTCGTAGCCTGCTGATAATGATGAGCGATGGACAACAGGCGGTCTTCTCGCATGAGTGGACCAGCAAGCTGCATGCCGATAGGTAATTGCTTCCCTGAGGTGGTATCAAACCCGATGGGTACGGTGATGGACGGTAGACCCGTATTGGTGAACGGTCCGTTAAAAATCGGGCTCCCCGTCTTGTAGCCGTATGGGGCCACATAGGGTGTTGATGGAGTCAATAACACATCAACTTCATCGAAAAGCATCATCATCTCGCTCCGGAATATCGTTCGGATGCGTTGTGCCTGCAAATAATCAACGGCACTCGTCTGGTAACCGAGTTCAAGCTGCTCCCGCATCGTGTGGCCGTAACGATCAGAGGCTTCCGCGAAGCGTTCCTGATGGAAGGCGGCAGCTTCTGCCCGCATAACCGTACGATGAGCAGCAATGGTCTCTTCCATATAAGAGGGCAGGTCAACTTTCTTCCATTGCATGCCCAGCCTCTCAAGTACAGCGATTGCTGACTCCACTGCTAACAAGATCGCCGGTTCATCGGTTTGGAAGAAGCTGCTCGGTAGCCCGACCATCATTTCTGAAATAGGATGCTCAAGAGCATTTGTTAAATCTGGCTTGCCATGAGGGAGCGTGAAGGGGTCCAGCTCATCTTGTCCGACCATTGTTTCCAGAACGATTGCGTTATCTTGTGCCGATCGAGTGAATGCGCCAATATGATCCAGGCTCCAACTGGCTGTGATGACACCATTACGGCTAACTCTGCCGTAAGTGGGTTTCATACAGGTTAATCCGTTGTAAGCTGCGGGTCTAAGCAGAGATCCAAAGGTCTGTGTCCCGAGTGTGAAGGAAGCCATGCCAGCCGCTACTGCAGCGGCAGAGCCGGAGCTGGAACCGCCTGGGGTATGTTCTAAATTCCATGGGTTGCGGGTTGGCGGTTCTCCTCCCTGAAAGGCGTATTCCGTCGTTGTTGTCTTGCCGAGCAGGATAGCACCTGCAGCTTGCAACTTATTAATTACAGTTGCATTCGTTCCAGGTACGAAGTCTGGAAAGGTACTTGATCCAGCCGAGGTGCGTATGCCAGCGGTATGGATAATGTCTTTGGCTCCATAGGGAATGCCATGCAGAGGACCGAGATATTCGCCATTCATCAGTTTTTGTTCAGACTCTCTTGCGGCCTGCAAAGCCTGTTCGGCGGTGACTGTAACGAAGGCTTGCACAGCATGCTCTACTTTCTCAATGCGATTCAAATAGGATTTTGTAAGCTCGACAGGAGATATCAACTTATTTTTAATCAGTGTTGCGGCTTCAGCAATCGTCAGCTCGTTAAGTGGTTTCGTAATCATCGCAGAGGCACGCTCCTATGCGGGGGATTGGGCCCTACTTCTTCTGGCAACTTGAAGTTTCGAATCAGCTCCAAGTCTGCTGTAAATAGGGCAAGCTCCTCGCTTGTAATAACTCCGTCCGCATATTTGGCGCTTTCTGTACGGCGGTGTGTGAGATAGTCGTCCTGGTTCAGAGTAATCACCCTTTCTCTCTCTATTTGGTGGTGAAGCTTGAATCGATAATCTCCTCGTAAGCGAGGTCTTCCTTCAGATTGCCGATGAAGCGTTGCATGTCGATTGCGGTCTCGAAGGCTGATTCATTGATGAGCCCCTCCGCAGGATATACCTTGCTGTCGATCATGCGTTGTACCGCTTGCTCCACGACGTTTTTGTCCAGATTCGGAAATTCCTTCACGGCAACTGCTTTTGCGCCTTCAGGATTCGATTGAATGTAGTCCAGAGCTTGCTCAATAGAGGTGACAAAGCGCTGGGTGAGATCAGGATTCTTTTCAATGAAGCTTGCAGTTGTATTCATGGTTGCAAAGGCAAAGTCAGGATAATCCTTCGTAAAATCATGGACAATATGCAGTCCCTCAGCAATGCCTTGATCCAGCTGCGGCTCGTAAACGATGGCAATGTCGGCTTTGCCGGCTAATACAGCACCAAGCTCGGAGCCATTCTGAACCTCAGTGATCGTCACATCCTTGTCGATATCGATGTTATTGTCAGCGAATAGTTTCCGCAGTAAGCTGTTCGAGCTTGTAGGTGCCAAGCCCACAACGATGGTTTTACCTTTGAAATCCGCTGTCGAGTTCACGGTTACTCCTTCTCGCGCAACTGCCCATACTGGAGCACTGCCGGATAGAAGGACCAGTGAGCGAGCATCTCCGCCCTTTGCATTAGCAAATGCGACATGCTCAGGACCGTGGAAGGAGAATGCAGACTCGCCTGAGATCACCGAAGACAATGCTGTTGGGCCACTTCCGGCAGCACGGATGGAAGATAGCTCAATGCGATTCTCCTCTAGAAAACCTTGGTTGTTCGCTACATACAAGGGAAGGTAGAGCAGGTTGTGATACACCTCGGAGACCATAATTTTGTCTACCTGCGTATTTGCTTGCCCCCCGCTATCAGATGCACCTGCGCCACTCGCAGGAGTTGTGGCATTGCTGCCGCATGCACTGAGCAGTGAAGTCAATATAACCGTCATGGTTGCTAGAAAAGCTATCTTTTTGAATGTACGCATTAGTCATCAGTCCCCTTTAATCGTTGTAGGTCAGCTATACAGATGTGGATTTGCTGCTGGTCTTGTTGTCATTCCATGGAAGGAGACGGGATTCGATATAACCGACACAGGTGTAGAGGAGCATGGCGACCAGCATAAGCATGAACACGCCGACCCATACGGCCGGAAGGTTGAACAGGTTACCTTCGACGAATACCATGTGTCCAAGTCCTTTGTCAGAAGAGATGAATTCTCCACCTACGACAGACACCAATGCCAAACCGATATTGATCCGGAAGGCCGAGATGATCCATGGCAGAGAGGAAGGAACGATAATTTTGCGGAAAATTTGTGATTTCTTCGCACCGAAGGATTTCATCAGATTAATCTGGGATTCGTCGATTTGATGAGTCGCTTGGTAGGCGGATAATAGCGCTACGATAAATGTTGCTACGGAGGCCAGAGCAATCTTGGAGACGATGCCTGAACCAAACCAGATGATAATCATGGGAGCAAGTGCGATCTTCGGAATACCGTTCATCGCTACAATGAATGGATCGAGCACACGGGCAACGGACTTGGAATACCACATGAGTAGTCCTGCCAATGAGCCAATTAAGCTTCCGGCTACAAAGCCGATAACGGTGGCATTTACCGTTGCAAACGCGTCTGTAAGCAGTTGTCCTGAGCTAGCCATGGTGATGGCGGCATCAAGAATGGCGCTTGGTGATCCCATGAGGAATCCGTTAACGAGTTTCAAGCGAACAGCGGATTCCCAGATCACCAGGATGACCGCTACAATAATGAACCGCCACAGCATCGTCATCAGCCATTCTTTGGAGAAGGTGGACTGTCTGCGTTTGCTCTTGCTCTTCGTAACTCCAGCAGGCTTTCCGGCAAGGGTAATTTCAGGTGATGTGCTCTTCATTAGCTGATCCTCCCCATTTGGATATCAAGCTCTGACCAGATCGATTCAAAATATTGTTTGAACTTCTGGTCGGAGCGGGCTTTCAGTGCTGAGCCATATTGCGAGGCGAGACCAATGTCATACACCTGCTTCACAGTTGTTGGTCGTTTACTCATAACGGCAATACGGTCGGAGATGGCGATGGCCTCCTCAATGTCATGCGTGATCAGAACGCCTGTCTTGCCCTCGGATTTGAGAATGGACAAGATTTCATCTTCCAGAATGAGTCGGGTCTGATAATCAAGTGCGGAGAAGGGTTCGTCCAGTAATATAATATCGGGCTGGGTAACGAGGGTACGTATGAGGGCTACACGTTGGCGCATACCGCCTGATAGTGTGGAGGGATAGGCTTCTGCGAATGAGGCCAGGCCATAACGATCCAGATAATCCATGGCAATATCGCCGCGATCCTTTTTGGACATGCCCTTCACTTCCAAGCCTAACGTGACATTATCCAGGATGCTTCTCCAAGGAAGCAGCAGATCCTTCTGCATCATATAGCCGACATGCCCGGTGGTCTGATCGATCTCTTCGCCACAGACAATAACCTTGCCATTTGTTGGCTTAAGCAGACCTGCGATAATATTGAAAATCGTACTTTTGCCACACCCGCTCGGTCCCACGATACTGAAGAACTCCTGTTTCTTGATTTGCATCGAAACCTCAGCCAGGACCTGAATATCTTCTCCAGTTGCACTGACAAATGATTTGGATACGCCTTGTATCTGTATAGCCATGATAGGTAGCCCCTTTCCTACAGCCTGATGTTTTTTCGTTTCTTGATGTAATTTGATGTTAATTAACATGACATTAATGAATATATTCCTAATCATATAGACTGTTTGCATAATTGTCATTAGTTACTCTGAACATAAAAATAGAATTAAATCAGTTAAAATGCACAAATGAAGATTGAACATGAATTAAATATGAAAAGAAAAATTAAAGAACGTGTCATTAAACATGACACGTTCTCGATTTAAGACGTATGATTAGTTTCACTAGGGGCTGGATTAACATTCAAAAGGGACTCAAGTGCGAAGGCAAGTCGAAAGCGCAGGCTCTCCATCGGGTCCTTAATGTTCCTGCCGGTTAGTTTCTCGCATTTCTCCAACCTATAGATCACTGTATTGCGATGTACGAACAGCTCTTTGGCTGTATCAACGATCTGGCAATGATTCTCATAGAAGGAGGACAAGGTTTTCATCAGCTCGTTACGCTCGTTTGGATCTCGGTCGTTGAAGGGCTTAAAGGTTTCTTGATGGAACTGCAGCATCTCATCGTGGGGGATCATGCGCAGCAGACGGCTTATATCCATGGTTTGATAGGAATGAGCGAAGCGTGTCTTTCGCATCTGATAACCGGATTGGAGCGCCTTGACTGCTTCTTTATAGGAGAGTCCAATATCCAATACATTGGTGTAGGAATTACCTATGCCGAAGGATAGGCTGAGCTGCGACTCTGTATACAGATTGCTCGCCATCCGCTCAAGCTGCTGAACAACGGTGTGTTCGTCCCAAGACGATTCAGCCAAAAAAACGAGTATGCCGAACTGGTCGTTCTTAGTGAACATGACAAAGGAGAGATCCAATCTGGCGAATTCCTGTTTAATCAGCTCATAATTAGCGTCTCGTTCCGAGATTAATCGCTCTTCCCCGGAGGAAGTAGAGTTCTGTTTAGGTATGCCCGCTAAGGATTCATCCTTTTTGGCAATGATCAGAACGGAACTTCCTTTGGCTTGCAGCCCATATTTCTTGCCGCGATGCAGCGCTTCTTGTTCCGAACGAATGAAACCCTGAATGAGATCGGAGAAATATTCATTTTTGTAACGGCGGGAACGCTCTTTGACGGCTTGCTTCTTGGTTAACTCCAGGCCGATCACATTGACGGCTTGCTCCAGTGCCAGAGTGGAGAGCTTAGAGCTTGCGGAACTGTCATATAGTGCGATTAAATAGCCCTCGTGCCGATCCGTGAAGATGGGATGAAGCTCGGCGTGTCGATATTTATCAGCAGTAAGCAGACAGATCGAGATTGCGGTGTGGAAGGAAGGGTGCTCATCAATAAATGTCAGTATGGGCGCGGCAAGGGACTGGTGATCCATCTGTTGTGCATAATGGGAGCCTGCCGTAATCTGCTTCTTCGAACCAAGCAGAAGTACAGGTGAGGATAGCAAGTGAGACAATGTATCTACGATTGATGGTATGCCTTTTCCCTGCATCACCATCGTGGAAAATTGCTTGTGAATAGATAAGGCGTAGTGTAGCTCATGGGTTTTGTTCTGAAGGATGGCACTGATCGAATGTTGAAATATTTCACCGAGTGTATTGTCTATCTCAGACAGTTCGATGATCGGGAAGCCCAGTCTGTCGGCTGTCTCAAGCAGTTGCGGAGATAATTCAAGAGAGAAACGCTGTGTCTTGACAGCAAGCGCTGCACAACCAATTGCATGCATGTCTGTAATGAATGCAAGATGAGCATCAGGGCGGTCTTTCAGGATATAACCGTTGGTCAGCAGCATATCCCCCGGCTTCAGGAATTGGACAATATCTGGCGCGTCCATAATATTAATCGATTGCACCAAGCGATCAAGGCCACGATGTCCGGTAATAACCTTTGCTTTGGAGAGAATGGGGATAGTCAATAACTGTTGCAGATCCATCTTCAACCCACTCGCTTTCATAATGATATGTTATAAAATCTAACATTAAGTGAGGTGGGCGTAAAGAAGTGTTTGGATAAAGAGGCTAAAAGATAGTAAACATATTTCTCATAAATATAAAAAAATTCCAAATAAGATGGTTTTACATCAGCAATCTTTTCAAATATTTTTTATAACACTATTTGCTGGGTGAGTATGATGATAGGACAGGAATACACATTAAATCAATACAGTATGTACATAGAGTTTTTACCTAAAATCAAGGAAGCATTTTTGACTTTCATTATATTTGATACTGTAGGCCAAATATACAGGGAGAAGTGGGAGAAGAAAAGATTAAAAAAACTCACAGAGATTTATTATTCATTAGGTGTTGTTTTAAATTTGATGAGAGATTGGAGAACTGCAAACAGTAACAATCCCTTTATAAAGATAACCAAGGTGAACGTTGATTTACATTACCTAACAAATGATATTGCCAGTGAGAGAGCTTACAATAATGTTTTTACGTAGAATTGAATCTAATTCACTATCAGTAGACGATGTCATCATAGTTTTATAAAGATTAAAAATGGAGTTAAATGGATCTGAGGATTTCAAAAATAAAATTGATCTTGTTACAATTTCATCAAGCATTAGCAGCAAATACCCGACCTGGTCCTTATACAATTACAGTAACGTCAACGTTTGACAGGACTAAGTCCGATAGTGCAACGATTACAGTGACTTCAGCACCTGTATTGAACAGTGTGACAGTCAGTCCATCCAGTGAGAGTGTGGTGCAGGGCAATACGGAACAGTTAACAGCTAACGTGAATGTCAGCGGTGAAGCAGTCCAAACCGTTACGTGGACCAGTAGTAACACGAACAACAATGTTACTGTAGATGCGAATGGGTTGGTGAGTGTAGCAGCAAATACTCCACCTGGTCCTTATACGATCACCGCGATCTCAACGGCCAACGGCAGTAAGTCGGGCAACGCTACAATTAACGTAGTTACTAAAATAGAATAATACACTGTAACGATAAACAATTTGGTAGGTGGCATGATTATTGCTACCCCAACAATCTCCCCAACCGGTAACTTAATTATGAGCAAGCTTCAGCCAAGAAATTAATCATCACGAATGCCGGGGCGGTTGATACCACCCTATAGATAGCTCATTATAAGAACGCAAATTTGAGTACAAGGCTCGCTTAATTCAGAAAAAAATAGTGCTGAGTAAAAGAACATAAGTAATAAGTATAACTCGTGAACTAGTGTAAACCGATATAATAAGATAGCATTAAGAAAAAGGCGGATGGTTGAAGCTTATACCTTAATTCAAATTCGCTTTAAGGAAGAGTAACTGGAGGGGAGGCACAGACTAATCTATTCTATTGAGTAAATAAATAGCTTTATATTTGAACTGGAGGAAGTATATGTTTTATAGAAAAGTGATTCAAAAAGTAAGCACATTCATATTAGCAACCAGTTTGGTATCCGTCTTGAGTGGGGTAGCATATGGTCAGAAAACCAATTTAGATATTGAAGGACATTGGGCCGAGTATACCCTTAGCAAATGGCTCTCAGAAGGGTTGATTAAAGGATATTCCGACCAAACACTTAAACCCAACGATGTAATTACACGTGGAGAATTTATGGCATTGGTTAATCGTCAGTTTGATTTTAATGAGGTAGAAGAACTACATTTCACTGACTTGTCGTCTTCAAATTGGAGCTATCTAGAAGTGCAAAAAGCGGTAAAAGCAGGTTACATACAAGGTTATAAAGATCAAACTATACGTACTTCTAAACCGATAAGCCGTCAAGAAGCTGCAGTTATTGTAGCAGACTTACTGAAATTACCTAGTAATGAAAAAGCAGCTTTAGCATTTAAGGATTCTTCAGAGTTTACATATTGGAGTAAGGGTGCCATAGGTGCTACATTCTCAAAATATATCATTACTGGTTATACAAATGGTTCATTCAAACCGGCATCTCCAATTACGCGAGCTGAGGCAGTTGTGATGTTGGATAAAGCGATAAGCTTGATTCAAGAACAAGAACAAGAACAAGAACAAGAGACAGAAAGTGAAGATAAAGATAATATACCTTCACCATCTATACCTACTGCGAGTTTAAATTCAGATTCAAACACTACATCTAATGGATCCGGTTCACCTTCGATTACTACTGGAGTGAAGACCTCCACATTAATCGCCACTGAAGGAGTCAAAGCCGTTCAAGGTATATCTCAAGTTGCCACTCTGACAATAACAAGTGGTGCAGATACGGCAGGTTCATTGCGTGCCACATTTACGGATGGAGTCAATCCAGTGACCGTTTACGTAGAGCTTGATGGAACTGAATTGGATACTGAGGTAGCTGCTAAAATCGTACAAGCGTTTGATAATGCACTAACAGGATGGAATGTGGATGCTGAGCGTGCAAACATTTATTTTACATCATTAAATCCAGCTGTTAACAACGATCATGTTAAAGCCACCGTTGAAAGCATTATGACAGGTGTGGTTTCGAGTGGAAGTGTCATAACTGTCCCAGGTAGTATTTATAACAATGTAGGTACGGCTCAGGTAGCAACACTAGTGATAGAGAACGGTGCAACGGCTCCGGGTTCATATTATGTTTATTTTACAGATGGAGGAGTGCCAGTTCAAAAAAATATCTACATCTTGGGAACAGAAACAGCGGCTGAAGTAGCATCTAAAATAGCAGTCGCGTATGGAACATCCGTAGCGGGTTGGGGTGCAGAAGCTGATGGGAGTCGAGTACATTTCACATCGCAAACGCCAGGTACTAATAACGAAAATGTTCGAATATACGCTTTGGAAGCATCAGGAGTAGGGGCACCTTCAAGTACACTTGAAGTTCCAGGAAATCCTGCGACCAACACATCCCAAGTGATTACGCTGCGTCTTCCCAATTCAGAGAGTGATCATGGGCCGATAGGCATCAAATTCACGGATGGAATCTCCTCGTGGACAGCCTATGTGTCTATGATGGGAAGTCCTGAAACAGGAAGTGATCTTGCTGACAAGATAGTATCCGCATTCGGGAGCACGATTCCGAATTGGATCGTTTCGTCAAGGGGCTCAGAAGTGATTTTTACAGCCAAGTTTCCGGCAGAGAATAACATAAAGGCTATGGCGAGACTTTCGGGATTAAACACAGGGATTGGTATGCCAGATAGTTCGATTACATCTGTAGGAACAGCACCGTTACAGGGTACAGCACAAATAGCAACACTAGTGATAGAGAACGGTGCAACGGCTCCGGGTTCATATTATGTTTATTTTACAGATGGAGGAGTGCCAGTTCAAAAAAATATCTACATCTTGGGAACAGAAACAGCGGCTGAAGTAGCATCTAAAATAGCAGCCGCATTTGGAACATCTGTAGCTGGTTGGGGTGCAGAAGCTGATGGGAGTCGAATACATTTCAAATCGCAAACGCCAGGTACTAATAATGAAAATGTTCGAATATACGCTTTGGAAGCATCAGGAGTAGGGGCGCCTTCAAGTACACTTGAAGTTCCAGGAAATCTTACGACTAACACATCCCAAGTGATTACGCTGCGTCTTCCCAATTCAGAAAGTGATCATGGGCCGATAGGCGTCAAATTTACGGATGGAGTCTCCTCGTGGACAGCCTATGTGTCTATGATGGGAAGTCCTGAAACAGGAAGTGATCTTGCTAACAAGATAGCAGCAGCATTCGGGAGCATGATTCCGAATTGGATCGTTTCGTCACGGGGCTCAGATGTAATTTTTACAGCCGAGTTTCCGGCAGAGAATAACATAAAAGCTATGGCGAGACTTTCGGGATTAAACACAGGAATTGGCATGCCAGATAGTACAATAACAACCGTAGGAGCTCCATACCCTACTGGCGAAGCACAAGTGGCTACCTTAGTGATAGATTCAGGGGCTACAGCTGCCGGAACGATTACTGCTACATTTACAGACGGTAGCACAACCATTCTTAAAGATATTGAATTAATAGGTACAGAAACTGCTGCCGAAGTAGCAACGAAGATAGCTTGGGCATTTAACACGTCTTTAGTTGATTGGAACGCTACGTCAAATGATAGAAATGTTATATTTACAGCCCGAGCACCTTCGGCTAACAATCCTAAACTATCCGTGGCAATCGTGGAAGCGACAACAGGTATTGGATTGGTATCAAGCTCGATTACTACACCAGGATCGGAGACCTTTGCAGGAGTAAAGCAAGCTATAAGTTTAAAAATTGATTCTGGCCCCAGCGCGCCAGGGATTATTAGAGTTGTATTTCGAGACGGTACGAATGAAGTTTCCAAACGTTTAAGATTGTCAGGAACAGAGACATTAAATGGACTGGCTGAGAAAATTGGTTCTGCATTTGAGAATTCGATGGCCGGGTGGAATGTCACCACGATGGATCATAATGTCATTTTTACAGCAAGTACGCCAGAAGATAACAATTCTAATGTAAGTATAGTTGTCTATCAGGAGTAAATGAATAAACAAAAAAAACATGTCATACATGGTCATACCCCTGTCAAGTAGACAGATGAAAAAAGCTATGCTGCCAGCGCGCATCGATATTCAATCGGTTCGCGCTGTTTGAGTTTGGCTTGAAATCGTCGGTAGTTGTAATTGTACATGTAATCTTCCACGGCTTGTCGAATCTCTGCTTCTGAATTACACTGGTTAAGGTACAGCTTCTCTGTCTTGAGATGTGAAAAGAAGGATTCGATGCATGCGTTATCCAGGCAGGTTGCTTTGCGAGAGTGGCTGCCCTTGACGCCAAATTCTTCTAATCGTGTGTTGTACGCCTGAGACGTATACTGGAAGCCCTGATCCAAATGGAGCACGGCTTCCGAAACGTCTCTTCTTTGTGTCCATTGTTCTACCGTATCCAATACGAGCTGAACATCGTTCCGTTTAGACAACTGCCAAGCTACAATTTCGT
>NZ_ASPR01000074.1:0-3496 GCF_000517845.1 Paenibacillus sp. FSL R5-192 | reverse complement strand
TCGTCAAAGATTCAAGAAGATAATGAGGTCCAACAGCAAACTGAATATGAACCACTTCCTCTAGATGCGAAGTCGCTGGATGGCGATGGACGCGTCTTTTATTTTTTTAGCAATAAAGGCGGTATGAATGCATTTGTATCCAAACAGCACCAAACATTAGAACAGGCCAAAACAAAGGTCGAAGGAGATGACACTGTGAACGAAGAACAAAAGGCTACTTTGGCAGCATCACAAACTCAAACAATCGCGCTGACTGCTGCGAATAGTATACTCGGACAAGTCCGGGCTGCGCTGGGCGTTGAAAATGATGCGGACATTACCTCAAAGTTGGCTTCACTTAGCGCTCAGGCTGCTGATGGTGCAGTCTACAAGACAAAGGTTACGGAGCAAGCTTGCGGTGCTGGTGTACGTGCGTTGGGAGAAGCGTTTAATACGGAAACCATGAAAGCTATGCTGTCCCACTTACCAGTATCTGAGATTGAAAAAATCGGCGCGACTTACGAAGCTCAGGCTCAAGCTGCATTGGGTGGTGGTGGTCGTCATACCGAGGGTGATAACCCTGATCTTCCTGCAGGAGCTGCCAATGGAACAGCGCCAACTAACGCGCAGGCTGCTGGTCAAAAGACACCAGAACAACTCCAAACAGAGGCAAAGGAAGCGGCTAGAGCTGATGCTATAGCTGCTCTCAAAAATACAGGCAGAAGTAATCTGCTGAAGGGGGATAAGTAATATGATTGGATCTCAATACAATGGTGCACCGGGACCTGGTCAAATTCACACGCAGGAATTTGTAGAAGTTCTTGCTTCCACGGACTTACAAGCACGAATTCCCGGCGGCGTGTTGCTTGCAAAAGGAAACGGAGTGATTAAGAAAGGTACTGTCCTTGGAAGGGTAACGGCTACTAATAAATTCGTTCCCTATCTCTCTTCAGCATCCGATGGTTCGCAAGACGCGGTTTGCATTTTGGACAATGATCAGAATACTACGCTTACCGATATCGGCGCTTCAGCGTGGATTGCTGGAATTTTTACTGAATCAAAATTGACCGGCATTGATGCAGCGGCTAAAACAGCGCTGAAGCTTTGCTACTTTGTATAAGGGGGAACAACATAAATGGCAAACGTACTCGACCCGTACTTCCTTACGGAAGTAGTTCAGAACATTCGGACAGATATTAACAGTTTTCGAGGTGCTCAAATCCTGACAAATGGTGTGGATTTCAAACCAGAACTCGGGCTGACAATTAAATATGACGTTACCTACGACGATACCGGCATGACTCCACCTACTGGACTCAATGATCCCTCACCGATCCATTCCGCTCCTGTTGTGAAACAAATGGAATTCACCAACCAGGAATGGCGTGAGAAGGCAATCATCGACCGAGAAAAAATTGCTACCCTTCGTAAGCCGGGAAACAGCCTTGAACAAACATGGGGCGAAGAATACATGATTGAAAAAATGGTGAATCTCAACCAACGTCTCGAAACTCGGTTTGAATGGATGCGTTGGCAATCACTTACGGGTAGCCTTGTTGTTCCCGCAACTGCGAATAAACCTTCTCGCACAATCGATTATGGTGTTCCGGCAAATAACAAGCCTACTGCTGATGTTCTTTGGAGCAATACAACAACTGCTGATCCTTTAAAAAACTTGGATGAATGGCTTCTTAGATTCAGGGGAAGTGGCGCAAGAGGTGTTAAAATTGTAGCTAATAAAAAAGTGGACAGTTATTTGAAGCAAAACGAAAAAATCCGCGATTTGATCAAATTCACCTACGGCAAAGATATTGTTACAGATGGTTCGCTTTCAGAAATCGTCAGCCAAAACCTGAATGGTCTTCAATACGAAGTATATGATGGCGGTTATATTGACGATACAGGAACATTCTACCCATTCATCCCTGACAACGCCGTAATCATCATTGGTCAAGGCATGACAGGATCTATCATGGACCTAGTGACCAGTCCGAACAACTACGAGGACATCTTCACTGGTCACACTGGAAAATTCGCGCTGGCAAAACTGATTCAAGGCGACCCTGACCAATGGCAAGTAATCAACGGTGCAACTGTGCTGCCGCGTCTGAAATACGTCAACTGGCATATCTTTGCTACAGTGGCGTAAGGGAGGAATAACTGATGACTATCGTAAAAGTTTTGGTCGATGCTGTTGGGGATTACAACGCCGGTGATATCGTAGAAGATGCCCCTGCTGGACTTGTTGAGATTGCTAAAAGGCAAGTTCGAAATGCTGCAACGGGAAAGCTCTTAGCTGAGATTATTGAGGGCGATATAGCTTCTACACATACTGCGTCCGAACGTGAACTAAATCTTCAGGAAGAGTTGGACGAATCGAAGAAGCGCGAAGCGGAGCTTTTGGCCCAAATTGCTGAACTGCAATCCGATATTCAAAATGGTGATTTGGACGATGAGCTAAAGGAATTGAAATCTGTTGCTAAAGAAATGAAAATCACCGGCTACACAAAAATGAGCATCGAAGAATTGAAAGAGGCCATTGCCGCAACTGGCGGTGCCGCTGGTGGCGAATAAGATACTTACGACAGAAACATATCACGAAGAAATAAGAGGGCGTCTAGGCGTTAGTGAGGATGTAATATCTGACTCCGACATAGACGCTATTTCTGTTTTACCAATCGCTGAAGCGAGGATTGTAAAGCAAGTTCCAGATTACGCTGATTTGATTGGTGATGATCAAGCCTATGTATATGCAGCAGCTATTTGTATGGTTGCTGCTATACTGGCTCCATCTATGGCTGCTAGAATCAAAAAAACGATGAAAGATTTCGATTTCTCTTTCGAAAATCAGGCAGTTAATTGGGATAGACGTGCCTCACAACTCGTTGAAGAGGCAAATGAATTCATCGGCTTGATCTCTAGTTTTCAAGAGACCATGGATGCCCCATTATTTATGTTGTCTGGTCCCACTAGGGAGAAGGAAAGGCGGCGTTTCTGATGTTTAAAGATTTCGTCCATAGACACTCTCCCTGCACTGTAAATGGGGAACAGGATAAAGTCATTCTGTCCAGAGAAACAAAGGCGACTACGGTTCTCGGTAAAGAGTACATGTACAACGGCCTTTTCGCTCCTAAGTCCCCTGTATTACCTGGGGATGTCGTGCAGAATGATATGACATTATTGGTCCAAACTCTCCGTTATACTGCAACCAAAGACAAATACTGTTCCTTAATCAAAACGAACGTTACCGTGGAAGTTCAAAGGTACATGCAGGAGTTCGATTCGAATGACAATCCCAAGGGCAAACCTGAGTTTACACTCGTAGCCGGGGATATCATTGGTTTCGCTCAACATGTCTCTGCTCAGCTGAGACAAGAAGAACCTGGTCTTCTATCTACAACTTCCCTTGTTCTTCTTTTGCAGACTAGTGTTGATGTCAGGGAACCGAGTGATCCGGCATTGGTAAGTCCAGACCGCATCGTGATTGCTGGCAAGAAATATCAAGTGGATGTGGTTG
>NZ_ASPR01000073.1:0-1527 GCF_000517845.1 Paenibacillus sp. FSL R5-192 | reverse complement strand
TTCAGTTGTGCGAGGACAGGCGATGATTACCGGGTACGATGCAGAACGTGCAGCGAAGGACTTGGAAAACAAGTTGGCTGTTGAAATCACAGGTCTAACGAAAATCGTATTACTTACTGCGAAGACCGGCATTCGGTACTACCCTGCTGTCCGTGAGCGGTTGGAGATGCAAATGATCGTGCTAGCGAACCAAATGATTTCAGGAGATATCACCGCTGATTACTGGCAAGCGTGGCTTGAGCAATTCGGTAAAGGCTCACTTATGGCTGGACCGAGTCAAAACCCGGGCTTAGTCAGCTACATGAAGAGTGAGGCGTGGAATAAGTTGAGGTCAAAGGGTAGCCGGGTAGTCGTAGGGCGGGGTAGAGGTACTTACCGAGCTATCGATGGCACGATTAAAAAGTCCAAAGGCGGATACGCAGGCGTAGATTTGGAGGAGTTGGCAGAACGGGGGGACCTTGATCCTTCGTTCAAAGCCACTCCTCCTACTTATTTCATGCGTATAGCTCTTGAATCCAATCGTGATCGGATATTAAACGGGATTAGTCGTGTCATTACCGAGTTTCCATATCATCGTTACTTCAGGGAGGTGAGAGATTGAGTCTTCAATTGTTGGATGCAGTTCAGCATGCGCTTAAAGGTGATGACGAACTCATGGAGTTACTTGAGCTTGACTCATCTTCACCTTCCGAGGAGGTAGTGAAGAGGATGACAAAGGGAATGGAACCTGAAATCACTGTAAGTCATGAAACTGTTCCTCATATCTGCCAATATGTGATGCCAGGTCGCTTTTCTCCGAATCAATTAGTTTTCGAAGGAAAGTTTTGCTTAGATTTTTATGCTGGTACCGGTTATGCGGCGAAGCTGCTCTTTGAAAGAGCGTTTCGTATTTTACACGATAAACGGATTACGATGCCAGGTTGGGCGACATACCTTTGTGTACTGACGTACGATGCTGATTTTGCAACTGGAATACAAGGTGTCAAAGGATATAAGGCCATATTTGATGTGGACTATCTCCGAATGAATTGAGGTGAGGATATGTCTGAAAAACAAGCGGAAGTAACAAATACCAAACCGGAACCTAAGGAAGAATTTCCTGAGCTAGAGAAGTTGATCCGAGAAAAGGTTCGACTCGCACAAAAACTCGGATTGATGGATGGCAAGGAACCGGTTGAAGGGTATGAAGACACGAAGGAATATAAACGAATTGAAGAGATTGATGCACGGCTCTGGGAGCTTGTTTAATCAACTCTATACCCAAGGAGGATAAATATGAGACCACTCGTTTTTGATGGCGTAGGAACAATCGTAGCCCGTAATTTGGATAACACAATTAAGTACGTTGAGGACAAGGTAACAAAGGTTACGTTACAACTGCAATTTGACTGGCAGTCGGTTATGGGCGGCGACAGTGGTTATGCTTTTCACTACACCGCAGGGGACCTTCAAGACAAAGTAAGTATTGAAGTTCCGCGTTATTCAGCAGCTATTGCCGATATGTCTCAAGGGGGTAAAACAGAGAAA
>NZ_ASPR01000072.1:0-698 GCF_000517845.1 Paenibacillus sp. FSL R5-192 | reverse complement strand
CGTGGTGTAGTTGGCCTAACATGCCTGCCTGTCACGCAGGAGATCGCGGGTTCGAATCCCGTCGGTTCCGCCATTTTTTTTAATGTAGTAAGGCTCGGTAGCTCAGTCGGTAGAGCAGAGGACTGAAAATCCTCGTGTCGGCGGTTCGATTCCGTCCCGAGCCACCATTTATAACACCATGTAATACGCCGG
Source organism: Paenibacillus sp. FSL R5-192 (assembly GCF_000517845.1). NCBI lineage: Bacteria > Bacillati > Bacillota > Bacilli > Caryophanales > Paenibacillaceae > Paenibacillus > Paenibacillus sp. FSL R5-192. The sequence goes on along the minus strand of NZ_ASPR01000072.1, from coordinate 506 downwards.
TGTAGCTCAACTGGTAGAGCAACTGACTTGTAATCAGTAGGTTGGGGGTTCAAGTCCTCTCGCCGGCACCATGTAATCCTGGAGGATTAGCGAAGCGGCCAAACGCATCAGACTGTAAATCTGCTCCCGTACGGGTTCGGTGGTTCGAATCCATCATCCTCCACCAGTTTTTCTATGAGTCATTAGCTCAGTTGGTAGAGCACCTGACTTTTAATCAGGGTGTCGAAGGTTCGAGCCCTTCATGACTCACCATCATATGCGCGTGTGGCGGAATTGGCAGACGCACTAGACTTAGGATCTAGCGTCTTTGACGTGGGGGTTCAAGTCCCTCCACGCGCATCCTTTATTTGCGGAAGTGGCTCAGCGGTAGAGCATCGCCTTGCCAAGGCGAGGGTCGCGGGTTCGATTCCCGTCTTCCGCTCCAATATTTTGCGCCCTTAGCTCAGCTGGATAGAGCGTTTGACTACGAATCAAAAGGCCGGGAGTTCGAATCTCTCAGGGCGCGC
>NZ_ASPR01000071.1:0-260 GCF_000517845.1 Paenibacillus sp. FSL R5-192 | reverse complement strand
GTACAGATCAATTTCCTTTTGATATGAAGAGTCCTTCGAAGCGGTTCCTGGAGCCAAAGCTCCCCCAGAGACATCAGTCACTCCAAGTGAAGAACTTGCCGCAGCAATCTGATCAAGGCGATTCTGGTATTCTAAAACAAACACATCAAGCATCCCAAGGATCGTTTCGTTTTTCTCGCTCTCCTTCAGTACCTGAATGTTTTTCAGGTTTTCAGCAGATAGTTCAGTATTTGAAGAAAATTCATCAAAGGCTGCTGATA
>NZ_ASPR01000070.1:0-1022 GCF_000517845.1 Paenibacillus sp. FSL R5-192 | reverse complement strand
GCGTCCGTGTTCACGATCCATATCCTCGATATCCTTCTGAACCTGTTTCCGCTCTTCAATACCTTCTGGTCCAACAGCGGACTGAAGTTTTTCCAGACGTGCTACTTTCTCCGCACGCAATCTCTCATAGTCATCCTGATCGTCACTTCGCTCCATCGCTTGTATCAGATCATCAATAGCTTTGATTTTGGCTTCTTGAGCCGAGGTGAAAGCATCCTTCTCTGCCTGGATACGTTTAATCTCCTCATCTCTCGCATTATCCATTAACTTTTTCTGCTTGGTTACCGATTCGGATACAGCTTTGGTCATTTCATCCATGAGTTTTTTCTTTAGATCGTAGACCTTCTCATCTGCATCCATCCGTTGATCGCTTCCTACCAGGTAAGAAGCTTGAAGTTTCATATACTCGGCAAGTTCTTGTTCGGTAGTCATTTCACCGATCGCCTTCAAGTGATTAATTCGTTTCTCAGCAGCAGAATAGTACTCCTTATCCAGATCATTACGCTGCTTATATATTTTCTGTTCTAGATCCCATAGCTGTTCAGAAGACATCGTCTTATCAGCTTGCATCTTCAGAAACTCTTGAAGCTCCCACTTCATGATGTCAACTTTTTGAGCACCGGACATTTCCATCTTCGTAGCTTCTTTGTTAATCCACTTTTCCGAGTACTCGTACCTAGACGAAATCAGTTTCTTGGAAGTATCTTGATACATTTTCTCTGCTTCAGCTCGTTGTTCTGCTTTTAGCGTGGTGTCGTTTCGCATCCGGTTGTAAGCCTCGGCCTGCATTTGATAAATCTCAACCTCAGACTTACCTTGACGTTCCATCTGATCCGTTTGTTTATCAATCCAATTGGTTGAATTTTTAAATTTCAGATCCGTAACCTTGTTCGTCAAGTCATACACTTGTTTAGCTGATTCAACACGCTGTTCCTCAGTTAGGGCCGTATTTTTGAGTTGTCCCTGATAAAACTGAAGCTGCGTCTTGGTCATTTCCATCTCGGAACGGCCTTGTTGACGCA
>NZ_ASPR01000069.1:0-424 GCF_000517845.1 Paenibacillus sp. FSL R5-192 | reverse complement strand
CTTATTAGTCAACTCATCTGATTTCAGCCCGGATTGTTCGATCATCTGACGCTGCTCCTGCATCAGTTTCTGTATTTCAGTTTTGAGTTTCAATTGAAGCTCGTATTCGGCTTTGTACTCTTGGGAGTCTTTCTTCATGTTCTTCTGCCGTGCTTCGGATTGTTTTAAAGACAACTCTTTGTCAGAGATTTTCATATCTTTGATTCCGAGTTTACTCTCAAGTTCTGAAACATCAATATTATAAAGTTCATCACTAATCCGAAGCAGTTCACTATCAGCGGTGTTTTTCGCATCCTTTAATTGCTTCTGTGTAGGTTGTGTTGTACCCGCCTTTTGTGGAGAATAGTCAGCCAATACTTTATCTACATACCCTACATCTCCGTATCCGTCACCAGCATAAACTTTGTCATACTTAGCAGAGTAA
>NZ_ASPR01000068.1:0-21881 GCF_000517845.1 Paenibacillus sp. FSL R5-192 | reverse complement strand
TTCTCTCCGGACAGCATCTGTACTGATACTTGATGATATTGGAGCTGAGACATTAACCATCTGGACAAGGGATGAAGTGATTGGGCCGATACTTCAGCGACGCATGGAGCGTCTACCGATAATCTACACATCCAATTTGACTATCAAAGAATTGAGATATCACTTGGCTAATGTAAAGGATGCCAAGGAGATGGACAGAAAGCAGCATGAGAAGAAAGCGGAGCGAATTATTGAACGGATTGAGCCTTTTGTAAAAATACTGCCAGTGGGCGGAAGAAATAGACGGAGGGGATAACCGAATGTGCAAAACATGTAACGGTCAAAAGGTAACGTACCAGTTCAATGGTGCAATGATGATGTTGAGTCCTTGTCCAGCATGCAATCCTAATGCTAAAAGAGCTGTGAAGGAGGAAATCCGACCTTATGAAAATAGTCGTGGATAGTGAGCTGCTAGTTGAAGCTCTCGAAGATGCAAGTAAAGCTTTTGCGAGTAAGAGCCTCATGCCGATTCTTGATTGCTTCTTGATCGAGGCAAACAGCGAAGGTCTTAAAGTTACCGGGACGGATACTCGGACAACAATCCAATCGTACATCTTCAGCAAAGACGTACAGGTGGAGGTAAATGGACAAATCGCTATCCCTAAACTGTTATTGGAAATGATGAAGAAACTTAATGGCGATGTCAGCATTGAAACAAAGGGAACAACAGCGATCATTAGGTCCCGGAAGAAAGAAATCGACATGGGTATTTTCGAAGCTGAGGAATTTCCGCAAGTTCCTACTATCGACGATAGCGAGTTGTTCGAGACAACTGGTCGGGAACTAAAAAGGTTATTCAAAAAGGCAACTTATGCAGCCGATCCAACGGGGAAAAACGCTGCGATACTTGCAGGAGCGCATGTTTATATTGATGACGGTCTGATAGGGATTTTAGCAACAGATAGACATCGACTTGCGAAAACGGAGTATGCCACAGATGTTGCTAAATTAGGCGGAGCTGTTATTGAGGCCAAGGCACTCGGGGATCTCCAAAAGATAATTTTGGATAAAGACAATATCGAATTTGGTTTCTCGAAGTCTGCTGGAGGAGAAGTGGTCCACGTATTTGCGAGAACGGACAGATTCACTTTTTACTCCAGGGTACTGGAAGGTGCCTTCCCGGATGTGAGCCGAATGTCAGTTGTGCCAGAGGGTGTCACCAAAATAACAGTAGATAAAAAAGAGTTAATGAATTGTCTTGAAATGATCTACACACTTGCGAAGGAAGACAAGCACAACAAAATAATTCTTAACATTTCAGAAGATGAAATGAGTATTCGAGGGCAAGGGAAAGAGACTGGAAAGGCAAGCGAAAGTATTGTTCCTCTGTCGTTTAGCGGTGAAGATTTCGCTGTTGCCTTAAACTCAAAATACTTCATGGATGCCATCAGAGCATTGGATGGAGATCAAGTGACGTTGGTGTGCTCAGGTAAAGTCAAACCTATCTATATTCTGGATGAGAGTGATGAAAGATCGGTTCACATTGTACTTCCTTATAGGACGGAAGAAGTGTAATGAACAAATACAATGCAACAAAAGTGATTGTTACTGAAGACGGGACATTGTTCTCGGAATGGATCGTCAAGAAGCACAATCTGGATATAACTGGTATACGATTCGATAGCATGGCTGAGGGAGAGTATTATCAGTTCCTTCTCCAGCAGAAGATGTTCGGGGAGATCCAAGACTTCGAATGCCACCCAAAATTCGTTCTGCAGGAAAAGCCGAAGATTACCTATATAGCTGACTTTCTGGTGATGGAGTTGGACGGGAGTCAGCGAGTGGTGGATATCAAAGGAGTAGAGACATCCACCTTCAGAGTAAAACTGAAACTGTTCCAAGCAAAATATCCGAGTTTACCAATAGATATACTTGTTAAAAAGCGCGGAGAATTCATACCGCTTGCCCAATATAAGAAGGAAAAAGCAGCGCGTAAACGAGCGGCGAATGCACTTAAAAAACGAGAAGATGAAGGGAGAAAGCAAAATGCAAATCAAATTCACCGTAATCAAAAACGAGGACGTTGAAAAGCATCTGGACGAACTAGATAAAAGTGAGCTGTGTCGCATCTTGCGGAAAATTCAAAATTCTCGTCTAGAAGAGGGCAAATCGGCGTTGAACACATACCTGGTTGTAAACACAGATGAAGACTATGCCGGAGACATATTACGCCTCTTACAAGAAAACGGTCATTGGGGACCAACACACGACCCAAATCAAGTCGAGTTTAGGCAAGAGGGAGATACGATGGAGCTTCCAGAAGTTAAGAATCCCGTCTAAATGGAATTTAAAAAAGGAGCACAGAGGATTACTTATCCTCTCGCTCCTGCACTATAAACAAATCTTCTACTCCTATACCCAAAGCTCTTGCGATAGTAAACAAATGTGTAGATTCATGACGAGTATTTCTATCAAATCGACTTAAGGTTCCCTGAGGGATTCCGGTCATGTCTGACAACTGTTGTTGGGTAATCCCTTTTTCTCTTAAGAGAGGCATTAAATTTGGTTTCGCGTTAATCATAGTATTCACCCTTTCAAAGGAATTATACGATAACGAATATTTTTAAGCAAGACGTATTGACTCTATATTCGATATCGTATATTATTAACTTATCAATAAATCGATATGCGATAAGGAATAAAAATTGAGAGGATTGATTATTATGTTTACATTCGAAACATTGCTTTTATTTCTGGTAGTACTGGCGGTTCTCGCTTTAGTTGTACTTCCTATCATAATCATTGCGGCTAACCTGAAGGATTCCCGCTCTGAACAAGAGGCGAATGCTAATCGGTCCATTGAATTGGATCGTAAACAAAAAGAATGGGATGCAGTAGAAAAGGGACTTGCCCATCCTTCTACAGTCTTGACTCCAGAAGCGCTGAAGATGCGTTCAATCGTAATCAGTAACATTTTGAGACGATTAGGTCATGGTCAAATGCCTGTTGAAGACAGCAGCGTTCGGGAACTATTTGGAAGCTTGGTTATGGCAGGACATTTCTCCGACATTGATTGCGTCGATGTACAGAACATTCGCACCAGCACCATGTTACTACGTTTGGACAGCTACTCTCGTGAAATTATTCTTAAATAAGAGAGGAGTGAGGAAATTTTTCCTTACCTCATCTAATAAATTTTGTATCCCAACTAATTAAAACGGGAGGTTATTACTTTGACTGAAGCTGAGAAAGATGAATTCTCCACAGCTTTATCTGAAAGGTATGCGCAAATCAAACAATTCAGTTCCTATAACAAAGAACTGATGAATACATGGGATGCAGTGATCAGCGATTTACCACCGGATATAAAATCAAAATTTGAAGAAAAACATAGTCGATTTTCGGCTTTGTAAAGGAGGTTTGGGTGTGAGTACTGTAGATTTGAACAATTTCGATGAACAACCTATCGAAGTGCAACAAGCTATTGCTTTTTATGTTGGATACTCGGTAAACGGAGTTCATGCGACTGCTGAGGAGAGACAAGCACACTATGCTGTTTTAGAGCAAGTTGGTCTGTTAGAACCTATAAAATCCGTAGTGGAATCGTAGTGAATTAGGTTCAAAATATAAGCATAAGCACAGGAAAAACGAAGGAAAGGTGATGAAGAAATGGCCCATCAGACATTCTGGAAACCGGAGAAAAAACTAAAAGAAAAGAAAGTGAGCAGCTTCGGGCGGAGTAAGAAAGACAAAAAGCCTGTGCCTGAATGGAAGAAGGACATTTTAGCCCATCACCAATCCAGACCAGGCTCGAAGGAGCGCGGCGATTTCCCGAAAGAAGTCATAGCTGAACTTATCGAAGAATCAAATGGAATTTGTGAATCCTGCAAGATTGCGGAAGGGACAACTACCCATCATGTCTATCCGCGTGGCAGAAAAGGACGTGGTGTTAAAACCAATGGTCTCCGGCTTTGTTGGCCCTGTCATGATCGGATACAAACAAACGAAGAACTTCTCCAGTTTTGGATTTCCGCCTTTCGTGATAAATACGGCGACCATTTCTGGTTTGACGAACAAGATTGGGATGAGTACAACCGGAAGCAAGAGGCACAGCGGAAAACGGATCAGGAGAAACAGAATCGACAGCAATCGTTAAACCCTGTTAAAGAACTTATCTCTTCTGCGGCAGGGCGTTCATTGAAAGCAAAAGAGGTTCGGCTTATTGAAATGATGGATGATAAACAAATCGCAATTTTCGAGGCTTTAATTAACGATATTGTAAGAGTTGAAGAGAATCATCAAGTCCCGTTTGGATACGGACATTTCGATAATTAATATGCAAATAATTCATATAACAACGAATTTATAACGTTATTTGGAGTTGTGTTTCTCTGGATAACAGAGGAAGGGAGACAAGACACACATGATCAAGATACTTGAACTGTTCGGCGGCATCGGGGCACCACGCAAGGCACTTATCAATCTCGGTGTTGAGCACAAGTCGATTGATTATGTAGAGATCGATGAAAAGGCCGTACGCAGCTACAACGCTATGTATGATCGGTTGCACAAGCCGCAGTCGGTGGTCGGCTGGAATCTTCGGCCTGACATCCTGGTGCATGGTAGCCCGTGCCAAGACTTTTCAAGGTCAGGCAAACGATTAGGTGGTAAAGACGAGGACAAAACGCGTTCATCCTTAATGTGGGAAACGCTCCGAATCATTGAGCATATGGGCGAATGGAAGCCGAAAGTAGTTGTCTGGGAAAACGTGAAGGGTGTACGGGACAAAGATATGATCCACAGCTTCAACAAGTACCTAAACCGCATGAACGAACTCGGTTACACCAACAGCTTCGAGGTCCTTAATGCAATGGATTTCGGGATACCACAAGGCCGGGAAAGAGTTATTACTATCAGCATGTTGGACGGATCGACATTTGATTTCGGGCAGCTCAAGAAAAGCCCGATGAGGCATATCAAAGAGTTCTTAGAATTAAACGTGACTGGAGAACAGTACCAAATCAATATTCCATCCATGCTGAGTCGGATCGAAGAATTCAATCCTGGTGTCCATGGCAAGTATCGGCCTTTGGATGTGATCGATGATAGATGTTGGACCATTTCCACCAGGCAGGACCGTTGCCCAAATGCAGGCATAATCAAGCAGGATGATGGCACGTATCGGTATTTGACAGAGCGAGAATGTTGGCGGCTTATGGGATTCACTGACGATGATTTTGACCAGGCAGCGGCTGAATTTCCCACGATTCCGGGAAAACGGAATGCCACACTATACAAGCTTGCCGGCAACTCGATTGTTGTACAGGTGCTTGAAGCAATATTCGAGGCAGTATTGGCGTCAGGAGAACAACAGAACGATTTCAACTCAACAACTGAGGGACAGCTTCAGTTGATCATATAGCACCCCATAACAGAGGAAGGGAATACCTTCCCTTCCCACCACACACTGAAAAGTTAATAAATTTGGGAGGGTACCGCTCGATTTACATTTATTAGATAAATCAAGGTGGGTTTAGGCCCACCAAAGGAGAGATAACACGCATGTCCGAGTGGAAATCAGTACCTTGTGAGTTTGAAGTAATTAAGGATGTCTATTGGGACGACTGGGGGCGGTTCGTAAAAGTGTTCCGCAAGGGAGATATTTGTCAAGGTAAGTTATGGCCTGATGGCAGCGTAAGTGCTGAGAGCACGATTTATGACGGAATCAGTGACAATGTTGATTCGGACAGTATCGTAATTCGGAAATAGAGGCTTTAGGGCCTCTTTCCCAGGGAGGGATATACAGATGGACTATAACAAATTCACGGAAGATCTGAAAGCAGCGCACAAGGCATCACAAGCGGCGACAGAAGGCATGCAGGATGGTGGAACAGCGAATCTGGATAAAGTGTTTATCCGGTTGCCGAGGGCGCGGGAAACCAAGGTCCTGGAAGCAATAAAGGCAGCGGGATTGTATTGCAGGGGTAAGCGGCGTTGGATAGGTGACGGATACATGATTACGGTTAGCTCAGGGCAGGCGAGTGTCAGAGACAAAGCAGTCACGGTTTTCGCTAAAGAACTATTCATGAACGGATATGACGTCTCTGCTTATAGACAAATGGATTAGGGGAGGAAGAACAATCATGAAGGCTATAACAATTATTCAGCCGTGGGCGACACTTATCGCCATTGGAGCAAAACAATATGAAACACGCAGCTGGCCTACTAAGCATCGGGGCGAGATTGCCATCCATGCCGGGAAGAAGATCGACAAGGATGCCTGCAAGTATCCTGAAATTCGTGCAGCACTAGAACAGCATGGATACACAGTAGATAACCTGCCAACGGGCGCGGTTGTAGCGATTGCTAAACTGACCAACTGCCTTAAATCGGTGGATACATGGACAGATGGTTATGAGTTGGAAGGAAACAGATTGGTTTACTCTCCTGAATATGAATTCGGAGACTTTGAACCAGGGCGATATGCATGGGAAATGTCGGATGTAAAGATGCTAATGAAACCTCTTCCGGCTAAGGGGCAGCAAGGATTGTGGAATTTAGCTAACCAATTTTAGGGTTGAGGCTAGGGCCTCTCCCTACTAAGGAGGATATACAAGATGCGTAAATTCAGAGGTAAAGCCATCGACCACGGCAAGCATCATGGAAAGATGGTGTATGGACATCTGTCGGAGTGGGAAAGCGGGTCATGGATCGATTGTGGCACTGAGCAAGAGTCGGAATGGGTTCCAGTAGATCCAGAAACGGTTGGACAATTTATCGGAATCAAGGATGGAACAACTGACGAAGAGTGGTGCGAGGATGACATCTTAACACCAAATCCTCATGCGAAGAATCAGGAATTGCAAGTCATTTGTTATGACATACACCAAGGCAGATATAAAGGCGTGCCGCTAAGCGCGTATGAATTAAATGCAGGCAATGGTGGTTGGACAGGGTTTGATATCAAGAGTTGGCAGAAGCGGATTGGCAACGTTCACGAAAACCCTGAGCTGTTGGCTCCCAAGGAAGGAGCGGAACAACATGAAACAGATTAAGGTGAGATGCACAGATCCCTTCCAAGCGTACAGCGGAACAAACTTGTTGTACGAGGTAAAAGAGGGCGACGAGCTAACCGCCGATTTGTATGAGGAAACAGAAGAATACTTTGCGACAGATAGTCAAGGTAGAGAAGTATATGTGGGTTGTTTGGATATGGACGGGAATTTAGTGTTGTCGGAATTTGAGTTGGTTGAGGAAGGAGCGTATAAGCATGACGCTGTATGAATTTGGAGCGAGAGCATGGGATACCGAAACCAAAGAGATGTCATACGAGTTCTTGGAACGGAACTGGTTGAAGGTATGCATATGGTCACCGTACATGGTGTTGATGCTTAGATCCGGGGTGAAAGACAGCAAGGGTATTGATTACTACGATGGAGATATCGTTAAAGTAAGTAAGTTGAATTTTGAGAGTAGCGGCCCATTGCCTGAAAATCTGGTCGTGAGGTTATACGGAGGCATGTTCCAGTTATTCAGAGGCAAAGAACCTTTAATGGGACTGCACTTGGGATATATAGAAGACGGAGAAGTGATCGGAAATATCTACGATAACCCTGAATTGTTGGGTGTGGAAGGAGCGGATACAGAATGATGGTGTATCAACGACTCCTTTGCCTCACCTTTCAAAAATTATGTATTGTTCTTTGATACTGACTTAACTATTTTCAAGACACCTACAAGATCATCATATTTCCTAGCTTGAGAAAGTAGATTCATTCTCAAGATATTGTTAACTAGTATTACAACATATGAAGCGAAGATTGACAGTGCTAATAAGACAACAAACATCTCCCATCCCTGACCAATTTTTGCACCAATAAATTCACTCCAAAGAGGAAACATAATTAAACTAATAATTGTTATTGGTGTCCATCTTCTTGATTTTATACTTGTACTTTTATCAGAAAAGAAGTTAATTAACTCATCAATATCTAATTTTTTAAAATCTTCCTCTTTAAAAACTTCTAAAATTTGTTCACACCTGTAAGCAAATATAAATTCATAGTCATAATTGAATAAAATTTTCTTTTTCTTAAAAAGAGGGCTATATTCCGGATATTTATATTTAATGAACGAATGTGATAGCCAAATCGATAATTGAAGTAGAAATAAAGCAAACGCACTAAGGCTTAAGCAAACAATAAGAGGCCAATATTCATCTGCCCTTACTCCGTTGATCATCGAATAAATAGGAGCAATCGCTGCTAATATAATTGATATGAACGCCCCTGTATAAGTAATTTTAGCTCCTTTGTTATTAGTCACCATTATTCTCATTACTGATAGTTCATGTATAAACTTCCTTTCTAATTCTCTAGTCAATATGAAAAATTTCACAGCACTATTATGGGACAAAATAATTCCTCCTTTCATTAGTTTTAAGTTATTACAATTCTTCAATATGTTCAAGATTATACTTAACAAGGGGATAATAAAAATGTCTAAAAATTTAATTGAGTTGAATTCTAATGAAAATGATACAGAAGATACAAATAAAATTATCCAGATCAATTTTTTCTCAGATGTAGATAAGGAAGATATCCGTAAAACTAAATGGCTCCTCGGAAAATATGTAGACATGATTGATATCATTCAAAACTATGAATTTGCAATCAAACAAATCGAAAATGGAATGTCTGCATACGATCTTCTGTCGGCTGAGGGATTGGTTGCGAAAAGGGAATCTGGGCATGAATTGACAGCAGATGTAACGGCAAATTCGGTAATTTTGAAGGATAAACGCCATGAAAACTACAAGCTGTACGTTTTCATAACCAATAACGTCCGCTTCGCTATAAACAACATCAAAGACCCTCATGAGAGTGTAGCAGCCAGATTGCTATTCTTGGAAGGTAAGAAGTATTTGAAAGCACAGGCTTACATGGAAAAAGGATATCGCAAGGACGTTCCTGGCATTGCAGCAACCACCTTTGCAGACAAACGCCGCAGGGCAATAGCAGGCATTGCTAACAGCCTTAAATTCAATCGCACTTTGGATTTTGTGACAATTGATTACGGGCGAGGGCGTAATAAAGAGGGGGAAATAGGATTGTTAAACCCGAGAACGAAGTGACTAGAAGCCCTAACGATGTTGTATGCTGGAAGGGATTCTGATTACATTGTAGTGTTGGAGTGAATAATAGTGAACCGTATAGAAAATAATTGATTTAGTAGCAGTATAACTCGACAATTGAAAAGAGGATATAGTTATGAAAATATCTAACGGCCACTTGGACACTGTTTTCAAGTCAACAAGTATGTCCCCTGAAAACGCAGAGGTGCGCTACTTTGGGGGTGTAATCGCATACTTTTTTCCCGGAGCAGCAAAAACAAAACCGGACGGAAGTGATCGGTTTAGAACGGACATGATGAAAGCAAGGGATATATGGGACATTCCCCTTGTGGGTGTGAGTTCAATAGATTTAACACATCAAGAAGCGAATGACATTAATCTGCAACAAAATGATTTAGATTGTGATAGTTCTTTCTTAAATGATGAGGGCCCAAATAACCAAGCTCGCGAAAAGATGGCCATAAGAAGACATCGAGATTATGTTGATCTCGATCTCTTTGGGAATTGGATTTCTGTGTGGTATGTACCCTTTGCTACATTCTCAAACGGTACTACCATTGGATGTGCGTGGCCCCAAGTCGGAAATCCTGTATATCATTACATTATTATGGCCGAGGATTCAAACACATCGGACAATCATAGTGCTTTAGCTCATGAGATTGGACATATTCTTTTTGGTACGGTGTCTGGTCAAAATAACTCTGATCCAACTGGGCCATCAACTACAGTTTTAATTCCAAATGATGATGGGTCCACATTTAAAATCACACCTTCTCACAGTTTAAAAAAAGATAATGTAATGTATCCGAATGCTGGAAACAATACTGGTATAGAGATTACTCAGCGCGAAAAGGCTGCAAAATCGAGAATACTAACTGGTATTGCACCACCATCTGTCTGGGATAAATGATTCATGAGGAGCAAAAAAGTTGTTACTACAGCAAGCCATCCAGCATACAAAGTAAAAAAGCAACTTTTGTAACGGTTGTGGCAGCTACTGCTGTGAAGATTGCACAGCCAACTAAAAAGGCTGCCTGAATAAGAGTATATCCGGGTAGCGAGAACGGGAAAACTATCGCCAGCCTTCCCGTTCTCCACTATAACAAAATTGAGGAGTGAACAATGATAACAAATCAAATACTCTATGCAGGGCAAGCGTTAGCAACCCTCGTCACAGTGGAAGGCGTGGCGCTTACTTGAATGGGAAGATTAGCACAGTATCGTCAAGGGTACTTTGCCTGAACAAGAAAGGATAAGGATTTCTTGAAAATAGAAGTAAATACGTATTAAAGCCATGATATCTTAAATCCATATAATAACGTAAATAAGAAGGTCGCTCATGTGAGCGGCCTTTTTGTATTGGAGGGAAGAGTATGGATGGTCATTTTTACAGCAGAAATGAACCGGCTATCCCGAGGGTTTCGGACAAGCAACCAGAGAAATGTCGCGGCTGTTGTTTGGGAACCTGGACAGGGGTTGTTCAGATGTGTATTATGCCGCGCTGCTGGAAGTCGAATCATGGTCAAGAGAAGGTGAATAAATGAGAAAGGTACAGCCGATCCGTGATGAACGGGTTATAGATGGAATGAAGGAATACTTCTATATACGGAGTATGCGAAACTACTTATTTTTTTGTATGGGTATTTACAGCGGATTGCGTGTTTCTGACTTGCTGAGTCTTAGGGTATGGCAAACTAAAGGCACTCACATAAGCATGGTAGAGCAAAAGAACAAGCATGCTAAAACATTTATAATTCATCCGAGTATTCGATCAGATCTCGATGAGTACACTGCGGACATGTTTCCGAATGATTGTCTATTTCCAAGCCGCCAAATAAAAACAGTAAGTCGAATGCGAAAACAGCCGATTGATCGGACCACTGCATATCGTTTTCTGAGTGAAGCAGCTCGTGAATTCAGATTGAAAGATATAGGCGTTCACTCATTGCGAAAGACCTGGGCATACCGTCTGTATATGGACGATCCAGAGAATTTAGCGTTACTAATGGAGATGTTCGGACACAGCGATCCAAGAGAGACGTTAGACTATATTGGGCTAACTCAGGACATGATGGACAGAGCAATTCTCAAGTTGAGATGAAATGAGTGAAACACAATGCAACGATTAGTTCACTCATAAAAGAAATATCATGGCATTAGATGAAGAAACAGAATATTTTATACCTAAACTGAGTGAAACACTATTACATTTATGTTTCAGTCAACTTACATTATTTAGTGGATATGAGTATAGAACAACAGCCTGCGATTCAGACGGAGGCTTATTTTGATTAGTAACGTTTGACTATTACTGACCTTAAATAGGAATTCCAACTCAATTACATGAAAGTGGTGATAATTTTGTGAGCAGGAAGCAGAATCCGAATCGTAAGAAGGCGTTCAAAATTTGGAAAGATAGTGGCGCTGTGATGAAGCCGAAAGAGATTGCGGAAAAGTTGGGCATCACACCTGAGTCAGTCCGGAAGTGGAAATCACTTGATAAATGGGAAGGAAAGATGGCGAACGCTAAACCCGGTGCTCCTCGTGGCAATCAGAATGCTAAAGGTAACAGAGGTGGCAAAGGCGGCCCTCTGGGAAATCAGAAAGCTGTAACACATGGATTGTTCCGTAAGTTCGAGCCGCAAGACCCTGAGTATTTAGAACTCATAGATATTGTTCAGCAAATGGAACCTATAGACATGATCTGGCATAACATCACCCAGGGATTCCGTAAGATCATTTGGGCGCAGCGTATCTTCTTCATTAAAGACAATGAAGATATGACCAAAGAGTTGAAAAGGGAGAAACCAGGTGAGTATGGAGATGAATACGAATGGGAAATTCAATTCGCTTGGGATAAATACGCTAGTTTTATCAAGGCAGAGGCTACAGTTATGCGTGAGATTAGGGGAGCCATCAAACAATTCCTTGATATTGCACCACAGGAAGATGAGCGCAGATTGAAACTGGATCAGATGCAGGCCAAAGTTGATAAAACCCGCCTTGAGATTGAAAAACTGAAGAACGGTGATGGAGATACTGAAGATGATCTAATCGAGGATTGGGTAAAGGCGGTGGAGTCTGGTGAGTAAAGAGTCTCCACAAACTAAACGCAGATTTGCTGCATTCAAAAAGCGAATCCCTGAGTACCGGAAGAACCCGGTTCTTTTTTGCGTGGAGCTGCTGAAGTTCACTCCTGATGAGTGGCAAGCAGAAGTGATGATGGACATAGCTGGATATCCTCGTGTGTCTGTGCGGTCTGGTCAAGGGGTTGGTAAGACCGGCCTTGAGGCTGCGGTAGCACTTTGGTTCCTTTCGTGTTTCCCGTTTCCAAAGGTTATCTGCACAGCACCGACTCGTCAACAGTTGCACGATGTCTTGTGGGCTGAGATTAGCAAATGGCAAGAGAAAAGCCCTGTGCTCAAAAAGATACTTAAGTGGACAAAAACTAAGATTTACATGCGAAATTACGAGGAACGATGGTTTGCTACAGCACGGACGGCTACCAAGCCGGAGAACATGCAGGGTTTCCACGAGGATTACATGCTCTTTATTGTGGATGAAGCGTCCGGGGTTGAAGATCGTATTATGGAGGCTATCTTGGGTACGCTCTCGGGTGAATTCAATAAGTTGCTCATGTGTGGAAACCCGACTCGGACAAGCGGTGTCTTTTATGACTCTCACAACAGGGACCGGGCAGATTACAACACGCATAAAGTTTCCTGTCTTAACAGTCCTCGTACAAGTAAAGAGAACATAGCTATGCTTGAACGCAAATACGGTAAAGGATCTGACGTATGGCGTGTCCGAGTTGAAGGGGAGTTTCCACGGGGCGAGTCAGAAACCTTTATCGCTCTGGAAGTGGCTGAATTTGCAGCGAAAGATGTGACCTTAGAACCTGTTGGTGATACCTTGACTATCGGCTGTGACGTTGCTCGTTTTGGCGATGATGAGACTTCTATTTATGCTGGTATCGGGCCAGTGAAGGTTGGGGAACACCATCATTTCAAGAAAGATACAATGGTTACTGCTGGATGGGTGCTGAACTTGATAAGAGAATTGCTGCCACAGTACCCAGAAGTCGTTCATACGAGAATCAGAATAGATGATACCGGAGTCGGTGGTGGAGTGACGGATCGACTGAATGAGATCGTTGCTGAAGAAGGATTGCCTTATGAAGTCATCCCGATAAATAACGGTTCATCTTCATTGGATGAGCATTACGGAAACTTAGGTGCAGAAATGTGGGCATCCATCAAAGGGCAATTGGAGCAGAATATGAGCAATTATATGAATGGTGATCCTGCCGTTTTACAATTACCAGATGACGATGTACTTACTTCCCAATTGACTGCAAGAAAATGGTCAATGACTAGTAAGGGTAAAATACTCCTTGAGAGCAAGAAGGAAATGAAAAAACGTGGTCTTAAGTCCCCTGACAGAGCTGACGCATACGTTCTAACATTCGGTGAATATGTAATGGGTGTGCCTCAATCAATAATGCTGCCGACAATAGGTGGTGTATCAGTAAAAAGGTAATATAAAATTACTCCTCAAGCTAGACGAGGGATTCAAGCAAAAATAACTAACAAAACATACGCTTAACATATTGCCAATTAAGATAGACGCCCATAGCACTGCGGAGAAATATATTTAAACTATTCGGCTTGTACCAGCAGATATATTTGGAATGGCGTGAGGATGTCTTCAGTGCAACGTGAGATGATCCAACGGAGTTACCTTGACAATAAAGGTGAATTCTATTATATCAGTTGTGGGGAAATGGGAAGTAGTAATAGTGCGAATCGACGTGAAAAAATGAAACGATCAGTATTTTATGTACAGCGTTAAGGTTTGAACAATTTAAAGGATTTGGGGTCGGTTAAATGCCGACCTATTCTTCTGCTTTTTTATTTGGTATTATTTTTAATATATGAAGGGGGATAGCAAATGACTAAAAATATTGAGAAGTTCTTTTTTAAACCGAGGAAACTTGATGAGATCATTAATACAGCTAATGTAGTTTTCGATACCAATGCATTGCTTTCTGCGTATCAGTGGAAAGATGTTGTTTTTCATGAAGTTCTTGAGGCATTAAACAAGCTTTCTGATGCAAATAGACTAAAAATACCAGCACAAGTATTTAAAGAGTTTATTCATCAGAGACCACTTAAAATCATGGAAGCAATAAATCAGATAGATCTTCTAATAAGTAGCATTCAAAATCCGAAGAAATTGGGATCTGTTCTTCCGTTGTTAGGTTTAATCGATAACAACAATACATATGTAGAAAGTGAGAAGGCTTACTCAGCTAGTCGTGAGAAGTACAAAGGAGACCTTAATCAAATAAAAAATAAATTAAAAGAACTTTTCAATGATGATATTGTTTTGGACTATTTGAAGCCCTTCTTTGAGAAGATTGATTTTAGTATTGATTTCGAAGATAAAGGATTATTGCAGCATGCTGAAAATAGAGCAAAGGCTAAGATACCTCCGTTAACCGGTGGTGACGGGGGAAAAGCGGAAAACAAATATGGAGATTTTTTTATTTGGCAATACATTTTATCATTGAATTCTGATGTGATTTTCGTGACTACTGATGCCAAAGAAGATTGGTTTTACAAGTCAGGGGCAGGGAAAGAAAAAAAGCCAGTGTCTCCAAGACGTGAGTTAATTGAGGAATTTTATGAAGTGTCTAAAGGAAGAACAATTTGTATTGTTTCATTAAGTGATTTCATGAAAGAATTCAAACCAGGTTTGGCTAAGGAAGTAGTAGAAAATCTCTCGGAACATCAGACATTGGAGATGTTTTTCGTTTATACACTAAGTTGTAAATCCTTAATCAATATCGGAGTAAATAATATATTTGATTTTATAAATAAAGTTGATTTAGGCGATATAAGGATTATAGATAGAATGTTGTCAGGAGAAAAAGGTCCATTCAAAGATTTTATAGGAGTAGATGAAGAATTTAAGATAGTAATTGAGACTGATAACGAAATCGATTCCAGTTTCCTTATTAGAAAATTTAATGAAAGCAACACTTTATTCTATGTGAGCTACATTGGCGAGAGCAGAGTTTGTTGAAATGTGTTTAGGACAATATACATACTTGGGGGAGAAAAAATGGCAAGAAGAAAAAGTAAGGCGAAGCAGGAAGAAGAGTTGTTCCAGGGGTTAGCTGGTATGGCGATGTTGGGAGGAATTCTTGGAACCTATTCGGTAACAAGATCATGGCAAGCATCACTCATCGTTGGGTTTCTTGGAGTTGTTGGTGTTATTGTGTTAAAGGTGAGTATTCAACGTAAACGAAATGAACGATTGAAAAGGTCAGGCATAACTGAAATCGACCAGATGGATGGAGTACAGTTCGAACATTACCTCGGACATTTGTTTCGTTCACAAGGGTTTAAGGCAGAAGTAACAAAAGCTGCTGGTGATTATGGTGCCGACCTGGTTATATCCAAAGATGGAAAACGAATCGTCGTGCAAGCCAAAAGATATAAGAAAAATGTTGGGTTGAAAGCTGTTCAAGAAGTTCAAGGAGCCAAGGCGCATTACAGAGCAAATGGAGCATGGGTTGTTACAAATAGTAACTACACCGAACAGGCATATCAGCTTGCTAAATCAAACGGGGTACGGTTGATTGCTAGGGATGAGCTGGTTGAAATGTTACTCGTTATGAAAGAGAAATTATCTACCTCAAAGAAAACGGCAAATGTAAAGACGAGTGTATAAGAAAATTAATGAGGAATTGCAAGTGAATCATTTTACGCTAAAAATATTATACATATTACAGCCAAAGTCGTTCCTTCGGGATCGGCTTTTTTTACTGGAGGAATTCTAGTGATCAGCAGCAGACGACGGAAGAAGAAATACATCCGTCCCAGAAAGCGGCTAAAGAAGTGCAAAGGTTGTGTATGGGGCAGATGGGATGGCGTTAAACAGTTCTGTAGTAGACCGACATGCCCAAAAGAGGTAAAATAATCCTGTGTCATAAAACATCATTTTGGGGGTTAACATGTCGAAGAAAGAATGTTTTGTCATTTCACCAATTGGAGAATCAGGCTCAGAAATTAGAAGAAGAGCTGACCAGGTTTTGAGACATGTCATTTTGCCAAGTGTGAAAGAGTGCGGTTTTGATGAATCAGAGGTGGTTAGAGCTGATACAATCAGTAATCCTGGTGCAATTACACATCAGATCATCTCATCAATTATAAATTCTGACCTTGTTATTGCAGATCTTACAGGTAATAATCCTAATGTTTATTATGAGTTGGCAATACGGCACGTGCTTAGAAAGCCGTATGTTCAAATCTGTGACATCAATACCCCGTTACCTTTTGATGTAAAGAACCAACGCACTATCATGTTTGATTATAAAGATTTGGATAGTGTTGAAGCTGCTAAAAATAATCTGGTGGAATATGCAAGAAATGCTCTCTCTCATCCAGAAAAATTGATGACACCCGTTCATGAAGGTTTAGTCATCGAGAACCTTCTATCCAGTACTTCGTCAAGTGATCAGGTGTTGGCGCAACTTCTACTTACTGTTGCGGAATTGTCATCTAATATAAGAGATCTGAAAGAACAGAAAAAATATCCCGATATCAAAGTACCATCAAAAGAAACGGATAAGACAATGAGAATGATCTCTGAAGCCATTATTAATTCTAAGATAAGACTGGAAAGGTTACTTCCAATAGAAATTGGAATGAAATTAAGACATCCTGAATTCGGAATTGGAACAGTGATTGAAATCATAGGAGACATTTCAGTAACCGCTAAACTAAATATTGAGTTCAAACATGGGGTTGAAACTGTTGTTATCGGGAGTTCTAATTTAGAAAGATTGGAGTTAGATGATAACTAATTTTTTTTCTTAGAGCATCCTTCGGGGTGCTTTTTCTTTTGCATTCATATGACGGAATGTGAGTCGTTCTGAGCTTCTTAACATGAGAACGTCCGTTTGCAGGGATTAGTCCATTGAAGAGCGGAGAACAGCGTCTGAGTGAGCCTACGCATGCATATGATGGTCACCTAAACGTTGAAACCAACTCAACACAAAAAGGAGAGTCCTTTCATCGGATCTCTCCTTTTTGTGTTTTGGTTAGGAATTATTGATGCTCGTGATGAAGTACCCATTCAGGTTCGTGGAAATGACCGCCTGGCTCATCCGCGTGTCTCGGGTTTAAAAACCAGTGGTATCCATGTGGAGCGCGAGCTGATGGTTTAGCTGGGGCACTTCCCGGATTAAATGGATCAATATAAGCAGTGTGTGAGGGAACATGCTCTCCAAATGTGCAATCGTGAAAATCACAATGATCGATTTCATGGTAGGCTTCAAGTGTTGTTTCAAGCAATTCGTTTGGCATTTTTCTTCATCCTTTCTTATTTGGGTTCGAAGATATTATGGACAGTTCATAATTAATAAATTCAAGGGTATAAATGTAAAAGATGGAATGAAAATGGATTTTAGAATCGTGCCAATCGATCAGATTAATGCAGCAGCCTACAACCCTCGCGTTGACCTTCAGCCTGGGGATGTTAAATATGAGAAGCTTCGCCGCAGCATAGAGGAATTTGGCTATGTTGAGCCGATTGTCTGGAACGAATGCACAGGGCATATGGTCGGTGGCCATCAACGGTATAAGATCATGGTCCATGAGCTTGGCCACACTGAGCTGCAGGTATCCGTGGTGGATCTGGACGATCAGCAGGAACGGCTCCTGAATATTGCTTTGAACAAGGTGTCTGGTCTTTGGGATGATGAGGCTTTGGGCAGATTGTTGGGTGAGTTGCAGGCTGATGGAGCCGATCTGGTATTGTCTGGCTTTGAACAGGAGGAGTTTGAGGATCTGATTGCAGAGTTTGGTACTGTTCCAGATACGGAGATTGAAGTTCCAGTCGTTGAGGATGATTTCGATGTTCAAGGTGCCCTGGATAATATTCAGGTTCCTGAAACAAAGCGGGGAGATATATGGCAGCTTGGTCCCCATAGATTGATGTGTGGAGATTCTACCAGTGAAGAGGATGTCGGTTTGCCTGATGGATGGGGAGCTGGCCGACCTGGTAGTGACTGATCCACCTTATAACGTTGCTGTCGAGAGTGATTCAGCACGCTTAGCTGCAGATGGCCGCAGCAGCATACAAAATGACGACATGCCTGCAGAGGAATTTGCGGGCTTTTTGCATGCCGTCTTTCAAAGGTATTCCAGCTTGATGGAGACAACGGCTGGGATATACGTGTTTCATCCCTCTTCCTATCAACGGAAATTTGAGGATGCCATGAACGATGCTGGCATTGTGGTGCGCAGTCAATGCGTTTGGGTGAAGAATGCTGCATCTTTTGGTTGGTCCGAATACCGTTGGCAGCATGAGCCTATATTCTATGGCCACATAAAAGGGAAGGCTCCTGGCTGGTATGGTGACCGCCGGCAAACTACAGTTTGGCGTTCTGGTCTGCCAGTAGAAGAGCCTGATCAATCGACGGTCTGGGAGGTATCCCGTGGAGATGCTGGGAAATACGTTCATCCAACGCAGAAACCCCTTGAGCTCCTGGCCATACCAATTAAGAACAGCAGCCGACCTGGGGATACAATTGTGGATCTCTTTGGCGGTAGTGGTTCTACCTTGATGACATGCGACCAATTGGATCGTCGTTGCAGAACCATGGAGATTGATCCAAAATTCTGTGATGTCATCAAGCGGCGGTACCAGGAAACTACAGGTATTAAGCCAGTGTTGATAATATAGTGAAATAATATGGTATAATTACCCACATATTTAAATTCAATATGAACTTCAGGAGAATAATATGGAAAAGGAAATTATACCTATAGTAAGTGCCGCTATTGTCGCCGGAACCACTCTGGTAGTTCTGATCATTAACAAAGTCGTAGAATATTTTATGTGGAAGAGTAATTTAAACAGAAAAGGTGAAGAGAAGTATCTTGAAAGAAAAATTGATACTCTGCATTTAACTATCGTAGATATATTTGAATTGACCGCTGAAACATTAACTCTCGGAAATGAATCAGATCAAGGAATCAGTTCGACAATAAAAGAAGGGTTTAGAAATGTAGATAATACTTTCAGAAAAGTAATAGCAAAAGCTTCCCCTTTTTTGGATAAGCAAATTATGGAGAATGAAGTGCGTAAAATTTATATGCTCACATCGGAAGTTAGAGAACTCATGATACAGCATGAGGAGGAAGGGAATATTCAACTTCCCAGCTCCGAAACGCTTAATTACGGATATAATCAAGAAAAAACACTAGAGGAGATAATATGCACCCATTTCTTTTGGTTGAATGAAGCTCTCCATAAACTTAATAAAAGATTGGCAATGCTAGTGAATCCTGTTCATAAATCACAGCCACAATGGAAAAGCTTTGTTTTGGTTTTAAGTATCATTTTTAATTGCTTACTTGCTATTATCTTAATCATTTTATGGGTATGAATAGTGAGAGAAAACTAACGATGATATGAAAGCTATTTTCACCTTAACTGAAGATTATAAGTCTATTTCAGCACCTATTATATAGGTGTTTTTTATTTTTCTTCTGCAGAATACTCCCATTAAAGTTAAACATGCAAAATTAAAAGGAAGACGCAGTAACGTCCTCCTTAACACCCAGGGTATCCCCCGGCTGAGATAGCGGCCCGCCACGCGTGGCATTTTGCAGACATCCGCTATCTCGCATTCCATAATACAGGAAAGCCGAGGGATACACATGAGAACACCAGATGAAATTTTGTTGCAGCACGAGCTTGAAGTCATGGAGGGCATCCTTGAGTCAAAGGAACAGTATCGAAAAATCGTCAAGGCGGGGATTGCCCAGTGGGTGAAAGACCTGCAGGCTGGAAATATAAAGATGCAGACTGTTCAAGATCTGGAACGTTTCATCGAGTTGGATATCAAGCTTCAGCAAGACGATTTTTAAACACTAAAATAATAAAAGTACTTTTTTCAGCTTTAGTAAATACATATGTAATAAGAAGTTAGTGAGGGAGGCTGAAGGGGCAGAGATACTAGCTCCACCCCAGATGAAAACAGTTAATTATGCATACTCAATACAAATACTTACACCGAGTAAACTGATAGTGATTCGTTTTACTTTTCTCAAATTCTCCCCTCCCTCCTTTTTAAAATTATGTTTTTCTTAGTGTGTTAATGACCAAAAAATTTGATGGACAAGCATGGAGTTAATAATCCATGCTTTTTTCGTGCTGGGGTGGTGATGAATCTGGATGGTTAGCGAAATGAATAAAATTGGTATTGTAAAAGGGTTGAGGTGCAAATATGTCTGTTAAAAGCTGTTAGAAAATCATTCTCGTTGCTGCCATTCACTTCGAGAGGAAACAGCTCGAAACATACAGAGTAGATCTTCGCATTTGTTCAGGTGCCAATTTCGATTGATCTTTGATCCATTGCAAGTACCTGTTGGGGATGGTGATGAATGTATGAGGATTGCTGATTAAATCCGTAGTAACACTATAGTAACTCGATGATATTATTAATCCATAGAAGTATGAAGAACTTTAGAAGGTAAGGAAACTTTTCCTGCCTTCTATTTTTATATCTGGAGGTGAAACTTTGAAATGGTATCATAAAGCCATTTATTCATTTGCTAATTCGGTTCTTCCAGCTGCAGTAAAGCGTCAGATGATGGGTATTGGCAGGTTGACCTCTCCAAGATCATCAAACGGATGGGATATATTCAATTGGCTCCCGAAAAAGTACCAGAGCGCTCATAATATTGATCTGACCAAACTCCAAAACCATACAGCCGAGGAATTGCTTGAGATTCTTGTGTCTGTTCATCCCGATATTTCGCATGCGCTCTACAATTTTTTGCGTATGGGTGACACTCCTCTTGCTTTTACAGCAAAGAAGCAGAGTGGTGGTGACGACAAGAACGGGCAGCGAACGTTAGATGCAATCAAGAACTTACTGGATTCTCCACTTCCTTCACCTGGTTATCAGCATGGAAGGTCGCTAGATAAGCTTGATACAATTCAGCGGATGATGATTATGGTACGTGGGGCTTGTGCTGGTGAAGTAGTTCTAAACGAGCGCTGTAATGATGTAATTGATATCATACCTGTCGATCCTGCGACAATTTGGTTCAGGCGAGAAGAGGGGACGAATCGGCTTGTTCCTTGGCAATACATCAAGAATCCACGTCCTCGTTCTGGTGAAGAATGGTTTGGGCTGTATAAGAAGATTGACACGCCGACATTTATTTATGAAGAGTTTGATCCGATGATTGATGATCCTTATGGGCGAACACCGATATTACCAGTTCTTCAAGCGGTATTTTTCCATTTGCAAGTGTTGCAGGATTTAAAGGCTGTAGTCCACAATCAAGGATATCCAAGACTCGATATATCAGTGGTTGAGGAAGTATTACTGAAGAATATGCCTAATCAGTACAAAAACAATCCTGAAGGTCAGCAGAAGTGGTTAACAGAACGCATGACCGAACTCATGAGTCATTTCAACTCCTTGAATCCAGACGATGCGATGATTCATTGGGATAGCGTAAAAGTAGAATATTTGAAGGGTGGCAACTCAGGCCCGATGATTGATATCAAGAAATTGATTGATATCATCGATACGCAGATGGCAACTGGACTGAAAACGTTGCTCACCTTACTTTCAAGGCATCAAGGTTCCACGGAAACCTATAGTTCTGTGGATACACAAATTTATATCAAGTCTGTAGAGTCCGCCCGGAACGTGACCAAACGTTTCTGGAAGCGG
>NZ_ASPR01000067.1:0-750 GCF_000517845.1 Paenibacillus sp. FSL R5-192 | reverse complement strand
CAGCGACTTCGCATCTAGAGGAAGTGGTTCATATTCAGTTTGCTGTTGGACCTCATTATCTTCTTGAATCTTTGACGAGAGGGAACCACGCGTGATACCAGCTCCCTCATAACCTCCATCGAATACGATTGAGTTTTCCATGATGTAACCTTCATCAGCAAGAACAAGACATTCCTTGCCATCGTATTCCAATCCCCTGATATGCGTACAATCAGGATTACGGTAGTAATCCCCACCACAAATGCTACAGTTATGCTTCGTGGATATAAAGCCAGCTGATGTGTCAAAGATCGTACCCGCATCAATACCGGTAGCCAATTGGTCCGTGGATATCCCATTTGCTTCAAGACCCTTAGCCATGTAATGGTCACCGTATAGCTCCAGTTCTCCATTCTCCTCAACAATACGGCTGTCGAAGGTTCTGCCATATGGGAAAGAGAGTGATTCCCACTTTTGCCATGGGTGGTCCACTAGCAGTGCCACACCTTCTTTAACCTGATCAGCCATCTTACGAAGAAAGTTTGGAGTTATTTTCATTTTGTACTTATCAATCCTCTTCGTTCCGATGATCCTTGCCTGGAACACATGGACTTGTTCTTCGGTGAGGGGGACAAGTGCCTTCTGATTAATCTTCGACAGTTGCTCTGCAGACGGTTTTGCCATTTGGTTTTTCACCTCCTTGATATAGTAAACTTGCCAACTCACTCATTCTGTGGAGTGACAGGAGGCTGCGTTTGTGCAACAGAGCGT
>NZ_ASPR01000066.1:0-10057 GCF_000517845.1 Paenibacillus sp. FSL R5-192 | reverse complement strand
ATTCTCCTCAACAATACGGCTGTCGAAGGTTCTGCCATATGGGAAAGAGAGTGATTCCCACTTTTGCCATGGGTGGTCAACTAGCAGTGCCACACCTTCTTTAACCTGATCAGCCATCTTACGAAGAAAGTATGGAGTTATTTTCATTTTGTACTTATCAATCCTCTTCGTTCCGATGATCCTTGCCTGGAACACATGGACTTGTTCTTCGGTGAGGGGGACAAGTGCCTTCTGATTAATCTTCGACAGTTGCTCTGCAGACGGTTTTGCCATTTGGTTTTTCACCTCCTTGATATAGTAAACTTGCCAACTCACTCATTCTGTGGAGTGATAGGAGGCTGCGTTTGTGCAACAGAGCGCTTATTCTCCAGTTCTACAACTAGCTCAAGCGGAATGTTAGGATCAAGCCCCATGATCCATCTAGCCTCTGTAGCGGCTTCCTTAGACGTGATGTAACGTTCTTTTTCTGCGAGCACATAGTTGTTCAGTTTCGCTCTTAAATCTCGTTCTCGTTCCATCTCAGAACGCAAATCAATCGGAGCATAATCTGCTTCGACAAGCGTCTGAACACCACGAACTCTAGCGGACATAGAAAAAGCCCGCTTCCAGAAACGTTTGGTCACGTTCCGGGCGGACTCTACAGACTTGATATAAATTTGTGTATCCACAGAACTATAAGTTTCCGTGGAACCTTGATGCCTTGAAAGCAAGGTGAGCAACGTTTTCAGTCCAGTTGCCATCTGCGTATCGATGATATCAATCAATTTCTTGATATCAATCATAGGGCCTGAGTTGCCACCCTTCAGGTATTCTACTTTTACGCTATCCCAATGAATCATCGCATCGTCTGGATTCAAGGAGTTGAAATGACTCATGAGTTCGGTCATGCGTTCTGTTAACCACTTCTGCTGACCTTCAGGATTGTTTTTGTACTGATTAGGCATATTCTTCAGTAATACTTCCTCAACCACGGATATATCCAGTCTTGGGTATCCCTGATTGTGAACTACTGCCTTCAAGTCCTGTAAAACCTGTAAATGAAAAAACACCGCTTGAAGAACAGGTAATATCGGTGTTCGCCCATACGGGTCATCTATCATCGGATCGAACTCTTCATAAATGAAGGTCGGCGTATCGATCTTCTTATACTGACCAAACCATTCTTCGCCAGCACGAGGACGTGGATTCTTGATGTATTGCCAAGGGATAAGTCGATTCGTCCCCTCTTCTCTCCTAAACCAAATCGTCGCAGGGTCAACAGGTACGATATCAATCACATCGTTACAACGATCGTTAAGAACCACTTCACCAGCACAAGCCCCACGTACCATAATCATCATTCGCTGAATCGTATCAAGCTTGTCCAACGACCTTCCATGCTGATAACCAGGTGAGGGAAGTGGAGAATCCAGTAAGTTCTTGATTGCATCTAACGATCTCTGCCCGTTCTTGTCGTCACTACCACTCTGCTTCTTTGCTGTAAATGTAAGTGGCGTGTCTCCCATACGTAGAAAGTTGTAGAGCGCATGCGAAATATCAGGATGAACAGATACAAGAATCTCAAGTAGTTCCTCTGCTGTGTGATTCTGCAGCTTGGTCAAATCGATATTATGGGCACTCTGGTACTTTTTCGGAAGCCAATTGAATATATCCCATCCGTTTGACGATCTTGGCGAGGTCATCCTGCCAAAACCCATCATCTGACGCTTCACCGCAGCTGGAAGAACAGAATTCGCAAATGAATAAATGGCTTTATGATACCATTTCAATGTTTCACCTCCAGACATAAAAATAGAAGGCAGGAAAAGTTTCCTTACCTTCTAAAGTTCTTCATACTTCTATGGATTTATAATATCATCGAGTTACTATAAAGTTACTACGGATTTACTCTGTAATACCATACATTCATCACCACTCCCAACAAAAAGACGAACAAATTAGATTGTTCGTCTCATCTTCTTATTCTTACGTATGGTTGTGTTCTAGAATCTCTAACTTAACTGTTATCCATTCATTTATAAGCTTCTCTAGACCATCATATATCTCACTTATTGTTGGTTTAGAATGATTAAAAACATTACTATTAGCACCATGACGAGATTGTAAGCCTGATCCAGCTCGAGTGTTAGCAAAATGACGTATTCTCCCACCTTGTCTGAATGGCTGAAAAGCATAATTTAAAGGATCCATATTGATGGCATATTCAGATATCTTAGATTGTAAACTTTTTAAATCGTGTTCAATATTTTCACTTATTTTATACATATTAACTAAGAGATATAGATAGTCTTTTAAGGTGAGGCCATATAGAACCACTACCTCTCTAAACAGTACTTCACTGTAAGTAAGATTAATCATTTTTCCTATTTTAGGAATGTTCTTTTCAAAGTTGTTATCTAATACAGCTACATAAGGATTCTGTAGTTGCTCCATATGCAAAATCGGATCTTTATTCCCAATATACACTTCTTGACGAACTCTACTGGTATCATAAACTAATTTTCTCGCAAGAACTCGGTATCTAATGCCATAAAGTTTTAATACTGTGTTCAGAATCAGTAACAGTACCTCACTTTTATAGTGAGCCTCTTTCTTATCAATTTCATTTTGAAAATCAAGTTCATCTAGATGAGGAGAATAAAGATAAAAATGTTCTCTTTCAGAAAAGTCTGTATCATACTGTATTGAGAGGTGAGGAGTAAACGATAAAGTTGCCAAATCGAGCAATCTTGGCGAGTGTTCAAGTTCAAGTTTCCACAATTTTTAAACTTCCTTTCATATTGGATCTTAATAGTCTACTCTTGCTGATGCCACTCGAAATATTTTCTAGTATTGTCGTTCCAATGCTGGCATTCTCTACTTTCAATTTGGATAACCTTCTCCAATAGATGCGGAGTATAAGATTTTTTAGTGTTTCTAAGTACCTTGCCATTAACAACTATAATGTATCCCTTCTCAAACAAGTCATCGCACCCAAATTTACACATTGGTATAACAATGTTCTTGTAATCAAGACGTTCTTCTCTCGAGCACCTTGATCTCTTTTTGATATGAGCTGCAACCAGGAGATCAACGGGGTATTGGTTTCCACATATACCACATGACCCTACTTTTTTATTCTTGAATAGCTGTTTTCTAAGGAAAGGTTGTTCTTTTCTTCCTTTTCCCGTGCGATGTGTGTCAAGAGATTCATGATCTTCAAACAGGAGTACCTCCTCTTCATATTCTTCTGGAGATACATCTGGTAGATAAATTTCACTTTTCAAATTAAATGATAATAACATTCGTTCGCTTAATTCTTCTCTTAGTACATTGAACCCCTGAATAATATAATTGTCCGCATATCCAACGGTTCGATTGAAATCTATGTATGGGATATTATGTTGCTTGATCTCATCGAGAAAATAAACATATTCCCATGTTTGACCCGTTCCATCGTAACCCCATAACTTGGCAGCCAGTTCTTTGTGTCGTAATTTCATTACAACTACACCAGAGGCGAATATCTGTCCGTTTGCGGAAAACAATGTAACATCACCTGTTTGAATCTTTTCCCACTTTGAGACGTTAACATTGTTTTTGCCTGGAGTTACTCCCCACGTTGGAATTAATCCGTCTGGGTAAAAAGTTTTTACTTGGTCTAAAGTTTCCTCGGGTAGATATTTCGATAATACTTCGATAGGTACTGGATTCTGAATTGTATCCTCATAATGTTCTCGAGCATCTTTATTTCCTGATGGCTGTAAAATCACCTTACTCATTGCTATCCCCCTGTAATTCTGTATATTTCTTATTTGAGCCATAAGACTTCTCTACAGGGTACTTATCGGCATTTTTCTGTAACTTTTTAAGCAGCGCTTCCTTCGGATCTATATCAAGATCGTTGCACAACAGTAGCACATAATAAAGCACGTCTGCTAATTCGTCCTGAAGGTTGTCTTTATTTTGTTCAATTGCTTCTTCACTGCTCTTCCACTGAAAGAGCTCTAGCAGCTCACTCGCCTCAAGATTTAAAGATATTGCAAGATCCTTCGGATTATGAAATTGTCCCCAGTTTCGTTCATCTCTAAATGCTGTGATTCTTTGAATTAATTCATCCACAATTAACCACCTCAAAGTTATTAATTCGACAAACAGCGTCAAAATCCTTGCCTATTTGAGCTGGTATCATTTTTGATTTATCCATGATTTTTTACCGCTGATGACTCCCGACCCTAATCCCAGTGCGTTCGTTCCAGACAATCGGCTCCACATAGCCAAATTCCTCTATGCTACGGCGAAGTTTCTCATATTCAACGTCTCCAGGCTGAATGTCAACTCGGGGTTGTAGGCTGCTACATTAATCTGATTGATTGGCACGATTCTGATGTTCATAGATGTTCCCTCCATCCGCTTCTGTAGCAACAAAAAAAGCACCCTAGGGGTGCCTTATCTGCCGTATTTTTGAATCAATTCTTTGAGATTACTAGGTAAAAATTCACTTACTCCATTGGAACCATCCAAGTAACCATCTGCTTGAGCTTCTGACCAATACATTCTGGCTTCTTCGTAATAGTCTACATGAAGCCTACGCACCACTTCAGTCCATTCCTTAACATCCTCTATGTTTCCCTCATCAAGTATGGACAAAAGTGTCACAAGTCCTCTTCTACCCACAAAGGCGTCAAGATTCATATCAAGATTTGATTTTCCATCTCTATAAAGTTGCCTAGGATCATAGAGACATCTACTCTTGTTGTGCACTATTCTAAAGCCTTTCTCTTTACCTGTACTATCTTCTCTGTACCATTCAAAGAAACCATCATCAACATCAATATTTTCATCACATGAATCACATACCCATTGCTTTAACGGAATAAGTTTTGGTTTCCCCATTGAGCATTCCCCCATAATTTTCATCAGATACATTTCCAGTATCAGACAAATACAGACAATGGTCAAGATTCATCTTTGTGTTGAGTTGGTTTCCACGTTTGGTTGACCATCATATGTGTGCGTAGGCTCACTCAGACGCTGTTCTCCGCTCTTCAATAGACTGATCCCTGCAAACGGGGACGTTCTCATGTCAAGAAACTCAGAACAGCTCACATTCTGTCATATGAAGGCAAAAGAAAAAGCACCACGAACAATAAATTATTTCTTAGTACAATCTGTCTACTACAAAACTGTTTGACTCCATCCCAATTACCCATACACAATCAATGCCCTGGTTGTATCTTCGAAACAAGGGTATAAATAGCTCTTTGATTGTACTAAACACGAGCACACCGATCCCTTAGGGTCGGTATTTTTTTCTGTCAGAATCCCTTTTCTCTGCTCAATTCTTGTCGACGCTACTTCTGTCCAGTAAACTGCAATTTCCTCTTTAATCTCCTTTGATTCACGCCGCAAACCCTGCTTAGCAAGAACGTTCTTGGCGGTCATTCACACCACTTGTCTTCCTTATGTGATGGACTTCGTAGTATTTCCCTTGGATTATCAGGACCTTACAACCTTGATTGTGACAGAATTTTTTTAGTAATTTAATCACCCTTCTGAATGAAATAAAAAAAGAGCAACGAAAACATCGTTACTCTTTTACTGAATTATGAAGAATCTTTAAATGTCTATCAATATAGAATTGAATCAACAGTCTTTCCAAATATTCCCCAACTTCTCTTCTAGATATTTCTATGTCCTCCATTAAATAATTAAGTGATATTGAGTAATTAAACTTGCTGATTTCATATAAATGAGTATCTACTTCAATTACATTATAATGAAAATTAAAGTTATCTGTGATAAAGTCACGAAGCCTGGTTCTTTCAATAAAAGTTATTTCTTTATTTAAATTAAAGAGAATTTCAACGTTCGCAGTTTTAACGGATGTATTAGGTGTCATTTTCATTTTATTTGAAATAGTGAGGTATTGCTCGCCATCAACACCTAGAATATCATGGTAACGATTGAAAAAATCATCTTTATCTTTAATTGATTCATTTCTAATGAAGCTTTCATTATCGAGTCTCTTTAATGCCTCTATCCCTTGAATAGCCCCACTCATTTCATCAGAATCTAAATGAACCTTAAGTTTTAAATGGTTTTCAGCGTTTTTCAGGAATTGTTCGGAATTGTATAAGTAAAATAATTTATTTCCGCTTTCCTTCTTGAACTCTTGAATTAGTTCAGGGTGGGGACCTTTCTTTTCTCCCTTCACTTCCAAAACCCAATCCTCTTTATTGTCATCAGTAACAAGTATTATTGATTTAATAGGCTCCTCCTTTGATTTATCAAGAATTTGGCTCCAATATATATAATCCCCATACTCATCTTTGTAAATGATCCCATCAAAAAGTGTTTTTCGATCTTTCTTTTCTTTTTGATCCTCAAAACCGGGAGGAATTTTGCTTTGATAACGCTCTTCTCCCTTAATAAACATTTCTTCGAGTTTCTCCTTAGTATAAGGGTCCCCTACATTTTCCTGAATTATTTGAGATAATTTTTCTTTTACTTTGTCTAACTCAGGTTGTGACTCCAACTGACTTGCCAGATCATCTTTGATAGTTTTCAAACATTCTTCCAATGAATTTTTCATTAGAGTAGAGTCAATATTTGAATGCCTCAATTTATCAAGTTCGCTAATAAGCTTGTTAATGGATTCTGAACATTGCTTCTCAAATTTACTGTAGGCATTTTTCTGATTGAACATCTCATCATAAATATGTTTATGATACTCTAGAGCTACTTGATGAGGAATCCAAATCCTATCTTGTATACTTTCCATTATATTGATTAATGCTTCCCTAG
Organism: Paenibacillus sp. FSL R5-192; assembly: GCF_000517845.1. Taxonomy (NCBI): domain Bacteria; kingdom Bacillati; phylum Bacillota; class Bacilli; order Caryophanales; family Paenibacillaceae; genus Paenibacillus; species Paenibacillus sp. FSL R5-192. The sequence continues at coordinate 3,271 of NZ_ASPR01000066.1, read as the reverse complement.
ATTCCTTTGGGTATCTATAAAGATTAAGAAGCGTATTGGCGTCAAAAACAAATGTACATTCAGACCAAAGTTTTGCAAAATCCTCTGTTGATGGGGGATAGAATCCCGAAAATTTATTTCGCATAGAATCTCCTCTCCTTAGTGTTTCTGAAGAGGTAATATTCGACACTAAGAACCTGAATCCTTTATTTTGATTCCATAATTCGACAATTAAATACTAAGAATTCTTATTTCCATCCTCTGAAACTTACGCTTTGATGTTTCTCATTTAAGGACAACATTAACTCAGGACAGCCAAGTCCCACTGTCTTATTGAGTAGTATGAGACCTTACAATACTCTTAGTAACAGTCACCTACCAGTAAAAAAAGCATCCCAAAGGATACTCAATTAAGATTTTTTTCCATATTTACGAACCAACCAATCCATATCTCCTTGCGGAATATATCCTTCTTCCTCTACTTCGTAACCATCTTCAATCGCGAAAGGCAATACCGTGAGGGCTTCTTCATAAAGGTCCACATGCAACCTTCTGATTGTCGTTACCAAAGAATATCTGCCTACACCAGGCTCTAGCAACTTACCCAAAAGCTTATTAAGTCCGTCAGGCACGGTATACCAGTGAAGATGCCCGTCTGCTAAATTATCCTCTGATCTATTTTCCAAACATTGTTTAGTCCACCTACCGTGAACAATCCGGAAGTTATTTTGTGTTGAACTCATATCAATCGGTGTCAATTTGTTATAAACTTTATCCCATTCTAGCATTCCGTCTTTGTCCGACTGGATTACTCCGTTGCAAACATCACATACCCACTTTTTTTTTATTTCCCATCGCGTATTTAACGCCATTATAATTTCACTCATTAAGAACAACCTCCCTTATTAAAGGAAGTAAATCGTTACGAACGAATAAAATCCTCTGCCATTTGTTTTTTTTCTGGGCGTCGAACACAGCTCAGCTTACTTTAAACTCATAATAAAATAGCGGTGATCTTACCGTTTCCCACGTTCTTAGTCAAAAGACTATTGCCGGGCCATTTAGCATGGTTGAGTCCTAGGTTGTTTTTTCAACTTTCACCATTATCTGATAGGGATATGTGATTTTCAGTTTATCTTTTTATTGACACGCTACTTATTGACGGAAGCATTATAGACTGAGGTGCTCCCAGCAAATATTCACCGAAGGTGAGAACATATGCGTCAGCTCTGTCCGGTGATTTTAATCCTCGTTTCTTCATGTCTTTCTTACTTTCAAGTAGTATTTTCCCCTTACTGGTCATTGACCATTTTCTTGTAGTCAATTGAGAAGTCAGTACATCATCATCAGGTAATTGTAAGACTGCGCACTCGTTGTTCATATAATTGCTCATGTTTTGTTCTAGAAGTCCCTTAATATACGCCCACATTTCAGCGCCTAGGTTCCCATAATGCTCATCCAAAGAGGATGATCCATTGTTGATTGGAATAACTTCATAAGGAAGTCCTTCCTCTGCTATAATCTCATTCAACCGATCCGTCACTCCACCGCCCACTCCTGTATCATCTATTCTGATTCTCGTATAGACAACTTCCGGGTACTGCAGCAGTAATTCTTTTATTAAGTTCAACACCCAGCCTGCTGTAACCATTGTATCTTTTTTGAAATGATGATGCTGCCCAACTGTTACTGGTCCTATCCCTGCATACATAGATGTCTCATCATCGCCAAAACGAGCAACGTCACAGCCAATGGTCAAGATGTCACCAACCGGAGACAACCTGACTTCTTTTGCTGCGAATTCAGCTACTTCCAATGCAATGAAGGTTTCTGACTCTCCTCGCGGAAACTCTCCTTCTACACGAACACGCCATACATCAGAACCTTTGCCATATTTACGTTCAAGCATGGCTATATTCTCTTTGCTTGTCCGAGGACTGTTCAAGCAGGACACTTTATGTGTATTGTAGTCAGCACGATCTCGGTTGTGAGAATCATAGAATACTCCGCTGGTTCGTGTTGGGTTCCCACACATAAGTAGCTTATTGAATTCACCCGAGAGCGTGCCCAGGATTGCTTCCATGATACGATCTTCAACCCCGGAAGCTTCGTCCACAATGAAAAGCATGTAGTCCTCATGGAAACCCTGCATGTTCTCGGGCTTGGTAGCTGTCCGGGCAGTAGCAAACCATCTTTCCTCGTAATTTCGCATATAAATCTTAGTCTTTGTCCACTTAAGTATCTTTTTGAGCACCGGACTTTTCTCTTGCCACTTACTAATCTCTGCCCAAAGGACATCATGAAGCTGCTGACGTGTCGGGGCTGTGCATATAACTTTCGGAAATGGGAAGCAAGAAAGGAACCATAGTGCTGTTGCTGCCTCCAAGCCTGTTTTACCAACTCCCTGACCTGATCGCACTGAGACACGAGGATTACCGGCAATGTCCATCAGAACTTCTGATTGCCATTCGTCCGGAGTGAATTTCAGCAACTCCACGCAAAAAAGAACCGGATTCTTCCGGTACTCGGGAATACGTTTTTTGAATGCAGCGAATCTGCGTTTAGTTTGTGGAGACTCTTTACTCACCAGACTCCACCGCCTTTACCCAATCTTCGATCAGATCATCCTCGGTATCTCCATCACCGTTCTTCAGTTTCTCGATCTCAAGGCGAGTTTTCTCCACTTTGGCCTGCATCTGACCCAGTTTTAATCGGCGCTCATCTTCCTGCGGTGCAATATCAAGGAATTGTTTAATGGCTCCCCTAATCTCACGCATGACCGTAGCCTCTGCCTTGATGAAACTAGCGTATTTATCCCAAGCGAATTGAATTTCCCATTCGTATTCATCTCCATACTCACCTGGTTTCTCCCTTTTCAACTCTTTGGTCATATCCTCTTTGTCTTTGATGAAGAAGATACGCTGCGCCCAAATGATTTTACGGAATCCCTGAGTGATGTTATGCCAGATCATATCTATTGGTTCCATTTGCTGAACGATATCTATGAGTTCTAGATACTCAGGATCTTGCGGCTCGAACTTACGGAACAATCCATGTGTAACAGCTTTCTGATTGCCCAACGGCCCCCCTTTTCCACCTCTGTTACCTTTAGCGTTCTGATTGCCGCGAGGAGCACCGGGTTTAGCGTTAGCCATCTTCCCTTCCCATTGATCAAGTGATTTCCACTTTCGGACTGATTCAGGAGTAATGCCCAGCTTTTCTGCAATCTCTTTCGGCTTCATCACCCCGCCGCTATCTTTCCAGATTTTGAATGATTTTTTTCGATTCGGAT
>NZ_ASPR01000065.1:0-40245 GCF_000517845.1 Paenibacillus sp. FSL R5-192 | reverse complement strand
CCTGCTCACAAAATTATCACCACTTTCATGTAATTGAGTTGGAATTCCTATTTAAGGTCAGTAATAGTCAAACGTTACGAATCAAAATAAGCCTCCGTCTAAATCGCAGGCTGTTGTTCTGTACTCATATCCACTAAATAATGTAAGTTGACTGAAACATAAAGGTAATTCTGTTTCACTCATTTAGGGCATAAAAAAACGTGTTTCTTCATCTAATGTCCTCATATTATTTAAATGAGTGCACTAAACGGTGATTTATGTTTCACTCATATCATCTTAATTTCAAAATTGCTCTGTCCATCATGTCCTGAGTTAACCCAATATAGTCTAAAGTCTCTCTTGGATCGATGTGTCCGAACATCTCCATTAGTAACGCTAAATTCTCTGGATCGTCCATATACAGACGGTATGCCCAGGTCTTTCGCAATGAGTGAACACCTATATCTTTCAATCTGAATTCACGGGCTGCTTTACTCAGAAAACGATAAGCTGTGGTTCGATCAATAGGCTGTTTCCGCATTCGACTTACTGTTTTAACTTGTCGGCTAGGAAATAAACAATCATTCGGAAACATGTCCGCAGTGTACTCATCAAGATCTGATCGAATACTCGGATGAATGATAAATGTTTTAGCATGCTTGTTTTTTTGCTCAACCATGCTAATATGTGTACCTTTCGTTTGCCACACTCTAAGACTAAGCAAGTCAGAAACACGTAGTCCACTGTATATGCCCATACAAAAAAATAAATAGTTGCGCATGCTTCGAATATAGAAGTATTCCTTCATCCCATCTATAATCCGTTCATCACGAATTGGCTGTACCTTTCTCATTTAGTCACCTTCTCTTGAAAATGATTCGACTTCCAGCAGCGCGGCATAATACACATCTGGACAACCCCTGTCCAGGTTCCCAAACAACAGCCCCGACATTTCTCTGGTTGCTTGTCCGAAACCCTCGGGATAGCCGGTTCATTTCTGCTGTAAAAATGACCATCCATACTCTTCCCTCCAATACAAAAAGGCCGCTCACATGAGCGACCTTCTGATTTACGTTATTATATGGATTTAAGATAACATGGATTTACTACAAACAAACTACACTTTTTCATTAGTCTATGCTTAATCTACAGTATTACTCACTTCAGATACTATATGTATTAACCAAAAACCTTTTACATCAACATTTTTCATAATCTCTTCATTCAAATTATTATCTTGTCCTTCTGATACTAAAGACAGAGATTGATTTTTCACAAACCCACTTTTAGAAAGATTATTAGTTATTATCTCGTCCCTAACTTTGTTTATTGCCTCCCCCCATTCTCCTGCCAGCTCTTTCCCTCTACTGAAATCTAACAAACCAACTAAATCATGCTCTAAATAGCTATCATTGCGATTTGCTCTAAGATTATCTTCTGGTGTCATAGTTGAAGCGAAATTTGTGTTAAGTGTACTCGTATCTAGAAGTAGATATCTCGCTCCTGGATGAGGATTTGAATTAGTATTCAACACATATTTTCGGTTTTTTTCTTTAAGAAGACTAAAAGGTGACCACTTAGTATACAACTTTAATTGATGTTCATCTACTTTGCTGGAACTAAACAATTTTGCCTGATACAGTAACGCATTCTCTCTAATCTTATTTTGCTTGTCACCTTCAGTATAAATATACAGAACATCTCCAAATTCTATACCACCCGGTCTTTTCTTCGAGATTCCATCATAAGTCACTTTAGGAGTAGCATGAATAAAGTAAGAATTCATGGTTAATTTGGTGGCTAATTTATTTGAAATTAAAACACTCTCCAAATCAGCCCCGAGCTTACTAATGTTTTGATGCATATGTTTTAGCATCTCCACTTCATTTTTCTTTCGATCTAATTCTTTTTCTAAATAACCTAATGTAATTCTTAACAGACTTATTTTAGAATCATAGTCAAGATTCAAATTATAGCACCCTCTCTGTTTGTTTTTTTTATTATATTTTCAAATCAGTGTTTTTAAAAGGAAATTAATTAAATTTCCTTTTAAAAACACTTTAATACACCTCTACATTTTTAAACCAATCTCTCCTTCTTTACTTCGCCCCCGTCCATAATCTATTATTACAAAATCTAAAGTTCGATTGAATTTCAGACTGTTAGCTATATTAGCTATAGCCCTGCGTCGCTTATCTGCAAATGTAGTGGCAGCTATACCTGGAACATCCTTGCGATATCCTTTTTCCATATACTCTTGGGCTTTCAAATACTTCTTCCCTTCCAAAAACAACAATCTTGCCGCTACCCCTTCGTGTGGATCTCTTAGATTATTTATTGCAAATCGGACATTGTTTGATATTGCTACGTAAAGTTTATAGTTGGCGTGCCGCTTGTCCTTTATAATTACCGCGTTGGCTGTCACATCAGCAGTTAATTCATGCCCAGATTCACGTTTTGAAACCGATCCCTCCGCAGACAATAACTCGTATGCTGACATCCCGTTTTCAATCTGCTGAAGCGAAAATTCATAGTTTTTTATGATGTCCACCATGTCTACATATTTTCCAAGCAGCCACTTTGTTTTGCGAATATCTACTTCATCCACGTCAGAAAAGAAGTTTAATTGAACTATTTTCTGCGTATCAGTGGAATCTCCAGCAGATTGAGAGATTAAAGTTACTGACTGAACATTATTCATAGACTCACATCCCTTTCTAAAGAAAATTTGACATATAATTAGATTTTCAATACTCTTACAAGAATCAAGCTATTTATGAGTAATTGTACGAGTTATCAGCTTATTTAAAAGAAGAAACATACTATTCATTAGAATCAACTGGAGGAAGAGACCCATGTGCTCATTAACATTTGACACCTCACTTACTGAGGAAAGATTCAAGAGAGTGGTAACGCATTTAAAAAAATACCATATTAATTTTTTCTTTGATGATGGTGATGGTATTGATAACGCTGAAATCGATTTGGATAATTTAAATGAATCTATTTCTTCTCAAATAAGTGAAGATCTTCTTATCACAAACGAATCAGGAATAGGAGTCGAAATTCCACGTGGAGATGAATACGAATTATTCTCATTAGATGGACTCGATGAAGTCATTCAGAATGCTGTACAAGGAACGATACATAACTATGAACTTTTTGTTGCTCCTAATTTGATTCTTGTGCATGTTGAATATCAAAGACCTAGGTTTGAAGAATTAGACACTACTGAGTACACCCTTGAACAAATATGGAAAAACAAAAAAATAAGCATTACTTTAGAAGAAGGTTTTTCAAGTTTTGGTATGCGTTTAATCATGGATAGAATGTTTGATAAATATACTCCTCCTGTTTTTGAAGAGGATCTGTTCATAAAAATTTATTCAGAGGATTCAATTGACTTATCCGATGCAGAAGAAGTTATCCAGGCTTACATCTTCGAATGTGGAACATCTTTGAACCTAAATTTAACTCCTGCACCCAGACCAACTTCTTATGATTTTTTCTATTTTGATGAAGATGATAGAAAGCAAGAAAAAAACAAAATTAGGCTTAGATCACTTATTCAAGGAAAGGGAATATCCGAAGTTTTAAAAATTTATAATTCAGGAAACGACATTCACAATTCTGAGTTTTTAATACTCACATACACAAAAGTTATTGAATATGTTTCTCAAACGGTACTAAGAAAGGAGATGCTCAATTCAATAACAAAAAAACTTTATAGTCCTAGAGCCCTGAATCCTGATTCTTCTTTCATTTTAGAACTGGAAAAATTGTACGATGAACATAGGAATTATTCAAAGGATCATCAAGCAATAAAGTTAACAGTTCAAACTTGCTGTGACATATCAGATATTGAAACAGTAGCGCCTAAATATCTAAAAAAGTTAAGTCTTGAAACGCTAGCGAGTGCAATAACTGACACAAGAAATATGATAGCTCACGCTAAAACCAACTACAGATTTAAAGGACAGGAATGTCCAATACATGAGATGGAGCAGTTTGCCCAATGTCTAAAAGTTGTTGCAAATCAGACTATACGCTGGTTTGCAAGACAACACGAAGATGGCAGGATAGTTTAAATATATTAAGGTTAGATAAAGCAGCAAGATGCCAGCTTATAATTCTAGTTGCTTTGGAATTAATTTTTGACTTCTTCCGAGACCTTCAAGTAGATGTTGCTTTTCTCGGTAACTTTAAAACAGAGCTTTCTTGGATAATATTCCTATATACCCCTGACGGTTACTCGGTTTGTCTGTTCATTGTTATCCCGCCTATACATGGTGTTACCAACACGCTGTATAGGCTTATTCCTCATAGACGCCAACTGACCTTCCTGATAGCCGCAGGAAACGATTTTACTGCCGTGTGAAACAGTTACGTGCTGTACTTGGTCTGATGGCTGTACAACGTATTTATGAATGACTGGCATTTTATATCCTCCTTAGTAGGGAGAGGCCCACGCCTCAACCCTAAAATTGGTTAGCTAAATTCCACAATCCTTGCTGCCCCTTAGCCGGAAGAGGTTTCATTAGCATCTTTACATCCGACATTTCCCACGCATATCGACCGGGTTCAAAGTCTCCAAATTCGTATTCAGGAGAGTAGACCAATCTGTTCCCCTCTAATACATATCCGTCAGTCCATGTATCCACCGATTTAAGGCAGTTAGTTAATTGAGCTGTCGCCACAACCGCACCCACTGGTAAGTTGTCTATCATATATCCGTACTCTTCCAATGCTTTTCGGATTTCCGGTTCTTTGCAGGCTTCAGTGTCAATCTTCTTCCCGGCATGGATGGCAATTTCTCCCCGATGCTTGGTAGGCCAGCTACGTGTCTCGTACTGTTTTGCGCCAATGGCGATCAGTGTTGCCCACGGCTGAATAATTGTTATAGCCTTCATTGTTTCCCCACCCCCATCTCAATTTGTACTCCACACCAGCCGCAGTACGGCAGGGACACCAACCTTTCACCGCCAGTTTGGTAGGCATGATTGCATTTAGGGCATTCTTGGTCTGTATAGTCCATATCCATCCGCTCCCGGAACACTATTTCAGCTTGGCTCATGTTATCTCTCCTTTAGTGGGCCTAACCCCATGGTTTTAAATATCCGATCTCAATCGCATAAGCACGGATTAAATCCATGTCCTCTTCCGGATATCCCAAATGCGGACTGTACAAGCCGCCGTAGCCGTTGTTATGGTTCGCATCATCATCACCCAAGATATAATCCCTAAAGTCGCACATAAGGCCCCAGAGTGTTCCTCCGTGTGAGAAATGATAGTGTTGACCCGGTACTGACTCGTCCATAAGTAGTGGCCTATCCGTGTAATCGTCTACCAACCACAGCTGCCCATCTGCCCAATGAAATGCCGCAAATCGGTTATGCTGCTTACTGTACAAAAATTTCCGTCCTGACCTTCCGATTACTCTGATCAATTCATTTATCAGATCAATTCTGTCCTGGCCTGGATAAGGCGCTTCATTTCGCTTTGGTGTAGATTGACCAATCTTCCTTACCTTCACCATCTTGAGGAATTCAAGGTATTTCGCATCTGGATCATAGTCACTGAAGGATCTGAACTCTGCGCTCTTGGCCTTTCCTGGTGTTGGTGCTATTTGAAATGTTGTGAATGCTTCATCAAAATGAGCTGCTGAATACTGAATTTGGTACACGTTCATTGCTTCCACGTTTATCCGCTCCTTTATGTGTGGTGGGAAGGGAGGGTATTTCCTTCCTCTGTTATGGGGTGCTACCTTATTCACAAAGTCCATACTGACTCGAGCAGACCGGCACATCATCAAACGCCAACGACTTGAGCAAGTCGATCTGTTTACCACCATGTACCGTCTTAGACCAATCAACTTTGTCCCAGATGTGCTCACCTTCACTACTGGCAAGAAATGATGCACCATTTCGCTTGGAAGCCAGTTTCACTATTTCCTCCCACTGCGAGATCCGGTCAACCTCGTCCGGGAATCTCCGAGCAATTTCGAACAGTTCCTGTTTATTTACATTTATGCATGGCATACACCCAACCCGGCCCATACCCAATTTATACAGCGGGTTTGGCTCTATGCCGTACTTGTCATGCATTGCGAATACATCCTCTACCGTCCACTTGATCAGTGGTCTGTATATTTCGTAGCCTTCTGGAGTATCTTCCCTTTCCGGCAACTGAGATCGTGCAAAACTTTCTTGTGCCCGAACACCCTGCCAACTTACTATCTTCTTGCCTTCTTCCAGCAGTGGCAGATAGATTTGATCGAAGAATGGACGGACTTTCAATTCCACGGTGCAGAATCTCGCTTGACTGCTTGGGAATCGACCTTTCCAGACACATAGGTCCAAGAATGGATTACCTGTCGGATGAAGAACGGACAATGCCTGCTGAATGACTTCTTCCGATATCCCCTCTTCACGCCACTTCGTATCCACCCATGTTCTCTTCCGCTCAATTTGGGTGCTGAAGTCTGCCTAGATACGTCTGATCGGCCCCAGCTGCTTTTCGAGATATTCCACATACTCATATGTTTGATGATGTTCATTCCCTGTATCAGCGAAGACAGGAACTACTTCCACACCTTGTTCTAATGCCTCCAACCAAAGTGCCGTGCTATCTTTACCGCCCGAAAGCGAAATTATATTTACCGTGTCAGTCATGTGTGTCTTGTCTCCCTTCCTCTGTTATCCAGAAAAACACAACTCCAAATAACGTTATAAATTCGTTGTTATATAAATTATTTGCATATTAATCATCGAAATGTCCGTATCCAAACGGGACTTGATGCTTCTCTTCAACTCTTACAATATCGTTAATTAAAGTCTCGAAAATTGCGATTTGTTTATCATCCATCATTTCAATAAGCCGAACCTCTTTTGCTTTCAACGAACGTCCTGCCGCAGAAGAGATAAGTTCTTTTACCGGGTTTAAAGTTTGCTGGCGGTTCTGTTTTTCCTGATCCACTTTCTGCTGCGCCTCTTGCTTCCGGTTATACTCGCCCCAATCCTGTTCATCGAACCAGAATCGATCCCCATACTTATCGCGGAAGGCAGATATCCAAAACTGAAGTAACTCCTCATTCGTTTGTATCCGATCATGACAGGGCCAGCAAAGCCGAAGACCGTTTGTCTTAACTCCGCGTCCCTTCCTGCCTCGCGGATAGACATGGTGAGTTGTCGTTGCTTCTGCTATCTTGCAGCATTCACAAATCCCTTTTGATTCTTCAATAAGTTCAGCTATCACTTCTTTAGGAAAATCGCCGCGCTCCTTCGAGCCTGGTCTGGACTGGTGATGAGATAAAATGTCCTTCTTCCATTCCGGTACAGGCTTTTTGTCTTTCTTACTCCTCCCGAAGCTGCTCACTTTCTTTTCTTTCGCTTTTTTCTCCGGTTTCCAGAATGTCTGATGGGCCATTTCCTCATCCACCTTTCCAACGTTTTTCCTGTCCTTATGCTTATATTTTGAACCTAATTTACTGCATACCCACTACGGATTTTATAGGTTCCAACAACCCAGCACACTTTAAAACAGCGTAATGAGCCTGTCTTTCCTAAGCAGTAGCCTGTACTCCGTTTACTGTGTATCCAAAATAAAAATCAACGGCTTGTTGCAGTTCAGTAGGTTATTCATCGAATTTGTTCAAATCTAAAGTACTCACATCCAAACCTCTCTACAAAGCAGAAAGTTGACTCTGTTTATCTTCAAACCTTGATTTTATATCGAGAGGCAAGTCACTAATTACTGCATCCCAAGTATTTATCAATTCTCTGTTAGATGAACTTAACTGTTTAACCTGCGTATACCGTTCAGATAAAGCTGTGGAGAATTCATCTTTCTCAGCTTCAGTCACAGAGCACACCTCCCAATTGGCTATTAAGTTCAAGTAGAATGTTTCGTACAAGAGGTAAGGAAATGTTTCCTTTGCCCTTAGTTTCAGGGCTTTGTCCACTCATGCCCCCACCTCAGTTTCTGGAAGCTCCATCGTATTTCCCTCTTGCCTAAACTCAACTTGATTTGGATCGTGTGTCGGTTCCCAATGACCGTTTTCTTGTAAGACGCGTACAACATCTTCAGCGTAAGTTTCGTCCGTATTTACTACCAGGTACATGTTGAACCCAACTTTCCCCTCCGAAACTCGACTATACTGAATTTTATGAAACAAGCGCAGCAAGTCTTCTTTCTCCTGTTGGTTGAGGTACTTATTAATGTCCTCGTTTTTGATTACGGTATGTTTGATTTTCATTTTGCTTTCTCCCTTCATCTACTCGTTTTCTAATTGCATTTGCCGCTCGTTTACGCATTGATTTTTCTTTCTTGTATTGTGCAAGAGGAATGAATTCTCCGCGCTTTTTAACAAGTATATCTATTGGTAAAGTCGGATATTTAGCTTGAAATAGTTTCAATTTTACTCTGAACGTGGAGGTCTCTACTCCTTTAATATCCACCACCCGTTGACTGTCATCTAATTCTGTTACCAAGAAGTCAGCAATGTAAGTGACCTTCGGTTTCTCTTGAAGAACAAATTTAGGATGACATTCGAAGGCTTTAATCTCCCCAAACCTCTTTTGCTGGAGAAGGAGCTGATAATACTCTCCCTCAGCTATGCTATCGAATCGTATACCGGTTATATCCAGATTGTGCTTTTTAACGATCCATTCCGAGAAAAGAGTCCCGTCTTCAGTGACAATCACTTTAGTCGCATTATATTTGTTCATTAAACTTCTTCCGTCCTATAAGGAAGTACCATGTGGAGTGATCTCTCGTCACTTTCATCCAAGATATAAATTGGCTTCAACTTGCCAGGGAAAACCAGTGTCACCTTGTCTCCTTCTAATGCTTTGATAGCATCTATGAAGTACTTGGAATTCAGGGCAACGGCAAAATTTTCGCCTTTAAACGAAACTGGAACTATACTCTCATTTGCCTTTCCAGATTCTCTTCCTTTGCCGCGAATGCTCACTTCATTCTCTGTGATGCTGATGACGATCTGGTTATGTTTTTCTTCCTTGGCAAGTGTGTATACGAGGTCAAGACAACTCAATATTTCTCCTTTATCTACGATCACCTCGGTAACACCATCTGGCACAATCGACATCCGGCTCACATCCGGAAACGCCCCCTCCAACACTCGGGAGTAAAAGGTGAACCGGTCTGTTCTCGCGAATACGTGCACCACTTCTCCGGTGAAGGATTTCGAAAATCCAAATTCAAGATTGTCTTTATCCAAGATGATCTTTTGCAACTCACCCAATGCCTTGGCCTCAATGACAGCTCCACCCAAGTTGCCTACTTCTGTGCGCTGCTCCGTTTTTGCAAGTCTGTGCCGATCTGTCGCTTCAATGCCAAATACTCCGTTATTAATGTAAACATGTGCTCCAGCTAGGATTGCCGCATTCTTGCCAGTTGGATCAGCAGCATAGGTCGCTTTTCTGAAAAGCCGTTTAAGTTCTTTGCCAGTAGTTTCAAACAACTCGCTATCATCAATGTCAGGTACTCTCGGAAACTCTTCTGTATCGAAGACACCCATATCTATTTCTTTCTTCCGAGAAATGATAATCGCGTTGTTGCCTTTTTTCTCAATGCTCACATCACCATTGAGTTTCTTGATTACTTCAAGGGATAGCTTAGGGAGTGCAATCTGACCAGGCGATTCAACTTGAACATGTTCGCTGAAAATGTAAGACTGTATCGTTGTTCTTGTATCCGTTCCGGTGACCTTTACCCCATCCGCTCCAGCTTCGATCAAAAAGCAGTCCAGTATTGGCATAATATTTTTGCTTGCAATGGCCTTACTTGCATCTTCCAAGGCTTCTGCCAGCAGTTCGCTATCAACGACTATTTTCATAAGGTCGATTCCCCTCCTGAGGTTTTTTCTTTGCGTTGGGATTGCACTCCGGGCAAGGTCCGAGCATCATCAATGCACCAATAAACTGATATTTCACTGTTGCTCCACCACAAGTTTTACACATTCGATTATCCCCTCCGTCTATTTCTTCCGCCTACCGATATTGTTTTTGCAAAAGGTTCAATCCGTTCAATAATCCGCTCCGCCTTCTTCTCATGCTGCTTTCTGTCCATCTCTTTGGCATCCTTTACATTAGCCAAGTGGTGTCTCAATTCTTTGATAGTCAAATTGGATGTGTAGATTGTCGGAAGCCGCTCCATTCGTCGCTGGAGTATAGGACCGATTACTTCATCCCTTGTCCAGATGGTTAATGTCTCAGCTCCAATATCATCAAGTATCAGTACAGATGCTGTCCGGAGAGAATCAAGTTTGCTCTCAACTGTTTCTGTTTTGGAACCAATAGCATCCTTGACTTCAAGTAGAAAATCCGGGACATAAACCATGAGAACATCTATGTCACATTTGGCAAGTTCTTGAGCAATCGCTCCAGCGATCAGGCTTTTACCTACACCCATCGGGCCGTAAAGGTACAACCCTTCTGTCGTTTGCCCTGGAACAAATGTGCTACAGAATTTAACCGCCGCCGTAATGGCGGGTAAGCGTTGCGGATCAGGTTCGATGTCATCAAAGGTCGCGTCCAAAATGTGAGCGGGTATAAAATGACTTTTGATTCTCTGACCAATCCCCTGCTGTCTCTCGTAGGCCTTTAATAAATTACATTTCCTGAGCCTAAACACCAACTCGTCCTGTTTATTAGGGTTAGGTTCTTCAACGCTCCTGTGACCCTTCTGGACGTTCTGACAGCTTATTAGACCTTGGCACGTGACGCATGCATCGCATTGAGCCAAATGCTCTGATACATCCCTGTACCGTCTTGGGCTTACCAGGTCTCCTGAGCGATCAGGATAGGCCTGTCGGAGCCGTTTGATTTCCGGATGGCTATCAATCTGCTGAATAGCTTCCTGCTGTCTTTCTGCAAACCTCGGGGGAATTAGTGCCTTGAGTTCCTCCTGAAAGCTGCCCATGTACTCACACTCCTTGCTTTGACCTTAGATTAGCAAGCAACTCTTTTAAATCATCTGCGGTCACGGTTGATGCCGTTTCAATCGGCGCATTTGGTATGGAAGTCACTAATTTAATTTCAGCTGTGTTTGATTTTTCACGTTTGGCATGCAACGAATATACAACCGTTGCACAGTAACTCAGGTTTCGTATCTGATCCCATTTGTTCTTGGGTTTAAAATTGTTAAACGCTTGGTCAATACCATCGATAACTGTTTGGAGCGGAATCCTCTCAGCTATGAACTGTTTAACCGCATCTTCATCGTTTAAGGTTATCTCCAGTCCCTTGCCTCTTCTCTGGAGATAACGAGCTGCCACTTGATTGCGATATTCCGTTTGGGAAACCTCCCGATCAGAGTCAGTATCTGCTTCGGTTTTAGGAACAGAATCCGGGTTTCCCATGTACGGTTCAAATATCGAATCGGGATCAGTCAAACAACAACCAACTTTAATACTGTCTTTAAACATGTCTTTAGACCCGCCATCCGCCTTACTCTCGCAAGGGTTTGATCCTTCTTCAACTTCCACTTTTCGTAACTCTTCATTTACACTTTTCGTAACTCCTGAGTTACACTTTTCGTAACTTTCAGGATGTTGATCGCTTTTCTGAGTTACACTTTTCGTAACTTTTTTAACGCTTAGATTTATAGAAATGAGTTCTGAAAACTTATCTTTGTCCCACTCTTTCACAAGATTAACTCGCCATTCATCATAGTTTTTATTAAGCGAATAAACTTGATTTCCGTCCCACATAATTACTTTGCATTGTTGTAGGTAGACAATTTCTTTCTTCGCGTCCTGTATACGCACTCCACATAGTTCAAAATGCTTCAGAAGGGGTATGACAGCTTCTTTCTTTTGGCATCCATAAGATAGCCTTAGAACAAGTTTGAGAATCTTCTGCTGACGTTCGGTGAACTTTCTGCTGATGATCTCATCCCATATCTCATTAGCTATGCCGATATATCCGTTACCTAACTGGGGACTTGCCACTCACCTCACCCCAAAGTCATACAGTTTGAGTTTTCCATTACTAAACATGTGCGCCGATCTTCAACAATCTTTCTCTAACCTCAGGCCAAAGGTAAGCTTGTCCACCTTCACCGTTCTGATCTTTGCAAAACCACCGGGAGACTGTCGGTTTTCCATGCGATACATAATCGCGTATGTTCTCTACCCAGCCTGATTCTGTACCAGACATATGCCTTGGTTTGGGATATAGAGGAAGAGTTTTAGGTGGATCACATTTCCGCTCGCCCATCCTCATGCCAAGAAAATATGGATTTCCTTCTGTTTCAACAAGACCAAGTCGGTTCGTTTCCTTAATGACAAACTGGAATTTTCGTGACAACCAATTGATTTCATAAAGGTATTCAAGTATAGAGTTAGCAAACTGAACTCTCCCTTCCCTGCCAGCTTGCTTCGCTTTCCGTTTCCAGTCTTTCAATTGTTCATCTGTTGGAACGAATCTTGATTTTGGATTGTTATGCCCTGATCTACGTATAAGTTTTTTGATAGAGTTTTCAGTAACAGTATCAAGGTTGAAGAGTTCAAATGCAGCTAGATTTGTATAGTGATCCTTGTTTACAATCACCCACCACATGTTATTGATGTTGTGATAGACAGTTCCGCGCATCAGTACACCTTTGCGATTACGGAAGTACTTAACTTCTCCATTGCTGATCCGCACTCCATCTTTATCAAGAGCGTTGTAATTAGGTAAATTGTCGGATCTCCAATGTCTACTCGGTTCGTTTAGCTTGTGAAACACCTTGTCATATGATGTTTCCAATTCAGGATCAGAGTCACAAGATAAACCTTCTTGCAACAGAAAATCCTCAATATGTTTTCGTTCTACCAAAAATCGCTTCTGGATCAAATAAGGCATTTTTTTAAATTTGTTGAAGTCATACCTTCCACCGTTCCTGTTCTCAACATTGATTTCTTGGTAAAACTCAATACGAGCACCTGTGTTATATTTGTCGGCTATGAAAAGGAGGTCTCCCTTGCTTCCAGCGAAGTGATCTTTTGAAAGGATTGCATAATCACGATCTATTCTCGGGTCAGAACCAACGGTAAATCCTCTGCCTCTCATCATTTCCAACATCCGCAGAAAGATGGGATGGGATATTTCTTTATCTCCCCTAACAGTGATATTCGTTTCCCGTACAGCAAAATTCTTATTTTCTTTCACGGGACATCCCCCTATTTCCATTTTTAAGTTTTCATGTTATACTGCCGTTGAATATTTTTTTAAATGATCGTGTTGGTAGCACGATTAACTTAAGGACTCATTTGATGCTGTTGTTGCGGTAGATTCTTCTGCAATAGTAGTACCAAAGAGTCCTTCTTCTTTTGGATCAGGAAATTTTTGTCCCGAGAACACTTCTTTATCGCAGTGTTTACACAAACCAATCACTGTCCCTTCAACCTTATAGCCTGATGGTTCTTTCCAGATTAGTCCTTCATATTCTGCGTTCTTATCGATTGAGCGTTCTAATTCCTCAAGATCGTTACGGAGCATCTTAATTTGTTGTTTGATGGGTTTGATGCTGCGTTCCATTGCTAATGCATCAATCGCAGTATCACATAAATCTCTAATCTGTCTTCGCAGTACTCTGGTTTGCAATAACTCATGAGCACGTATCATCATTTCTTTTTGGCAATGTTTTTTTGAATAATTGCATGTTGCAATGGCTTGTGTGACCAGATACGTGCCAAGTCATCCAGAGTCATAAATTTGTATCCCATCGGTTTCAACTCCTATCAGATCAGATGTAGTCTTCCGGACGAAATTCCTTAATGAACTCTACCGCATCATCAAAGTCGATGCGCCGGACATGACTGTATTTCGCTACCTCAAACCGATCTTTCAATTTACTCCAGACCATCCTACGATAACGACCGACCAGGTCCTTGAATTTCTCATCGGACTCTTTATACCGGTCCTTGGTTAATGCATTCGACTTCTTGCGAACAAGAGACTGGAGTTGGTAGCACTCTGCATCCGTCAGCGTTACGCTGTCCCGGACCTCCTGAACCATCATTTGGACCTCTCCAACCTTTTCTGCTACATCTTCTTGCATCTGTCTGATGCCATCCACCAAACCGCGGATCGCCATACCTTGAGCTTCAGTTAACTGCATCTGTCTTTCTACAACAGACAAGAAGTCAGGCTGATTAGAATTCATCAATGTTGTCATTTGGATTTACCACCTTTCTTGAATTAAGTGCCGGACGCATCTGATCAATAAAGGATTGAAGCATATCAAGACCTTCTGACAACCGTTTCTTCTCACTTGTGCTTGCGCCAGATACTGCACCGAGCATGAACGATGTAATTCCAACCTTCTGGAGAAACTGCTTCACATGGATGCTAATTTGTATAGTATTGCTATCAGCTTCAAAGCGAAGTTTCTTCATTTGAGTTGTCGCCTGTTGTTCATCGAAGTCATCTGGCTGCTGAAGCTTCATAGTCTCCAATTCTTCTTTCGTCCGCTGATAACCGGCTTTAAGTTCTTCTACCTTCAGACGCTCAGCTTCCACATCGTCCTGAAGCTTGTCCTTCCAGTATTGATCACGCTCTTTTATCTTCTTAGCAGCTTCCTGAGCTTTCTGCGCCAGGATAACTTCCGTCTCCTCGTCTCGGCGCTCAACCGCCGCCGCTACTGCCTCGTCCACCTGATCGGCTGGAATCGCATCCTTGTACCGCCGTTGAAGTTCTTCCTTTTCTTGCTCGGCTTGGTTAGCCCGAGTCTCGGCCACTCGCACAGCAGCTTCAAGCCGTTCTTTCGTCTCCACATAGGCTTTGTGTGTAGAAATTATCCCTTCATCAAGTTGCTGGATGATTTCTGGTGTCGCGTTTTCCATGATGTACTTGGCTTTGTCGTAGGTTCTGCCTGATCCAAATCCTGCTTGATCAGCTACAATGTCACGGA
The DNA here is from genome assembly GCF_000517845.1 of Paenibacillus sp. FSL R5-192. Classification (NCBI taxonomy): domain Bacteria; kingdom Bacillati; phylum Bacillota; class Bacilli; order Caryophanales; family Paenibacillaceae; genus Paenibacillus; species Paenibacillus sp. FSL R5-192. The sequence goes on along the minus strand of NZ_ASPR01000065.1, from coordinate 25,350 downwards.
CCTGTCCGGCAGGCTGCTCAGGAACATTTTCCTTGCCTGCGGCCATTCGTTCTTTAGCTTTGATCCGTTCCACATCTTCCAGACGTTTAGCCCATTCAACTCGCTCCGAGAAAGTGAATTCTTTTCGGTGCTCGTTTTCTGAAATCTCCAGCCGGAGTTGATGTTCGAAGTCGCTGATTTCCATAACCCGAACTACAACCTCTTTACGTCCCAGGACCTGATGAGCACGCAAGCGGCGTTCTCCTGCGATTAACTGATAATCAGGTGTTACAAGGATAGGATTAATGAGACCATTCTGATCAATGTCTTGCGCCAGTTCTTCGATACCGCCGAAGTCCTTACGAATTCGGTCACTGACTTTGATTTTGTTTATGTCAATTAACACCCTGATTCTCCTTCCAGAACGTTTAAAATAGAATCTTCATATTGCTGGCTGTTCTGTTAACCACTCTTCCAAAAATTCGCGTGTTTCTCTTACTGGAAAGTACCATTTACTTCCGACTTTCCTTTTAGGAAACCTTGGATCAAAGAAGAATTGATCCTGTATGAAATTCCAACTCATGCAAGTCCTGCGCTTCAATTCGGAGGCATCCCAGAAAATATACTCCGCATCGGCTTCTTTTAAAATCTCTGCTACTTTCTCTTTCAGGAGTTTTTTTATTTCTTTTTCATCAACGCTGATCGATAGCATAAAAATCTCCTTTCCCATTAGATTGATAATTTAATTATCAATTAGGTCAAAAAAATATATTCAACATTATTGACGATATTTATATTATCGTTTATATTAACAGTAGATAATTTAATTATCGCTTTTTGCATGACTAAGAAGCCTTTCAAAATAATCAGGAAACAGTTTTTCTGCTGGATGACCGAAATATTTTGATAATTTGAACATGAGATCTCTGCCAGGAGTGAATGTTCCATTCTCAATCATTCGAACATAAACCGTTGAGATTTTATTATCTTGAGCCACTTTTGCTTGTGTGCCTTTATGTTTCCTACAGTCTGAGAAAAATTGTCGCTTTTGTGTTTCCACTAAACTGTTCACCTCCTTGCCTCTGATTATATTTGATAATTATATTATCGTCAATATTATTTTGATAATTTTATTATCTTTCTTATTAAAAAGGAGAAATTGTACAAAATGAAACTAGGTCAGAGGTTAACTGAATTACGCGAAAAAAAAGGATTAACTCAAGATCAAATGGCAGAAAGACTCGGTATCAAACGTCCTAGATACAATTCATGGGAGAATAGTATCGCAAAACCTGACATTGAGTTTATTGATAAATTGGCCGAACTGCATCAAGTTTCAGTAGATTTTCTGCTAGGTAGAGATTCAACAGCCCTTCCCGAATGGGCAACTCCCAAAGATAAAAGAGATTTCAAAACAATGTTAGAGGAAGATGGAGATGTAATGTTTGACGGGGTACCTATCTCAGGTGAGGATAAAGAAAAAATCAAGCGAGTTATGGAAGCAATGTTTTGGGACGCTAAAAAAGATAACAAGAAAACCTACGGTCGTAAAAAGAAAGAGGAATAGCCTATGGACGATATCGTTCAAGGACTCATTAAACGCTTCAAGACAAACGATCCCTTTATAATCGCAGAAAGACTTAACATTAAGGTTTGGTACAGTGATCTTGGGAAGAATACACGTGGCATGTACTATCGTAAACTAAGGCGGCGCTTTATCGTAATTAACTCTGATCTAAGTGAGCCTTGGATGAGATTTGTTTGTGCCCACGAACTCGCCCATGATCGTCTCCACCCCGGCATAAGCAGATTCTTCTTAGATGAACACTCATTCTTTAATGCAGGAAAATACGAAAGACAGGCAAATCAGTTTGCAATTAAGTTACTGACAGCAACAATTGAACCAGAACTTGAGGAAACGAAGGAACAGTTACTAAGACGCTGCTCTATTCCACCTGAACTACATAGCTTTATGTAATCTTGCGCTTCCACCGTTGCAAGACGGTTTAACATATACAAAAACAGAACATACGTTCTTTATGGGAGGTTTTTATTTGGCTAGTTATAAAAAACATGGGACTGGATGGGAGTATCGACTAAGGTACAAGGACCCTTTCACACAGAAATTTCGTGAGAAGGCACAAAGAGGATTCGATTCAAAAAAAGAAGCGCAGTTGGCAGTTAGAGAATTTGAAAGAAAGCTTGCTGCTGGCTATGAACAATCTGATTTATCGCTTCAAGATTATCTAGATTTTTGGATCAATGAATATAAGAAGGGAAGTGTTCGTAAGAATACATTATTACTTCATCAGAACAACATTAAAAATCATATTATCCCTTTTTTTAAAAACATGCTTATACGAGATGTGAAGCCAATTATGTACCAAAATTTTATAAACTATATTAGTGAGAAAGGATATAGCCGACGTACGGTTGAATTGATTCATTCCACAATGCATAATGCCTTACAAAAAGCTGTTATAATCGGAAAATTAGAAAAAAATCCATGTCTAGGTGTCGAAATAAAAATTAAGCGCAAAAAGAAGGAAGTCCACTTTATTGATTCAGATGATATACCATTGTTTATGCAAAACTCTCGTCAGTATGGTTATGTATACTGGATATTTTTTCGAGTGTTAATTGAAACTGGTATGCGAAAAGGCGAAGCAGCTGCTCTAAAATGGATCGATATTGATTTGGATAATCATTTCATTACAATTGATGAAACTCTAGATTTTACAGCAAAAAACAAAGAAGAATTATTCGGTGACACTAAGACAGATAAATCAGAAAGAAAAATAAAAATTACTACAAATCTAGTAAATGACATTAAATTTCACAGAGAGTGGCAGGAGCATAACAAAGGGATACTTGGGGATAGATACCACCATGACCTTGATCTGGTTCTATGTAGGGAAAATGGAAACTTCATGCCTAAATCATCATTGTTCAATGCCTTCTCCCGTATCTTACAACGTTGTGATCTCCCATCCCTCCCCATTCACTCTCTCCGACATACCTGCGCGGTTCTTTTACTTGAGTCCGGGGCAGATATGAAATTCGTTCAAGAACAATTAGGTCACGGAAGCATTCAGATCACATCAGATGTATATGCCCACATCTCAGGCAAGATCCAGAAAAGCAATATAGATAGATTTGAGAAATTCACTGAAGAAATTTTCGAATAGAAAAATATTTTGTGGGCATTTTGTGGGCACTTTGATTTTTCTTTAAATATATAGGTACTTGCCCACAAAAAGAAAAACCCCTCAGCGCTAGAGCGCCAAGGGATTGAGCTATTAGTACAAAGTAATATATTGATCGCGTTCCCATTGGTGGACTTGTGTTCTATACAAAGCCAGTATCATTTTCTACTTATTTTTAAATACTTTTATATAGTATTCACTACGGTTTTCATAAAAATCATAAACTATATATTCTTTTAATTATTCCTATTTCTTCAGAATGCGCGGTCAAAATGCGGTCAATAAATAGCTTAGGAAACTTTGATCCAAAGCATTTTATTGGCCTCAATCCGCTAAGGTTATGTTCTTAATAAAATTGAGAATTTTCACTAAGTTTTTATTGGATATTTTCTTCCCATCATACTCCCACTCTTTCTCCAACATGTTCCCTACTTTCAACTCTTCTACGGTTCCTCCTTCAAGAATAAATTTGAATTTGTCAGTATCTTTTATTTGGAAAAAATCTCTCTCCGGACTTTGCATAATTATCTCTCCCACGATGTATGTGATGTGCTGTCATAGTATAGGGTTTACCTGATATTACCACCATGTTATAATGTCTCTCGAAACTAAATAGTCTTACCCCGTATAAGGAGAATAAGAAGTGAGTAAAATCTCCCGGGGCAGATGTCTGCTTAAAGTTAGGATTAAGGAGGCTCGTACGACTCAAGCACAGTTATCTCGGAGAACCAGGTATACGCCACAACGTATCTCTAACTGGGCCAATAATCGTGAGCCAATGCCTTACGAAGCCGCTGTTCTTATATCGAAAATCCTCGACTGCCACGCTGAGGATTTGTATATCTGGCATATCGAACCCTAACGCCTATAAGCAGGCGTCCCCCCGGGAAAAAGTATCGACGGGTAGATACTTTTTATAGTAAAAATCATCTAACAACTTCTTTCAACCCCTCCCCTCTACTTCCAAATAAAGCATAGCACATGAAAATAGTGGAATATGTCGAAGAGTGTCGTCTAGCCCCTGATGCTTTCAGTATTTCGTACCTAGTATCGAAATTTATTGACACTTTTGTTAATTCATGGTACAAAAAAACCCGATTCTCGAAGAACTCGGGTTCATTTCAGCTTGTCTTTAACAAAATCCAAGTGGATCTTGTTCTTCGCTATTTCTCGTTGAAGTCCACCGTAAAAGTGAGCCATTAGGCCGAACCTCGTTTCCTCTATCTTCTCTACTTGATCCATGTTAACTAGTAAACCACTATCTAATTGCACCAGATTCGGATAAAGCTTTTTAGATGCTTCAAACGTGCGAATATCACTGAAGGATAATTGCTTCGTATGATAGTGAGGGACAAGGTAGTTCTTTTTAGGAGAGAACATATCTATGTAACAAAGTTCCGCTAAACTATAGAAATCATACTCTCCAATTTCTTTGCCATCAACCGTTCTTGATCCAGCCACATGATGCTTTAATTCATCCATAATTCACTCTACTTTTGCTTCTTCTTTTTAAGCGCCTCCGGAACTGGTTGTGATCCGATGAACACTTTCTTGCTATCTACTTTATCGGCTGCATCTTGCTCGATTTTAAGAGATAACATTTTGGCAATTTTTTCATTCATGTACGTTTTCACCTCCTTTTATCTTGGCCGCCCATACCAACAATAATTGCGCCATAAGCACAAGTGTAATTTCTGAAGAAAGAATGTTCACGTTAGCCAGGCTGATGATCACTATCAACCAACGTGACTGTTCTCTTCTAAGTCCCATGTAAAAAAAGGAAACTAGCACGCTTAATATTACCACACTAAATGTGCTCATGGGAATTACAGGTGCTATTATGAATAATGACACAGTAACTATTGTACACAGAGTCAACTTAAGGTGTAATCCACCAGTAATTTTTCTGGCAAATGCAAAGGTGCACATGGCAACAATCGACCCAATTAATTGACCTATTAACAATGAAAAAACTATTGTCAATATAACAATAGAATAAAGATTTAGTTGCCGTCCCACCTCATAAGCTATTACTTCCTCATTGGCCGGCGGATATGCACGTTTAACTGACATTGCAAACTTACGTGATACCAATTCAATCAATTTGGAGATCCCTCCGGTTTGAAAAGTAATATGATATACCGAAGCTCAGCAAGGCTGCTGGAACCAACAACACAATCATGTAATTCAGCAATAACACCATAGCGAATGAAATGAAGATTAGAACACCGATAGTTGTAATCAAAAGACCCTTGTTCTTAGAGTAGTCCAATTCAATATTGAAATCGTGCGGTGGTAGAGGTACAAATGAGAATCCCCAACGGAACAGCGTCATTATCGACGAGACAATGTACGCAATACATATCGCTGTAATTTGAAGCAATTGAACTTTGTATCCATGCGTCTCAACTATAACGGCCTGCGCATTGCCACCGATAGCCATGTAACCCATAGCTAACGCTAATTGAATAGCAACATACGCGCTCATACCTGCGCTAGACATGAGAGCCGCGTAAAATAGTTTGATCTCCAGTACATAACGCATAAATAGTATAACTAGGAGCATTAACACAGCAGTATCTATCATAGGTATTCCAATTACAATCCTTATGAAATATGATGCTACTGCGGCCAGAACAGAAAAGATGATTTTTTCCCAAAATCTATCCCTTACTGGCAAACGATAAAGCCTCAACATCAGTGCCAGGACAGCAAATACATCAAATGCACCTATCAAGATATAAGCAATTACCCCCACTTGGCACCATCCTAATTAAAATAACTTTTAAAGTTATTATAAAGGACAACGTGGCAATTCCATAGCCAAATTCATACAAATGCTATACAGATGCAGATATAATTTTCGCAAGCTGAATCCATCTATATTCTTCTTCTAACATCAACTTAACTCTATGATGAGACGTATTTAGTCCAACAACTATCCCGGAAACATCCTCATCATCGAATGGGCTGAATAACACCAGATCAACTGTGCGGCTACTACTATAGGACTCCACTAAAACTTCACTGATCTGTTGTATCTCTTGATCGTCCAGATCTGGCCTGCCGCGTCTCTTCTGTTGTTCACACTGAACCAACCATGCTTCTCTGTGTTCAGGCAATATCATTCTGGAGGACTCAAACAATCCGTTTCCTTCCAACTTGATGCTCATGGTAACCCCTCCTTAGTAATCAGTCCAATAACGTAAACCGTTTGACCGTTCTGGCGCTTTAGGTATTTGTGGCTTTTCACCTTCACGTTCCCAGCCTTCCAGGATGACGATATTAGCCGTGTTCAACTTATCATCCCACTGTATGTACCTCTCGGATACGAGCACATCCAGAGCTGCCATAACATCAGGCTTTTCCTTACCTGTTTTAACCGTTAGCTCATGCAGGGTAGGGAATACACGCCGTACACCTTTGTAGTTATATAAGATCCGAAGGACCTTCCTTTGATAATCCGTTAACATGTAAATCACCTCTTCAATATTATATGCGAACATACGTTCTTTTATCAACAACAAAAATACCCAGTCATTTGGACTAGGTACATTTATAGTAGCACTCATGGGAGAGAGTAATAATATCTTACACCATTTTATGTAATTTATTCTTCTTCCATATATGTTTAGTTCCCCTAGTGTTACTCCCAAGCGCTTGCATAGATTAAGCTGCAGAAGTAGTAGCTATTTTAAAGCTGTTTATTTTGGCCATGTGTCATTAGCCACAGTACTCGTATATTGCCCCCGACATCCCACTAGTGAAACTGGTTCCTCCGCCATAAGAATACATTTTTCATTTTTTATAGAAAAATTTGACATATATATAATGTAAATATATACTATTAAATAGAAATATATTCTAAATTAGAAGGGTGATACAAATGAAGAAAAAGCTTATGATTGGTCTTTTAACCGTCGTTACATGCTTTACTCTTGGCTCTACATCTTTTGCAGCTAGTGATATGACCAAAACTTCAAACAATACCACAACGGAAAATGTGAAAGTAGCCCCTTATGCTTCGAAGGATATTTATAGAGGAATATTCTACTCTAAACAGGATTACCCTGATGGTAACGACATACCAAATAGAATTTATTATTCTGAAGGATTCTTATCTGGTTGGTTAACGCTAGTTGAGGCCAGAAGCGCTTCATTTAATTCTTGGATTGCCTATTATGAAGGAACCATTAATTAGTTGTAACAATGAATTCTGGTTTGGAAAAAGAATATGATCTTCCAATGGATGATGTAAATGCATTCTTGAATGTTCGAGATACTCGCATCGGCCCATCAAAATTTGCAATTAAAAAATACAGCAACAACAAAGGTCCATTCAGCAAGCGTAAAGATTACGTAATCTTTGATAAAATTTTAACGTTTGAAGTAAGTGAATATACGACCAAATAAAAAATAGAGCAGCGAGGTTATCCCTCCTGCTCTTTTGGTTGTTTAGGCTTGCAGGTACTAATTACAGGAAATAACGGATCTTAAGTGTGGCTCCATCACCTTTTAGTGGTGCTTCTATGATGATATCACCTGTCTTCATCATTTCTCTCATAGCATGACAACATGAAGGCATACGGTGTTTAAAACCAAGTTGTTTATGTATATCTCCTGAAATAACATCCAGGTATTCGTTACCAGCTACTTTTGCTTCACTAAACCTCTTCCTCAATTCCTCATCAATAATGCTCTTAAGATTAACCATTTACCTACCTCTCTCCGCTCTAAATTCAAACTTGTCTCTAAAGTATCGATTTCCAGCGATTTTTACGGACACATCACTGTACGCTTCCAATACTCCACCATAGTCCATAATACGTTCTCGGTCAGGTAAGACAAACCAGACTGATACACGTGTCTGGGATAATGCTGCCACTAGGAATTCTGTGTCTGTTTGCAATACTCTATATGTATTCAATTTTTCACACCCATACAATTTAATAGAAAAATATACCTAGTTCTGATAGACTAATTGAGTCAAATAGATCTAGATTTATTACATAGTTTTTGGAGGAGTAAATGGCTAACTTAAGTGATATTTTCGGAAATGCACTCGGTTTTATAATGCTTTTTGTGATGTTTTTTTTATCTTTTATGTGTTTTAAAGCAATGATTATTAATATCAAAGAAAAATTTAAACCAACTAGTAAATTAATGAGATGTGAATCGTGTAGACGACAAATATCTACAACCGCTTATGTATGCCCACATTGCGGTCAACATTATGGAAATTCAAGCGCTTTTAATTCTATAATTTTTTGTTTCTTTATGGGCATTTTTCTTTTACTTGGTGGACTATATTGTCTAAGCCTTTTTTTTGAACAATATGGATATGATCTAATTCAAAAATTGTTTTACTAAGGCAGTATGTATAAGGCTCCAATTTTCTGTTCTAAACTCATATTGCGTTTGGAATAACCCACCTCCCTAATTGATACATATTACATTCATCGGTCTATCCAAATAGGCTAAAAATTACATACTAATAAATGCTTCTAAAGCTAATCAGATCAAAAGGATTCACAGATCAAATTCTAATCTGTTTATGTTGTTAATTATTACTATATCAGGAGAAAGAAGAATGAAAAAGATATTCTATAAAAAAATAGGCTAATCAGTATGAAGAAACTCTTTTAAACAATACAAATAATCCTTATAAACTAAAAACGAGGTGATTATGTTGGTTAAGATTGTACGCTCTAAACAGATGGAAGATTATTTAAATAACTTAGCAAGTGAAATCGAAAGCCACTATAACATACCAGACCTCAAGGGTTCTGTAGCTCAGATTAAATGGGCACGAGACATCAGGATCAAATTTTTAAATCAAGCCCACGACAAAGATAAAAATTTAGAGACTTTGTTGCCACTCCAAAATAAGACTTCTGCATCATGGTGGATTAATAACAAAGATTTAACTTTAGAAAAGATCATTGAAAAATCATTACAGCATTAAAATCACAGTTCCACAACTTACCGCCTCTATCCTTTATGGCAAACCGCTATAATTAGATTGAGGTGTTTTTATGTTTATTAGTCCAATGTTACTTGAGACAGCACCGGGTCCCTTCTCGCATTCAGATTACATTTTCGAACCGAAGGTCGATGGACACCGGTTGATATATTCACAAAAGTCAGGAGATATCCGATTATATACACGTCACAACAACGATTGTACTCGTCAGTACCCGGAATTACAGTTGCCGTTTGGCTCCGACATCATTTTGGATGGCGAAGTAGCATGCGCCGATCCGACAACTGGATTGAACGATTTCGAAGCAGTCATGAGCCGCTTCAGTACAAAACAGGATAGTAAGATACAACAACTCACTCGGATGCTTCCGGCCACGTTTGCCATATTTGATATCCTGCAGTACAAAGGTCAGGACTTGCGTAAACTACCTCTCATGGAGCGTAAAGCTATTCAACATAGCATTACTCTGCCCTCTCCCTCCTTTGGCATCGTACCGCACATAGAAGGCGCTGGAGAAGATTTGTACGCTCAGATAGAGACTATGGGTATGGAAGGTATAGTTGGCAAGCGCAAAGATAGCCAGTATGTCAGCAGACGGTCAAAGGATTGGCTGAAGGTTATTAACTGGTCCTATGCTGATGTGTTTATCACAGGATACAAGAAAACTGAGTTTGGATGGTTTGTAGCTGTGCCAGATACAACTGGCAGAATGCGCCCAGTGGGAATTATTGAGCATGGCCCCAGTACAAAACATAAGCAAGCATTCCGTGGAGTTTGCCAGCAGCTGATAACAGGTGAAGACAAGAACAACGTTTACCTTGAACCTCGAATTCAGGCCAGAGTTAAAATGCGCAACTGGACCAAATCAGGCTTGCTGCGTATCCCTGTGTTTGATCGATTTATTGTCTGAGATAATGCAAAAAAGGCTCCGCATTGAGTTGCGGAGCCTTTTGTATTGACTGCTTAGTATTCGCTTACTTCAAACGTCAGGACTCGATCAAACAGGATGTAGTCTTTACGGCTCTTGAACGGACCTTTGTTATTGTCATGCTTATCAATCGCGTATGATGCTTTTCCGCTTCCTGCTTGTTTTGTTTCATACCAATCAATGAAACTATTTACTTCTTTCATGCTCAAGTCAAACTCTTTCTCAAGACCGGTAGTCATAGTCACGACAAGGATTGCACGATCACCTGCAGGCTGTTCCGGTGTTGGTGTCTCGGTGTTATCATTATTTATAGTTAATGCTACTTCATTCGAAATAACTGTTTCTACTCCATGGAAAATAGCTACGATTTGGAAGTAGTAAGTTTTACCGAATTCCAAATTTGGCACTTTATAAGTTGAGCTATCTTTCCCTTCTACTGTAATCGAATCTGTGTATTTTCCTGACTCAGTGCCATATTGAAGTTTATATCCTGTAGCATCGTTAATTGTATTCCAATTTAAGGTAGCAGTAGTTCCTGTGATAGAACCATTTAGTTTGATATATTCAAAACTGCCTAATGTAATTTCATCGATTGCCAACCAAGAAGAACCACCGTCCCCCTCAATCTTTATGCCCTCATATACTCCTTGCGTAACTTTAACCGGTGGAGGTGTATTAAATCTTTCTGAAAGTGCTTGGGTTTCTTTAGCGCTGATAGCAGTCCAGGTGCCATCTTTTAATCCATAGATTTGATATGTAACGGACCTTATCGGTTCTGCTGCAGTGCTAATATGAACAAAGTTAAATTCAATTGCTTCGGGAAATTTTAGTTCAATGGTACCTCTATATGTACCTGCATTCCATTCGTTTTTCAGCTTACCATCAATCACATTTTTCGCAATGTATGTTGAATACTCGCTACTTGCCTTTACTTCAGTTCCATTGGGTGGAGAAAATCCAAGCATTCCATCTACCTTATTACTTAATGGAGATGCCGCTCCTGTTGTTGATTGAGAAAACAACAGAATTATAAGCAGAACAGTCAAAAATGCCAAACAATTTTTTTTCATCGTTAATCTCCTTATTCTTTATTATAGAACTAACTATAACGACCTAAAGGATTAACGTCTAAACATAAACTTGCTGATCTATAAATATCATCTAATTTATTGCATTTTTATTTTATATTGGATGATCATCTCCACAAATTACCCGTTTCTATTCTCAAAAATTTGAGTAAAATTACATAGTATAGAGTCTCAAAGGAGGCATTATCATGTGCGGAAGATTTACAATAACTGATCCCATAGACGCAATATTGGACAGGTACTATGCATTTATAGCTGATGGATTTGAATACAAACCTAATTACAATGCAGCACCTATGCAGTTCATTCCGACGATCATCGGCAGCAAGGATGGAAATCGATTGGGTTCGCTCCGCTGGGGCCTCGTTCCTTCATGGGCCAAGGATGACAAGATTGGTAACAAGATGATTAATGCACGAGCTGAGACGATCGCTGAAAAGCCAGCTTTTAAACGTTTGATCAGTTCCAAGCGGTGCATCATACCGACGAACGGGTTCTATGAGTGGCGAAAAGATGGATCAGTAAAGCAACCTATGCGCATCCTGATGAAAGATGACCGCTTATTCTCACTTGCTGGCCTATACGACACCTGGACAGATCCGGACGGAAACAAGTTGAGTACATGCACCATTATTACAACGGAACCAAATAGTCTTATGGAGGATATTCATAATCGTATGCCGGTCATCTTGCGATCTCAGGATGAGGCTGAATGGCTAGGAAGAGATAATGATGATGTTCAGTCCTTACTCAGATTGCTAAATCCATACAAGGCTTCTGAGATGAGAGCTTATAAGGTTCCTAAAGAAGTTGGAAATGTGAGAAATAACTCTGATGAGCTTTTAAAGGAAGTAAATTAGGAATAGAATTAAAGAGTGATGACACTGTGGGTCGTCACTCTTTTTTGTCGTTTACAACTCAGAATTATATGGAAATAACCACTTAGGTCTGATAGACTATTCTGGATTGATTACATAGTTGGAGGAATATATGGAAGAGAAAATAGCTTTTATTATTGGAATAATTATGTTTTCAAGCTTTATTCTTTTGTTTTTCGGTTTAGCTGCTGGTTTGTTTCTTGCTACGTTCCGAAATATAAGGGCTGCCATTAGAGGTAAATTATCAAGTATGGAACCTTGCAGATCTTGCGGAAATTCGGTATCTAAAACTGCCGTTATATGTCCTTATTGTGGAGATAATTTTGGACAAATAAATGTAGTCGCCAACTCTATAATAGGCAGCTTTATATCAGGAGTTGTTTCTGTGGCTGGTGGTCTATTACTTATATTGGGTTTCATGGAGTTTTTAAGAGATTGGTAACAAAGGAGCCACTATATGGCTCCTATTTTTGTACCCTAAACTCAAACGTATTACGAAAGTATCTCTTCCCCATGATCTTAATGGATATTGCGGTATAAGACTCCACCGGACCGCCATAGTCAATGATGTGCTCTCGATTGTCTAAAACATGCCAGACGGATACCCGAACCGTGTTAAGGCTGCCGCGAGGTAATCCATATCTGTTTGTAGTACTCGATATGTATTCATTCTCCCACATCCATACATTTTTATAGAAAATTATACCTAGGTCTGATAGACTATGTTTTGTTGTTAATTATTACTATATCAGGAGGAAGAAGATTGAAAAAGCCTATTCAGAAAAAATGGTGGTTTTGGCTTATTGTTGTGATTATAGTGGGAGGTATCTTCGGCAACAAAGATGAGGAGAAAACTGAGAAAGAGGCAGTTGCAGCAACCGAAGTTTCCGCTCCGGCTGAAACCAAGTCAGAAACTGTTGTTGCTGAAAAATCTGCTACTAAGTCCGAGGAAGTTAAGGTAGCAAAAGAGAATGTAAAGAAGCAAGAGGATAAGAATTTAGAAATACCAGGAACTCTGGGAATGACTCCGGAAGAATTTCGTAAATCTTTCAATAAACGCGCAGATGAGCTTAATAACTCCAAACTGAAAATTGGCAAGAAATTAAACATCGAAACTGGACCAGCTCAAGATGTATTCCAGTATATGACCACAGATTACATAGGTATAGCCGGCTCAGTAAACAAAGCAGACGGATCATTACGTGATGTAATGATGATAGGCCAAGGTAATGGCACTCTTTCATCTGGAACAGATCTTGTTTTAACTATCGGTTTGGTAATACTCGCAACCAATCCAGACTTACCATCAAAAGCTGTTGGTAATGTTCTTGATGACCTGGGTATTCTTAATGAAGGTGTGGATTGGACAACAATTAATGAATCATCAGAACTAAATGGAATTCGTTATAGAATAACTGGATCTGATGCTATTGGAATAATGTTCAGTGCTAGTGACGCAAAAGAGAAATAAATTTTAAAGGAGATCATCATGAAAAGAATACTAGCTCTTCTCTGTTCCATTGCAATGGTTGGATTCATTTTTAATCCATCTTACGTTGATGCTGCTACAGTAAATCCAAAGACATTGTTAGAGAAGAAATTCCCTAGGGAGCGTGTAACAGTCAGTAAATCAGTAGACTTAAACGGAGACAATAAGAAAGAACACTTGTTGATCACTGACTCAGGCAACTTTTATCTCATTAACTCTAAAGGTGTTATCGTACTCATAGATACAAATTACTATAGCGATGAAGAACCAACAATTCATATCCTCAATATTTCGACTAAAGAAAAGCATGTAGCTGTTACTCTGGACTATTTACCATCAAATACTGAACTGCTCGTTTACAAGTATCAGAATGGTACTCTTAAAAAGAAGTTGTCTGTTATGGGTGATGTTGGGATAAATATTTCGAAAACCGGAGAAATAATGCAACTGTGGAAGAGCCACTACCCAGAAGGTGGATGGGAGATCGCTGTTGCACACTACAAATGGAATAGCAAGAAGGATAAATATGTAGGTTCAGGTGAATTACCTCGCTAGACTGGGCTATTGTCGTTTAGTTAGATTACCACTAGAGTAACAATATTATTATGAGTCGTCTCTTTTAAACAAAATACTAATCTATGAATTGGAGTTCAAGTTATGAAAAAAGCTATAACACTAGTAATACTACTTATATTAGCACTACCGGTACAAGCATTCGCTTTTAATATGTCTAAAGCAGACGTGGAAAAGTCCTATTTCGAAGACTACAATTCACGAGTGAGAGAAGTCAAAGCAGCTCTTAAAAAACTTACACCTGCGGCATGCACCAATGTAAAGATAGCGTCAGAAAACTATAAAGCTTCTATAAACAAATATAAAGCAATGGTGAAAGTTAAGGCTTCGAAAGAAGTGATCGCAAAAGCAAAAGTACAAAAAGATTCAGACAAGAATATACTTTCAGTAGCGAAAAAAGAATGCTCTCTGAACATTAAGGAGCTTAAAAAAGTTACAAATGCTCAACTCAAAGAGCTGAACACGTACAAAATCCAGCTCATACAACAAATTATTGATCACTACAACGGTAAAGACAAACTGAAAGATGACGTTTTCAGGAATCAGGTTTACAGTGGACTTAATTATATAGACGAAAGTTTCACCGACATATTAGACTCACTAAATATATTTTAAAAAACAAAGGAGACAGATAAGTATCTGTCTCCTTTGTTTTTTAAATCATCTACCTGACAAGAGAAACATTTTTAACACGCTAAGCTAAATTGATTTTGTCTCTAATAAGTGAATGTTGTAAACTTATCGTTTCCAACCTTTCTAATTCCAAATCCCAAAGTCCTTGATGTACAAGATAGTCTTTGACTTCAAAGTAATTGTCATCTGTTAACAAAGCATATGAACAGATAGTACTATATTCAGAATCAGGCTGGCAGGAAAAAAGCAGGTTTCTAAGTTTACCTATCAACTCATTTTCATCTTCTATTTTCGTATCCATATTTATTTTATCTTTAACTTTAACTAAAGACTCTATTGCAGCTGCTATAGCGTCTCCAATCTTAAACCTTGGTAACACAAGACGATCAGAATCATTAAGTTGAAGGACTTTTATTGTCCTTTTTCCTATATCATTTAATCCTCTGTATCGATAGTCCTTTATAAACAGGTGATCCTTAGGCTCATCAACAGTAGGATTAATAATTGGATTTATCTTAGTATCATGATCTCTTTTTAAACCGTTGCATCTTTTACAAATCGGTAGTAAATTTGTCCACGAAAGAACCTCTTCTGGATACAGAGACTTCGGGTGGAAATGTTCAACCTCAATATATTTACTCTCTTCGCCTAGCTTGCATTCACAAAAAATGCACTTACTATTAGACATATCTAATAGAGCACTTTTAATGTATTCAAGATTCCACACATTTCTTTTGGTATTTATATACTCTTGAGTTAACCGCTTAACTTTTTCTGAGTCAAATTGATGTGGTGGCGATGTTCTTATTATTTTTATCATCCCTAATCACCCAAAGATCCTAATTGAATTTCGAGTATTTTCCTCATCGGACTTCTTGGATGAAGCATTTTGGTTAAAATTTCAAATGATTTAACCGCATTTTCATGATTTTCATCTTCTAATGCATTCTCAAAATCTTTTCTGATATTGATATATTCATTAGATCTTGTTTCTTTAAGGCCCATTACATCTTCCAATATTTCTTCTACAGTCCAACCTTTAAAACCATACTCTGAGTTTATTGTTTCAAGCCTAATAACTTCATTGTTTTCATCTAGACCAAGAGGAATTAATTCCTCGTTTTCTGCTGCTTGTATCATATGAGGACTGTGAGTAGTGACAATTATCTGAGCACTTGAAAAGATAGTCCTTAAAGATTCAATTAGTGTTGCTTGCCAATACGGATGGATGTGTGCATCTGCCTCGTCTATTAATATAATACCATTAAATTCAGTGACTTTTACTTTAGGGTTGAAATTGAACTCAATCTCTTTTATTATGCCAAGCAATATAAAGAACAGAGACTTGTATCCTGACGAAAGGTATTCAAAAAAAATTTCTCCTCTTGATGTTTTAACCATAATATCAAGCGTAGTGTGATCTATAAACGAGAACTCTACAGATTTGTCAAGAATTGAGAAGGTTTGCTTCGCCATGCTAAGATTGAAAATCTCCGCCTCACTAAACCTTCCTTGTGGCTCGAAGAGAATCCTGTTGGCCAACCAAGTTTTTATAGTTTGAGGATTAACTCCGTTAATCATGTAATGTTTGTGATTTGGTTCGTCTCTTACCTCATCTGGTGTGATTCCACTTAGGGACTGATGCTCAAGTACTCTGTGTTCTTTTATGTATATTACTTTTAAAGCTTCACCTACAACATCCAACTTTTCTCTTTGGTTATCATTGGGCAGAAAGGCTAGTGTATCAAAAAAACCTTGTTTACCATCAACTTTCACCCATGCAGATCCTTTGTCAGCTCTTACATTGCGCTTCAGCTTTGTACTTGTAGCAAAACTAAATGCCTGCGCTATAACTTCAAGTATAGTGCTTTTACCTACTCCATTCATGCCGCAAATGATATTTATGTGGCTGTTCATATCTATACTCAAGTCTTTGATTCCGTTAATATTCTTAATCTTAATTGATTCAACCTTCATAAATCTGTCATCCCCTTTCAATTAAAATTATATCACAACAAATCCATCACATACGAAGCCTAAATTTCTCAAGTAACATTTTTTTAGTTACAAGTTCACAATCTTTGAACCAATCCTTAGTGTTTTTCATTTGTACACTACCTATAAGAGCATTTTCTCCCTTTGAATCCACTGCATATAATACACTTTCCTCATTGTTCAACTTGTTTACAATAATTATATTAGGCACCCCATAAGGAACTAGAAATTTTTCAAATTCATTCATGTTAATCACCTCCAGTTAATATGTACTAATGAGAACATAAAGATATGACGACTCTTTCCCAGAATCGTCATATGTTACATTTCAGTATAAAAACACAGATTTCCAAAAGGTGTCGGTGACTTTTCTATTTTTATTGCTAAATAAGCTAAGATGCTTTAAACCCTTAAACTTTGGTCTTCTCTTTCCTATATGAAATGACTAAATGACGCCAGAGGTCATAACTCCCCGTTTTGTCAGACATGGAATCTTTGTAATATTCATAAGCTGACTCTGCCCATTTAGGACATTCCATGTTCTCCTTAGCCTTCTGAGCCGCGATCCACTTGGCCTGAGATTCAACTGTAGCCTTTAGTTCCTCTATTTGTTTCTTTTCTTCTGATGTCATTGGATCTCCATCCCCTTCCTTAATACGCTTGAGTTCAGCTTTGATAGCTGGAATGAATCCTCTCTCAGCAGCAGATCGTGTATTCCCGTCACCGAAGAATTTGGTTCCTGGACATGTCTTGCTAGACTTACCTTTCTCATAATCACCTAACCATGCACCAGAATCCGTATACCAGGCGTGATACACAATATGGGATGTATCAATAGGTACGTTTAGTTTGAGTGCGAGACAAGCGTATAGGTGGACTACAGTTTGTTTCTGAATTGCTGTCATCGTGTCTCCACCATGATCAAAGTTTCCGATAATCTCTATACACAAAGCGCCTGTGTTCACTCCCTTGATTCCAGCAGGTGTTTTATTGAGATCCCGATCTAAACTGATAGCGATACGTCCATCCTCAAGTACAGTTATGTTCTGCCCTGTACCGGACCATCCCTGAGATAAATGGAAAGCCCTCATTCCCTCAAGACATTTCCATACATCCTGTTTCGCTAATCCATTGACCACCTGACGAGTAGTGTAGTTGGGTGCAGCAGTATGATGGACCTGGAGCTTGTCTATGCTTCTTGTTATCTTCTGTTTGTCGAGCCACCCTTTAAATTCGGATGGCTCTAGTAGCAAGAAATTCCCCTTTGAGATCATGACTGTTCAGTTCCTTTCTTCGCTTGCTTAATCACCTGGTTACCGAACACCGCAAATGCTCCAACCAATATTCCCTGGATAAGCGATTCAGGAGACCAGCCAAGCGTCCAACTTGTAATAACAATAGCGAATGCAGTCACGATGAAAACAATGGTCCAGTCCGGAATCTTCGGGATACGTTTTATGCCAACACCAAGTACCCAGCATGCAGCCAATACAATAAATAACTTAGGATCAATAAGTGAAAATACTGTGCTCCAGTCCATATTCTATACGCCTCCAATATCTTCTTTTCGGTCAATCCGCTTATGAGCTTGCTTGGCCGACTCTTCGACCCGAGTCACCCGCTCCGACAGTACATCTACACGCTGAGCTTGTGCCCTCTGTTCCAATCGGATATCATCCACGCCGCGTTTGATGTAATCCACGTCTGCACGTTGTAAGGCATCAGCTCCCGCTTCTTGAATGATGTCTTGCCTAAAAGATCTAGTACGTCCCGACCACCCTAAGATAAGTCCGCTTATTGCTGCGGCTACACTGATCAATACAGTCCATTCCATCCCGCTCCCCCGTCTCTCTGTTCAGGAAATGTTTCCTGCCCTATTCAATTGTCTCCGTACTTTCTTTTTGTTCTTGAATCTCAATTGCTGCTAGTGCATTACCGATCTCCAAATCTAAAGCTGTCAGAATCTCTTTTTGATTAAGTGGATGTGAGCTAAGAACCGCAGAGATTACCTGAGTCAATTCTTCTACCGGTTTATTCAAATCCATTTCAACTTGGAGTGTATGTGTCATCTTTGCCAAGACCTTTCCTCCTCTCTATACGAAAATAAGCCCCTTCCAATTAAGGAATAGGGCTTCATGGATTTATTATCTTTTATCTTTGTTACGGAGTGGCTACGGATTTATAGTCAAACAAAAAAAAGAGTCCGTCAATAACGGACCCTCAGAGACTTATTCTATTTAGCAGTAAGTAATTCTTCCTCGATCAGCTTTAATTCGGCTTGTGCATCATCCACTAATTTTTGGTACTCATCTACTTTTTGTTTTGCAAGTCTGGTAGATTCCTCATCGCCCACTGCTTTGATACCCTCGTATTCTTTGGTCACCTTTTCCAATCCGGCCACTAAAGGCGGCAGAATCTCAGAAGTATATCCTTTCTTCATTGATTCCAAGTAAGCTTTCGATTTGCCTTCAAAAGAATTATTTCCGTTCGGGACATTTGTGCTATTAGTCGTTTCGGTTGCGGTCTTAGATTCCGCGCCAGATGTAATTGTTATCGTTTTTCCACTCACTTTTACGTCAGCTCCTAATGCGTCAGACAAGGACCGTGCTGGAACATTCGCTCGAGAGTCAATAACTGCACCCTTGTCTGACAGTTTCTTTCCATCTACAACGATCGTATATTCCCCGGTTACCTTTTTTCCAACCATACTCTTTACAGTATCTGCAAACGCTCCTGCTGATGTCGAAAAAACCACGCCGATAATGATACCACCAGCAATATAAGCAACTTTATGTGCAAACTTCTTCATGACTCTACCTCCGTATTGGTTCTATTTTCCTATTATGATACATTAAGGAGTTGAAGTTGTGAAGGTTCCGCCCCAATTTGCGGCATTAGCAAGTCCATGGTTGTGCGTAGGCAAAGTAACAGAGTGTGAGTGGGAATAAAACGCTGATTCCAAATTCAAAATTCTATTCCTCAAAGTAGTCAATTCGGCCTGCAATCCTGTTACATCGGATATATCCAGACCATTTACGGCACCTCCAAAGGTGACTGCCCCTTGCATCCGTATAGGGTTAGAAGTGTTGTTCGAACCAATGATTATGCTATTACCGTACATAGTAAGGACTCCACTATTCTGATACGAGTTAATTTCCCCTACAGATGTCCCGTTTGCATCTCTCCAAATAATTGCTGCTGCGGAAGCATCATCTGTTGTAGCTATTTGAATACGATTTCGATTAGCAGCATCATATGAACGGAAACCTTGGGAGTCTTGCTCTATTCGTCTACCAGTCGCTGCTGTACGGATTAATGCCCCGGTAATTGTACCACCATTGATATTTGTACCTGTTACTGTAGATGCGGTAATAGATCCTGAGAAGTTTGCTCCTACAGCAGACATAATGCCTCCGGAAGTCACGGTAAACATTCCATTGCCTACGTTTATTGAGGAACCAACTATGGCTCCGTTTTTAAAGTTAGAGTACTCAATGTTTGCGTAATTCGCAGTTAAGCTATTTGCAATCAAATCGCCCTTCATATTTAAACGGAAAGGTGCGCTATTAAATGACGATGCTCCTGCTGCAATGCCGTTTGTATTAATCTGTACAATATCCTCACCATTACCGATTAACATGGAGACAAAGTTACCGAGTTGTCCTATTACTTGCTCGGCTACAACACCTCGCGCTGTTATAGCAGCACGTATAGACTGCCAACCGTCTGTAGATATCCCAATACCTTTAGAAGTCAATCTGACTTGTTCTAAGGGGTTGGTTTTCTCTTGAGCCAGTATCCCGCCTTCTGGTGGATAGATCAGTTCGGTTTTGCTGTTATTGATATCAATGACAGCTTGTTTAGCAAATGATTCAAAAACATCCGTCCGGATCTTCCCGTTTGAAAACAGGTTGTTGGTGATGTTCTTATTTCGTTCCAAGTCACTGATAATATCATCGTAATCTCTTAAATTGATATTGGAGATCGTCGGTTCAGCATGCTTGTCCAAACTGTATGGATACTCTGTGAGTTCTGTGATTCGGGCTTTCAGGCGGTTCATGCCCATATCTGGATCGATACACATGACATCATCACCTAAATGAGGTTTAGGTTCAGTGTGATCGATTTTGAACAAGTCTGCCGTGGATATGGTTGCCTCCAGAGAAACAACCTCCTGCTCAAGTAGCGCCTTGCGTGTAGCCTTCAGCAGATCCTCTGCTTCTTCGATATCTTGCTCAATAATTTCTCCATCGTAAAACGGAACCGAATCGCTTGCCCAATATTGAGCAAATGGTGATATGAGATAGTTAACCGCCAGGTTACCATTCACAATTGTTCCTGGTATGCTAGAAAGCAAACTTCGCTCTAGATCCGTTAGCAAGGACGCATCCATGCCGATGAATGTCCGGCCATCCTTCATTTGAGCATACATCCGGGTAACAAGGGACTCCCCTTTGTCTTTGAAGGAACTGGATACGATGTTTTTCTTGAGTCTATACTGCAAGCCATGGTCAGATCCGATTCTCTTCTTGAGGTTAATCACGAAATTGTCAGGTTCAACCTCGCATTCATACATATCGACGATCTTATTCAGGGCTTCAAGACAAGTTCCCCGTCCGAAATCCTTAACGTCATGTAGATCAAACGTATTGTGAATAACAAATGTAAATCTCCCGCCTGTAGCTTTTGTAATTAACTCCGTCAGTTCATTGAGATGTACTCCATAAGCTTCGTCAATATATGAGGTATAAGGAAACTTGAAGTCATTCAGTTTGAACATAATGTGGTTACAATAGATTGAAGCCATGAGTTTACGACCTTCACGGGACCTGCTCCTGGATTGTATGACATAAAATTGGCCACGTTCGTCTTGAACATGGCCTTTGATTGCTATTTTTTCGCGGTAATCATCTGAGGTCATTGGTACCATAAATGTTACCTCGTAATCGCTGTTAATTCTTCTTCTTCGTTGTATATCTGAACTATCAACCAACGTACCTACACGCCGGATGTTCTTGTCGAATACTTTCATAGTTGGGTTAGGCATATCACACCTCAATTAATACAGGAATTTGTCTCTATGTGTAACACGGATCAGTACGTTTCTGCCTGTTTCAGGATCTGTCCATGTGAGATTGTTTTCTCCAAGATTCAAGTCAAAGAAATCACCTTCGAGCAAGTGCGAAGCATTCACTCCATTTTGCGTGATCTTACACGTATTGGCATCAATGATAACTTGGTCACCTGGTTTAAATGGTCCTGTGAACTCCAAAAACTCCACATGGTACCTACTTCCCTTGGCGACTGCCCCAAAACCAACATCCATTACAGCCCGCTTGGTAATTTCCCGAACAAAATCCGCCTTTGTGCCAGCAGCTACATCCATAACGGCCGCGAATGAAATTTCACGGACAAAATCTCCTTCCGCTCCCACATTGACATCCATAACCGCCGAACCCGTCATTTCCATCGTTGCAGCAGCTACAGCAGACCCTGATATGTCAGCAACTGCCCGGCCAAAGACGAATACGGATATTTGGCGGTTAAAGGCCAGCCCGTTAAAAGCCCCTCGGTTAAACATGGCCCTCACCCCTTTTTGGACAAAATAAAACACGCTCCGTTATGGGGCGTGCTGGTTACTTCTCAATCAGAAATTCAACTCCACTTTCGGTCAGAATAGCGTCTACTTGTGCACGAAGAGAAGTAGGCACTGTCTTGTACTCTGTTGTGCCGAAAATAATACGTTGTGCAAAGAACATAGCTACCATGGTATCACCTCCTTCCAGGCGAAGAAGGAGCCAGAATAATACACTCTGGATCATCTATATACCTCTATCGCTATTTCAGCGATAACATCATCAGTGAACGCAGCTCGTTCTGCAAGCGCCTTGCTCTGCGCTTTCAATAGTGTGTTGTCCTGCATGAGTGTTTCCACCTGTTTACTGAGTGCCGGACGTGGCTCTTGTGGTGTCTCTGGATCGGTTGGATCTGGATATTCAAAATACGGTTCCATTATCCCCAGATTGATATTTGTAATTACACCGCCTGCATCAAAATCAGATTCATAATCCCCATAATCAAATTGGAGTAATCCGACTGACTCAGGCACACGATCTAATAAAGTTTTATAAGCCCTAAAATCATCTTCTCTTGTTAGAATCGTCATCCCATCTCCACCCAATTGCTGCGGGATATACTGAAGCACTGCCCCATTCAGAACATCATAATAAACTTTTGCGCCTACATAAGTTGGCATCATTCACCCTCCTTATCCCGATGTTAATATTCCTCTGAAATAGATCTGCATAGCTGAATCTGCGGTGGTACCTGACCTAGAACCTCTTGCTACAAAACTCATTCTTCTAGTTGTATCTAGATTTTTCGTAAAACCATATGGTCCATTTTGACTATTCGTTGAAGTTGTGTCCCAATGATATACGATCTGTTTGTTTACAAAATCCACACGCCATGATCTGTAATAATCGTACCCAATTGAAGGTTCAAAAAGTGTTAGATACTCACCATTGGAATCAAGAATCCCAAAAGATAATTTGTACATGCTATTAACTTTGGTCGCATAAGATCCTTGGTAATTAGAAGCATAAAAATCGATCCCTGTAGCTCCCGGTGAGATATTAGCTATCAAAAAATCACTGAGATTTGCATCGCCAAGTTTCGGTGCCCAGTTTATCCCGAAATTTAATGTTTGTCTGTAATAACTGGATGTCTGTATCTGCCCAATCTTTGTAGCTAACTGCGGAAATGTATCGCTGCCTGATGCTGCTACTCCCTTGCCAGTGATAGCGGCTGCGATGCGTGTTTTCCCATCACTGACAGAGGTAAAAAGCTCGTTGATTGCAGCGACTGCATTCCCTTTAGCTGTTGTCTGAAGGTTCGCCAGAGTGCCCACAAGCCCGTCAGTATATGTCTTCGCATTGCCCTGAGCAGCATTTGCTTTAGTGGTGGCATCTGTAGAAGCCGCTGAAACCGAAGCGACTCTCGCATCATTAACCGCTTTCTCTGTCGATGCTAATGTTTCAGAGATGCCATCAATTGCATTCGACAGTTGTACGATACCCTTATCTATTAAAGATGCATCCTGTGGTGCAGGGATGTTGTTCAGTCGTTCGTCCAAATCTGCTATGTTGTCCCTGAATGTGTCGTGATCGTAAGCCGTAAAGTATCGGGCTAACTTGGTTCCTGCTGCCCATGATTTCGGCGCGCTCTCAAACCCTCTCGTTACGCCTGTAACCTCGTTTTCAGATATTCCGGTATAAAGTACCGTTTCGGCTGATTCATCGGTACCCAGCGTCAGGAGGTTCGGCGCAGGAGGTAATATCGAACCATCCAGTACCGCGAAACTGGTTTGAGTATCGTCAATGGCTGCCGCCAGCTCCGTCTGTCTGCTGTTGACCGATGCCGGATACATTGTTTCAATCATCGTTTATACCTCCTTAGTTCAACCGGATCTCCACTTGCCCAGTTAAAAATTTAAAAATGTCATTGTTCAAAATGCTCCGTGGTGTTTCTAGCGTCCCGAAATAATAAAGGTTCCCACCTGTAGCTGCATCGCGCAGTCCGAAATGTGTAACCGGCCCCCAATTAGCTGTCGCCACATCAAAAGCTACATCGGCCGCAGATTTGATGGACATCTTTTGTATGTTATTCATCAATACACCTGTGATCGGGTGAAACTCTTGAACTGTAATTTGAGCCGGTTCGGCAAAGGTCAGAACTTGCCTGACGTAACCTCCACCGGACACCTCTTGTCCCGTATCATTCCAGGTTGGATCGGAATTATAAAGAGCGATATATAACCTATCTGGGAATGCGAATTTTTCCCCTCTTGCTGATACATTCAATTGTTTGGTCGCTAAATACTTGCTAATATTCATCGGTTCACCCCTCTAATAAATATTCATTTTGAATCCTGAAGCTTTGTATCGTATTGGAGCCTGTGTTAGTGAGAACGATTACGGGGCTAGCACGTTCATCACCTAATGACATTACTTTTACTGTTTCTGGAGAATGAAGAATGTTTTCTTCTAGCATGTTTTCATCGCTTTCTGGAAAAGGATGTTCTCCCATCTTGATCGGGATTGTCAGTTCCCCATCAAAAATAATCTTTTCAATATCCATCGTCCCAGCATACCTTCCGATATATCTTCTACCCGGAAGATCCTCAAACGTGAGTACAATGTCCCCTTTTTTGATATTAAAAAGAGCCGCCACTTGGGCGACTCTTCTGTGATAGTCAAGAGTAGCATCGTCTGCCATAACGATACACTCCAGATTAATTACTCTTGGGCCATATGTGCTACCAAAATCGATCTCTCCATCCCGTCCTGCAATCTCAAGACTGTAGTCCCTCGTCGGTGGCAACACCGGGATGTTGTGCTTCTTCAGGCCAAGTCCGATATCACGGAAGGACTTTCCGTCAGCAGTAGCATTGATCATTATCCCTTACCTCCTCTAGCCTGCATCCTCCGCATCAAATTATCGCGCTCACTCCAGAAGACCTTCGCAGCCGATTCGTCCGCGATATAAGTATCTCCTGATTTAATTACGAATTGATTGCTGGTTCTCTCCGGATTTACT
>NZ_ASPR01000064.1:0-280 GCF_000517845.1 Paenibacillus sp. FSL R5-192 | reverse complement strand
TTTGTGTCCATTGTTCTACCGTATCCAATACGAGCTGAACATCGTTCCGTTTAGACAACTGCCAAGCTACAATTTCGTTGTTGAACAAGTCTTGAATCACGGACAGGTAAACAAACGTGTTTCCATCCGAAATATACGTAATATCCGTCACCATTTTTTGCTGAGGTGCTGTGGCATGGAATTTACGCTTCAGGCGATTTGGATAGATGACAGATGGCGTATAGAAAGACTTCTTTCGCTTCCTGCGAATCACCGATTGGATCGATAGTTCCCGCATCAT
>NZ_ASPR01000063.1:0-224 GCF_000517845.1 Paenibacillus sp. FSL R5-192 | reverse complement strand
CTTTGCTACTTTGTATAAGGGGGAACAACATAAATGGCAAACGTACTCGACCCGTACTTCCTTACGGAAGTAGTTCAGAACATTCGGACAGATATTAACAGTTTTCGAGGTGCTCAAATCCTGACAAATGGTGTGGATTTCAAACCAGAACTCGGGCTGACAATTAAATATGACGTTACCTACGACGATACCGGCATGACTCCACCTACTGGACTCAATGATCC
>NZ_ASPR01000062.1:0-253 GCF_000517845.1 Paenibacillus sp. FSL R5-192 | reverse complement strand
TATGAGTCATTAGCTCAGTTGGTAGAGCACCTGACTTTTAATCAGGGTGTCGAAGGTTCGAGCCCTTCATGACTCACCATCATATGCGCGTGTGGCGGAATTGGCAGACGCACTAGACTTAGGATCTAGCGTCTTTGACGTGGGGGTTCAAGTCCCTCCACGCGCATCCTTTATTTGCGGAAGTGGCTCAGCGGTAGAGCATCGCCTTGCCAAGGCGAGGGTCGCGGGTTCGATTCCCGTCTTCCGCTCCAAT
>NZ_ASPR01000061.1:0-637 GCF_000517845.1 Paenibacillus sp. FSL R5-192 | reverse complement strand
TTATGACCCGTAGGGGATTCGAACCCCTGTTACCTCCGTGAAAGGGAGGTGTCTTAACCCCTTGACCAACGGGCCTTACTGGCTCCCCGAACAGGGCTCGAACCTGTGACAACTCGATTAACAGTCGAGTGCTCTACCAACTGAGCTATCAGGGAATGGTGGAGCCAAGCGGGATCGAACCGCTGACCTCCTGCTTGCAAGGCAGGCGCTCTCCCAGCTGAGCTATGGCCCCATACACTGTGTATTTCTTGTTGTGGTCTTGCTATGGGCCCTGGTGGACTCGAACCACCGGCCTCACCCTTATCAGAGGTGCGCTCTAACCAACTGAGCTAAGGGCCCTTATCAATTTTCGAAAAAAAATACCCCAATGGGGTTTCGCTTGGCGGCGTCCTACTCTCCCAGGACCCTGCGGTCCAAGTACCATCGGCGCTAGAGGGCTTAACGGTCGTGTTCGGGATGGGTACGTGTGGAACCCCTCCGCCATCGCCACCAAACGCATAGCTTACATTTCAGAGATCGTTCTCTGAAAACTAGATTCGAAACGAAACACGCGATTTAGAACTTGCTATTGGATAAGCCCTCGACCGATTAGTACTGGTCAGCTCCATGCATTGCTGCACTTCCACCCCCAGCCTAT
>NZ_ASPR01000060.1:0-435 GCF_000517845.1 Paenibacillus sp. FSL R5-192 | reverse complement strand
AAAACCAAAGAGGTTGTCGATGGCGTCGAACAATGGCGTAAAGCTGAAGATATTCTATTGGACCTCTCCATCCAGGTGACAGACAAGAACTACGACCTAACTCAGTCATATGCAGATATCTCTCGTGGTGTTTATCAATATGCAAAACTGGCCGCGTCACTTAACGTTGGAGATATCTTGCTGGGTACTGCTGCTTCTATTGGCTCATCCGGCTCTACGATGCAGTATTTGACTGTTCAAATGGACACAATCCAGCGTAAGGCAGCTCAGACCAGAACTTCACTGCTTGAAATCTTTAACACGGCTGGCGAAGATGGATTGCGTCAGATGATTAAAGATGTGTTGGATGGAATTGACCAATTGCTAATTGGATTGACAAAAATACCTACAGGTGTATATGCTGCCGCTGCTGGATTAAGCGGTCTGCTGTTGGCG
>NZ_ASPR01000059.1:0-488 GCF_000517845.1 Paenibacillus sp. FSL R5-192 | reverse complement strand
ATTGCGTCAGATGATTAAAGATGTGTTGGATGGAATTGACCAATTGCTAATTGGATTGACAAAAATACCTACAGGTGTCTATGCTGCTGCTGCTGGATTAAGCGGTCTGTTGTTGGCTTACAAAGCCCTTAGCGGACCTATTGCATCCGTTATAGCGGCTATTCAAGTTTTAAACGCTGCTAAAGCGCAACAAACGGTTTCGACGGTTGCCAGCACAGCTGTAACAGCTGCTAATTCAGCTGCAAATACTGTGAACATCGTTTCAAGCGAAGGCGTAACCATCTCCACAGTTCAGCAAACTGCTGCAAGAGAAGCGCAAGCTGTAGCTACTACCACGGCAACGGTAGCAACCGGTGCATTGAGCAGGGCGCAGGCGGCGGCTACCGTTACTATGGCGGCAGCAACTGCTGGACTTTCTCTGTTGGTAGGTGCTATTGCTATTTTCGCAATGAAGAGTGGTGAAGCAGAAAAAGCAGAACGTGATCGGA
>NZ_ASPR01000058.1:0-975 GCF_000517845.1 Paenibacillus sp. FSL R5-192 | reverse complement strand
TACCGTTACTATGGCGGCAGCAACTGCTGGACTTTCTCTGTTGGTAGGTGCTATTGCTATTTTCGCAATGAAGAGTGGGGAAGCAGAAAAAGCAGAACGTGATCGGGTTCAAATGATGAAGGACAATGATTCTGCGAGTCAACAAATGATTAGCCAGTATCAAAGGCAGATTGACTTGTTGCCTAAGATGGTCAATGCACACAATTCCTTAAAAGCGATGATTGATGGTGGAACACTATCCACGAGTAAACAGGAGCAAGCAAAACGCCAACTGGAAGAAATATCTAAAGCGCTTGCGATGACTATAGGAAAAGAAGGACTAGCTCAACTTGAAGCTGCAGGGTTTACAGACGAGGCAACTCAAATACAGATCTCTGCTCTTAATACGTTGATTGACAAGCAACGAGAAGCTAGAAAGGCTGTATTGGAAGATCAAAGAAGCGGTCTACAAGACCAAATGAATGAAAATATCGCTGTCATTGAAAAAACGAAGGAGAAGATAGAGTCTCTTGAAAATAGTTTGATCGCAGGCGGCGTAGAATTTATGAAGAACATTTTCAGTTTCAAAAGTGTGGATGAATCATCCAATGAACTGGAGAATTTACAAAATAAACTTGATTCTTTAGAGACGAAAAATCGTGAGTTGGAAGCTTCAATAAGTGATGCAAATGTCCAAATGCAACAAATGACCGTAGAATCTGTCGAAGCCCAAAAGGAAACGGATGCTTTAGCGGGGATAAACGGGAAGGCATCGGATACGATTGAAGAATTGACTGAAAAACTGGTTGAGCAGACGAAAGCTTTGAGAGAGTCCGTTCAAGCAAGTATTTCTTCAGTTTCTGAGCTGAACCAAGTTGCAGACACGCTCTCCAAAGGACAATCATTAAGTGCATCTTCTGTGGCAGACTTGATTCTAAAATACCCTGAATTGGCTTCCCAGATCCGGAAGACAACGGATGGATGGATATTTGAAGG
>NZ_ASPR01000057.1:0-252 GCF_000517845.1 Paenibacillus sp. FSL R5-192 | reverse complement strand
ATCGGGATGACACGATTTGAACATGCGACCCCCTGGTCCCAAACCAGGTGCTCTACCAAGCTGAGCTACATCCCGTTATCTATACCGGCGAGAGGACTCGAACCTCCACGGTTTCCCACTCGATTTTGAGTCGAGCGCGTCTGCCATTCCGCCACGCCGGCAAAATATGAAGTTATAATGGCGCGCCCTGAGAGATTCGAACTCCCGGCCTTTTGATTCGTAGTCAAACGCTCTATCCAGCTGAGCTAAGGG
>NZ_ASPR01000056.1:0-238 GCF_000517845.1 Paenibacillus sp. FSL R5-192 | reverse complement strand
AGTTTCGTTGTTCGCCACGTCCTTCATCGGCTCCTAGCGCCTAGGCATCCTCCGTGTGCTCTTAGTAGCTTAACCATTGCGCTCGTGTTCGAGCTGTCGCTCCGCTTGGTTTGGACTACGTCCAAATCCAAAAGTCGCTCCATTTCGATCACTCGCTCCAGCAATCTACCGTTTTTATTGAAACTTGTTTAACACAAGTTCAGCTAAAAAGGAATGTTCTAATTCGCGTTTGTTTCGT
>NZ_ASPR01000055.1:0-1288 GCF_000517845.1 Paenibacillus sp. FSL R5-192 | reverse complement strand
TGTGGCAGACTTGATTCTAAAATACCCTGAATTGGCTTCCCAGATCCGGAAGACAACGGATGGATGGATATTTGAAGGTCAAATTCTAGAAAAATTGCGGCAAGCGAAGATAAAGAAAGCTATTGATGATCTGAAAGCTGAGAGGGATTCAACACGAAGCGTTGCGATGGAAAGTTTAAAACGAATTCAATTTTATGGCCAAGAGTTTGAGTCTATCTCAACCTTCGCCGAAGCACGCGAGAAAATTAAAGATATTGAAAAAGAAATCACCGAAGAACAGAAGAAAAATGCTTCTGAATTAAATAGCACGCAGCTTATGAATCAAGGCATAGCTAATTTTCTTCAACAAAAGGCCAATGAGCAACTCGAAGCTAAAAAACAAAAACTTAATGAGTTAAATGAAGTCGTTAAGAAATATGCCGGTCAACTACAGCTAAGCAACGAACAGATCGAAGCCATGACTAAGCTTCTGGAAGATGACACTTACGGGGTAGAAGACAATAACAAGGCCAAAAAAGAAACCGTAGAAATTATGACGGACTTACAGAAAGCGATTGAAGGCTACAACAAGTCATTGGAAAAATTGGATTCACAACAGAAAAGAGTTGCGAAGTCGTCCAAAGAATACCTTGATATACTCGCTGAGAAGCGTAAAGCATTACTGGAGGAACAAAAACTTTACGAACAAGGATACAATGATCCATCTCAACTCGTGTCCTCTCAAACGGAGATAACGACAAGCGGTGGGCCTTCTTCAGACATAACAAGAATGCTGACTACTGCCGTTAACCTGGCTAACTCTGGTGTAATGAGATACAAGCAAATAGACGGAGAATTTACCGGTTCGTTTGATGACTTCAAACAGCGAGCCTATTCAGACTGTTCTCAGTTTGTGCAGGAGATGTTTGAAACGATCGGAGTACAGGTACCGCGTACGGCAGCTCAACAAGCTAAAGCGGGGACTGCGGTATCAAAGAAAAATCTTCAAGTTGGAGACCTTGTCTTCTTTAATACGAATGGTAAGGACAACTCTCACGTTGGGATTTACATGGGGGACAGCAAGTTTATCCAAATGGGGGAGTCCGGACTAAAAGTTTCGGATTTAAACAATAGCTATTGGGGGCCTAAGTACAATGGTGCAACTCGTATTCCTGGGCTTTCGACAGATGCTGCCTACCCGACATCCACTAGTTCCCAAACAACCTCTGGTGGAGTGGCATATGCCGGTAAATACGCTTCTGAGATTAATGCTGCTGCCAATCAATTTAATGTTGACCCACATCTTGTT
>NZ_ASPR01000054.1:0-3145 GCF_000517845.1 Paenibacillus sp. FSL R5-192 | reverse complement strand
GATTCGGCCGATGAAGTCCACGTTGCCGTCCTCCATCCACCGCGCCAAGTCTCCTGTGCGGTACAGCCGCTCACCAGCGGTGAAGGGACTGTCTACAAACTTCTCTTCTGTCAGATCTGGACGGTTCAAGTACCCACGTGCTACCCCAACTCCGCCGATAACCAATTCGCCCAGCACGCCGACTGGTACGGGATTCAGATGTGCGTCCACGATGTGAAATTTCGCATTCAGCCACGCTTTGCCGATCGGCACATGGCCTGTCTGCGGCAGCTTCGTCAGCGGTTCGTCATAGAAACTGGAGTCGATCGCCGCTTCCGTCACACCGTAAGCGTTAATGATGCGGAACGACGAGCCGAAGCGTTCCTGCAAGGTTCGGTAATCCGCCACACTGCAGCTGTCCGAGCTTGTAATCAACAGCTCCATCCCGCTGAACTCCAACCCCTGTTCATGTACGTATTCCATAAACGGCACGATCAGCGCCGGTGTTGATTCGAAGATCGTCACTCGCTCTCGCTCTATCCAGTAGTGCAGACGAGAAGGATCGATCCGGTCGTCCTTCGGCACAATCACCATCGTGCCTCCGTTGTACAGTGTCCGGGCAATGTCGCCCACGAACACGTCAAACGAGAAGCTGGCGAGTTGCAGCAACCGCACCGGGAACTGATCTAATCGGTATTCCCGCCGGTAACCCGCCGCCGTGTTCACCAGGCTGCGGTGCTCGATCATCACACCTTTCGGCTTGCCCGTCGTTCCCGATGTGTAGATCACGTACGCCAGATCCTCTGGGCGGGCTTCATGGAAGCTGTCCATGCCAACAACATCAACATCATCCACAACATCCAGATGGTTCCGATCCGCACCGTTCACAGCCCCCGTTAGTTTGCCAGAGACCCGACTGGAAGCCATGTTGGAGCCTTGATCAAAGCACATCGGAGCATTTGCCCGATCTTCGCTGTACGACACTTCGTCGTCGAGGTACAGCACCGACATCAGCGCCAGCTCCTCTTCGCGGAGCCAGGCCTCGGCACGTTCTCGCAGCGGCGTTTGTGTCAGCAGTACCTTCGCTCCGCTGTCTTCGAGCATAAACCGCACGCGGTCCGCCGGATAATCCGGGTCGAGGGGTACATACGCCCCGCCGGCTTTCCAGACGGCCAGCACGGCCACCAGCAAGTCCACCGAACGCTCGGCGAGAATGCCAACGATTGACTCCCGGCCGATGCCATTTGCACGCAGCGTGACCGCTAAGCGGTTCGCTCGCTCGTTCAGCTCCACATACGTTAGGCGGTTATTTTCATACACAACGGCCTCCGCTTCCGGCGTACACTCTGCCTGTTTCTCAAACAGACGGTGGAACGTAGCCGCAGGAGCCGCTTCTAGCTGCGCTGGATTAAACGCATTGAGAACTTTTTCTTTTTCCTCTGCTGTCAGCAAGTTCAGCTCGGCAATCTTTGCATCTGGACGGTTTACAATTGTCAGGAGCAACTGCTCGTAATGTTTTGCCAGCCGTTCAATCGTCTCCCTTTTGTAAAGAGCTGTCGCATATTCAAAGCTGTAATCCAAGCCGCCGTTCTCCTCGCCCACATCCAAGCTGATATCAAACTTCGCAGTATCAAGTACGCTCGGATAAGGAATCAGGCGAAGCCCTTCCAGCTCAAATTGCTCGTTCTCCGTATTCTGCATCGTAAACATCGTGTCGAAGAGCGGATTGCGGCTTAAATCACGGGTGACTTGCACTTTGTCCACCAATTGTTCAAACGGATAGTTCTGATGCTCAAAGGCACGCAGAGTTGTTTCTTTGACTTCGTTCAGATATGACAGGAATGTTTTCTCCGAAGACGGATAACTGCGAATCGCCAGCGTGTTTAGGAAAATCCCGATCAACGGCTGCACATCTCCATGATTCCTTCCGGCAATCGGCGTACCAACGATTACGTCTTCCTGACCTGAATATTTATGCAAAAGCACGTTATACGCCGCAAGCAACACCATAAACAGCGTCGTGCCCGTTTCCGAAGCCAGCTGTTTCAGGCCGTCGGTTTTTGAAGCGTCGAAGGAAAACTCCAGCGTTTGACCTTCGTAGCTCTGTACAGCCGGACGTGGATAGTCGGTCGGCATTTCCAGCACCGGAAGCTCGCCCTGGAACATGTCCAGCCAATACGCCCCCTGATGCTGAAGCCGTTCCTGCTGCTCCTGCGAATGCTGCCAAACGGTGTAGTCTTTGTACTGAATGCGCAGCGGCTCCAATTGCTCTCCACCATACAAACGTACGAATTCTTCAACAAAGATTTCCATTGAAACGCCGTCAGAAATAATATGATGCATGTCGTACATCAGAATATGGCGTTCCGGAGCCAGCTCAACAAGGCCTACCCTCAACAGCGGTGGCTTAGCCAAGTCAAA
The DNA here is from genome assembly GCF_000517845.1 of Paenibacillus sp. FSL R5-192. Lineage (NCBI taxonomy): Bacteria > Bacillati > Bacillota > Bacilli > Caryophanales > Paenibacillaceae > Paenibacillus > Paenibacillus sp. FSL R5-192. Next base: position 745 of record NZ_ASPR01000054.1, on the reverse strand, counting down.
CGGACGGACGAAACCGTGAACCACCGCTTCGACCTCTTGCTCATCCGCTTGATAGAACTCCACCGCAAAATTCACGTCCTGGTAAACCCGCTGTGATGCTTCTCCATCCACCATTTCAAACCCGGTGCGCAACATTTCATGCCGCGCCACGAGCTTACGGAACGTTTCTTCGAACCTTGCCCGGTCCAAAGCACCCTCCAGCAGCATCGCTTCCGGCATGTTGTAGCTAAGCTCCGCAACTTCCAGCTGATTCAGAATAAAGAGACGTTTTTGAGCAAAAGATTGCGGGTACACCTCTCGGACATCCGTCACCGGAATGGAAACAAATATCTGCTGATCCAGCCGAGAAATGGCGGTAGCCATGCTCTCGATCGTGGAATGGCGGAACACTTCGCGCAGTGGCAGATCCACGTTCAACTCTTTATGAATCTTGCTGACCAACGTTGTCGCTCGCAGGGAGTGGCCGCCGATGTCGAAGAAGTTGTCGTAAACGCCAATCTCCTTCGTAAGCCCCAGCACCTCCTGCCAAATCACCGCCAGCTTCATTTCCAGCTCATTGCGCGGTGCGACATACTCCGTTCCACTTCCCGCTTCCCCTTCCGGCGAGGGCAGCGCCTTCCGGTCTATTTTCCCGTTTGGTGTCAGAGGCAAGCGCTCCAGCTCCACGAAGTACGACGGGATCATGTAACCCGGCAACTCCTGTGCCAGCGCACTGCGCAGATCGTTCACCAACAGCTTCGCACCG
>NZ_ASPR01000053.1:0-465 GCF_000517845.1 Paenibacillus sp. FSL R5-192 | reverse complement strand
CAGTACTAATCGGTCGAGGGCTTATCCAATAGCAAGTGATAATTCGCATGTTTCGTTTCGAATCTAGTTTTCAGAGAATGATCTCTGAATGTAAGCTAAGCTATGCGTTTGGTGGCGATGGCGGAGGGGTTCCACACGTACCCATCCCGAACACGACCGTTAAGCCCTCTAGCGCCGATGGTACTTGGACCGCAGGGTCCTGGGAGAGTAGGACGCCGCCAAGCGATTTCCCTTTGGGGTATTTTTTTTGCCCCCCTTGCCAAGGAATAAGGGATATATATTAGGGCCCTTAGCTCAGTTGGTTAGAGCGCACCTCTGATAAGGGTGAGGCCGGTGGTTCGAGTCCACCAGGGCCCATAGCAAGACCACAACAAGAAATACACAGTGTATGGGGCCATAGCTCAGCTGGGAGAGCGCCTGCCTTGCAAGCAGGAGGTCAGCGGTTCGATCCCGCTTGGCTCCACC
>NZ_ASPR01000052.1:0-2586 GCF_000517845.1 Paenibacillus sp. FSL R5-192 | reverse complement strand
TCGTCAAAGATTCAAGAAGATAATGAGGTCCAACAGCAAACTGAATATGAACCACTTCCTCTAGATGCGAAGTCGCTGTATGGCGATGGACGCGTCTTTTATTTTTTTAGCAATAAAGGCGGTATGAATGCTTTTGTATCCAAACAGCACCAAACATTAGAACAGGCCAAAACAAAGGTCGAAGGAGATGACACTGTGAACGAAGAACAAAAGGCTGCTTTGGCAACGGCACAAAATCAAGCTAATGCACTAGCAAAAGCGAAAGGTGTACTAGGACAAGTCCGAGCTACACTTGGAGTTGAAAATGACGAGGACATTGTCTCTAAGCTGACTGCACTAAGCTCTCAAGCTGCTGATGGCTTAGTCTACAAGACAAAAGTTACAGAGCAAGCTTGTGGAGCTGGGGTTCGTGCATTGGGTGAGGCGTTTAACACCGAAACCATGAAAGCCATGTTGTCTCACTTACCGGTATCGGAAATCGAGAAAATTAGTGCGACTTATGAGGCTCAGGCTCAAGTTGCATTAGGTGGCGGCGGGCGTCATACCGAGGGGGATAAACCAGACCTTCCAGCGGGAGCGGCAAATGGAGTAGCTCCGACTAATGCGCAAGCTGCTAGTCAAAAGACACCTGAACAACTCCAAGCAGAAGCTAAGGAAATGGCAAAAGCTGACGCAATCGCCGCGCTCAAAAATACTGGCAGAAGTAATCTGCTGAAGGAGGATAAGTAATATGATTGGATCTCAATATAACGGCGCACCGGGACCGGGTCAGATTAATACGCAGGAATTTGTAGAAGTTCTTGCTTCCACCGATCTACAAGCACGGATTCCTGGCGGGGTGTTGCTTGCCCAAGGGAGTGGAGTAATCAAGAAAGGAACTGTCCTTGGGAGGGTTACAGTTACCAACAAATTTGTTCCTTATCTATCCTCAGCATCTGACGGTTCGCAAGTCGCTGTTTGCATTTTGGACAATGATCAGGATACTACGCTTACCGATATGGGTGCTTCTGCATGGATCGCTGGTATTTTCACTGAATCTAAATTGACAGGCATTGATACAGCGGCTAAAACAGCGCTGAAACTTTGCTACTTTGTATAAGGGGGAACAACATAAATGGCAAACGTACTCGACCCGTACTTCCTTACGGAAGTAGTTCAGAACATTCGGACAGATATTAACAGTTTTCGAGGTGCTCAAATCCTGACAAATGGTGTGGATTTCAAACCAGAACTCGGGCTGACAATTAAATATGACGTTACCTACGACGATACCGGCATGACTCCACCTACTGGACTCAATGATCCTTCACCGATCCATGCCGCTCCTGTTGTGAAACAAATGGAGTTCACTAATCAAGAATGGCGTGAAAAGGCTATTATTGATCGAGAAAAGATTGCTACCCTTCGTAAGCCGGGCACCAGCCTTGAGCAAACTTGGGGCGAAGAATACATGATTGAAAAAATGGTGAATCTCAACCAACGTCTTGAAACTCGATTCGAGTGGATGCGTTGGCAATCACTTACAGGCAGCCTTGTTGTTCCAGCAACTGCGAATAAACCTTCTCGGACAATCGACTACGGCGTTCCGGCAAATAACAAGCCTACAGCTGATGTCCTTTGGAACAATATCGCAACTGCTGATCCTTTGAAAAATCTTGATGAATGGCTTCTAAGATTCCGGGGGAGTGGCGCAAGAGGTGTTAAAGTTGTAGCTAATAAAAAAGTAGACAGTTACTTGAAGCAAAACGAAAAAATCCGCGATCTGATCAAATTCACCTACGGCAAAGATATTGTAACGGATGGTTCGCTTTCAGAAATCGTCAGCCAAAACCTGAATGGTCTTCAATACGAAGTGTATGATGGTGGATATATTGACGATACAGGAACGTTCTACCCGTTTATTCCCGACAACGCTGTAATCATCATTGGTCAAGGTATGACAGGTTCTATCATGGACTTGGTGACAAGCCCGAACAACTACGAAGACATCTTTACTGGTCATACTGGAAAATTCGCACTCGCTAAACTGATTCAAGGCGACCCTGACCAATGGCAAGTAATCAATGGTGCAACTGTACTGCCGCGCTTGAAATATGTTAATTGGCACATTTTTGCTACAGTGGCGTGAGGGAGGAATAACTGATGACTATCGTAAAAGTTTTGGTTGATGCTGTTGGTGATTACAACGCAGGGGACATCGTAGAAGATGCCCCTGCTGGACTTATTGAGATTGCTAAAAGGCAAGTTCGCAATGCTGCAACGGGAAAACTCTTAGCTGAGATTATTGAGGGCGATATAGCTTCTACGCATACTCCATCGGAACGTGAACTAAAGCTTCAGGAAGAGTTGGACGAATCGAAGAAGCGCGAAGCGGAGCTTTTGACTCAAATTGCTGAACTGCAATCCGATATTCAAAATGGTGATTTGGACGATGAACTAAAGGAATTGAAATCTGTTGCTAAAGAAATGAAAATCACCGGCTACACAAAAATGAGTATCGAAGAATTGAAAGAGGCCATTGCCGCAACTGGCGGTGACGCTGGTGGCGAATAAGATACTTACGACAGAAACATATCACGAAGAAAT
>NZ_ASPR01000051.1:0-2415 GCF_000517845.1 Paenibacillus sp. FSL R5-192 | reverse complement strand
GCTATTTCTGTTTTACCAATCGCTGAAGCGAGGATTGTAAAGCAAGTTCCAGATTACGCTGATTTGATTGGTGATGATAAATCCTATGTATATGCAGCAGCTATTTGTATGGTTGCTGCTATACTGGCTCCATCTATGGCTGCGAGAATCAAAAAAACGATGAAAGATTTCGATTTCTCTTTCGAAAATCAGGCAGTTAATTGGGATAGACGTGCCTCACAACTCGTTGAAGAGGCAAATGAATTCATCGGCTTGATCTCTAGTTTTCAAGAGACCATGGATGCTCCATTATTTATGTTGTCTGGTCCCACTAGGGAGAAGGAAAGGAGGCGTTTCTGATGTTTAAAGATTTCGTTCATAGACATTCGCCCTGCACTGTAAATGGGGAACAGGATAAAGTCATTCTGTCCAGAGAAACAAAGGCGACTACGGTTCTCGGTAAAGAGTACATGTACAACGGCCTTTTTGCTCCTAAGTCTCCTGTATTACCTGGGGATGTCGTGCAGAGTGATATGACATTACTGGTCCAAACTCTCCGTTATACTGCAACCAAAGACAAATACTGTTCCTTAATCAAAACGAACGTTACCGTGGAAGTTCAAAGGTACATGCAGGAGTTCGATGCGAATGACAATCCAAAGGGCAAACCTGAGTTTACACTCGTAGCTGGGGATATCATTGGTTTCGCTCAACATGTCTCTGCTCAGTTGAGACAAGAAGAACCTGGTCTTCTATCTACAACTTCCCTTGTTCTTCTTTTGCAGACTAGTATTGATGTCAGGGAACCGAGTGATCCGACATTGGTAAGTCCAGACCGCATCGTGATTGCTGGTAAGAAATATCAAGTGGATGTGGTGGATCGGATCAAGTATCCCAATCTCCTACATATTCAGTTGTGCGAGGACAGGCGATGATTACCGGGTACGATGCAGAACGTGCAGCGAAGGACTTGGAAAACAAGTTGGCAGTTGAAATCACAGGTCTGACGAAAATCGTTATGCTTACTGCTAAGACTGGTATCAGATATTACCCTGCTGTCAGAGAGAGTTTGGAAATGCAAATGACTTTGCTGGCGAACCAAATGATTTCAGGAGACATCACTGCTGATTACTGGCAAGCCTGGCTGGAACAGTTCGGTAAAGGATCACTTATGGCTGGACCGAGTCAAAACCCGGGTCTGGTAAGTTACATGAACAGTGAAGCTTGGAACAAGCTGAGGTCAAAGGGTAGCCGGGTAGTTGTAGGCCGGGGTAGAGGTACTTACCGAGCTATCGACGGCACAATTAAAAAGTCCAAAGGCGGATACGCAGGTGTAGATTTGGAGGAGTTAGCAGAACGCGGGGACCTTGATCCTTCGTTCAAAGCTACTCCTCCTACTTATTTCATGCGTATAGCTCTTGAATCCAATCGTGATCGGATATTAAACGGGATTAGTCGTGTCATTACCGAGTTTCCATATCATCGTTACTTCAGGGAGGTGAGAGATTGAGTCTTCAATTGTTGGATGCAGTTCAGCATGCGCTTAAAGGTGATTCCGAACTCATGGAGTTACTTGAGCTTGACTCATCTTCACCTTCCGAGGAGGTAGTGAAGAGATTGACAAAGGGAATGGAACCTGAAATCACTGTAAGTTATGAAACTGTTCCTCATATCTGCCAATATGTGATGCCAGGGCGCTATTCTCCGAATCAATTAGTCTTCGAAGGAAAGTTTTGCTTAGATTTTTATGCTGGTACTGGTTATGCGGCGAAGCTGTTGTTCGAAAGAGCATTTCGTATTTTACACGATAAACGGATAACGATGCCAGGTTGGGCGACATACCTTTGTGTACTGACGTACGATGCTGATTTTGCAACGGGTATACAAGGTGTCAAAGGGTATAAGGCAATATTTGATGTTGACTATCTCCGGATGAATTGAGGTGAGGATATGTCTGAAAAACAAACTGAATTAACAGATAACAAGCCGGAACTTAAGGAAGAATTTCCTGAGCTAGAGAAGTTGATCCGAGAAAAGGTTCGTCTCGCACAAAAACTCGGATTGATGGATGGCAAGGAACCGGTTGAAAAGTATGAAGACACGAAGGAATATAAACGAATTGAAGAGATTGATGCACGGCTCTGGGAGCTTGTTTAATCAACTCTAAACCCAAGGAGGATAAATATGAGACCACTTGTTTTTGATGGCGTAGGAACAATCGTAGCCCGTAATTTGGATGGAACAATTAAGTACGTTGAGGACAAGGTAACAAAGGTTACGTTACAACTGCAATTTGACTGGCAGGCGGTCATGGGAGGCGACAGTGGATATGCATTCCACTACACAGCAGGGGACCTACAAGACAAAGTAAGTATTGAAGTTCCGCGTTATTCAGCAGCTATTGCCGATATGTCTCAAGGGGGTAAAACAGAGAAA
>NZ_ASPR01000050.1:0-398 GCF_000517845.1 Paenibacillus sp. FSL R5-192 | reverse complement strand
GGAGTGGCATATGCCGGTAAATACGCTTCTGAGATTAATGCTGCTGCCAATCAATTTAATGTTGACCCACATCTTGTTGCGGCTGTGATTCAACGCGAATCCTCGTTCGGAGCCAAAGGAATTACCAATGTCATGCAAGTCAATGGCATGAACAATTCAACTGTTAAACAAAGTATAGATGCAGGTACGAAGATGTTATCAGACCTACTGAAGAAATCCGGTGGGGATGTCGCCATGGCTCTTGGCGGATACAACATGGGCGCTGGTATCATTGACTGGTTTAAAAAATCAGGTGGATACAATTTAGCGGATATGAAAGCTTACTCTGCTAAGTATGACAAAGTTTATGCTGGTGACGGATACGGAGATGTAGGGTATGTAGATAAAGTATTGGCTGA
>NZ_ASPR01000049.1:0-383535 GCF_000517845.1 Paenibacillus sp. FSL R5-192 | reverse complement strand
TTACTCTGCTAAGTATGACAAAGTTTATGCTGGTGACGGATACGGAGATGTAGGGTATGTAGATAAAGTATTGGCTGATTATTCTCCACAAAAGTCCAGTACAACACAACCTACACAGAAGCAATTGAAGGATGCAAAAAATACCGCTGATAGCGAACTGCTTCGGATTAGTGATGAACTTTATAATATTGATGTTTCAGAACTGGAGAGTAAACTCGGAATCAAAGATATGAAAATCTCTGACAAAGAGTTGTCTTTAAAACAATCCGAAGCACGGCAGAAGAACATGAAGAAAGACTCCCAAGAGTACAAAGCCGAATATGAGCTTCAATTAAAACTTAAAACAGAAATACAGAAACTGATGCAGGAGCAGCGTCAGATGATCGAACAATCCGGGCTGAAATCAGATGAGTTGACTAATAAGCGGCGAAGCCTGACTGAGAAAATCGGGGATGTGCAGTCCGAGAAAGAAGACATGAAGGATCAGTATGCCAGCGACCAATTTGATACCGCACAGGCCAATATGGAAGTTCGTGTTGAACGGATGCGTCAGCAGGGACGTTCTGATATGGAAATGACCAAGACGCAGCTTCAGTTTTATCAGGGACAACTCAAAAATACTGCCTTAACTGAGGAACAGCGCGTTGAATCTGCTAAACAAGTGTATGACCTGACGAACAAGGTTACGGATCTTAAATTTAAAAATTCGACTAGCTGGATTGAGAAGCAGACGGACGAAATGGAGCGACAAGGTAAATCCCAAGTCGAGATTAACCAAATGCAAGCTGAAGCTTACAATCGTATGCGCAATGATACGACATTAAAGGCAGAACAACGAGCAGAAGCGGAGAAGATGTATCAAGACACTTCAAAAAAACTGATTTCGTCTAGGTACGAGTATTCGGAAAAGTGGATTACCAAAGAAGCTACGAAGATGGAAATGTCCGGTGCTCAAAAAGTAGACATCATGAAGTGGGAGCTTCAAGAGTTTCTGAAGATGCAAGCTGATAAGACTATGTCCTCTGAACAGATCTGGGATCTAGAACAGAAAATATATAAGCAACGTAATGATCTGGATAAGGAGTACTATTCTGCTGCTGAGAAACGAATTAATCACTTGAAGGCGATCGGTGAAATGACTACCGAACAAGAACTTGCCGAGTATATGAAACTTCAAGCTTCTTACCTGGTAGGAAGCGATCAACGGATGGATGCCGATGAAAAGGTCTATGATCTAAAGAAAAAACTCATGGATGAAATGACCAAAGCCGTATCCGAATCGGTAACCAAGCAGAAAAAGCTACTGGACAATGCGAGAGATGAGGAGATTAAACGTATCCAGGCAGAGAAGGATGCTTTCACCTCGGCTCAAGAGGCCAAAATCAAAGCCATTGATGATCTGATTCAAGCCATGGAGCGAAGTAACGATCAGGATGACTATGAGAGATTGCGTGCGGAGAAAGTAGCACGTCTGGAAAAACTTCAGTCTGCTGTTGGACCAGAAGGTATTGAAGAGCGGAAACAGGTTCAGAAGGATATCGAGGATATGGATCGTGAACACGGACGCAAGCTTGCGAAACAAGCGCTTGAGGATCAGAAAACGGCATTGCAAGAGGAAAAAACAACTCGCGAAAAAGATTTTGACGATAAAATCCAAGATGCTAAATCACATTACGATAATCTGTCAGCAGCCTTTGATGAATTTTCTTCAAATACTGAACTATCTGCTGAAAACCTGAAAAATATTCAGGTACTGAAGGAGAGCGAGAAGAACGAAACGATCCTCGGAATGCTTGATGCATTTGTTTTGGAGTACCAGAGCCGTCTTGATCAGATTGCTGCGGCAAGTGCTTCACTTGGAGTTACTGATGTCTCTGGGGGAGCTTTGGCTCCAGGAACCGCTTCGAAGGACTCTTCATATCAAAAGGAAATTGATCTGTACACATATAACGCTAACAAGGATGCTTGGGGTGCAGCTAAAGCTCGTGGCGATGCTGAAACCATGCGACTCCTTCAAGAACAAAACGATGCCATTCGTAAGAAATATGGAATCGATAAAGATACAGGTAAACTCCAGCATTTTAGTGAAGGGGGAGTAGTCAAAGGTCCTCGCGGTGCGGCTGTACCAGTTATTGCGCACGCTGGAGAGGCTATCCTTAATGACCGCCAACAGGACTCATTGTTCAATCTCTTGAATCTACGAATGCACAGACTAGACTTCACAATGCCTGAATTCTCAGTTCCTCAAGCTTCAAATGGAGTAAATCCGGAGAGAACCAGCAATCAATTCGTAATTAAATCAGGAGATACTTATATCGCGGACGAATCGGCTGCGAAAGTCTTCTGGAGTGAACGTGATAATTTGATGCGGAGGATGCAGGCAAGGGGAGGTAAAGGCTGATGATTGATGCAACAGCGGATGGAAAGTCTTTCCGATCAATCGGGCTTGGGTTGAAGAAACATAACATACCAGTGTTGCCGCCAACGAGGGACTACAGTGTTGAGATTGCAGGGCGTGACGGAGAAATCGACTTTGGAAGCACCTACGGTCCGAGAGTAATTAATTTGGAGTGTATCGTCATGGCTGATGATCCCACCTTTGACTACCATAGAAGAGTCGCCCAAGTGGCGGCTCTTTTTAATGCTAAAAAAGGGGATATCGTATTTACATTCGACGATTTACCAGGCAGAAGATACATCGGAAGATATGCCGGTACTCTTGATATTGAAAAGATTCTATTCGATGGGGAACTGACAATTCCAATCAAAATGGGCGAACATCCTTTTCCGGAAAGCGATGAAAACATGCTGGAAGAAACTATTACTCATTCTCCAGAAAAGATCAAAGTAATTTCTTTGGGTGATGAACGCGCAAGTCCAGTGATTGTTTTAACCAACACAGGTTCCACAACAATTCAAAAGTTCAAGATTCAGAATGAATATTTATTAGAGGGGTGATCTGATGAATATCAGTAAGTTTTTAGCGACCAAACAACTTAATGTATCAGCAAGAGGTGAGAAATTCACATTCCCAGACAGGCTATATGTCGCTCTTTATAATTCCGATCCAACCTGGAACGATACGGGACAAGAAGTGTCCGGTGGAGGTTACGCCAGACAAGTACTTACCTTTGCTGATCCGACTCAGATTACTGTCCAAGAGTTTCACCCAGTTACGGGTGTAGTCATAAGTAATATGCAAAAGATGGCCATTAAATCTGCAGCAGATATAGCTTTTGCAGTAGCGACAGCCAATTGGGGCACAGTTACACACTTTGGACTGCGGGACGCTGTTACAGGCGGTAACCTTTATTATTTCGGGACGCTCGAAACACCACGGAGTATTTTGAACAATGACATTTTTAAATTTTTAACTGGGCAAGTGGAGATCCGGTTGAACTAAGGAGGTATAACGATGCTAGAAACCATGTATCCGGCTGCGGTCAACAGCAGGCAGACCGAGTTGGCTGAAGCCATTGACGATACTCAAACAAGCTTCACGGTACTTGATGGTTCTGTTTTACCTCCTGCGCCGAACCTACTAACGCTGGGAACGGATGAATCAGCCGAAACGGTACTTTATACAGGGAAAACTGACAACGAGATTACGGGAGTAACCAGAGGGTTTGAGAGTGGGGCAGTTTCATGGGCAGCAGGAACAAAGCTAGCAAGATTCTTCACTGCGCATGACCATGATACATTTCGAGAAAACATTGCTGATCTTGACCAACGACTGAGCGATATCGTGATACCTCCTGCATCTTTAACAGAACAGGGAATTGTCATGCTTTCGAAGTCTACAACAGGTAGCAGGGATGATGTAGCTGCTACGGAGTCGGCAGTAGCTGCGGCTTTTCAGTATGGGGTTGAACGTAAAGCGGAAGTGGTTGCCGCGCTTAACTCCATAGGCGTACCGGCATCCACAAGTGAATCATGGGACTCGCTCATCACCAAGACGGCAGATATATTAAGAGCGGTTGGTGATGCTGAACCATCAGATGTAAGGGCAGGGAAAAGTTTTTCAAATACGGAAAAAATTGATATTGTAGGCACGCTACCAGAACGCACAACAGACATATTGACAATTACACCAGGGGTGATTACCAAAACGAATCCTGCGGGGATTTACGGGGGTGACATCATCGTACCAGGTGAGCCGAATTTGGTTTCTGGAAACATTCTAGTTGGTAAGACGATTTATGACGTGTCGGGTAGTTTTAAACCAACCGAATTCAAAGAACTACCCAACATGCTAGATGTTACCTATATGGGTCCCTATACAAATGATAACCCCGTCTTCCAAGAGCTTATGAAGGTGAACGACTCTGGTAAAACCTTAATAAAGGCAACAAGTAGTTTGTCTTTATCGTCAACAGCGATTGTCAATACTAAAGTGACTACAAAACTACATCTTTGTGTCAAGGACACATCAGGAAAATGGGTATCCAAATGTGAACTATGGTGGTACACCGGGGTCGATTACCCGTCAGCTACTTACACAACCACGAGGTACCTCAATGACTTGTACATCGACGTGCAAGCAAAAACAATCACATACAAATACAGCAGCTACGGTGACATGACATCACCATCAACCAGAGTCGACTCTATATCTAGCGGTTCTTTAGAAGGCTTGACACTATGCATGGCAACAACAAGCACAATTTCAAGCAATACAAATGGTAGCATGTCAAGATTTCGGGCACCCTCTGGGACGCTCATCATTGGATACTAAGGAGGATTTACGGTGAAGAGAATAACGCATGATGGAGTATCGCCCAATGCCTTGGTACTTAGCATTGAACAAAATATAGTCAACCAGGTATCCATTCCCAACACTTTCATCACGGATCAGAGCATACCACAGATTGATGATGTACCCGGGATGCAACCAACCCTGTATGTCAAATTGAACACACAGGAGTTGTTCTTTAATTACAGTCGCCCTGAGACATTACAGGATCAGGTACAAAGGTTACAAAACCAACAAAGCATTATGAAAAACGCAATGGACGATCTGATTATGGGAGGCGGTTTGTAATGGGTGCATACATGGGATTGCGAATCATTGAAGGAGCCTACACATACGAGTATGTATGTGAAAGGCGGCCAGATTTAAAAGATGGAATCGATGCATATCTTTTGCAACAAGGAAAAGAAGAGTTGATTCAACAGGGTAGTGCTCACTAGAATGCGTCCCGAAATTGGAGCGCTATTTTTACGTCTTTTTGCAGACTGTTTAACAACTTATGAGCTAAATCGTATAGACCTAATAACAACAAAATGGAGGAATTAATCATGCCAATTGAAACGAAACGTTTAAAACTTCCCCTTCCTTTGGGGAATGAGAGTGTAAGCCGAGCAGGTATTAATGCCATTTTTGAGAAGATTGATGAGGGTATTGCAACACGAGAAGATGTGGAAGAGCTCCGCCAATTAGTTAACGAGATGGACATTCCGGACGCATCACTAATACAGAAAGGTAAAGTGCAGTTATCAAGCAAAACAAATGGTGATAGAGAAGACATCGCTGCCACAGAGAAAGCGGTAGGAATGGCTTTTCAAGCTGGAGTTGAGCGGAAAGCGGAAGTGGTTGCCGCGCTTAACTCCATAGGAGTATCGGCTTCCACAAGTGAAACTTGGCCTCAACTCATTTCAAAAACGGCTGAAGTAATTCGGGCGACAGGAACGGCTTCTGCAGCTCAAGTATTATCAGGAGCAACATTCTCAAATTCAACCGGCAATAATCGCACTGGTTCAATGCCAAATAACGGCTCAGGTGGCATAGTAACACCTGATGCAGAGAATCAGACTAAACTTGCTGGATATTATAGTTCTCCGATTACGGTTTTGGGAGATACGGACTTAGCACCGCCCAATATACGTAACGGAATTAATATTTTCGGTGTAGTTGGGACGTTCTCAGATGGTGTAAATCCAGGTGATGTAATTTCATTTGCTTACAATAACAATAGAGTAAGGGGTGCAAATACAACTCCGATCAAACTTTATGGAGTGAAACTCGGGGTCGGAGGTACTTTTCGAGTTAGTTTTAATCTAAATTCGGAAAGGGATGGACAAGAAGTATATGCTAGGATTTATGTAAACGGGAAAGCTACTGGTATAACGAGAGTAAGTAGCTCAATGAAAACAGCAACATACACAGAAGATATTGAGATAAAAAAAGGAGACGAGCTCCAAATTTATACTTGGGTTCAGTCATCAAATTACTATTGCTGGATAGGTTACATTAAATTAATGACAAGCATTCTTGTTTTTGAAGAGTCAATTTGATTTTGAATCCGAGGATTTAACTAAATATTATCTTGTGCCCTCTGGAGTGGTCAGGGGGCTTTTGTTTTTAAAAGGGGTGAAGGTCATGTTTAATAGAGGGGCTTTTAATCGCATGGCCTTTAACCGCCAAATATCCGTATTCGTCTTTGGCCGGGCAGTTGCTGACATATCAGGATCTGCTGTAGCTGCTGCAACGATGGAAATGACGGGTTCGGCGGTTATGGATGTCAGTGTGGGAGTGGTAGGAGATTTTGTCCGTGAAATCTCATTTGCGGCCGTTATGGATGTGACTGCCGGAGCTAAAGCTGATTTTGTTCGTGAGATTACCAAACGGGCGATTATGAATGTTGGTTTTGGAGCAGTCGCCAAAGGTAGTCGGTACCATGTTGAATTTTTGGAATTCACGGGACCATTTAAACCAGGTGATCAAATTATCATTGATGCCAACACATTTAAGATTACTCAAAATGGCGTGAACGCTTCACACCTACTTGAAGGTGATTTCTTTGACTTAAACCTTGGAGAAAACAATCTTACATGGACAGACCCTGAAACAGGTAGAAACGTACTGATCCGTGTTACACATAGAGACAAATTTCTGTATTAATTGAGGTGTGATATGCCTAATCCAACAATGAAAGTATTCGACAAGAACATCCGGCGTGTAGGTACGTTGATTGATAGTTCAGATATACAACGAAGAAGACGTATTAACAGTGACTACGAGATAACATTTATGGTCCCAATGACCTCAGAGGATTACCGCGAAAAAATAGCAATCAAAGGCCACGTTCAAGATGAGCGTGGCCAATTTTATGTCATTCAGTCAAGAAGCCGATCCCGTGAAGGTCGTAAGCTCATGGCTTCAATCTATTGCAATCACATTATGTTCAAACTGAATGATTTCAAGTTTCCGTACTCGTCATATATTGATGAAGCCTATGGCGTACATCTCAACGAACTAACGGAGTTAATTACAAAAGCTACAGGCGGGAGATTTACATTCGTTATCCACGATACGTTTGATCTACATGACGTTAAGGATTTTGGGCGGGGGACATGTCTTGAAGCTCTGAATAAGATCGTCGATATGTATGAATGTGAGGTTGAGCCTGATAATTTCGTGATTAACCTCAAGAAGAGAATAGGATCAGACCACGGATTGCAGTACCGGCTTAAAAAGAACATCGTATCCAGCTCATTCAAAGATAAAGGTGAATCTCTTGTTACACGGATGTTTGCTCAAATGAAGGATGGCCGGACATTCATCGGTATGGATGCTTCCTTGCTGACGGATCTGGAAAGAAGCCTATTGTCGAGCGTACCAGGAACAATTGTGAATGGAAAGCTGGCGGTCAATTATCTCATATCTCCCTTTGCACAGTACTGGGCGAGTGATTCGGTTCCATTTTATGACGGGGAGATCATCGAGCAGGATATTGAGGAAGCAGAGGACTTGCTGAAGGCTACACGTAAGGCTCTGCTTGAGCAGGAGGTTGTTTCTCTGGAGGCAACCATATCCACGGCAGACTTATTTAAAATCGACCACACAGAACCGAAACCTCATTTAGGTGATGATGTCATGTGTATCGATCCGGATATGGGTATGAACCGGCTCAAAGCCCGTATCACTGAACTGACAGAGTATCCATACAGTTTAGACAAGCATGCTGAACCGACGATCTCCAATATCAATTTAAGAGATTACGATGATATTATCAGTGACCTGGAGCGAAATAAGAATATCACCAACAACCTATTTTCAAACGGGAAGATCCGAACCGATGTCTTTGAATCATTTGCTAAGCAAGCGGTCATTGACATCAACAACAGCAAAACCGAGCTGATCTATCCACCAGAAGGTGGGATATTGGCTCAAGAGAAAAACAATCCCTTAGAACAAGTCAGATTGACTTCTAAAGGAATTGGGATATCCACTGATGGTTGGAAGTCAATAAGAGCAGCAATCACAGCGCGGGGTGTTGTAGCAGAACAAGTTATAGGACAACTCGGTAACTTTGTCTCCATGTTGATCGGTAATGGTGAGGACATTGTACAAATAAACACTAAGGGCATTGCAGCGGGAGCTACCTCGTTCAATAGCGCACCTTTCAGACTAAACATGAAAGGTGACTTGATAGCGAATAGTTTAACTGCGAATTACGCAAACATTGAGTACTCCAACTTTAAAAATGGAGCCATCGTTGGTTCCTCAATAAACGTAGGCAATGGGATGTTTACAGTTACTTCAGGTGGAATTATGTCTGCTGTAGGAGCCAACTTCTCTGGATCAATTACTGCTTCCACTGTAACAGGAACTAATATCAATGGTGGTACAATTACTGGTGTCTTAATTCGTACTGCCCAAACAGGAAGACGTGTAGAACTGGATTC
Organism: Paenibacillus sp. FSL R5-192; assembly: GCF_000517845.1. Taxonomy (NCBI): domain Bacteria; kingdom Bacillati; phylum Bacillota; class Bacilli; order Caryophanales; family Paenibacillaceae; genus Paenibacillus; species Paenibacillus sp. FSL R5-192. The sequence continues at coordinate 374,847 of NZ_ASPR01000049.1, read as the reverse complement.
GCAAGGATTGCGCTCTTATGATGCAGGAGGACGTACACGGATTCAGATAGCTACTACTGAGGATGCTACAGCAGCAGCGATTATTTGGAGAGACGCTAACGGGTCGTCAGTAGGAGAAATTAATTCTTATGATTCAAGCGGACAATTGACTATTTTCAGTAACAACCTGTTTCTTGGTTCAAATAATACGGGCAATCCCATAAGGCTATATGGTCGTGTGATTTTTAGTGGACAGACTAGTGGATTGACACTAACTATAGATGATGTAAGCGGATTGAGACAGAGATTAACAAATTTGCAATCAGATATAGATAATCTCACTCGCTTGTTCAATAATCATAGTCACAGTGTAACCTTGCCAACTCATAACCACGGACTTTCTAATGCTACAAATTGGGGCGGTACCTTCCCAACATCAACACCGTAATGTATCATAATAGGTAAATTGCACCAATACGGAGGTAAAATGATGAAGAGGTTCGCTCATAAAGTCGCGTATATCGCTGGTGGTATCATTATAGGAATAGTTTTTTCGACAACTGCAGGGGCGTTTGCGGATCAGGTCAAATCGCTTGTTGGGAAAAAGGTTACAGGAGAATATATAATTATCGTTGATGGAAAAAAATTATCTGACAAGGGAGCTGTAATTGACTCTAAAGCCAACGTTCCGGCTCGCGCCTTGTCTGAAGCATTAGGGGCTGATGTATCAGTGGAAGGTAAGACAATTAATATAACGTCAGTTTCTAGTACTGATCAAAATGTAGTGATCGATACAAAAGCGAATGTCAATAACAAGTACATTGGAGATACAAAAAGTAGTTTAGAACAACTTAAAGCAAGTATTTTAGCCAACATATTAAATCCAACAATTGAAGGTAAAAATAAAATCCAAGCTGATATCGAAGAGCTCAAAACTTTCGGTGCGAATGATGCAGTTGTTGCAAAAGAAAAACAACTTGCGCAGTATAAAGAGGACATTGAAAAATATGAGAAGGAATTAGTACTAATTGATGAAGCATTACTTACTGCTAAGTAATGCTTCAACCCTTTTATACTTTGTAAAGGAACAAATAACTAGAGTTAAAGTGAGGTGTCAAAAAAATGCTCTCAAGATACATTGATGGTTTGGAGCAAACAAAACTATTTTACAACTTCAGCGAATATATTGATGATCCTAATTATAAATATGAAAAGTTTGCCCTCAATCAAACTTTTGAGAGAGATGGGGAAATTAAACTATTTTCTCCGCCTTTTGAAAATATGAATGATTGTATTACATATATTGAATCTAGAGCACTGGCTACAGAAAATGAATTTGTTCGATCTAAATATAATGATCTCATCTGGAGCTATAAGAGATTTTATGATAAATCAATAATAACTACTGGAAATGTCCGAGATAAATGTGAACTGGCTATAAAAGATTACATATGGCTAGCGAAAAAACATATATTATTAAGAGATAATAATAGACGATTAATAGTATACTTAATCAATTTTCTATTTAGAGCATGGAATTTAACAAAACAAATAAAAAGTCCTCAAGAGGCAGAATTAATTCAGTTGATGATTGATATAGAAAATTCAATTGAAGAAAACGATAAAATTGGTTTATGGGGTTTTTCATATAGCAATCTTGTAGCAGCTGAAAAAACAGTGACACTAACCACAGAACAACAAGGCTCTATTATTAAGAAAATTGAATCTAGAATACAAAAATTAGATAAAAAAGACTATTATGCCTTGAAACACGGAACAGAATTACTTTTAGATTATTACAAAGACTGTAAACCTGAACAAGAGAAATTGTTAGAGTTATTAGAAAAGAATGCTCATATTAAAAGCGATCGTCCATTTGAAAATCAGAATCGTTTTAAAAACCTAATTGAATTATGCCATAAGTATCAATTTTTAACACACAAAGAGCGCGCGACAATAAATTATCATTCTTATGGAGGAGACATAAATAGGTTCATGTTTAGAATAGAACAAAAAGTTGAGATTACACCTGAAAAGGAGCAAGCAATAATAAATTTCCTGTCAGATGAATTGCCGGATAGACACTTTTTTAAAATTACAAAACATTTCATTTCTTCTAAAAGAAAATTCAAAGAAAGTACCGAAGAGTTTTTTTTGAATAAAATTTCCGAGACTGTGATTATTAATAAAGACGGCGTAACTACGAAAAAAGTAATAACAGAAGATGATAAGTTGTATCACGACAATAAAATTAGCTGGCAATATTTTTCTATATTTTTTAGTATAAGTATAAAAAACCTTATAAGTACACATACACTGTCAGATGAGAATTTTAAAGAATTAATATATAGTGAAGTATTGTTTAGAAATCAAGAAAAAACACTTCAAGCAGCTATTAGAGCATTTTATACCAAAGATTACTATTCAATGTGTTATATCTCAACTCCTCTAATTGAGAATGGACTTCGACAATTATTGTTTCTTTGCGATCATTCAATTTACGAACAAAATAAAGAGAACGGGTTCGAAAGTGTTACTCTTACAAGAGTTCTTTCTACTTTAGATCAGTATTTGGATGAAGATATTATTTTTCATTTGAAGTTCATTCTTAATGAAAAAGCTGGATTAAATTTGAGAAATGAAATTTCGCATGGCCTGCTAGATGATTCTCGAATTCATGAGAACACAGCCCTTTCATTACTTCACGTATTGATGATTTTAAAATTACTTATTGTCCGGATTAATTAACATTATGAATTATCAACTAACCTTTTTTATCCGTAGTACAAAAGCATTAATAATCAAATAAGATGAATATATAGAAAGCCCTATTTCTTAACTGGAAGGGGCTTATTTTCGTATAGAGAGGAGGAAAGGTCTTGGCAAAGATGACACATACACTCCAAGTTGAAATGGATTTGAATAAACCCGTAGAAGAATTGACACAGGTAATCTCTGCGGTTCTTAGCTCGCATCCACTTAATCAAAAAGAGATTCTGACAGCTTTAGATTTGGAGATCGGGAATGCACTGGCAGCGGTTGAGATTAAAGAACAAAAAGAAACCGTTGAACAAGTAATTAGCTCAGGATAATTTTCCTTAGCAGAAATGAGGAGAGCACATTGGATAAATGGAAAACATTTTTTGCTTCGGTAGGGGCGGTGGTAGTCCCAGTTTTCGAATATTTTTACGGACGTGATGAAGCGGTAATTGGCTTTATGACGGCCGTATTATTTTTTGTAATCCTTGATTGGATGTCAGGTGTTAGTGCGGCTAAGTTGGATAATTCTTATGGTAGTCGGTACGGGTTGCAGGGGATCTGGAGAACATTTTTCGTTTTATTACTTCCAGCCGGTGGGCATCTGTTAGATGTGGTGTTTAAAATGCCTGGTCTGATCTTTGGAGCCTTGTCTCTCGGTACTCTTTATCACGTAATTCAAAGCATGGTAGCTAACTCCATTAGGGCAGGATGGGGCCAATGGATTCCACTACCGGTCTTTAACTGGTTGATCAACTGGGTAAAGTCTGAACTGGATAAAAAGATGGAACGGGCCGAATCCAGGAAAGGAGCTGGCACAGATGACGCAACGTAAAATATCTCAAGCAGGAATTGAACTGATTAAATCATTTGAGGGTTGTAAACTTACGGCATACAAGCCTGTTCAGTCCGAGAATTATTGGACGATCGGCTGGGGGCATTACGGCTCTGATGTCAAACAAGGCCAGACGATCACGCAAGCTCAAGCTGATGCAATGCTTGTAGAGGACTTGGCTAAGTATGAGGCTTTCGTCAATAACAAGGCTTACGTGCCAGTACTTGATCAGCTCACAAAGAATCAATTTGATGCATTGGTGAGCTTCTGCTACAACTGTGGTGCTGGTAATCTCAAAACGTTGTGTAACGGCCGTACCGTGGCCCAGATCGGTCAAAACATCACCAAGTACAACAAGTCCAGTGGGATAGTATTGGCTGGACTGGTACGCCGCAGACAGGCTGAGCTTAACCTGTTTAACTCACCAGATAAAATTGTGCAGGAGGACAAGCCCGTGACATTAGAAGTAATGAAGCAGTTAGAGGAACTAAAGACTACTGTTGAATCTCAGGCCAAGTGGATTGCGGCTCAGAAGGCTAAGGAGAACATGGAATGTCCTAAATGGGCAGAGGAAGCTTATGGATACTATAAGGGATATATATCGGATAGAAATGGAAGTTATGACTTTTGGAGATACTTAACTATTAGTTATCGCAAAGAAAGAGGACTTAAGTCTAATTGACATATTATTGTTGACAGAATAGTGTTTCTCTAGGAAAATTGTGGAATGGATAATCGGATAATTCACAATGATCTAAAAGAAAGGCTTGTTTAATGATGAGTATACCTGACTTTTTTGATAATTATCATTTGCCTGATGGTGTTCACGAGTGTACAATTGAAGAAATAGAACAGAGGTTCTTGTTTTCTTCAAAAAGGATTGAGCAATGGAAGTTATTCAAACAGATGCTAAATCGCCTTATTGGTTTGGGGCTTAAACCTTCGGCTATATTGATTGACGGCAGTTTTGTTACGGGTAGATTAGAACCAGGAGATGTGGATTTTGCTGCGTTAATTCCGCCTGAAACTGTGCTAGAAGCCATGAGAACGATTGATGATCATGATAAAGCAGGTATTCAGCTTTTTATGAATCCCGAAAATCAATTAGCATTAAGGAATCTTTTTGGCGCTCATTTGCTCTTGGCTGACAATGAATATACACTTGATCTATGGGCGGATTTTTTTCGTACTGGTGGACAAAATGGAAAATTGAGAGAACGGGATGAAGAAAGGGACCCTGAATGGGTAATAGTCCCTTCTGCCAAGGGTATACTAAAAGTGTACTTAGATGGGGGTGAAGTATGATGGAGAAATTCGACATTTCAGAACAGGTTAAAAAGCTTAATCTTGCTAAAGATAATTTGGAACGTATTCAGAAGGAATATGCTGACCAACCTGAGTTGTTAAGTTTCTATGAGCCCTCTGCTTCCTTCATGGTGAAATCCTTAAAGAAACAACTAAGTGAGTCTTTAGTTCATGAAACTGGACATGGATTAGTTCTTGATGATGATATTGATCTTTGGGTTAGAATAGAAGGAGAAGAATTTCATGGAGGAAAAGGCCCAATTGGAGTAATTGGGTCATTCCTAAATAAATTGAACAACGCCAATAAATTTGCAGCTAGCGTTGTCTCCAGAATGAAAAATTTCACCGAGGAAATGCTTGAGATTGATGGTACCTTTGATCTTGCCGCTACAGCAAGTGGCAGCCTAAAATTAGGACTTAAACGTCATGAACTAAGTATTGTGAATGATGAGCAGATTAAATTTAATTTTTCTGAAGAACATGATTCCGAGCCTGACAATTGGGAGATCCTTAAACGAGGAGCTAAACGTGAAGAGGTTTTTAACGACTCAATAAATCTTGTTTTAGCTGCGATAGCATCTGCAGAAGATGAAGACACTTTTGAGAAATTATCTGAAAGTTATGATCGAAAAGACATCTTAAAAGTAATTCATTTTGCTAAAGATTTACTTCCAAGTTCACAATCGAATATTGAGGCAATATCATTTGAAATTGAACATCTACAATTTCCAAAAAAAATAATTCGTACTAATAAAGAAACAAGAAAATTGTTGTCTAGTCGTGCTAAAAAACTGATTCCGGATAAAGAGTTTATTAAAGGAAAAGGGATGATACGCGCTCTAGATCTTGATGAAAAGACCATAACTATTAGACCATTGAAATACGAAGACAACATCCATGAAGAAGTTAAATGTATCTTTACAAAAGGGATTGATCTGAACGATCTACAACTATTAATTGATAAACCGATTAATTTAGAAGGATTCTTGGTTTTCTCCTCAAATAATCATTTATTAAGATTAGAGATCGAAGAATTCGAACTAGTTAAAAGCTTCAACGAAGTAACAGATACCAACTAAGGAAAATGAAAAAAAGATAAGCAATGAAAAACTCTGTTTGCGTATTATCGCAAACAGAGTTTTTAGAAATGAGCGATTAAATTTTTAACGTGATAATTCACCAGAACCTACATATTTATCTTTCTTACTATTCCACTTGTAATAGGCTACCGAAGTATCCCATCCTCCTTCAGGGAAATAATTCTTCCACGCTTGTCTGATCTCACCTGATTTTGATATTTGAATACTTACATCACCGATAATGGAGAGTTTCTTTTTAAGCGTACCATCCTGGTACTTAAAAACAAATAGTTCAGTGTTTGAAGGTGGGTAGTCTAACGTTATAGCAACATGTTTTTCTTTTGGAGAGATATTAATTATATGGAAGGTAGGATCTTCTTCGTTGTAGTAATTCGTATCTATAAGTACTATTACACCTTTAGAGTTTATGAAATAAAAGTTGTTTGAGTCGGTGATCAATAAGTGTTCCTTTTTGTTATCGCCGTTCAGATCAATGGACTTACTGACGGTAACGCGTTCTCTGGGGTATTTCTTTTCCAACAGTTTCTTTGGATTGATTTCAGCAGCATCCATTGTAGACGCTAGTAGACTGAATATGATTGATAAGGAACATAACAGTGAAATTACTTTACGCAACACAAGTCATCCTCTTCTTTTAAGTATTATTGTACTTTTACAAACTCATCCACAAACTTTTGACGTTCATTTTTATTAAAATACTTACTACTTAATTGTGATTTCCAAGATTCAGGATCTGAATTTAAAGTGGTGAAATTTACATCGAAATAGGTTTCTGCAACGGATTTATCCAAATCGACAGAGTATGTCTTTCCATCGAAAGGAACGGCAATATTAATAGTATCGGCAGAGGTGAATTGCTTCAAGAGCCGCGAAGATTCTTCCATAAGGATCTTATTGATTTCATCACCGGTACTGAAGTAATTAGTATAATCTTCTTCTGAAACACTTGATTGAGGATTGGCAGAGATGTAGTTTTCATATGTATCATAGAACTCTACATTTATGTTGTGATCTCCGACTAATACTTCTTTTACAAAGGTACGTCCTCTAATATTTGCTGTATAGGTCAACACAGCTTCTTGATCTAGAATAGTAAGTTCCTTTTCTTCATCGCGTTCTATCAACTCATTCACATCCCCTTTATCACCTTGATCGTTACTTATAGCAGTTTGACTAGCTTCTGGTTCAGTTTTATCTCCCATGCTACCAATAGCGGCAACTAGTAGAACGATTAACAACCAAAACCACCATTTTTTATAAATAGGCTTTTTCAATCTTCTTCCTCCTGATATAGTAATAATTAACAATGTGAATAGTCTATCAGACCTAGGTATAATTTTCTATAAAAATGTATGGATGAGAGAGAATAATGGATCGAGTCTAAAGATCGGTTATTCTGTAGAAGAAGGGATATGTCAAGCTTTAGTCAATTATATTTACTGTGATAGGTCTCACTACGTTTAGACTATATAGTCGGGAAGTATCTGTGAAAAGGACATTTCTAGCATAATGACAATATGAAACTATTTTCATAAAAATATTTCTATAGAAAATAAAAATTAGGTAAGCTATTTGTCAAGTGATAAAATGTGAAACCCTTTGTTATTGATTTACTATTTTGTATAGTATAATATTACCATTAATACTTTTGAACTATATACAAAATGGAGGCTTTATCTATGGTTGATTTTGGAAAGCGACTAACAAGTAAAAAAATTGAAAAGAAAACGAATCCAATTGAAATTTATGAGGGTCTAGATAGGGAAAGTGATAAAGGTCCTTTGAGACCAGTTCAAATAAAAATATTAAACAAATGGATGAAAGATTATTCAGAGAAAAAAGATATAATTCTGAAGTTGCATACTGGCCAAGGGAAAACCATTACCGGTTTACTGATGCTGCAATCCAAACTAAACCAAGATAAGGGGCCAGCCTTGTACCTTTGTCATAATAATCAACTAGTTGAACAAACATGTAAGCAAGCTTCAAGTTTTGGTATTCGGTACTGCACTGTGGGAACAGAAGTGCCAGATGAATTTATTGACGGTAAAAAAATCTTAATAACATCAGTTCAAAAATTGTTTAATGGTGAGACAAAGTTTGGTATAGGTAGTAGATCCATATCTTGTTCAACGATTTTGATGGATGATGCTCATGCCTGCATAGAAGCTATAAAAAGTGCTTTTAGAATTAACCTTAAACAAGGAAGCAATGCTTATGCAGAGTTATTTGAGTTATTTACTCCTTCATTACAAAGTCAAGGAGTAGGTACATTTGCTGACATAAAGAGGAAAAATTATGATGCCCTTCTTGCAGTTCCTTATTGGGACTGGCAGGATAAACATACTGAAGTAGCAGAGATTCTTTCAAAATATAGCGCAGTAAAAGAGATAAGATTCCCATGGCCATTAATTAAAGATATCATTCGTGACTGCCAATGCTATATATCTGGGGCGAGTTTAGAAATAATTCCTTATGTTAATCCTCTTCATCTATTCGGAACATACAGCAAGGCTGAACATAGAATATTTATGTCAGCAACCATAACAGACGATTCATTCTTTATTAAGGGTTTAGGAGTTTCTTCTGAAGCTGTTAATAAGCCATTGGCTTTAGAAGATGAAGGATGGTCTGGGGAAAAGATGATTCTGATTCCAACTTTAATTGATTCTAATTTGGAACGATCTGAGATTGTTAATATGTTTGCTAAACCAGATAAAGCAAGGAAATACGGGATTGTAGCATTGTCTCCTAGCTTTAATTCAACGAAAGATTGGGAGAGCTACGGGGCTACCATAGCTAATAAAGCTACTTTGGAAGTAGAAATTCAGAATCTCAAAGATAAAAACTATTCCAATACACTCGTAATTGTGAATAGGTATGATGGTATTGATTTACCAGATAACGTTTGCAGAGTACTCGTCTTTGACTCTAGACCTCACTTTGAGTCGTTGTACGATCGTTATATTGAAGAGTGTCGACCAGCAAGTGAAGAGGTTTCAACGCGTTTAGCTCAAACGATCGAACAAGGTTTTGGACGAGGGGTACGTGGAGAAAGAGACTTTTGCTTAATTGTTGTAACAGGTACTGAACTTGTTAGAGCAATTAGATCTAAAAATTCACGTAAATATTTTTCTGAGCAAACTAGGACACAAATTGAAATAGGTCTTCGGGTTGCTGAATTTGCAAAAGAAGATTTAGGAGAGGATTCTCAACCTAGTGAAGCTATCAACGCTTTGGTACATCAATTAATTGACAGAGATGAAACTTGGAAAGAGTTTTACAAAGAAGAAATGGGTGAAATGGGTAATCCGGGAAATAGCAATAAAATGCTTGAGGTTTTCAAGATTGAAAAGCAAGCTGATGCTAAGTATTTACAAAGGGATTATCAGGGGGCAGCTCAGGAAATACAAAATCTAATTGATAAACATGTAAAAGATGACTCTGAAAAGGGTTGGTACTTCCAAGAAATGGCTCGATATTTACACCCTCACTCCAAGATTGAATCAGAAAAATATCAGATTATGGCACATAAAAAAAATACATTTCTTCTAAAACCTAAAGAAGGAGTTAAAGTTACTAAAATTCCACCACTAAGTTTGAAACGTATTGAGAATATCAAAGCATGGGTCCATAGATTTGACAATTATGATGATCTATACGTCGAACTAAGCGATACTCTTGATAAGTTAAGTATTGGTGTAAACTCAGATAAGTTTGAGCAAGCATTCGATGAGTTAGCAAAAATGTTAGGTTTTCTCAGTCAAAGACCTGACAAAGAGTGGAAAGAAGGGCCAGATAATTTGTGGAAATTGAGTGATAGTAAATATTTAATGGCTGAATGTAAGAATTCAGTTATCGCAGGAAGAACTGAAATTTATAAGGATGAGACTGGACAAATGAATAATGCTTGTGCATGGTTCTCTAAAAATTATGGGGAAGTAACTGTAAAGAGAATTATGATCATTCCTACAAAAAATATAGCCAAAGCAGCAGGGTTTAATGAATCAGTACAAATAATGCAAGAGAAACATTTAGGTGCTCTTAGAAGAAATGTTAAACAATTTTTTTATGAATTTAAAAGTTTAGACTTGAGTAGTTTATCTGATCAAAGATTACAAGATATGTTAGTCCAGTACAAGTTACAAGTTGACGATATTGTCTCAAGTATTTATTCAGATGAACCTAGACAAAAATAACAACCTTGGGATTTAAAAGAGTAACCTCTAAGTAATAGAACAATCTTAGTTTGTTTAACTATGATAACCTACTTGGGACGGTCTTAGTATGAAAGAAGCGGAAAACTCCATCGACTACACGAAGCAAAACAAGCATGAAGTTGACAAGCATGATAATAACAAAGGACCGTTCAAGAGCTGTAAAGATTACATCTTGTTTGATCGAGTCCTAATGTTTGAAGTGAGCGAATACTAATAATTTGTTACAAAGGCTACCGCAATTGTATTGCGGTAGCCTTTGTTTGTTCTTTTATATTACACTGAAATACCTTTTCATTTCCCTTTATCCTGATATAGTAATAATTAACAACAAAAATTAGTCTATCTGACCTAGGTATAATTTTCTGTAAAAATGTATGGATGTGGGAGAATGAATACATATCGAGTACTACAAACAGATATGGATTACCTCACGGCAGCCTTAATTCAGGTTCGGGTATCCGTCTGGCATGTTATAGACGATCGTGAGCACATCATTGACTATGGCGGACCAATAGAAGCGTATAGCACAGTATCCATTAAGATCATGGGAAAGAGATACTTTCGTGATACGTTTGAGTTTAGGGTACAAAAATAGGAGCCTTATACGGCTCCTTAGTTAAACATCTTTAGAATAAAAATATCATAACCGTATTCCTCCAAAAATAGGCTTAGGCAATATAGACCACCGAGTAAAAGAAAAAAGCCACTGAAGAAACAAACTAGTATAGAATTAAAAGCACTTGAACTACCATAATGTTAACCACAATGTGGGCATAAATAAGCTGTTGTAGATATTTCTCGTCTACACGATTCACAACTCATTAATTTACTAGTTGGTTTAAATTTTTCTTTGATATTAATGACCATTGTTTTAAAACTCAAATAAGATAAGTAAAACAACAAAAAAATCATTATAAACCCGATAGCATTTCCGAAAATATCACTTAAGTTATCCATTTACTCCTCCAAAAACTATGTAATAAATCTAGATCTATTGGACTCAGTTAGTCTATCAGACCTATAGGTCTATTTCCATATATTTCTGAGTTTCAGCAACGAAAAAAGAGTGACGTCCACTTGGGTATCACTCTTCAGTTCGAACATCTAATTTACTTCCTTCAATAATTCCTCATTGTTATTCCGCACATTGCCGACTTCCTTCGGCACCTCGTACGCTCGCATTTCTGAAGCTTGATATGGCTTAAGCAGACCAAGTAGTGACTGAACATCATCATTATCTCTTCCGAGCCACTCAGCCTCATCCTCAGATCGCAAGATGACCGGCATACGATTATGGATATCCTCCATAAGACTATTTGGTTCCGTTGTAATAATGGTGCACGTACTCAATTTGTTTCCATCCGGATCTGTCCAGGTATCGTACAGGCCAGCAAGTGAGAACAAGCGGTCATCCTTCATCAAAATGCGCATTGGACGCTTTGCCGATTCTTCTTTCTTCCACTCGTAAAATCCATTTGTCGGAATGATACAACGCTTTGAACTGATCAGACGTTTAAAGGAAGGCTTCTCAGCCAGCGTCTCGGCCCGGGCATTAATCATCTTGTTCCCGATCTTGTCATCCTTGGCCCAGACGGGAACTAGACCCCAACGGAGCGAACCCAATCGATTACCGGCCTTACTTCCAATAATCGTCGGGATGTATTGCATAGGTGCGGCATTGTAATTAGGCTTGTAGTCAAAGCCATCAGCTATTGATGCATAGTACCTGTCCATTATTGCATCTAAGGGATCAGTGATCGTAAATCTTCCGCACATGATAATGCCTCCTTTGAGACTCTATACTATGTAATTTTACTCAGATTTGTAAGAATAGAAACGGGTAATTTGTGGAGAAAAGCATCCAATATAAAATAAAAATGCAATAAATTAGATGATATTTATAGATCAGCAAGTTTATGTTTAGACAGTGAAAATAATTAATTTTATGATATGTGCATTAAAACTTTAATGAAAGGAATTAATTTATGAGCAGAAAAATATTGAAAACATGTTTGTTGGGATTTATTTTGTTTTTATTGAGCTTAAATGTAGCATTCGCAGATGAAGGAGAGTACTTAACAGTAGAGGGAATGCAGGGAGTATCCCCGCACAAGGATACAGTGATAACTGTAAGTGGTACATATAGTTCGAACTATGGAAAGAATTCTATTGATGGTAATTTAAATACTCTCTGGAATGCAGGGACTTATAAGGGGACTATTCAATATGTTTTTCCTGAGCCAATTAATTTAAGCTTTATTCAGATAGCCGCATATTCTAATCCTAAATCAAATAATTATTACACGATTTATGGTCTGAAAGATGGAAAATGGGCAGCGGTTAGTTCCAAGGTAAGTAGGTATGTGAATCTATCAGTTACAGTAACAGACCCGATTGAAATTACACCAGGTGAATATGATGGTATTAAAGTAGAAGTAGATGGTTCAGCTTCATGGGCTCATGTTAATGAACTTACCTTAGGCATAACTGAATCTACCAATCCTATTCAGTTTAATCTTCAAGCTACTGGGGGCAATACTCAGGTAGGTTTGAAGTGGGACGAAATTGCTTCTGCTGAAAGTTATACAATAAGATACGGCACTGAGTCAGGGAAGTATACAGAAACAGTAACAGCAACAAAAGATGAATATGGAAATTTCGTTATTCCCGGACTGACGAATGGGACTACGTACTACTTTGTTGTGAGTGCCGTTATTGATGGTGTTGAATCAGAATACTCCAATGAGGCATCTGCAACTCCTCAAGGGCCGGTCGTTGAACCAGAAGAGCCATCAGGTAACCGAGCGATTCTTGTCGTGACTATGACTACCGGTCTTGAGAAGGAATTCGACTTGAGCATGCAAGAGGTGAACAGCTTCATTGACTGGTATGAAACTAAACAAGCTGGAGTAGGAAAGGCATCTTACGCAATCGATAAGCACGAAAACAACAAAGGTCCATTCAAAAGTCGCAAGGACTACATTCTATTTGATCGAGTTCTAACGTTTGAGGTAAGTGAATACTAATAATTTGTTACAAAGGCTACCGCGACTGTATTGTGGTAGCCTTTGTTCATTCTTTTATATTACACTGAAATACCTTTTCTTTTTCCTTTATCCTGATATAGTAATAATTAACAACATGAAATAGTCTATCAGAACTAGGACGTTTATTCTAGATGGAATAGCTTATTTTATGAGATCTTAACAGAAAGAGGGTCTGATATGATTAAAACAATATAGACTCAAAATATGAAATAGAGAGGATAAGCAATTTGGTTAACAAAGATGAATTATTGAAACGGGTTATGGAATTCAGTGAGACAGCTTACGAGTATGAAGAAATTGGTGTTTTACTAATAAAGAGGTGTCAGAAACTCTATTTGAAAATAAATTCAACAGATCCACAAAATCATAAGAAATTAATAAAAATGAAGTTTGAAATAGATGAATTAGATTTAGTATTAAAGCAACATAAACTAAAAATAAATGATGCACATGGTAAACTTGTGTCTAATTATGCTTTCAATGTAGCTAACTACGGATTTATTATGCTCGTACTAATTTATTCCTTTTTGTATATTGTTGTAGCCAGTGTTGATCCTTCAGTTTCAGGAAATACAGAAAGTAGCCTATTGGACCGAAACATGTTTGTTTACATGAAATATCTTATTCTCAGTGTAATGGGAGTTATGTTTTATTACGTAACGAATTATCTTATAAAATTCGGTGAGATTCAGACAAGGCTTTTTGTGGCCTGTTTCATTCCTATCTTACTGACAGGAGTGGTTTTTACAATTGAAAATGGGAACCTTTCTTTCTCGGGAAGTCAGTCTTTTGTGTTTTTGCTAGGATATAACACTAACTTAGTAATTTCTATATTGAGAATAGGAAATGATAAAATCAAAGCCAGTATAGAAGGTAAGCAGACAGAAGGTGCTTAAAATAAAAAAGCCACTCAATTTTTAGAGTGACCTTAACATCCTATCTTTCTATTGCGGAGTTATTGGAATAGAGAGTGAACAGCTAGATATTTCATTCAATGGAACCCACTCAATTCCGTGTTGATGTTTTACTTTTACCCTTTTTTTGTCCTCAGACATTGAAATCTGTCCTATGTATTTCGATTCATCATTGAAAACTAGAAGTACGGAATATTGTTTTGATTCTGCAAGAAGTAGGTCTTTAATCATTTCAACCTCCACGTATAGGTGTATTTATCTACTTCATTATAATACTTATTTACTATATAGGGAAGTTTTGAGATAATGTTATAGTACGAAACTAAAATAGTACTTAGGAGGAAAAAATGAAATTTAAGAAAACTGGATTACTATTACTGGCATTCCTAATGATTGGAGGAACAGGGGCATATGCAGCAACCAAAAGTAAAACCGTTCAAGCTACAGTTAGTAATTTCAAGTATGCTCTAAATGGTAGCAACTGGACCCCTCAGTCAAAAACACAACCAGTAGTAATCAATGGACAAACGTACATACCAGTAAGCTTGGCTAAAGAAGCAACAAAGACTAATATCACTGTCGATTCAAAATCAGGAAAAATGAGTTTTGGAGAAAAGCTTACGAAAACACCATTAGATAAGGAGAAAATGGTATATCATACTGGGAATTATGCTGCACTAACAAGGGATTCTAAATATACCGAAGGTAAGAACAAAGAAGTATCATTGATAAATAATTTAGGTTATATCGAATACTTTCCAGAGGGGAAATATCAAACAATGATTCTTGATCTTAAACTGTTTGATGGATCAGGAAAGATCATTTTGAAAGATTTAGAAACAGGTAACCAAGTTCAAACTCTCTTTTTAGAGGAGGGAAAAATCGAGCAAGTAAAAATTAATGTTACAAATATAAGTGGAAAAGGTATTAGGTTGTCCATGGAAGCTGAAAGTTATAGTAAAGGTACTGCTCTTGTTGTACTTCCTACATCACACTATAAATAGAAGATACTTCCGAAATCAGTATAAATGCTAAGTGCAAAAAAAGAGCAGCGAGGGAAGACACACGCTGCTCTTTTTTTGTTACAAATGTATATAATATAGATCAATTATTCTATTATATTGATATTTAAATATTCTATAAAACTATCACTATTTAAAAAATCCGTATAGTTAGTATTCAATTTAAACATTTCATTTTTATAATCATCATCATCTATTTTATCTATATCTTCATTGTTTAGGTATGATAAGAATTCTATATGTTCCGATAAAATATTATTAATATTCTGAGATAAATCTTTATTAAAAAGTAGCTTTGACTCTCTAAGAAGTGATAATATTTTAAAACTCAACTCAGAAAATTCTTCATGATCTAGTTTGGGGTTTAACATAACTGTAGCAGTGGTTTGTTGAACACTTTCTAACTTTTGATAAAACTCGAATCTATATTCATATTGTGATAATTTATTCGCGTTGGATGCTATATTTGCTTGTCTGTTATATGTACTATATTGTGCGACACTTACAACTATCAACATTAAAGAAAAGAGTAAGGTTATAGCTGCATTATGTCTTTCTATAAAATTAAGCATATTTCGAAATGTATTCTTATATTTCTTTTCTTTAACTGTGGATACGTTCCCCATATCTTTTTGAGAGTCAATATCTGGGGTTGCCGTTGTGTTAACTTCAATTTCTTTGATCTCATTTTTTTCTTTATTGTCTTTATTCATGAAGTACCTCATTTTTTAAATTAATTTTCTTTGAAACGAATAAACATAAGATACTGCTTCTTTACTTAGCAGAAATTCGTATCTTTCTATGGTTACCTCCTAACTCTTTGAAGAAAATAATCTAAAAATATGACACTTATTCTTTGTTATCTCATTTTCTACAAAATCTTAATCCTACTATCTTTGTTTAATTTTAGTTTATAACAGCTTGTTAGTTGAAGTCAAACAATCTATTCACTCCGAGCTTCTTGTCATTTGTGATATGCTCTTCCTGTTCCATTATAGGTAAATCCAGATAATACTTAGTCAATTAACTGGGTATTTTTTTCTGTTGAATAACGAACATGCATTCGCATATACTGATGAAAAGCAAACAAACGTTCTGTTTTATGGAGGGATGAGCATGCCAGTCAAATACTTAGGTTGGTTAGTGGAAATCATTTATCAGGATCAATCAGGAAAGATCACGAAACGTCGCATCCAGGTCAAAAGCATTCGATCCGGACTGATCAAAGCAGATGATTTACTATCTGGCCAGCCACGCACATTTAAAGAGTCGGGGCTACTGGCATGGCATCCAATCAAGACGGCAGGGGAAGGGGCATAGGTATGTTGACGGATTATCAGCGTAAAGTGCTACGGATCTTGTACAACTATAAGAGCGGTCGACGGAGGTTGCCTACTGTACATGAGCTGACTGTTAAAACGGGTAAGCATAAGCCAGATGTCTTGACTGCTCTGGACGCTCTAGTGGCTGCGGAATACATACATTGGGAAGACAGGTCTAACACGGCTAACATAGTGATCTTGGAAGGATGGGAACGTGAGGGAGAACGTCCTAAGGTAGACCATACACGATCGTCTGGGAACATTGACTATTGGACTCAATATTAAGGGGCTTGTCATGCGTAGCAGACTGAAAGATAACGGGTTGTATGAGACATCCAGGATGATTATGCCTGAACACAGAGAGGCATGGTTGGCTCAGTGTGAGCAACAGAAGAGACGTGGTAAGCCGGAACTGGACGATCAGGAAATGCAACGGATCAGTGAAGTACTTGTTGACTCTTATAATAGAAGTAGTACGGTAGATTTGATATTATTTAACCCTTTCTTCGAAGAGCCGATATCAGGAGTAGTTGTGGGATTAAACTCCGCACGGTGCGAAATAAAGATGATGTTGGAGGATGAGTTCCGCTGGGTTTCTTTAGCGGAAATTGTCTCTGTTAATTAATGAGATTGTATCGCTTTGGAATTGCGAGCCTATACTTTATAATATCTGTATAAGCATATTATTTTAATTAGGAGATTTTTGATTTAACCAGCGTCATATGTCAGAGTAGTAATGCAATCAAAAACGAGTTTCTTCATTATAATAAGAAAAAAAGGGCGCCCACAAAAGCGCCCACAAAATGCCCACAAAAGTCTGAATAATTATGATTAGTTTTGAAATGCTGATCACTGATAATACTTGTTTTAAGCGGGTTTCATTTGTTGAATGATACACTTTGAAAGCATGGAACATAAACCGTACACAAGTCCACCAATGGGAACGCGATCAATATATTACTTTGTACTAATAGCTGAATTCCTTGTAACTACGGGGTTTTGAAGTATCTAGCCGGGGGACGTTTTGAGGAGATTGCACTTCTATTGAGGTTGCGTCCCCCAAACGTCCCCCGGTTTTTGATTCTCTGATCCAAAAATACGGGAAGTGTACTCTTCATATTTATCAATGTTACGCTTTTCTAGCTTTTTAGAAATATGAGCATACACATCGGATGTAATTTGCACACTGCCATGCCCAAGTTGCTCTTGTACAAATTTTATGTCAGCCCCAGCTTCAAGCATTACCACGGCATAGGTATGTCTCAAGGAGTGAATTGTTAATTCCTCACTCAAACCAGCCTTTCTCAAAATCCTCTTCGAAGCATTAAAGAGACTAGATTTAGGCATCGGACTACCATCCTTCCTGCACAAGACTAGGTTTAAATCGTGTCTGTACATTGACTCCCCTAAATTGATCTTATTTTGATTCTGCCATGAAGCATGATACCTTAAATCATTAATAATTCAGTTACTTACACTAATTGTACGGGTAGAATTTTCGGTTTTTGTATCTCCGAAAAGTTCGTCCTCGTCTTCAGCTTGGAAATCGAGTGTTTCATCCACGCGGATCGTCTTTTCTTTGAAATTGATATCCGACCACTTTAAAGCGGCAGCCTCACCTTTTCGTAAACCCGTTTCAATCAGCACTTTAAAGAAAATCCAATAAATGTACCCATCTCCTCGAGCAGTATGAAGAAATTTGGGAATGTCCTCTGAATCAATGAATTGAATCGACTTTTTTTTTGTGCTCTCCTTTAATAATTGAACCTTTACATGGATTGCGTAATATTTTCCCTTGAATCAATGAATGCTCCATGGCTGAGTATACAGTAGAATTAATGATCTCGACCGTACGTTTGCTGAGCCCCTTTTTAAATAGAGAGTCCAAAAAGACCTGATACATATCTGGTTTTAAATCTTTGAGCATCAGACGCTTAAAATAAGGTTTGATATGGGTGTTAAGGTTGTTTTCATGTAGTTTGATCGTATTCTTTCGTACAACTCCTTTTTTGTAGTTATTTATCCAATTTCGAATGTAATCGACCAAAGGAATGTCGGTCTGTTCGAACCCTTGCTTTAGCTGCCTTAAAAATTCAGCAGCAGCCAATTCAGCTTCTGGTTTAGTTCGAAAACCAGCCTCGGATTTCTCTTTTTGTTGTTGAGTGAACGGATCGGTGTATTTTAACCGATACCTCCAGCCACTTTTTAATTTCTTAAAACTTGCCAATTTCATTCCTCCCTACTAGAACGTTAGTTTTTTTTTGTATGTAAAACCGCCTCACAGCGATATAAGCGTAAGTTAATCAATTTTGAGCAGAGTAGTGAAATATTCTGGGTTAAAGATGAAAAAGGAGAAAGAGCTTCGAATTAAAGTCGGAAAAGATATTTTAAAAAAATCATCAAAAAACGAGCCTTCGGTAACTAAGGCTCGTTTGTGCAGGAGTCATATTTGGCTCCAATAACTATGTTTAAATTAGTGCAGAGGTTTCTTGCGGAAAAGTAACTAAAACAATTCTACCCTATTTCACAGAATTTGATCATACTTTAGCTTTAAAGTTCTTGTCCTTGGTTCGAGACCAGAACTTGTACCGATTGCCGAAAAGGAAATGATCTGATTACCGATTAGATAAGTATTTAACTACTTGTCACTGCTCTAATTCATTAAGCTGGCGGGCAGTTTAGTTTAAGATTAACTGCGGTGAACCATATCATCGCTAGTGATAAAGCAGAGAATTGAACTGGATATCGCATCGGCAACGCTGAGTTTGCAGGAAGGAGCTTAAAGTATTCACGTACTCGATACATGTGAAGTGTCTAATATTGATGGTCCGTAAGGAATAGATGAGATGTGACAGTTTAGCTCAAACGATTTAATTGTATAGTGTTGACACTTCGCCCACTTGGAGTAATATCTTACTATTGAGATAGCATTCTATTTCCGATGAAGACATATTTTAGTTTGAATGTTATTTAGGAAGGAGAGACACTATGACAATGTTCGAGATATGTTCTATGCAAAGTCTATTTTATGAACAACGGCGGTTGTTTGTATAGAGCTAATAATATAAGTAACAGCTTAAATCCGGATAGTGATAATTGTTATAGTGTAGACTTTGCTACCTTAAAATTCAACTATTTTAAGGAGCGGCTATCATGAGATATGTAAATGCCGACATCATCTTTCCAGAAGAATTACTAAATGAAATACAAAAGTATATTAACGGTGGATTGGTTTACGTCCCTAAATCAAAAGGTTTGCGTAAAAAATTGGAGTGAAAATTCAGGCAGTAGAAAAATTTTAATCTTAGAAATGATGAAATCCGGCGAAAGTTTCTCGATGGTGGCACTATCGAGAAACTTTCAGATCGATTTTTCTTTTCAAGCGATACTATTAAAAAGATCGTTTATACAAAATAATAGTTTAACAAAAGTCGCATTGGAAGAAATTCTAATGTGACTTTTTTGTGTATATTATGGTTTAAATTGTTTACTACATATTTTCAAGCTTTTACTATCGTTATAATAACATATAAGAGAAGTAGTTGGTTTACTTCATAAAACTGTAGGGGGATAACAAATGAATGATTTTTTTAGATTTGATACTGATGAAGAACGGCGGGCGTTATTAATCAGAGCAAGGAAAGTCGCTTTATCTGCAATTCGAAAGTATGACTTAGAATGGGATAACATCCAGTTTATTCAACTATCCGATACGATCACGTATAAAATTGAAACCAGTACAGATAACAATTATTTACTTCGCATTCATTCGGACCGATTAAGCAGAGAGGAAATTCGTTCGGAGCTCCTACTGTTACAAGCCCTGAACAAATCGAAAGATCTAAAAGTACCAGAAGGGATGGCAAATTGTGATAGTATTTATGTATTGGACATCGAAACAGAGATAGGATATAGGCGCCCTTATGTAACGATGATGCGGTGGATAGAAGGTGAAAAAGCAGTAGGTGAATTTACAGATAATCAAGCATATAATATGGGTGTATTGATGAGCAGGCTTCATGAAGCAGCAAAGGATTTCAATCCACCTTCTGATTTTGTAAGACCTACTTGGGGAGTAGAAAGTTTTAAACGTGAAATGGCTAAGTTAGAACGTTACTATGAGCGTTTTTTATCCGAAGAGGGATGGAAGCTGTATCAAGATGCAGCTGAGAAGGTTGTATCCCAACTTACCACGATGCATCCAAGTGAACATAACTATGGGCTCATTCATGCTGATTTACATACCGGTAATATGGTATTTGAGGATAATCAACCCTATCCGATTGATTTTGGAAGATGTGGGTACGGATATTATCTCTACGATATGGCAGGCACCATATTGGAGCTTTGGCCAAAGCATCGATGGATGCTTATCCAAGGTTATGAGAGTATTAGGAAGTTGGAAAAGGACTATATTCGGGATCTGGAATGTTTTTTTGTCATGTTCATGATCGAGAACTCCTGCCATCACTCCTCTGATCCAAGAGAAACAACCAGTTTAATCGATGAACAAAAGTATGCCCAAGCATACATAAGAGAATATTTAAATGGTAATCCATTTTTATTCGAAGTGATCGAGCCTGTAAATGTGGATTAATACTAACCGATACCGGGCTAAAATAATGGTATCTTATGGTGATGATTTACAATAGGTCGCTGTTTAGAGTGTTTGTTCGTATCATCAAGTTTTAAAAACGTGAGCTATGACTTCGAGTTTATATAAGATCTACTTGTGTACTTAGCGCTGAAACTTTTCTGTTTATTATGAAGATTTATGCTTATTCATGAAGTTTGTCCGATCCAATTGTTCTTCAGCTTCTCTAGTTCCCCTTCATTTTCGGGGTGTATTTTGACGGAGCTGTTTGGGTCGTTTCGTGATTTTTTAAACTGGCATTGAGTTGGAATGAAGGCGACTCGAATTGGTGGGTCGTCTTTTTTCTTTTCTAGGGGCTTGATGGTTTGCGCCGAATGTTCAGTTCAGCGAGATGCCAAAAACGGTTGAGGCATTATGGAAGATCGAGCTTTTATATGGAAAGCATCCGTCCTATACGGAGAGTAAGTATGCAGTAAAGTTAACAACGAAGCTGGAGGGGGAGCTTCGAAGTGCTCCTTGGTCATCGATTTGAGGGATAAGTTCGATGAGTTCCTCAGAGATTTTAATGTTTTTGGAAGTATGGAGAAGGCAGAGCTGCATCAAACCATTGATTATGTGAAGCTTTAAACTTCATATTCTGCAGAATTAGCATAATGTATTTATTAAGAACCCCTTTTATATCTTTAAAGCCTCCTAATCCAATTGGACACTCGAAGCCACCTCAGATACACTAAATGAAATGAGGTGAGCGTCCATGAAAAGATGGAAACGGGGAGGTTACAGTCCCATCACACGCGTTGAAAACAGCATTAATCAATTCTCAGTATGATCCTTTACAGACTTACGTTTCTCGGTTGGAGCGTCCAGAATGGGTAGCTGTAGGAATGATGGGAAAACTTCTGATAAGAGATGATGGCACATCTCGAGAGAACGGGTACTGTATAGAACGTTATTTCTTTTTTTTGTGTATGTAAAACCGCCTTACAGCGGTGTAAGCGCAAGTTAATCAAAGTATCGAACAGAGCAGTAAAATGTTGTTGTTGAAAGATGTAAAAAGGAAAATCTTCGAATTAGTAACAGAAAAGATATTTTACAAGATACATCAAAAAACGAGCCTTTGTATATAAGGCTCGTTTGTGCAGGAGTCATATTTGGCTCCGAAAGTTATGTTTAGTCTACTACATTTGTTTTATCGCTGAGAAAGTAACTATAACAATTCTACCCTATTTCAGAGAATTTGACCATACTTTAGCTTTATAGTTCTTGTCCTTAGTTCGAGACCAGAACTTGTATCTTGTACCAAGTGTCGGAATAGAGATGTGTCTAATCATTGTGCGTTTAACTGAAAATATCATTTAGTATCCTAGCGCATGAGAAGTTACATATTATTATATAGCAACTGAAACGCTGAGATAGGGAGTCAGATATTAAAAACGAAATATAGTACTGAAAATAGCTGTTGAGCAAAGGGAATTATACTGGTTAAAGCTATCATCATAAATATTATTTAAAAACTTTAAGGTATATAAGAGAAATTATACCAAATTTATGTCATAATATTTTGAGTTGGAAATACAATACTTGATTCTGTGAACAAGAGGTGAGAGCAACTATGAAAAATAGAAACATAACAGGTATTGTATTGGCTATAATCTATTGCATTGTTCTTTACTTTATTTTAACAGATTCTCCGCCTGGCGAAGCTCCAAATAATCCATTCTGGGTTTATTTGTTTATTCCAATTGGGGCTATTGTGATTACATCTTTGTTTGATTACGTAATCAAATTCGATTTTTTTAGAAAAAAGAAAGATTAGAATTGAATGGAGGACTAAAATGATACAAACAATGAAAATTGCTAAAACATTTTAGCCGGAGTCATGCTTTCTACATCTATCTCAATTCCAGCATTCGCTCAAGATCAGGCAAATTCTTTACCAGCACTACAAGTGGAAAATAGCCTTTTAGAACTAGTCGAAAGTACAACCGATAATTCCATCACTTTTAAAGACGGTTCTACATTAATTCAATATGACAGCTATTATATTGCAACAGATTTAAATGGTAAAGATGAGTTAAAAATTACAAAAGTTGATGAGACTAAAGTATGAAAATCTTTAAACTGGCGAAGTGAATTATGCTACAAACGAAATAAAACCTATTCACGAAGATCTCAGTTTCTCACCACAAGCATTAGCGGACGGTTATGTATATAAAGGCAAAGTGGAAAATTCCACAGAGATAATATATGCAACTGCTTCTGCAATAGCAGGTATACTTGCTTCCTTTATAGGAGGACCTGTAGGTGGTAGAATAGCGGGCATACTTGTAAGTATCGGTGGTTATTATCTTTATAAGGATGCACCCAGAGCCTATTGGGTAACAAAAACATATACTAGAGATGTTAAGCATAGTGATTTTAATGCGACTTTATTCATCAGGAAAGACCATCATTATTACAAATATCATGATTATACCGGTTTTATTGATACCGCTTCGACAATCCAGACTTGCCAACCTTTTGGTTGTGGTCCAGTAAACGAGTATTAATTCTTTTATGTTGTGGGAAAGAAAAGCCGATTAAAGTTAAAATGTACCCTATAAGATGGACACTTTGAAAAAAGCCCATCTTATAGGGTATTTTGTTTATAATGAAAAAAAAGAGGTTGGAGCGGAAATGTTACGACGAAAAAATTACTGACAAAGAAAGAACAAGAACTGCTAAAACGGAATCCAAATGTAATCGCTGTTAGCGAAAAGGCGATTACGTACACCGATGAATTTAAGCGCCATTTCATTGCACAAAATGAACAGGGGAAACTGCCACGAGACATTTTTGAAGAAGCAGGCTTAGATGTTGAATGTATTGGTTTGGAGCGTGTTCGTTCTTCCGGAAAACGTTGACGTGCTTCGTATCGTGAAGCGGGTGTAGAAGGCTTACAGGATACACGTAAAACAAATTCAGGTCGCCCATCGGAACGTGAATTAACATTAGAACAAAAGATTGAACGATTAGAAGCAAAAAATCAATTGTTACGAGCGGAAAATGAACTGCTAAAAAAACTCGATCTACTCGAAAGGCAGATGTTGAAAAAGAAATAAAAGTGGCACCAGAGCTGAAGTTTGAACTCATTTATCGGACGATCAGAACGTATAAAATGAAACGGTTAATCAGCTATCTATGCGATGTTATGGAAGTATCACGTTCTGGATATTACAATTGCTTCTCTGAAAAATCAGTGCAGAAGCGTGTAGCTAAAGCCAAAACAGATAAGATTGTAAAGGCGTATCATTTTCGTGGACGAAAAAAAGGAGCACACCAAATCAAAATGACGTTAGAAAATCAGTACAAAATGACGTGCAACTTGAAGCGGATTCGCCGGATCATGAAAAAATTTGAGATCATCTGTCCCATTCGAAAGTCTAATCCAGCCCGTAGAATGGCAAAAGCAACGAAAGAACATCGCACTTGTCCAAACGAATTACAGCGCAATTTTAAGCCAGGCGAGGCGGGAAAGGTGTTATTAAGCGATATCACATATTTAACGTAAAAAGTCAATAAACGTGCGTATTTATCGACGATTAAAGACGCACAGACGAATGAAATTTTAGCGTATGGAGTTTCTTCTTCGTTAAGTATAGGAACTGCGCTAAACACGCTTCGTAAATTACAGAAGCATCGCCATTTAACCAAAGATGCGTTGATCCATTCTGATCAAGGCTTTCATTATACGAAACCACAATTCCAATCCGTAGTGAAGAAAATGGGATTAAGACAATCCATGTCACGTCGAGGCAATTGTTGGGATAATGCTCCCCAAGAATCGTTCTTTGGGCATTTTAAGGATGAAACGAATATCAAAGATTGCGAAACATTAGAAGAAGTAAAACGAGAAATTAAGAGTTATATGACGTACTACAATCATTATCGAGGGCAATGGAATTTGAAAAAGCTGCCGCCTGTAAAATACAGACAGCAGCTTCAACAAGTTGCCTAGTTTTTTTTCAAAATGTCCTTTACAAAGGGTACACTTTAGAATTCAGAAGCCTTCTTTTAGTATTGTTATATTTAATATACGTGAATTTTATTGTGATGACAAAATTACTCCATTTTCGTTACGTAACCTTCATAGTTTCCGTAATATAATCCGTTTGAGTAGGTAGTAGATGCTAGATTGAGTACTCCATACCAAACTCCATCAGCATAAGTATATGTCTTTGGAACATACTTCGCATCTCCATACTTATTGTTAGCATCTGAATATCTCACATATTTTTGCGTCGCCTGAATCGTAACACTTTGTGCAGTTACAGAACCTTGAACAGAAGATGAGGCAGAAGCAAGTGATGCTGGAACAGCAATACTTGCTACTATAGCAGTGAGCGCTCCAATTGTGGCTAGTTTCTTTTTCATGTAAATACCTCCTAAATTTTTTTGAATGAATTATAAAACTTTACTTTCTAAAAATACCATATAATTCTATGTAAAATTATGATATATATTACATTGTGATTTGTATTTCACCCCCTACAGATCTACTAACGTAACTTCCAAAAATTCCTCCAACTGATTAAGTAGTATATCCAATCTAAACAGATTTGGACGATCATGAAATGCAGCGGATGAGTGAGATACTAGATGACTTTTTTTAATAGAAGTAGTACAAGTTGATTTGATATTATTTAACCCTTTCTTCGAAGACAGCTCTCAGGAGTAGTTGTTGGATTAAAATCTGCTCGTTGTGAAGTTGTGGCCGGGAATGGATAAATCATCTGAAAGCAAATTGCCAAAACATGTCCCCTGATTCTTCTTCACTTGCCCACGTAACATTTTTGTGTTTATCTGTGACCAAGGCTTACCTTTATAACAAACATATTCGTTCGTCGATTTAGATAATCGCAAAACTCACTTTTCATTAATATTAAACTGTCTGAAGCAAAAGATTTAAATCAAACTTCCTTAGAAATTCTGATAGCCATGAAATAGAAAGGAATACTAGCATTCACTCATTTAAAATTCCAACCATCGTTCAAATACATACAAATGGATGTTTCATTTGTATGTTGAAAGTTTCATATAGAAGAGGTATACTTTAATTAAATTTTGAACAATTTAATTTTAAATAATTAATTGGAGATGTTAATATGGATCAGGCTAAACAACTTGTGACAGAACAACGTACATTTTTTTATACAGGTCAAACTAAAAATATTGATTATCGGATTAATGCGCTTCAACAGCTTAGAAAAGGAATTGAAAAGTATCAACAACGGATTCAAGATGCACTTCAGGCAGATTTGAACAAATCAGAGGCGGAAGCTTACGGTTCCGAGATTCGCATTGTTTTGGGTGAACTGGATTTTGCATTAGAACACCTGCAGGAATGGGCTGCACCAAAACAAGTCCCAACCAATTCGGCTATGCCGGATGGTGTGAGCACCATTTACCCTGAACCATACGGAGTGGCTCTTATTATTGCACCTTGGAACTATCCTTTCCAACTGGCCTTTGGTCCACTGATTGGAGCAATTGCAGCCGGTAACTGTGCAGTTATCAAGCCTTCTGAATTAACACCAGCGGTATCTCGTCTGACATATGATCTGATTCAGGAGATCTTCCCTCAGGAGTATATCGCCGTTATGGAAGGGGAAGTTGAAGCAAGTACAGCATTGTTGAAAGAGAAGTTTGATTATATTTTCTTCACAGGAAGCACAGGTGTTGGTCGCATTGTTATGAAGGCAGCTGCGGAGCATTTGACTCCTGTAACCCTGGAGCTAGGGGGCAAGAGTCCTGCTATTGTCCATAACGATGCAGAACTGAAGCTGGTGGCCCAGCGTATTGTTCGTGGTAAGTTCCTGAATGCAGGCCAAACTTGCGTTGCTCCGGATTATTTGCTTGTACATGAACAAGTTCATGACGAATTGATCAATCTGATTGGCGCAGAGATCAAAGATAAATTTGGGGACGATGTGTTACAGAACGCTGATTTCCCGCATATTGTTAACTCGCGTAACTTTGATCGGTTGTCGAAATTCCTAACAGATGGCAAAACGCTGATTGGTGGACGTTCTGTACGAGAGCAGTTGCTCATTGAGCCGACTGTACTTGGAGATGTGAACTGGGAATCAGCTGTCATGCAAGAAGAGATCTTTGGTCCGATTCTTCCTGTATTTACGTACAGTGACCTGAATCCTATGCTAGATGAGATTGTTCGCCGGCCAAAACCATTGGCGCTATATCTCTTCACACAGGATGAGCAGCTGCAGGATCAGGTTCTGAATCAAGTATCCTTCGGTGGGGGATGTATTAATGACACACTTTCTCATATGACTTCACACTATCTCCCGTTTGGTGGTGTAGGAGAGAGCGGTATGGGCTCATATCACGGACAACAGAGCTTTGATGTGTTCTCGCATCACAAGAGTATTTTGAAACGAAGTAAATAATTAGCCGCTAAAATAACATAAACAAGAAAAAAGAGGTTGTCCTGTTGATCAGGACAACCTCTTTCGTATTTCATTACATCTAGTTTTGTTACTCAAGTTAAATATTAATGAATATCTCGGAAAAGGCCAATGACTTTACCCAGAATACTAACATGTTTCAAACGTAAAGGTTCGAAGGTCGCATTCTCCGGTTGAAGGCGAATATGATCTTTCTCTTTATAGAACGTTTTCACTGTAGCTTCATCGTCTTCAGTCATTGCAACGACGATATCACCGTTATCAGCAGTTTGCTGTTGACGGACAATAACGTAATCTCCGTTAACGATTCCAGCTTCCACCATACTATCTCCCACTACTGAAAGCATAAACACTTTCTGTTCGCCTACATAATGTGTAGGAAGAGGGAAGTAGTCTTCAATGTTCTCGGTTGCAGTGATTGGAACCCCGGCTGTAACCTTACCAACTACAGGGATACGTGCAACGCTATGAGCAAATTGATGAGAATGCTCAGATTCTTCCTGGCTCAAAAGCTCAATGGCTCTTGGCTTGGTAGGGTCGCGTCGGATCAAACCTTTTTTCTCCAAACGATCCAAATGTCCATGTACTGTTGAACTGGAAGCCAGTCCAACTGCTTCACCAATTTCCCGTACGGAAGGAGGATACCCCTTCAACCGGACTTCATTTCGTATAAACTCCAGAATAGCCTGCTGCCTGCTGGATATCTTCGACATACCGTATCAACCCCATTTTAGTAACGTTTGGGAAAATTATAACATAGAACCTCCGTTCGTACAAACATAAGTTCTAAATAAAATAGCATTAAATCAGTGTTTTTTAGCTTATAGAACAGAAATTGTCCAAAAGTCAGAGTATAATACTGCAAATGTTTTACAAAAGGACTTGAAATAAGATATTGCTCCTTCTAAAAAAGAAGCGAACAATTGTTCTAAAAATCTATTGAACAAAACAAGTGTTCGTGTTATATTGATTTCAACAGATAGGAACAAACGTTTGGAGGCGGGTATTTAATGAGATATTCTACTTATCAAAGCATCTATGAACCAATCAATTCGGAACTGGTGAAGTCTAACATAGGGAACTACAAGAAGGTTTTAGCGCGTTTCAAGATTTCTTCATGGATGTTAAAGGTAGCCATTACCTCTATGATTATATTTATTGGATGCAGCACCGTTTTAACTGTATTTGCCGGCAATGAGAATGATGTTCTGCCTGGAGGAAAGATCGCTGTTTCACAAGGGGAAACATTATGGAGTATTTCTTTGGAACATAAACCGACGAATATGGATACACGTATTTATATAGAAGCAATTAAGAAAGTGAATCAACTTCATACAACTTCCATCCAAGTGGGACAAGTACTAGCTCTACCGCAATTTGCAGAATAAAATGCACATCAATGAGTGTTAGCGCGTGTCAGCTTGACAAGCAGCCTTTATAATGGCAAAGTTAATATGACTTTGTATTTTTGGAGGGGACAAGCTTGGATATAGATAGTCTGGTAGCACGCATTAACGAATTGGCTCGTAAGCAAAAGTCCACTGGATTGTCGGAGGAAGAGCTTGCTGAACGTGCCGAGCTAAGAGAGATTTATTTGAGTAATATTCGCAGCAATTTCAGACAACAACTGGATACCATTGAGATTGTTGATGATGAGAATGACAAAGGCCACCAAGGCAAACTCAAACACTAACGAAACCTAATGATATCATTATGATATTTAGGTTTCTTCCTGTTATTTTGAGTGTGCAATTTATAGGGGGAAATGTTGGTTTGCAATTATGTAAGCCGATACAAAGACACATAAGGGGGATTCTCATGTCGCGTTCGTTCGAGAGAACGGTTAAGAAAAATTCCAAGCAGTTAAATCAGCAACGCAAAAAAAGTGGTCAACCAATCACAGGTACACCAGGTGAAGAAGTCTTTAAGGGACGCAGTCTTTTGTTCCCTATATTTTTGATTGGTCTCGCCTTTTTGTATCTGTTTATGAGCACGTTCCTTGTGCAAGCTCCAATGACAACTTGGGACTGGGTGACCATGCTGCTTTACGTATTTTTGGCAGTCATCTTCATGCTTCGACGTCCATACATCAAGATTAGCAGTAATCGGATTATAACGACGAAGGGTAATCGTGAACGTTCAATTGGGGTTGACGATATCGTCAAATTCAGAATTGAACCAGGTACAGTTGTTATCGAACATAACAGTCGCGGGAAAAGATGGGTGTTTACCAAGTTATTGAACCGTTACGATACAGATGCGATTGCAGAACGTTTGCTGAAATTTGCGAAAGCACACCAGATCACCGTGGAAACCGTCGAAAAGTAATTATTGCATAAAGGGGTAGATGATCGGAATGGCGTTAAAAGCGATTTTGTTCGACCTAGATGATACTTTATTATGGGATGAGCGTAGTGTTCGAGAAGCTTTTCATGAGACTTGTCTAATCGCAGCGCAAGAGACTGGGGTCATACCAGAAGAACTTGAAGAAGCTGTTCGTAATGAGGCACGTGGGCTGTATGAATCATATGAAACCTTTCCTTTTACCAAAATGATTGGAATCAATCCGTTTGAAGGCCTTTGGGCTAACTTTACTGGTGGGGATCAACCTGAGTTCCGTCAGTTGGAACAGCTTGCTCCAGTTTACCGTAAAGAATCCTGGCGTCGTGGCTTGTTGAAGTTGGGTATAGATCAGGAAGATCTTGCTGAACAACTCGCCGAGCAGTTTGGAGTAGAACGGAGATCCAGACCTCATGTATACGAAGAAACGATGGATACCTTGTGTCGGTTACAAGGAAAGTACAAACTGTTGCTGTTAACGAACGGTTGTCCTGCTTTGCAACAAGAAAAGTTGGATGGTGTACCTGAATTAACTCCTTTCTTTGATGAGATTATTATCTCGGGTAACTTCGGAAAAGGAAAACCAGATCCGTCGATATTTGAACATGCTTTGAGTAAACTGGGTGTTAAACCCGAAGAGAGCATGATGGTTGGAGACAAGTTAACGACTGATATTCGTGGTGCTTTATCATCTGGCATCCAATCCGTATGGATTAACCGTGAGCATAAGACCAACAATGAAGCGTATGCGCCAGACCATGAAATAACACATTTATCGGAATTAAATCAGCTTATTGCTAATTTCTAAGCGGAATCAGTTATAACATCTTTCCTCAGCACCCTGAAACATTGGAAGCTTCAATGAACGATGATGTCGTTCTTGAAGTTACCAATGTTTTTTTATTTGAGCTTGTTGAGTAAATTACCTTGTTAAAAGAGATCTCCATTTTTTTTGCTAAAAGTTATTGAAATTAGAGGGAAGCTGGATTAGAATGTAACTAACATACTAGTATGACTAGTATTTAGATTGTCATAAAGCAATATCTTTTTGACTTACTTCATTAAATGGAGGCAGGGAGTTATTGCTTATTATTTTCGATTGATTGTAAGCGCTTAATATTTTAGAGTATCTTCTTCCGATTTGGAAATCACACCACTTAGTAAGTGCTAAAGAATGATGTGAAGCACCTTGGATTGTGTGATTCTACATAATGCATCAAATTGATATCGCTTACATTTAGCAATTATCTATTTGGTAGTGGGGGTGAAGTTAAAGGAGTTGTTGTCTTCTACAAGAGGAGAAACGATGGGAAATGTACATGAATTACTCTTACTTATCAAGTCCTGGATCGGAGTGAAAACACATGGAGTCGGAAACCGCTAAAACAACGTTAACCATGACATCTTTACGTAAAGAGAGCAGATTACGAACGGCAGCAACTTTGTTCCGCAAAGACTGGCAGCTGTATTCACTATTAATCCTTCCCATCATTTATCTCCTTATTTTCAAATATGGACCGATGATTGGTAATGTGATTGCGTTCAGACGTTTTGTTCCCGGGGGAAGTATATTTGGAGAAACGTGGGTTGGATTAAGGTACTTCAAAATGTTCATTGAGGACCCTACCTTCTGGAGAGTATTCGGTAATACGCTGATGTTAGGCGGACTTGCGTTACTCTTTACATTCCCGGTTCCAATTATTTTTGCTTTGATGCTTAACGAAGTGAAAAGTAAACGATTCAAGAAGTTTGTACAGACCGCGTCTTATCTGCCTCATTTTCTGTCCATCGTTATCGTTGCGGGTATGATCCTGCAGCTGACAGCAGTGAATGGTTCCATTAATGGACTGGTGGCTTTCTTCACCGGAGACAATATTCCTTTTATGCAGCGGGCTGAATGGTTCAGAACAATCTATATCACTTCTGAGGTATGGCAGGGTATGGGTTGGGGGGCAATTCTGTATCTGGCTGCACTGACAACCATTGATGATTCTTTGTATGAAGCTGCACGTATCGATGGTGCCAATCGGTGGAAGCAAACGATTCATGTAACGTTACCAGGGATCTTGCCAACGATTGTGACGTTATTGATTTTGAACATGGGTAATTTCCTGGCAGTTGGATTTGAAAAAATCTTACTCTTGTACAATCCGCTGATCTACGAAACATCTGATGTGATCTCCACTTACCTGTATCGGGTTGGACTGGAATCCAGTAACTTCAGTTATGCTACCGCAATTGGCTTGTTCGAATCGCTGATCGGTCTGATTCTGGTGTTCTCCGTAAATGCCATTTCACGCAGACTGACACAAAGAAGCTTATGGTAAAGGAGGAGAACCATGCAGGAATCCAGATCTTACAAGGTATTTAAAGTATTCAATGTCATCTTTCTGCTGTTCGTGGTATTTATAACGCTCTATCCATTCTTAAATGTCGTGGCACAATCCTTCAGTAGTGAGTCCTACATTAATTCGGGTAAGGTTAGTTTGTTCCCAAGAGGATTCAATGTGGAGACATACAAGACCATCTCACGTGACAGCATGTTCTGGACGAATTATAAAAATACGATTATCTATACTGTAGTAGGTACGTTAATCTCCATGTTTATGACGACTATTTTCGCATATGCCCTGTCCAAAAAGAGATTGATGGGTCGCAAGTTTCTGACGATGTTCGCCGTATTTACCATGTTCTTCAGTGGTGGATTGATTCCAAACTATGTGTTGATTAATTCTCTTGGGTTCAACAACACTATGTGGGCACTTGTTGTTCCTGGCGCAATTAGCATATACAACATGCTGATCATGAAGTCATTTTTTGAAAATATGCCTGAAGAACTGGAGGAAGCTGCCTCCATTGACGGTTTGAACACCTACGGAATCTTGTTACGCATTATATTGCCGCTTAGTAAAGCAGTTATGGCAACCATGGTGCTGTTCTACGCAGTAGGTCATTGGAATTCCTGGTTCCCAGCTTTTCTGTATCTGGACAAAAAAGAACTGTTCCCGGTCACCATTTATTTGCGCAATATGATTGCAGGAGCGACAAGTGGGGCATCTGCCGGTGCAACTTCAGCTGATAACCTGACACAGATTGCTGCGAATATTAAGTCAGTAACGATGGTATTAACCATCTTGCCGATACTCACCATCTATCCATTTGTCCAAAGATACTTTGTAACCGGTATCATGTTAGGGTCTGTTAAACAGTAATACCTAGCAGCTATATAAATTGAGCTAAAGATGATTTACACGGAACACTCCGATGACAGAATAACCTTTCAATTGCTGTTATCCCCAGATTTTTTCGATTCCCTTTGTAAAAGGGAAAATCCGGTGATAGCATATGCTTCCGATGCAGCTTTCTTTCAGAAAGCTTGTAGGCGAGCGCTTCGCTTTTTATTGATTAAAAAGTTTTAAGTCAAGGTCAACCTAAACCAAATTCAGGGGGATAACCTAAATGAATCAAAAGCCACGTAAGTTTGTTGGTAAAATGGTGTTGGCATCAATGATGACCGTTGTTCTGGCAGCATGTAGCAGCGGTAATGGAGCTGGAGGTGACGTCACAGAAGTTCAAACCAAGGCAGCGATGGAGACGTACAATGTAGGTGACACATTCAAGGCAACTGAGCCGTTTAATCTATCCATACTATACAGTGATCATCCTATTTATCCTTTTAAAAAAGACTGGTTACTTTTCGATAAAATTACCGAACTGACGGGTGTTACGCTTGAGCCAACGATTGTTCCCATGAGTGACTACTCTCAGAAGAGATCCCTTCTAATCAGTTCAGGCGATGCACCGCTGATTATTCCCAAAACCTATCCTGGTGAAGAATCTGCATTTGTATCTTCCGGTGCGGTCTTGCCCATTAGTGATTACATTGATTTGATGCCGAACTTCAAGGATAAAGTGGAAAAATGGGGTTTGGAAGATGAACTGGAAGGACTTCGGCAAGAAGATGGAAAGTACTATGTGCTCCCGGGTCTGCATGAAGAAGTATGGCCGGATTATACATTACTGGTAAGAACGGATGTTTTTGAAGAAAATAACATCGCCATCCCGACGACATGGGACGAATTGTATGATGCAGCCAAAAAGCTGAAAGAAATCTACCCGGATTCCATTCCATTTTCGGATGGATTTAAATTCAATAGTACATTGAACATCGCTGCTACCGGCTTTGGTACCAAGGCTGGATGGGGTTTTGGTAACGGATTGACGTATAAGGAAGATCAGGATGGATTTGTGTACACGGCTACTACGCCGGAGTATAAGGAAATGCTAACGTACTTTAACAAGTTGGTATCCGAAGGATTGCTGGACAAAGAAAGTTTCACACAGGATGATGATCAGGCTGTACAGAAATTTGTATCCGGCAAATCATTCATGATTAATGGTAATTCCCAAACGGTGGTGCTGCACCGAAATGATATGAACAAAACGCTGGGAGAAGGTAAATACTCTGTTGCGAAGATTACAGTTCCTGGTGGGCCAAAAGGGCAATTAATGTCTGGCTCCAGACTTGAAAACGGTGTCATGATATCCGGAAAAATTCAAAAAAGCGAAAACTTCAAAGCTATTATGCAATTTGTGGATTGGTTATACTACAGTGATGAGGGTCAAGAGTTTGCCAAATGGGGCGTTGAAGGCGAAACATTTACCAAAGAGGGCGGAAAACGTAAATTGGTAGAAGATGTGAACTACAATGGCTTGAATCCTAAAGGCACGAAGGATCTGCGTATTGACTTTGGTTTCTCTGGTGGAGTATTTGCCTACGGTGGTACGACAGATCTGCTGCAATCGATGTTTAGTGAAGAAGAGTTGAAATTCCAACAAGACATGAAGGATACCAAGGAAGTGATCCCGGCAGAACCACCAATTCCTTACTCTTCAGAGGACCGTGAACGGGTGACACTTCTGAGTACACCATTGAAAGATTATTCGGATCAGAATACACTTAAATTTATCTTGGGTGAACGGGACTTGTCTGAATTCGATACATTTGCCAAAGAGCTGGAGAGTCAAGGATTATCCAATTATCTGAAGCTGGCAAATGATACGTACAAAGCCTATAAAGAAAACAAGCAATAATATAGTTGATGTTGGCCAGATTACCGTTTCACACCGATATATAAGTGGAACGGTAATTTGTGCTAAGATGAATGAATACGGCTGATAGAAAGAGGTCTAGGCATGTCACTTAATCAAAAAATTAGAGGCTCGACCCGGGCATATTCATATAACCTGTTAAAAGAACGAATTCTTCATCTGGAACTTAAGCCGGGTACCAAGATCTCAGAGAAAGAGATTGCAGATGAACTGCAGGTGAGCAGAACACCCGTGCGAGAAGCATTCATGAAGCTTGCTGAAGAAGAACTGCTGGACATTATTCCCCAGAGTGGAACGATCGTCTCTCATATTAATCTGGAGCATGTGGAAGAAGGCAGGTTTATGCGGGAGAAGATGGAGAAGGAAATCGTGACTTTGGCTTGTGTTTCTTTTCCTGAAGAGTACAGATTTCGACTTGAAACCAACATTGCAATGCAGGAAGTCTGTATAGGAAAAAACAATTTCTATCGACTTTTTGAACTGGATGAAGAGTTTCATCAGATTTTGTTCCAAGGCACGGGTAAGCTGAGAACATGGAAAATGTTGCAACAACTGAATATTCCGTTTAATCGGTTGCGTTTATTACGTCTAGCGGAGGACTCCAACCTGGAGGTCATTATCTCCCAGCACAAAGAGATTTATCGTCTTATCACAGAGCGTCAGACCGAGCAAGCAGTTCAGGTGATGGAAGCTCATCTTAGACTCGTTGTTATTGAACAGGAATCGATAAAGGCGAAATACCCGCATTATTTTATATAATGCACCGATGTTGTATACTAGTCCCATATGCAATATGCGAAAACCCCTGTTCAATTGAACAGGGGTTTTGGTTAAGCAAGTTGTAACACGAGAGTGTTAGGCTTGTTTGATAAATGTAGGATCAGGGTATGGATCTGCAATCCAGCCATCTTTTTCGATGAACAGACGTACAGCAATTATTTGTTTGTTCTCCATTAAAGTGAAGAAGTGCGGTGTATTCTCAGGAACAGAGATGACGTCTCCAGGAGACAGTTCTACATTAAAGTAGCCCACATCATCTGTAGCTTTGATAACAAAGATTCCTTTACCAGCGACAATTGCACGGATCTCATCTTCAGCGTGGGTGTGGATCTCTTCAAACTTGGCCAGCTTTTCTTCGATATCTGGTGTTTGTTCGGACAGCGTGATGACATCCCAGATCTGGTATCCGCGACGTGCAGCCAAATCTCTGATTTCATAATCGTAAGTTTCCAAAACTTCGGTTTTCTGTTCATCCGTTAATCCAAAGTTATCTTGCAGATCAGTGTTCAGTTTGGATGCGTCCCACTTCTCATATAATACATCGTATTTGTTTAAGAAATTTCGAACATTTTCGTCACCAGTGATGCGTTCGTTCGTATTTCGGATAACAATTTCAGCCATGTTCTTTCCCTCTTTTCCACTTGGTTTAATTGAATTATATCGGATTGCTTTGTTTTTGTCGATTCTCAAATTCCGTTCATATTCGTGCAAACCCGCCATCTTTCGGGACCAAACCCGATCTTTCACATTAAGTTAGTTTCTGTTAAACTAAGATCTAACGTTTTGCGGGGGTGAAGATATTGGATAAGATTAGTCTACACGAAGCATTAAAACAACGAATATTAATCCTCGACGGTGCAATGGGGACCATGATTCAACAAGTTGATCTGACTGGCGAAGATTTTGGCGGCGAAGATCTGGATGGATGTAATGAAATGTTAGTACTTACTCGTCCAGAACTGATCCAGCGCATTCATGAAGAATATCTGGAGGCGGGCGCCGATTTAATTGAAACCAATACATTTGGTGCCACATCCGTTGTGCTTGCTGAGTACGATATTCAGGATCGGGCACGCGAGATCAACCTGGAAGCAGCCAGAATTGCGAAAGCTGCGGTTGATCGTTTCTCTACACCTGAATCTCCACGTTATGTGGTAGGTGCGATGGGACCAACAACCAAAACACTGTCTGTAACTGGTGGAGTGACGTTCCAGGAACTTATCGACAGTTATTTGGAGCAAGCGCTTGCTTTAATAGAGGGAGGCGTTGATGCGCTACTGCTCGAAACCTCACAGGATACCCTCAATGTAAAAGCAGGCAGCATTGGAATTCAGCAGGCCTTCGAACAGAGTGGTGTTACACTGCCCCTGATGATATCAGGAACGATTGAACCGATGGGAACGACCCTTGCAGGTCAGAATATCGAATCCTTTTATATATCCTTAGAACACCTTAACCCAATTTCGGTAGGACTAAACTGTGCTACGGGTCCAGAGTTCATGCGTGATCACATTCGCTCACTTTCCGCTATGGCATCGGTTGCCGTTAGTTGTTACCCGAACGCGGGTCTTCCGGATGAGAATGGTAATTACCATGAGTCACCTGACTCGCTTGCTCAGAAGATTGGTGCTTTTGCCGAACAGGGCTGGTTGAATATCGCTGGTGGATGTTGCGGGACAACCCCTGCACATATTCGGGCGATGCGCGATACACTTGCCCAGTACCCCCCAAGAGAAATGAACGGAACACATCCACCGGCATTGTCTGGTATAGAACCGATCTACATCGAACAGGACAATCGCCCATATATGGTCGGAGAGCGTACAAATGTGCTGGGATCACGGAAATTCAAACGCCTCATTGTAGAAGGCAAATATGAAGAAGCTTCCGAAATTGCACGTGCTCAAGTGAAAAATGGAGCGCACATTGTCGATGTGTGTGTACAAGACCCAGACCGTGAAGAGTCTGAAGACATGGTGAAGTTCCTTGAATTGGTTGTAAAAAAAGTGAAGGTTCCTCTCATGATCGATACGACAGATGCTTCAGTAATTGATCTGGCCCTCCAGTACTCACAAGGTAAAGCGATAATTAACTCTATTAACCTTGAGGATGGCGAAGAGAAATTTGAGCTGATTACACCGTTGCTTCATAAATATGGTGGTGCAGTAGTTGTCGGAACGATTGACGAACGGGGTCAGGCGATTAGTCGGGAAGACAAGCTTGACGTAGCCAAGCGCTCTTACGATTTGCTGGTGAACAAATATGGACTCAAACCAGAAGACCTGATTTTTGATACTTTGGTGTTCCCTGTAGGTACGGGAGATGAACAGTACATCGGTTCAGCCAAAGAAACCATTGAAGGTATAAGAGTGATTAAGGAAGCGATGCCAGAATGTCATACGATCCTCGGGATCAGTAACATTTCATTCGGACTGCCTGAAGCGGGCCGTGAGGTGCTGAACTCAGTATTCTTATATGAATGTACCAAAGCAGGTCTTGACTATGCGATCGTGAACACAGAGAAATTGGAGCGTTATGCCTCCATTCCTGAAGAAGAACGCAGACTCTCCGAAGAGCTTTTATATAACACGAATGATGATACTCTGGCGGCGTTTGTAGCGGCGTTCCGTAACAAGAAGGTTGAGAAGAAGGAAAAAATCTCGAACCTTTCATTAGAAGAGCGTCTCGCTTCATATGTAGTAGAAGGAAGTAAAGAAGGATTGCTGCCAGATCTCGAACTGGCACTTGCCAAATATACAGCACTTCAAGTGATTAACGGTCCACTGATGCGGGGGATGGAGGAAGTAGGTCGTCTCTTTAACAACAATGAGTTGATTGTAGCTGAGGTGTTGCAGAGTGCAGAGGTTATGAAGGCTTCTGTAGCATATTTGGAGCAATTCATGGAGAAGAACGAAACTTCGGTTAAAGGCAAGATCATTCTGGCCACGGTCAAGGGCGATGTGCATGACATCGGTAAGAACCTGGTTGAGATCATCCTGTCCAATAACGGTTACCGGATCATTAATTTGGGTATAAAAGTACCACCAGAACGTATCATTGAGGCATACCGGGAAGAAAAAGTCGATGCGATCGGCCTCTCGGGTCTACTGGTAAAATCAGCGCAACAGATGATTCTTACCGCTCAGGATTTGCGAACAGCAGGTATTGATGTACCTATTATGGTTGGCGGAGCGGCGCTAACACGCAAATTCACCAAAAATCGTATCCGTCCTGAATATAACGGAATGGTTGTATATGCCAAAGATGCGATGGATGGTCTGGATCTGGCGAACAAATTGATGAATCCCGTTTCACGTGAAGTGATGCAACTGGAGATGGAAGCAGAAAAAGAAGCTGATGCTTCAGGTGCAGTAGCTGTTCAGGCTCTTCCAGAGCTTACCCGGGTAGAACGTTCGGATATTGCTGTAGATCATCCGGTTCTTGTACCGCCTGATCTGGAGCGGCATACGATGCGTAACTATCCTTTATCACATATCCTGCCATACGTGAACATGCAGATGTTGCTTGGACATCATCTGGGGTTGCGCGGTTCAGTAGAACAACTGCTTGCTTCAGGTGATAAGAAGGCTACCGACCTGAAAGCAGTCGTGGATGATATTATGCAAGAGGCTGTTCGTGACGGGATTATTCAGGCGCATGCCATGTATCGTTTCTTCCCGGCTCAGTCCAGTGGTAACAGCGTCATTATCTATGATCCAAAGGACACCAGTAATATTTTGCATACATTTACGTTCCCACGTCAAAAAGTCGAGCCGTTCCTATGCCTGTCCGACTTCCTGAAACCTGTTGAATCCGGTCAGATGGATTACGTTGGTTTCATGGTTGTTACTGCTGGACACGGGGTACGTGAACTATCCACGGCGTGGAAAGATCAAGGGGATTACCTTCGCTCGCATGCTCTGCAATCCGTAGCGCTCGAAGTAGCAGAGGGATTAGCTGAGCGTGTGCATCATATGATGAGAGATATCTGGGGATTCCCGGACTCTGCCCAGATGACCATGAAGCAACGTCATGGTGCACGCTATCAAGGGATAAGGGTATCTTTTGGATATCCGGCTTGTCCGGATCTGGAAGACCAAGGGCCGCTGTTCAAGTTACTACAGCCTGAGGATATCGGTGTGGAATTGACGGAAGGTTTCATGATGGAACCTGAAGCTTCCGTATCAGCGATGGTATTCAGCCACCCGCAAGCTAAGTATTTTAATGTAGAGAAGGCATAAATTCAGTAGAGTGTCAGGCAAAGCCCTCCGCATTGTCGGAGGTTTTTTGCTGGCAACAGAAAGAGGTGCGATCCAGAATGGAACTATATTTCCTGGGAACTAATGCTGGTGTACCTACGCTTCAACGGAATGTAACTTCCATTGGGCTACGCATGTTGGATGAGCGCAGAGCTTTGTGGTTGTTTGACTGCGGGGAAGGGACGCAGCACCAGATTTTAAGTTCTCCGCTTAAACTGAGCAAATTGGAGAAGATATTCATTACACATCTGCATGGTGATCATGTATTTGGACTTCCAGGACTGCTTTCGAGCAGAGCCTATCAAGGTGGCACCACACCATTAACCGTATATGGTCCGCCAGGTACGGAACGAATGATCAGTACAACAATGGAGCTGAGCCAATCCCGGGTTAACTATGATTTGAATATCGTGGAACATACGGGCGGCGTCCTGTTCGAGGATGACAGTTTTATCGTGGAAGCTGCTTTGCTTGAGCATCGGATTGACAGTTATGGATACCGGATTACGGAAAAAGATCGTCCAGGGAGCCTGGACCCAGCCAAACTGGCGGAATACGGTCTGAAACCAGGCCCATTGTTCGGCCGACTGAAACGTGGAGAAACCATTACGTTGGATAATGGTGATTCGCTTCGTCCAGAAGATGTATTAGGAGCGCCCAAGCGTGGTATGGTGATCACCATATTGGGCGATACACGTCCATGTGACAACGTACAGCCACTTTCCATAAATGCAGATGTACTTGTACATGAAGCTACATTCATGCATGATCTGGCCGATACAGCGCATGAGTACTATCATAGTACTTCTAAACAAGCGGCAGAAGCGGCTAGAGCAGCCAATGTAGGGCAACTAATCATGACTCACTTCAGTTCACGCTATAAGGATGAGGATCAACTTCAGCCACTTTTGGAAGAGGCGCAGTCCGTATTCCCGAATACCAGACTTGCAAACGAACACCAGCTTATTCCTGTCGTGCATCGCAAGCAAGAATCTTAACCCTGATTGCGAACCAGTGCACGGCTAAACACGTCATATAAAGATCCGGGTAATTGCACGGGACTGAGGGAGAGGAACTCCCGCGGTCCCTTTTGCAATCTGGTCAGAAAGCGTGTAGGATGGGCAATATGAAGAGGGAAATGATTCAAATTATTTTCCGGGAAAGCGCAGGAAATGACAAGCTTGTACAGAAGACGCGCGAGTTAAACCGTCGGTGTTCGATCCGGTTCGACTTGTTGCGTGCATATGCCAGCAAGCCATTATTTTTTGCCTGAATACATAGGTTCGCGGTCAAGTTCGAGGTAAATGATTAAGGACATGAAACGTTAATGGAATGAAGAAAGGAAGTGCTGTGTGTGATTAAGGCCTATCTGATTGACTTGGATGGTACGCTCTATCATGGCAGACATCGTATCGAAGGAGCCGATCAGCTTATTCGAACACTGCAAGAGCTAGGAAAGCCGTATTTATTCGTAACAAATAATTCTTCCCGTACACCACAAGGTGTGGCAGATCATCTGAACGGGATGGGCATACCTGCCGACGCGTCTCAAGTATGTACTTCTGCTGTGGCGGCTGCTGAATATGTTGCTGAAGAGTCCCCGGGTGCAAAAGTGGCATGTATTGGAGAAGCAGGACTGCTGGAAGCCATAGAAGAAGCAGGACTACAGCTGACGGAAGATGTACCAGATTACGTGATACAGGGGATTGATCGTGAATTTTCCTATCATAAACTGACCAAGGCGCTAAGGTGGATTAATGCGGGATCAAAATTCATCATGACCAACCCGGATCTGCAGCTTCCTTCCGATGATGGACTGACACCTGGGGCGGGAACTATTGGAGCAGCAATTGAAGCAGCAACCGGAGTTCATCCTACCGTTATTGGCAAGCCATCGAGTGTTATAATGAAGTCAGCCATTAGCCGGCTAAACCTGGCGTCTCATGAAGTGGCAGTAATCGGAGATAATATGCGAACCGATATTGCTGCTGGAGTGGCAGCAGGGTGTGAGACGCTGTTGGTACTTACCGGTGTGACAACACGGGATAATATGGATGGACACATTCAAGCAGCGAAGGCTCGACCTGATCATGTGTTTGAAGATTTGCATAAATTGATGGAGTGGCTGTCGCAAGAGGCAGACCAAGCTTCCAAAAAGGGGTAATGTACGATGCCGGAACTACCGGAAATGGAAAATTACCGGACCTTGCTGTCCGAGAAAATACTTGATCTACTGATTACAGGTGTTGTAATTAACCGCGATAAAACGATAAATACGGAGCCTGATCTGTTTATCAATGAACTTACAGGTAATCGCATCATATTTGTTGAGCGCCGAGCGAAGCATCTGATTTTCCACTTGGCTAATGGCAAACGCCTGGTGCTGCACCTCATGTTGGGCGGTATGATTTTCTGGGGCACGGAAGAAGAACGTCCTGATCGTTCCACACAAGTGGAAATTCAGTTTGGCGATCACATTTTATTCTTCATTGGACTGCGCTTGGGTTATTTACATCTGCTTACTTCGAAAGAAACCGAAGAGGCGATGTCTGATCTTGGACCTGAACCTTTGGATCGACGGATGAATGTGGAACGTTTTGCTTCTCTGTTGAAAGGTCGCCGGGGTACGCTCAAGACAACGTTGGTAAACCAGCATATCATTGCAGGGATTGGCAATTGTTATTCGGATGAGATTGCTTTTGCTGCCGGTCTGAGACCAAGCTCCAAAACGCAGAACATCGCGGCTTCACCTGAGCTGACGGAGCGTTTGTTCCATTCGATGCAGTCCGTGTTGCGTGAAGCAGCTTCTGAGGGCGGTTATATGGAAATGCCGCTGATGCAAGGGGATACGAAGACAGGAAGTTTTGACGAGCAATGTCGCGTGTACGATCGGGAAGGCGAGACTTGTCCGCGCTGCGGGGGAACGATTGAACGAGTGGAAATTACGGGCAAGAAGGCGTTCTTCTGTCCGAAATGCCAGCATGAGGCCTAAAACCGGTATCGGGGCACATGTCAGCACGAGAGGCGGATTTCTTCAGGCAGCCAAGAGAGCGTATGAGATGGGGGCAACGGCGTTTCAGTATTTTCCGAAGAACCCGCGTAGTCTCAGCCTAAAAAGTCTGGACCTCAAGGATGCTGAGCAGTGCAGGGATTGGTGTGAACAGCAGAGACTTGCTTCGATTGCACATTCACCCTATCCCACGAATCCGGCGTTGGGCATGACCCGTGGAGAGGCGGGGTTTCATGCTACAATAGCTTCTATTCGCAATGATCTTGAAATTTCGAATGCTTGCGGTTCTGTTGGGACGGTAGTCCATTTTGGACATATCAAAACAAACGATCCGCTGGAGGGTTATCAGAACCTCATTCATTGTCTGGATACCGCCTTGGAGAATTGGAATGGACATTCAAAGGTGCTGATTGAGAATCAGGCAGGTGATCATGGCCCGATGGGCACGACAATGGAAGAAATGATACAGATTCGCAAATTAAGCCGATATCCGGAGCATATTGCTTTTTGTTTTGACACATGCCATGCTTTTGCTTCAGGTTTGTGGTCGTCAGGCAACGAAGCGGCGATGCTCGAAAAGGGCAGGATGCTCCGCTATTGGGATAATGTTGCTGCTGTACATTTTAATGATTCCAAATATGCGTCTGGTTCTTGTAAGGATAGACATGCGAGGATCGGACAGGGATATATCGGCAATGAATCAATGAAAGCATTGTTAAAGGCGCCTGAGTTCCAAAATGCGGTTATTGTGCTCGAGACAGAAACGGGCGAAGATGGAACGCACCGTGATGATATAGCGCTCATGCGTTCCTGGTTATAATGGGGAGAGGAGCGATTGTATGCATGTTTTTTTGGATGACTATCGGGCATGTCCGAAAGGATTTGTTCTGGCAACGAATGCAGAAGAGTGCCTGATGCTACTAAGAGAAGGTGACGTGGACATTTTGTCTCTGGATTATGAGCTTGGTCCAGATTCGCCCAA
Source organism: Paenibacillus sp. FSL R5-192 (assembly GCF_000517845.1). Taxonomy (NCBI): domain Bacteria; kingdom Bacillati; phylum Bacillota; class Bacilli; order Caryophanales; family Paenibacillaceae; genus Paenibacillus; species Paenibacillus sp. FSL R5-192. The sequence goes on along the minus strand of NZ_ASPR01000049.1, from coordinate 330,805 downwards.
TGGCGGTGAGGTCGCGGCATCTATTGTACGAGAAGGTTTATTTCCGCGCGAGATCTATTTGCATACGTCCAGTATGTTTGGGAAACGCCAGATGTACGAGATGTTATATAGCAATAAACCCGATTCGGTAACCATTCATAATGGACCAATGACGGGTGAGGTCATGCTGCGTGTTGCCGCGGGAGAAGAAAGTTAATGAAGCCAATTACATCCAAAATGTTAATGCGCAGTGTATGGGAAGGCATGCCACAGGCTGTATTTATATATACCCCTTTATGTGGGACATGTGCGGCAGCACGGCGTATGTTAGAGGTCGTTGAGCACATGCTGCCAGAAGGTATTTTATTCGAAATGAACATTCATGACATTCCTGAACTTGTACAACAATTTCAAATTTCAAGCGTTCCAGCAGTGATGCTTTTTGACGGCCAGCAAGATGTTCCAAAAATGGTTTATCGGATGAGCTCTGTGGAGCATCTGCTCTCGGAGATCCGGAAGGCGGTGCTGAAATGAGTATAATCTCGATGGAACATGTCTCACTTAGACGAGAAGATAATCAGATTTTGGATAATGTACATTTGCGCATTGAACAAGGCGAACATTGGGTTGTTCTGGGTCGGAATGGTTCTGGCAAAACAACGTTGTTGGAAATGATGAACGGATATATGTTTCCAAGCCAGGGACGTATTGAAGTACTCGGTAATTTGTATGGACAATGTGACGTCAGGGAAGTACGTAAGGAAATCGGTTATATCAGCCAAACGTTGATTGAGAAACTCACACCCAGAGATCCGGTATGGGAGGTCGTCGCTACAGGAGCTTATGCTTTTTTGCGTTTTTATCAGACAATTCCGGATGAAGTAAAAGCAAAGGCAATGAGTTTGCTGGATGACATGGGTTTTGCCAACCTGGCTAACAACCCGCTTGGAACGTTATCCCAAGGGGAGCGCAAAAAAGTCATGCTCGCTCGTTCATTAATGGCCGAGCCAAAATTGCTGATTATGGACGAGCCTTGTGCCGGCCTAGATTTATATGAACGTGAGAAAATGCTGGCTGAGATTGATCGTCTGCGCCAGCGTAACATTACAGTTGTGTATGTAACACATCATGTTGAAGAGATCGTACCTTTATTTACACATGTGGCCTTGATCCGCGATGGACGTATTGCGGCAGCTGGCCCCAAACATGAAGTTTTGACACAAGATACAATTAAGCATACGTACGATGTTCCGGTCGATATCCAGTGGGATAATGGTCGTCCGTGGATACGCGTACGTTCTGGAGGGTAACACAATTTGAGTACACAATCGTCTTGGGAAGAAGGCAACTTCTCCCGTTTTATCTGCACAGCCAATCATGGCTTTGCCCCTTATGCTCAGGAAGAGTTGCGCCGTACGTTTGGTGCGGTGAAGAGCACGGTACTCGTACCAGGAGAAATACTGCTTGCGGGTCTGCCTGTAGCTGAGGAAGAAGTTGCAGATAAGCTGTGGGCAGAGTATCCAACGTTTTTACGTCATATTCAACCTGTTCAGTTTCAGGAGAATACAGAAGATTCGGAGCAGTCTATTGAGAAATTGATTGCATTTGTGTTGAATCATAAGGAATTGAACGGTGCCTCTGTCGTGCTACAGGTACGGAAGACAGAAGGGGCCTTTTGGCAAGAAAATGCAGCCTCATTGAAGCAACTGTTAACTGAAAAGCTGGATGAGTTAGGCAGTGAATGGGTTGTACGTGATGCTGAATATGTCATTTCCGTATTTGCTGCGAATGATATGTTGTATGCTGGCGTATCCAGACCTGAACAGAACCTGTCAGACTGGAGCGGGGGGGCCGTACGTTTTCAAAAAGAAGATGGGCAGATCTCGCGTGCTAAGTTCAAATTGCTTGAAGCCGAGCAAACGTTTGGCATTGACTTTACTTCATTTCATAAAGCACTTGATATCGGGGCTGCACCAGGTGGATGGACCTCGTTCCTGCTTGAACGCGGGCTTGAAGTAACGGCGGTAGATCCGGCGAAGATGGATGCAACGCTGCTGGCATCACCCAAACTGACCTTCTTGAAAAAGAATGCAGGGGATGTGCGCTTCCGCGAAGGAGAATTCGACCTGCTCGTATGTGATATGAGTTGGAGTCCGAAGCTGATGAGCCGACTTGTATCGGATCTTCTATATAGCCTGCAACCCGGAGGAACAGCGATCGTTACCGTGAAGTTATTGCATAAAAAACCGTTGGCAATGATTAAAGATGTCATCGATACGTTTGAGCGTTCACGTATGCAAATTCAACGTTCCAAGCAGCTGTTTCACAACCGGGAAGAGATTACACTTTATATGGTCAAATATTAAGAGATATAGCCTTGATTAAAGCAGCTTAAGGTATTATGAAATTGATTCGATAAGCTCATCAAATTTTGTGCTTTACAATCTGTTCCTGCCTGTACTATAATGATACCAATATTAACCATAACAAACCTGAGGGAAAGCATCCCGAAGCGAACAAAACCGGATATCCGGTCTGTTCTTCTTCGGTGAAGCTTTCCCTTTTTTGTTGTGTATTGAAGGAGGAATTGGTATGAGACATCCGGCCAGGCTGGAACGCGGAAGCCTGCTGGGAGGTAGATATCGTATCGTATCCATTCTGGGAACAGGCGGAATGAGCCATGTATACGAGGCGGAGGATCTGAAGTTGCCGGGCAAGATATGGGCAATTAAAGAGAGTGTAACGATTATGCCATATGAAGGCAGTATGGAGACGGAAGCCGCTCTTCTGACATCACTTCGTCATCCAAGATTGCCGCAAATTGTTGATTTTTTTGTCCCGGATGAAGACGGGTACACGTACTTGGTGATGGAATACATCGACGGGTTAACGCTCAGTGAGTATTTCAAGCAGTGTCGTGGGAAGATCCCGATGGAGCAGTTGACGGAGCTTGTACTTCAATTGCTGGATGTGTTGAGTTATCTGCATAATCTGAATCCACCTGTGATCTATAGGGATCTGAAACCATCAAATATCATGATCACGCCGGAACATGAAGTAAGATTAATTGATTTTGGCATCGCCAGAAGTTACAAACCGCAAAGTGCTGAAGATACCGTTAAGTTGGGAACCGCTGGTTTCGCCGCTCCAGAACAATATGGCTCGGGTCAGACCGATGCGCGTTCAGATCTATATGGACTCGGAGCATTGCTGCTGTATCTTATGACAAGTGGTGCGTATACGGAATGGACTCAGGGTGTAGAAAGCTCTATCCGGAGTGATGTTCCGCGGACATACATCCCTGTGGCGAGAAGACTGTTAAGGTATAATGCCGAAGAGCGATTCCAATCTGCCGATGAGGTGCGGAAGGAACTGCTCCGAATACCCGGCGGAACAACGCCTGGTGGAGATACAACGATGACCTTGAATGGGGGAACAAGAGTTATTGCCCTGACTGGTGCTTCATCTGGTGTAGGGGTTACCCATACGGCTATAGCTATCAGTCATTATCTCGAAAGGCAAAACTTCAAAGTAGCTGTGATTGAAATGTCACCTCGCTCTCAATCCTTTGCAAGGATTCAACAAATCGCTCAAGCGGGTAAACCGGTGCCAGCAGGCAGACAGTTTGCAGTCGATGGTGTGCATTATTGGAAACAATCCGGGCGAGCGGATATTTTGTCTTTGCTTGGGGGGAGTTATCAGTTCATCGTGATGGATCTCGGTAGTGGTCAGGATCAGAACCGGCTGGAAGAATTCCTGCGTGCAGATCTACCTATTGTTATAGGCTCAGGTGCCGAATGGAGACAGGCGGAGATTGGCGCTTTTGTTCGATCACATCATCGGTATCCACGAGAGAAATGGATATATTGTCTGCCCCTGGCAGCAAGTGAAGCTGTTCAGCGCATTCGTAAAGCTCTGGATACATCGAGTGTATATGGTCTGCCGTTACATATTGATCCTTTTGACAAGGACGCACAGATGGATAAAGTGTTTTCACATATTTTAACGCATATGATGGCACAGCAGCCCAAGAAACGTTCATTCTTTTCAAGAAGGAAAGTACATGATTAGAAGATTACGAAAGGAGAGCCTCTTTTGTCTAAATTAAGAAAACAAAGCCGTCAACTGATCTATGCCGGACTTATCGGAGCAGGAGCTGTAGGGTTGGTGTTCGGAGGATATGTTATTTACAATGTCAAAACGATGGGGGAGGTCAGGTCAGCTGTAGAAGCCCGTTATTTATCGGCATATGAGGAAAAGGAAGCTGAATTAAAGCAACAATGGGATTCGGGAGCACAAGGATGGGTTACGATTCGGGATATTGAAGCAGGTGAACCGATATTACCGGAGGATCTGAAGCTCATTGCTGTTCCGGATGCACAAGCACCGCGAAACCTCTGGTCCAGTACGAAGCAGATGGAAGGCCAAGTGGCCAAAATAGAGTTGAAAAAAGGAACAGCCATTACCACCGAGATGGTGTATGAGGATGTACCGGCTCCGCCTGATTTAAGAAATCGAGAGCTGCAAGTTGTATTACTGCCGTCCTCACTTGTTAAGGGAGATATTATTGATGTTCGTATCCAATTCCCTACTGGACAAGACTATGTTCTCTTATCGAAGAAGAAAGTGGAACGACTCAATGCAGCTACCTTATGGATTACGATGACGGAGGAAGAGATTCTGTCACTCTCAAGTGCAATTGTAGATGCCTATTTACATAAAGCTTCAATCTATGCCTTAACCTATGTAGAACCACAGTTTCAGACACCTGCAATCGCGACGTATCCTGCCAATTCAGAAGTGTTAAAACTGCTGGAGAGTGATCCGAATATTGTTCGACGAGCCGAGCAGGAGTTATCCAGACAGGTGCGAAGTTCGCTTGAAAGTTCACTGGCCGCCTCCATGACAGCACCGTCAAAAGGGGTTGAACAGGATGTGGCACAATCCTCAGTTACATATAACAGTCGTCCATCATCAAATAATCCGGCAACCTCGGATGGAGTGATGTGGAATGATGGTTCAGGAAACGGAGCAGGAGCTAATTCTGGAAGCGTAAATGATCCTGCTGATGCTTCACAAACAGAACAACAGAGCTTGCTAACGGGTGGAGAATAGAGCGAAATCCGAGGTTTAATTTAGAATAATTCAGATAACAGGGAGTTTAAGAAAAAGAAAGGAGTTGTAACATCTATGCATACATGGATCTTTGCGGGTTTATGTGAGAAGAATGATCTGATGTTATATCTTTGCAAGATACTGGCTTCGACAGGCAACAAGGTTTTGCTCGTAGATGGAACCTTACAGCAGAAGTATGGGTACGGTGTAGGTGACAGTCAGCAGTCTTTGCGAATTACGGAATTTGAAGGATTTGATATCGCTTGTCATTTTGTTACTTCAGCAGCAGTAGAGAATCATCTTGAAGTAAATGGCGAGCGATTGGATAGTTATGACTATGTGTTATATGACATGGAGACCTCGCATTTTGCATCACGTAATCTCTGGCTAACCGCTGATGTAAGAGTCTGGGTGAGTGATTATGAGCGTTACAATCTGGAACGTGGCAAGGGCTGGTTGAAGCGGTTGCTTGAAGAACAGTCATTGCCTGGTGAGCTGTCATTTCAGCGGCTCTTAATTAACGGGGTTGACTGCAAGCTTGAAGCTCGTTATCTGTGGGCGTATCTGGAGGGCAGTCCGTTTGTGTGGACTGGAGAATCCTTAGTGCTTCCGTGGGATGAATTAACAGCTGCAGTTAAGCTTGAGAATGAGCATCATCGCCGAGTTCATCTTGGACCTTTGTCACGAAATTACAAAAAATCATTGTGTCGCGTGGTCGAGCAGTTAACAGGTTGGGAAAGTGTTCGCAGTCGCCGTGCGATGAAAGAAGCAGAGAGGATGAGAGCATGAGCACCATTACCTTTTGGAGTCCTTTTGCAGGAACAGGTTGCACTTCGAGCACATTAATTAGTGCTTATGCGATGGCACTTCACTATAGGACAAGAGTGTTACTTGTTAATGCAGGCCTTGCAGGAACTGGCACAGAAGCTGCTCTACCATCCAAAGATACGGAATCAGCGGATTTTATGTTCTCCTTTGAAGAGGGTGGCTGGGATGCGATTGAACGGCTGCATTCGAGCGGCAGTCTGAATAAGCACAATCTCAGGGATTATACCAAGCCACTTCTGAAGGAAAGACTTGATTTCCTAACCGGAAGAATTGATGAGATGGAACGTTCCCCGCAGGAACATGGTGAGACAGTGAAAAAGCTGCTAAATGTAGCTAACGAGTATTATGATCTGGTTCTTCTGGATGCGGATCATGCTGGTGTTGATTCACAGCTCAAGCTGCAACAGGCGGACTATGTTGTAATTAATCTCGATCAAAATATGCGAAATCTGGAGTTGTTCTTTGAAGAGATCCTGCCAGAACGAATGAACAATAAGAATATACATGTCGTCATTAACAAATACGATTTGCATTCCCGTGCAACGCTTTCCAATATTAAGCGACAGTTCAGATATAAAGGCACGATATCTGCGATACCGTACACAACCGGATACCTGGATGCAATGAATCGGCGAGATGTCGCTAGATACTTGCAGTTGGAAAGTTTGACTGAGGATAAGGATATTCGTAAAGGGAGTTTTGCTGCAAGCATGAGCGAACTCGCTCGCCTGATTATGGACGGTGCAGGTATGCGCACAGTTCTGAAGAAGCTGGAAAGGGGAGCCTGAACCTCCGATGCTCTGGAATACCATATGGATAAGTTTGATTTTGATTCTGTGCCTGACTTATATCTGGTTCAAGTATAGAACGTTTCTTCGTGAAAAGAATGCTCGTGTTCCTGAACAGGAATCATTCACGATTGACATGTTGATTGAGAAGGTGAAGAACTCACTTCATGAGCTTAGTCATAGTCAGCTCGCGGATGCGGGTCTGCATGAAGAAGAATATCGTCGAAGAATTAATCAGCGTGCCGAGATGAGAAAAGCACTGAAGGGCTGTGTCTCAGGCAGTATCAGCGACAAAACGTATGTCAAAAATCTGATAGGGGATCTGCTGACCCGAAGCATAGGGCTGAACAAATCAAATGTAGATGAAGTTATTTTGTTTGCAGAACCAGATTTGTTGACGATCCAGGACCGATTCGAAATTGTGTTTTATCTGTACCGACAGCAATTCGGTGTGGATGCACTCTCCCGAATGATTGATACCTACGATCTTGGCAGACTGAGAATGGAGGAAGGTACGGACGATGGAGGAAGTTATTATATTTCTGAGGAGGATATTCAGTATGTGTTCGAGTGCGAATATCGAGAGCTTGGATTCAGAGAAAAGACGGATATCATCGTGCAACGTATCTACCAACATTATAAAGGATTCTCGGTTGTTGATGAGATAAGGGACCAACGTATTGACGGTGTTAGTGGTGGTGTCAGCGGTATGCTTGATGCTGTTCATAATATGGGACTTCGAAAACCGGCATCATGGAATGATTTGCTGGATCAAGGACTGGAGGATAATGCACATGAAGAACCGCTTAGCGGCATGGAAAGTGTCTGGATTTTCTATAAAGGTAAGTCCATTCATCTATCCTTTCTGTCCTTCGGCAGTATTCGTGAACTGAAAAGGGTATGCCAGAATATATACAAATACAATTATCCCGGACAGTTGTCGGAAGCAAGTGGATACAAGGTGAACGAGATGAAAGACGGCTCCCGTGTCGTTGTTGTTAGACCTCCTTTTGCAGAATCGTGGGCGTTCTTCGTCCGGAAGTTCGATATTCCGAATGCTTCACTTGAACAGTTAATTACGGGTAACAACGCAGATCTGCCAATTACATTGCTTCAATACCTGATGAAAGGAAGCCGGATCACAGCTGTGACCGGGGCACAGGGTTCTGGTAAAACAACGTTGCTTATGGCTATGGTCAAACACATCTATGCATCGTACACCCTTCGGGTGCAGGAAATGGCGTTTGAACTTCAATTAAGACGGATCTATAGTCGGCGTAATATTTTGAGTTTCCGAGAAACCGAACACATTTCAGGTCAACAAGGGCTTGATTTGCAGAAAAAAACGGATGGTACCGTCAATATTCTCGGTGAGGTTGCGAGTGATGAGGTGGCCGCATGGATGATTCAAATGTCTCAGGTTGCCAGTCTGTTCACCCTGTTTACCCACCATGCCAAAACGTTTCGTGATCTGGTCTTCTCCCTCCGTAATTCCTTGCTCAAGACAGGTATGTTCCAGCATGAGCATATTGCTGAGGAGCAGGTTGTGAGTGTAATCAACTTCGATGTTCATATGAAGAAAGATGCTGAAGGACGAAGATATATCGAACGAATTACGGAGTGTCTTCCTCGTGCGAATCAAGGTGATAGCGTGGAAGAGAGGGCAGGTTTTACATTTCATAATGTTGTGGAGTACAGAGATGGAGCGTATGTTGCAACAGCTCCAATCTCTTCTGGAAGCATGGTGGATATGCGAGAACAGATGACATTACAGGATGCCGAGAAATTTGAACTGTTTATGAAGCAACACTGGGGTGATCAGCATGACAATTAAATGGATTCTGCTCCTCGTATTAAGTATTTGTGCAGGGGGTTTGCTGATTACACTTCTGGTTTTAAGCATGTTACGTCACAGAGGAGGTGGTTCAACAAGTCAATCCGGCGTGATTTTTGTTCCTAGCGGGAAGGGATTCAAAGGACTGGGATCAATCTTGTTGCAGTCCTACCGTCTTGGAATGAAAGTGCCATTGCTATCAGCTTATATTCTACAGGTGCAGAAACGTATTTCCTTCCGCCATGTTGGGGATGAGCCCTCACTTCGCAGGCTGACGATGACAGTGGTTCTGATTATTCTTGGAGGTTATGGCGGCATAAGTGTCATTCTTTTTCTTCTGCAGCCGGGTATCGCTTTTGTAATACTGTCCGTGCTCTGTGCTGTGGTACTAAACAGCCTGGTATTGGATATGTGCCTTAGTCGTATGGAGAAAAGGTTGCTGGTGCAGATGTTGGATCTCTTTGCAGATGTAAGGCATCGGTATCATCAGCATGGCATGGTTGAGGAAGCGCTCTATGAAGCCGCTGAAGCAGGTACAGGAGAAGCAGCAGAACAGGTAAGACTGATCTACGAAGCTCTAACTTCTCCAGATCCGAATGAAGCACTTGAGCGTTATTATGAAGTGGCTCCCAACCGTTTTCTCAAAGGATTCGCCGGCGTTTCCTACATGGTTATGGAGTTTGGGGATAAGGACAGAGCACAAGGCTCTATTTATCTTAATGGACTTGGTAACCTGACTCAGGAGATCCATCTGGAGATTTTACGGCGTGATAAATTGGATTACCTGCTCAAAGGACTTAATATCATCGCGCTCGCTCCGGTATTATTCACCGCTCCGATCGAACGCTGGGCTAGAGTCAGTTTCCCAACGATGGATGAATTTTATCGCAGCAAAATCGGTTTTGTTACCAAAATATCGATCTATGTGATCATCATCCTTGCTTATTTGCTTCTGCAAAGACTCCAGCAATACGATGAGACCCGTTATCGGTCAGGGCATAAGCATTCATGGTTGGATCAGTTTCTGTACAAGCAAATCTTCATACGGAAATTGGCGATGTTGTTTGCGGCGAAACCTGGCAGTACACAGTACAGTCAAACGATACGGCTCATGAGGGAGAGCAGTTCAGAGTTGAAATACGAATGGCTTGCCATTCGACGAGTGTTGTTATTCGCAGGTTGTTTGGTCCTTACAATGGGTTGCATCTTGCTGTTGCACCAGGTTGAACGTAACCACATCTTGTATGATCCAATCCGCGATGATCGAATGTTTGGTGCAATGGCTGAAGCGGATCTCAGGAAAGCTGAGGAAAAAACAGCGTTGGATCAATCCGTGCTGGAAAGTGTAGAAATGAACCGAGGAGCTACATACGAAGAAGTCTCCAAAGCGTTACAGCAGTTATCTCCAGTTCAGTTAGACCATGATACCCAGAATGAGACCATCACGCGCATTATGCAGAAACTTGAGGTATATAACAAACAATATGTACGCTGGTGGGAAATGATTATAGCCATTCTCATGGGTGCAGCGGGGTACTACATGCCCGTATGGCTCATGTTATTTCAGCGGAAAATGCGAAGGTTGGATATGCGACATGAAATCTATCAATTCCAGACAGTGATTTCCATTTTGCGTGAGATGGACCGGATGTCAGTCGAGGAGATATTGGAGTGGCTTAATCGATTTGCCGTCATTTTCAAGCGCCCGCTGCAAAAATGTTTGTTGCATTTTGAACATGGACCAGAGCTTGCACTTGAACAATTAAAGGAAGAGGCGGGCTTGCCCGAGTTCCAGCGACTGGTTGATAAATTACAGCTTGCCCTTGGCAAAATCTCAATACGTGAAGCCTTCGATGATCTCGAGAGCATGATGGCATTTTATTTTGAACAACGCAAGCAGGAGTACAGCAAAATGATAGATGTCAAAGCATCATGGGGCAGAACCATCGGATTTACACCTATGTACGCCCTTATCTTTTTGTATCTGGTCATTCCATTGGTCGGTATGAGTTTCTTACAGATGAGCATTTATTATGAGCAAATTCAGAAACTGTAGCACAATTCATCTGTGTGACAGTCTGAAATAGTTTAATAACTTATAACTTGGGAGGATTTATCATGAACAATGCATCAAGCGCTTTAAAGGTGGCAGCAGGGATATTCTTAACCATCGCTTTGATCACAATTGTAGTTCTGTTGTTTATTTCGGCTCAGGAGGCAACCAAGACGGCCCAGAACAATTTTGCTGATATCCAAACCGAGTTGTCCCAGGCTGCATTTACGGTATATGACGGAACAACCATCAGTGGATCACAGGTAACGAATGCGCTGCGTAAATATGCGGACAAGGACCAGTTCGGTATTCAAGTTATTACAGGTAAAAATAAAGCGGGTCAATGGTACGGCAATCAATTAAACATTTCACAGGATCTCAATAATGCGGACTACGGCTCGGTTATTGCACCCGACGATAAAGTGGGGATTATTAACCAGACCATGAGTGAAAAAGAAAATCAATATGTCAATCCAAGTGGTAAATTCAAAGCCATTATCGTAAAAGACCGTTCGAACGTGGTAAGAGGGCTGATCTTCCAGCAATCCTGACAGGAGTTGGTTTAACATGTCCCGGAATACACAGCATCTCATGTTGTTTTGTACGGCGGTTGTCCTGTTTGTGACAGCCTGCCTGTACGGGCAACAGAATGTTAAGATTTTATCAGCGGCCTTGAACGACAGAGTACAGACAACAGCAGGCATGGAAGGTCGGCTGACAACAACACTGCATACCACCAATCCGTATCAGTATAGTGGTGCGGAAGTGTTGCATACCGTTAGACAGATGACAGGCACAGGCATTCCTGTGGAGGTAGATGGAACTTCGTATGTGATCGATCCACTTGTCAGCAAAACAGCGACAATTCCTGTCCAGCTCGATTCCACATACAGACCAGAGTTTATACGAAATGCAACTGGAGAACTGCTCAAGATTGTTTTTTGGAAGGAGACCAGTGTGAATTGATTAATGCCGCATCCAAGCTGCTTGCCGTATTGCTCGCAGTCCTTTTGCTCTATGTGTACCCAGCTGCTGAAACAGCCGATCGGCAGGATGATATAGCACGTATGACGGCTGTTCAGAATGTAACACGTTTTGTTGATGCTGTCCGAACGAAAGGATATGTTTCACCTCGAATGTTGGCTGAGTTTGAGGAGCAACTGGCCCAGACGGGCAATGTGTATGAGGTGTCGATGGAACATTTACATAAGAAATATGTGCCTCACTATACAGACCCAATGGACAATAACAGTTTTAACGGGACCTATGAGGTAGTGCAGGATGGATATTATGCAGCTCAGATTCGAGAAAGACTATTCCCATCTTCAGGAGTGATACCGGTTGATGATGCTGGCCGAAGATATACGTTGACGACAGGGGATTTTTTCACTGTGACGCTCCAAAATACAAATCGTACACCTTCCATGCTCATTCGTGAGTGGTTGAGTGGTACGGCTCAGGCTTCAGCAGTATTTGTAACATACGGAGGTATGGTCCTCAATGAAGATTACTGAGCTTTCCATTGTATTTGTGCTGATCTTTTTCCCGCTCTTCTGGATCATCTCACTCCATACCCAAGATGCCGAAGAGGCTCAATATCTTGGCCAACGATACAGAGCTGCACTTCAAACCGCAGTCATGGATGCAGGTGCAGTGATGCATCAGAATGAGAAACAAAATGATGAAGCAGGTTATGATTCAACCAAGTTTGTTAAAGCGGACAAAGAGCTTGCCTTGTTAACATTTACGCAGACGATGGCTTTGAATATGGGGATTCAGGATGATCCCGCAGCTATTCGAAACATGTTTAATTACATTCCTGCCTTAGTTATTCTGGATTATGACGGCTATTATATGTTGTCCACAGAAACAGAGTTGACAGGTAACCGTGAAGATTCTTTAAGGCAAGTGTGGAGCCCCAAGAAACCTTATACATATTCAGATTCAAATGGTAGCAGTATTAACTTTACACTGGACGACTACGTATATGCCTACGACGCAAATGCAGGGAAATGGATTGAGGGATTCCAAAAAGAACTCGCTGCTAGCTCTCAGATTCCTTTACTTCAGAATACCAGCGTATTTGAGCAAGTTAGACAAAGCCGGATTGTGACTACTGTGCAGGATGATCTGGCTGATGTGATTAACCGCCATAATGAGTTTGCCAGAAAGAACGGTATTTCCTATACGTTTACGATGCCCCTGATTGCGCAGGAAGATTGGTACAACTCCATTAACGATACAGGGATTATGGCCTTTATCCAAGGTATAGGTGTGGGTGACCAAAAGATCAACAATTATGCGATCGGTGGAGGCAGACTTGTGAAGAAAACGGCCATCGTAGGTGGGGTAGATCCTTTAACGGGTATCAAGTACTACTATCCCTCCACATGTGGTAATGGTTACCGTGCTGAAGAGGTGTTTACAGACGCAAGACAAGCAGCTGCACAAGGCTATTTCGAATATAAATGCTCTAATCGTTAGGGTAGCCTGTATGACAAAATCATGTAAGAGGTTCCTGAACTGTTTACATTACTTTCAGAAAAGACGGGACCTGTGCTAGAATAGGGTTTCGGAACAATAATAAAAGTAATGTCTAATAGATAGGAGCAACCTCATCTTATGAGTTTATTGTCAGTAGAGAACGTAAGTCACAATTTTGGAGATCGCACGTTATTTAAAAATGTATCGTTTCGTTTACTTGCCGGAGAGCGTGTAGGACTTGTTGGTGCCAATGGTGTGGGTAAATCCACATTAATGAACATCCTTACCGGTAAATTGCTTAAAGATAGTGGAAAAGTGGAATGGACACCTAAGGTCCGTTACGGATATCTGGATCAGCACACGAAGCTTACCCCAGGCAAAACCATTCGTGACGTTCTTAAAGATGCTTTCCTTCCGTTGCTTGAATTAGAAAAAGAAATGATGAATATAACGGACCAGATGGCAGATGCAGATCCAGATAAGCTAGAGCAGTTGCTGGAAGAGATGGGCGATATTCAGGAACAACTGGAACAGGGCGACTTTTATCTGATTGACGTAAAAGTGGAAGAGATGGCCAATGGACTTGGTTTGTCCGCAATTGGTCTTGATCGGGATGTCGCAGCTCTAAGTGGTGGACAACGTACAAAGGTGCTTCTTGCCAAGCTTCTGCTTGAGAAGCCTACAGCCCTTTTGCTGGATGAGCCGACCAACTACCTGGATGTAGAGCACATTGAATGGTTGTCACGTTACCTGAAGGACTACCCTCATGCGTTCCTCTTAATCTCCCATGACACGGAATTCATGAATGAAGTAGTAAATGTCATTTATCATTTGGAATTTGCCAAATTAACGAGATATGCAGCGAACTATAACAAGTTCCTCGAGATGGCTGATATGAATAAAGCCCAGCATATTGATGCGTACGAGAAGCAGCAAGAGTACATCAAGAAACAGGAAGATTTCATTCAGCGTAACAAGGCACGTGCTTCAACTTCTGGTCGAGCGAAGAGCCGGGAGAAGCAACTGGACAGAATTGAACGTATTGATCGTCCAGATGAAGCGGCCAAACCAACGTTCAAATTCAAGGATGCCCGCGCGAGCAGCAAAACGGTCTTTGAGGGCATTGATTTTGAAATTGGATATACGTATCCTTTGCTGCCTAAAATGACAATGACAATTGAACGTGGTGAAAAGATTGCCATCGTAGGTTGTAATGGTGTGGGTAAATCGACACTGCTGAAGACGATCTTGGGAAGAATATCTCCACTCAGTGGAAAAACCTTTTTGGGAGATTATCTCGAAACGGCATATTTTGAGCAGGAAGTTCGTGCTGGGAATATCACGCCGATTGAGGATGTCTGGAATGAGTTTTCACATTTGACCCAGAATGAAGTCCGGGGTCATCTCGCTCGTTGCGGGTTGAAAAATGAGCACATTACCCGTCCGCTTAACATGCTGAGTGGTGGAGAACAAGCGAAGGTTCGTTTATGCAAACTCTTGATGCGTGAAAGCAACTGGATTCTATTCGATGAGCCGACGAACCATCTGGATGTAACAGCCAAAGCGGAGTTGCAACGTGCCTTGCAAGAATTTAAGGGAACGGTGTTGCTGGTATCTCATGAACCTGATTTTTACGAGGGTTGGGTCACCAAAACATGGAATGTCGAAGAATGGTCTGAGAAAAACTAGACAATTCAAGCAACGTTTAACAGAAATGAACAGTGACAAAAAAATCCTTCTATGGTAACATAGGCTACAACTTCATATGAACACTAGGGGGGCCGCACGATGTGGCTGAGATGGAAGAATGCGATTCCGGACCCTTTGCACCTGATCTGGATCATACCAGCGTAGGGAAGTGGCGAGCGCGTTTCAGTGAATGACGTGAGCAAACGGCAATTCGAAAGAATTCAACCGTCTTGCTTAGTAAATTGAAACATGCAGTTGCGTGTATAACGTTATGGCTATAAGGTCTATAGCTTTATTGCACGAAATGAACTGTATGTATCAGTCAGTCATCTGGTCCTATAATTAATACGCAGCCACTCCCCTACGGGAGTGGCTTTTTTGTGTTTTCATAGCATTCACGCATGGAAGGAGATGAAAAGTACGGTAATTTATCATGAACGTGTACACGGATCATTTGAACTGCATGTTGTATCTACGGGTGCAGGGGATCAAGCATCTTTTGTAAAAGCTGCAAAGGACGTTTGGCCATGGGTGGACTACATCCATATACGAGAGAAACAACTCTCGTGGCAACAAAAGATCGGTTGGGCTAAAAGTCTGCGTGGTGTTGGCGTTCCGTCTTGTCGCATCGTTATCAATGGTTCAGAACTGCCACCACAGAATGACATCTATGGCGGTGTACATTGGGGGCAAGAGGCTATACGTAACTACAACCCTGCTGTTATAAGCAATGTCCAGCGAATTCGTCTGGGTGTATCTGTTCATTCAATCGATGAGGCAAAAATCGCTGAAGAACGGGGAGCCGATTACCTTTTCTTCGGGCATGTCTACTCAACCAACAGTAAGCCTGATCTTGAACCAAGAGGATTATATGCTCTGGCTGAAGTGTGCTCTGCTGTCTCCATTCCTGTCATGGCGATTGGGGGCATCGAACCGGGGAACATTCACGCTATTCGCTCTGCAGGCGCACAGGGAGTCGCTGTGATCTCGAATGTGTGGGCGAGCGATTCCCCGGATCGGGCCGCTGCATCGTTAAGGCAGGCTATCGTTGTTGCTACAGAAAGTCTGAGTCGCTGAATCAAGGAGATGAGAGGATGAAAAAGATCATTACTGATAGACCGGATAAGATTCATGCAGAAACGATTATTGTAGGCGGAGGTATTGTTGGATGTGCCATTGCGTATGAGCTTGCTTCCCGTGGACAGGATGTGCTGTTGCTGGAGCGTTCGGCGATTGCAGGAGGCACTTCTTGCGCGGCGGCTGGAATGCTAGCGGCAGATAGTGAGGATTTTGCTCATCCTTTGATGGCTAAGCTTGCCAGGCTGAGTAGACAGTTACTTATCGAGCAACAGGTGCTAATGGCTACACTCAGTGAGGTAGAGACTGGCCTGCAACGCCAAGGATTCCTAACTCCTTTTCGTTCATACAGTGAATCAAGTAGCTATAAGGACAATCGGAAGTCTGCGTTGTCTGCTGATGAGGTGTGGTGGGACCGTTCCGTTGTGCAACAGGAGGC
Source organism: Paenibacillus sp. FSL R5-192 (assembly GCF_000517845.1). Classification (NCBI taxonomy): domain Bacteria; kingdom Bacillati; phylum Bacillota; class Bacilli; order Caryophanales; family Paenibacillaceae; genus Paenibacillus; species Paenibacillus sp. FSL R5-192. The sequence continues at coordinate 314,519 of NZ_ASPR01000049.1, read as the reverse complement.
ATCATGGCTTAACAGAGATACGTATGGAGCCTACTACAGACCTTACGAGAGTGAGATTCTTCCAGTCCATCTAACGAAGGCATATGCTGAATCCGCTCAAGCATTGGGAGCACGGGTTATGGAGGACATACAGGATATACGTGTGCAAGCAAACGAACACGGCGTGCAGGGGATCACCACATCGATCGGTGAGATGAAATGCAAACATGTCATTATAGCGGCTGGATTACAGAGTGAAGAGTTGATGAGACATGTGAATCTGAGCTTGCCTGTGTGGTCGGTAAAAGGTGAAATAGCCGCCGTTCAGTTCTCAGATGAACATGCAGGGTACAGACCTGATAGAACGGTGTATGCAGAGGATATCTATATTGTTCCCAAAGCCAATGGAGAGGTTTGGCTCGGGGCAACCAGTCTGCCAGGCAGAACGGATTTGAACGTTTCTGTACAGGGTGTTCAGAAGCTATTAACAGCGGCTACCCACTGGGTGCCTGGGATGAAGGAAGCACAATTTATACGAGCGTGGGCAGGCGTAAGACCGGCAACTCCCGATGGACTGCCTTATATAGGTGCTTGCAAGAGTATTCCCGGGTTGTTCGCCGCCTTTGGACATTACCGCAACGGTATCTTGCTTAGTACGATAACAGGCAGGCTTATCGCTGAGTTGCTCGCTGGCAAAAGCTCAGAAGAACTCGGAATTGAGGCGCTGAGCCCTGAGCGATTGAACAGAAAGGGAGTGGTGCAGTGAATATCATCGTTAATGGTCAACGGATGGAGATTGAAGACAGATTGAATCGTGTGGATAAATTACTCCAATCTTTTGATTTGCAAGTCAAGACTGTAGTTGTAGAGCTGAACAAGCATATTTTAACCCGTGAGTATCATGAAACGACGGCATTAAGAGAAGGCGATCGAATCGAGATTGTACATTTTGTAGGAGGCGGTTGATGATGTTTAACATTGGTAAATATACGTTTGAGTCCAGATTGTTGCTTGGAACAGGCAAGTTTTCGGATCTGGAAGTGCAAAGTCAGGCTGTGGAAGCATCTGAAACGGAAGTTTTGACCTTTGCTGTTCGTCGTCTGAATCTGGAAGAGCGTAACCAGAAGCATTTCCTGGATACGTTGGATCTGGATAAATACACACTTCTTCCGAATACGGCAGGGGCTTCCACTGCGGAAGAGGCGGTGCGGATTGCCGAGCTTGCGCGGGCTTCAGGACTTTGTGATATGATAAAAGTCGAAGTCATCGGAGATGGAATGACGTTACTCCCAGATCCGATTGAAACGTACAAGGCTTGCGAAATTTTGCTGGAAAAGGGCTTCACGGTATTGCCTTATATTTCGGATGATGTCATTCTGGCCAAAAGGCTACAATTACTTGGCGTACATGCTGTAATGCCTGGCGCTTCTCCCATCGGAGCTGGTAGAGGTATCATCAATCCATATAACCTTGAGATCATCATTGAGCAGGCCGTTGTACCTGTAATTGTTGATGCAGGATTACGCTCCCCAAAAGATGCTGCTTATGCGATGGAACTTGGGGCCGATGGCGTATTGTTAAATACAGCCGTATCCGGATCAGGGGATCCAGTGAGCATGGCTAAAGCGATGCGATTGGGGGTAGAAGCGGGTAGATTGGCATATGAGGCAGGCATGATTCCCGTAAAGCGTTATGCAGCAGCCAGTAGTCCGGTGGAAGGAATGGTTCATACATGACAGATCAATTAACATCTTCCGAGCAGGCCGATCGTTATTCCAGACAGGAACGGTACGCGCCACTTGGTAAGGAAGGCCAGGCCAGATTAAAGGGCAGCAGAGTTTTAATTGTAGGCGCTGGCGCACTTGGAACAGGAATTGCAGAAACGTTAGTTCGTTCAGGAGTCGGACACTTAACGATTGTGGATCGTGATTATGTGGAGTGGAGTAACCTGCAGCGGCAGCAATTATATGTAGAACAGGACGCGCTTGAGCGGATACCGAAGGCAATGGCGGCGGAAAAACGTTTATCTGCCATTAATTCCACGGTTCATGTGGAAGGGAAAGTGTTGGACGTCAGAGTAGATGAGTTGGAAGAACTCGTTCAGCATACAGACTTGATCATGGATGCAACGGATAATTTTGATACCCGACTACTCATTAACGATATGGCACAGAAGCACGGTATTCCCTGGATTTATGGTGGATGCGTAGGTAGTTATGGTATTACCTATACGTTTATGCCCGGAGATACGCCATGTTTAAATTGTTTGCTGGGTGAAGTCCCTCTGGGTGGAGATACCTGTGATACGTCTGGTATCATACCTCAAGCGGTACAGATGGTAACGGCGAATCAGACCGCAGAGGCGATGAAGTTACTTAGTGGCAATGCAAATGCATTGAGACGTAAGTTATTGTCATTTGACGTGTGGAGGAACGAATACATATCCATCAATGTGGATGGTGCGAAAAAGAAAGACTGTCCTTCCTGCGGTACTTCGGCAACGTATCCATATCTTTCTGCGTCCAATCTGGAGAAAACCGATGTGTTGTGTGGCAGGGACACCGTTCAGATCCGACCTGCACGGCGCATGAATCTGGATCTTCAACAAACAGCGGAACGTCTGGATAGACTTCAAGAAGGAAAAGTGGAATCCAATCCGTTTCTGGTTTCTTTTACAACAGGAGTCCATAGAATGGTTATTTTCCAAGATGGACGTGTCCTCGTACACGGAACAAAAGACACAGCTGAAGCACGTACGCTCGTCCATCGCTACTTTGGTTAAAGCAAGAAAGAAGCAAAGTCTGTTCCCTTAAGGGAATGGACTTTTTCATTTTACGGCATGCTATCTGTACCAACCATTGCTGCGAGCAGTGGGGATAGAGACAGGCCGGGTGAAAAAGAGTGAAAACAGCCATTTTACTGATTGGAGCAGGAGAGCAGGTCAGCCTTATTCAGGATGTTTTATGTAGCGAAGGGTATGAGGTGCAACGAATGGAGTGGTCCGAACTAAACCAATCCGTCGAGCCTTCGTTGTTGCATATTAACCTGATCATCCTGGTAGACCGGGAAGAGGGGACGAAACATTGTGGCCAGGATCAGAAATTAGAATTAAAACGATGGTTAGATAAAGGTCAGGTTATACCTCTACTGGTTATTACTTCAATTGCATCTCCTCAGTTCATCGTGGAATGGCTGGATTATGGAGCTAATGACGTGATGGAGGAACCTATCCACATGACCGTAATGCTTGCCAGAATACGAAACTTATTGCGTGTTTTTGCGAATGCAACACCAGAGGGCGAAGAAGTAATTGTAGTTCATGATCTTAAAGTGAATTTGCGTTCAAGACGGGTAAATCGTGCGGGTGAATACCTGACATTAACACCAAAAGAGTACGAATTGCTGGAATTTCTGGCCCTGCATGTGAATGAAGCATGTACCCGGAGTGATATTTTGCGGGAAGTATGGGGCTATGAATATGCGATGGATACCAACGTAGTGGATGTGTATATCAAACATCTGAGGGTTAAGGTGGATAAGGGAAGAAGTGTGAAACTGATTCATACTGTGCGTGGGATCGGTTATATGTTGCATGATAAAAATTAGATTACTAGGTTAGTTCCATGAATCACCAGTTTAAAGTGTGGCAAAAAGAGGGTAAAAATAAAAGACCGGAACATATCCTCCGGCCTTTACTTATTAGCAATATATAATTCTAAAGTACACGACGAGCTTTAACATACGTTCTCTTCCAAGTACCAGAGTCCAGATCAGAGAGGGTTACGCCTGGAGATCCGTACGTATGCAGAATCTTACCATTTCCCGCATAAACGCCTACGTGCGTGACATTGGAACCGGTAGAACGGCTACCACTGGAGAAGAATACCAGGTCGCCGACACGCAGATTAGCTTTAGACACAGCTTTACCTTCTTTGGATTGTTTCACGGAAGTGCGCGGCAAATCTACACCATACTTTTTGAAAATATATTTCATAAAAGAAGAGCAGTCAAAAACTTTGGTTGTTGTAGTTGAAGCACCAAATTTATATGGAGTTCCAGTAAATTGTTTACCATAGTTAACAATCTGTTGACCTGTGGATACAGAAGCAGTTGCTGCCTGTGCAACAGGTGCGTTAGTCATTAATACAGCTCCAAAACCTAGTGTAGCGCACAACCCGACGGTTACGGCCTTTTGGACAAAGATGTTTGTTTTCATGTTAGTTAGTACCTCCAAAATTCGTTTTCGTTAAGTTGCTAGAGCGAGTATAACAGCTTTGTAACAGCCTAGAAATTGGATAGGGGAGTGTAATCCCTTGCGCCACAATGGTTTGGGTATGTTTATTAAAATATGATTAAAAATGTCAAAAAATTAATCATTGACGGATGGAGAATAATGATGAAACAACAAAGACCCTTGAATATCAAGGGTCTTTATTATGTGTGAACCTATTTTCTTCATTGAATCACTGGTTACAAAAACGTAATAAATAACTATAAAGCATACGAGTAGATTCAATCTTTGCTCTGAATAATCAGTAATAAGCCGCTATCGATAGTGACTGTGCCGGAGGAGCCTAAGAGCTGGTTGCTTACACCCAAGGATTGTCCCATGCGTATGGTAGCTTGATCTAACGGATACATAAAACCATCTAGAGATATTCCTGTAACTTCATGAGTCAAGGGGAGCAGAGAAACATATTTATAGTCACGGTCCTCAACCACAGCTTTGGATGTGGTCAGTGTCATGTAATTGTGCTTGTCCTGAATGGCACAGGAGATATGATGCTGCATCGCGCGAACCATGATATGTACATTGGCGAGTGTGTGATCCATACGTGTACCTGTAGCACCTAACATTAAGATGTGAGAAGGTTCGTAATCTAGCGCTGTCTCAAAAGCCATTTCTGTATCAGTAAGATCTTTATGAACAGGGTCACATGTAATGAATCGAATGCTATTGTTACTTACAATAATACGTTCCTCTTCATTAATGGAGTCGAAGTCACCAACTGAAATGTGTGGCTGAATGCCGTGTTCAATTAAAAATAATGCACCGCGATCGGCCGCGATGATCATATCATCTTCTCGTATTTCCTGAAGTAATTCTACAGATAAGTTTCCGCCTGTAAAAATAATAATCCGTTTCGCCGTCATTTTATTTCATCCTTCCTAATTCAGAGAAAAATAGTTCATAGTCCAAATATAATGTTGGAACCTGTACAAATATATTCACCAAACCAGTATAATCCACAAAATGAGGTTGCACAATTTAAGTGCTCGCGGATACAATGGGTAGAGCGACATGGAGATGACTTGAAAAGTGAGGTTTGAACAGGTTGGACTTACACATTTTTGAAGTATTCAGCATTATAGGCACTATCGCATTTGCAATGTCCGGCGCTTTCGTGGCAATGGAAGAGGAGTATGACATTCTGGGTGTACTAGTGCTTGGACTTGTCACGGCATTCGGAGGCGGGATTATCCGGAATGTACTTATAGGTATACCTGTAACGACACTGTGGAGTCAGGGATCACTTATTATGTTAGCCCTAGTATCTGTAGCGATTGCGTTTATATTGCCTCTCAAGTGGATTAGTCACTGGAAGCGAACAGAGGCGCTGTTTGATGCAATCGGACTCGCAGCATTTGCAATTCAAGGGGCTCTCTACGCGGCGAACATGGGACATCCTATTAGCGCAGTTATCGTTGCAGCAGTAATGACCGGTATTGGTGGAGGCGTTATTCGTGATGTGCTTGCAGGACGTAAACCGCTTGTATTGCGTGACGAAATTTATGCTGTATGGGCAATGACAGCCGGTTTTGTTATAGGTATGGGCTGGTTAACAACGAATGCTGGATTATTATTTTGTTTTGCGGCCGTTGTGTTCTTCCGGATGTGTTCTGTACATTATAAATGGAAACTGCCACGTCGTTCGTTGGTACCATCTAAGACGGGGAACGTCAGTCCTCAGCCGGAGAGCATTGTGACACAGTCAACATCGTCGGTACTTCAAGGTACGTTAAGCAAGGGGGATTAATATGATTAATGTTTTGTTTGTATGTCTGGGCAATATATGTAGATCACCAATGGCTGAAGCCGTTTTGCGTCACAAAGTCCTAGAGAAGGGGCTTGAACACCAGATTCGTGTGGACTCAGCGGGTACAGGGGACTGGCATGTTGGTAAACCTCCGCATGAAGGGACTCGAAAATTGCTGGATTCGTACCAGATTTCTTATGCCAACATGGCAGCAAGACAGTTCGCCAGCGAAGACTTTACTCAATTTGATTACATTGTGTGTATGGATAATTCCAATGCAGATAATGTGCGCAACGTTCCAGGCGGAGCTGAGGCGGACATCATCAAGTTCATGGACATGCTTCCCGAGGAAAAACTCAGAGAAGTACCTGACCCATATTACACAGGCAATTTTGAAGAGGTGTACGAGCTGGTTAACTCAGGCTGCGATGTTCTGTTGAGTAAGATTGAAGCGGAACATTCCTTAGCCTAAAAAGCAAACGAAATTCATGCTTAATTTGTAATTCGACAAAGAAGCAGGATTAGAGGACTTAAAGTAAGCAGGATATCCTGCTTCTTTTTCAGGTTACAATTGTAAGCGGTATCATTAAAATGAAAAACAATAGCGGCATTTCAGCCGCCTGTTAAAGTGGTCCTTTTATCTTTCCTGGAGAAAATAAAGTAATGCTTCGGGCAATTCCTTCTGCCAAAAACCCCATTGGTGTTTTCCGTCTTTCTCCTGGTAGGAGACGAGGGCACCTCGTTTTTCCAACAATTCTCGAGTATCCCTGTTTAATTGAACGAAATTATACGTGCCCGTGTCTGCCTCGAAATCAGTCTCCTGCAAACCAACGATCATCCAGATCGAGAGCCAAGACAGATCTTCAGCTGCGGCATAGATTTCCTGTGAAGCAGAGTAGAAGGCGCCAGACATGCTGATCACACGTGTGAACAGATCCGGATATAACAGAGCAAGATGAAGCGAAACACTGCCACCGAGCGAGTCTCCGGCAAGAATGCGTTCCTGCGGAGATGGACGCACAGGATATTTCTCTTCTATATAGGGAATAATCTCTTCAGCGAAGCAAGCGGTATATGCCTTGAACCGATCTCCAAATGGAGCATATTCCTGCGTTCTCACAGACACATCGACCTGAACCCCTACAATAATGAAAGGTTCGGCTCCTTCGTCCAGAATAATTTGGTTAGCTGTTGTAGCAATTCGTCCGAAATTAAAAAATTCTTCGCCATCCTGACAATAAACGACAGGGTAGCTAAGCAATTCGTTATAGCCCGGAGGAAGGTAAATACGGAGCGTTCGCTTCTCTCCGAGATAGCGACTTTCAATCTCTTCCTTCACAATCGTGCGTTTCAAATAGCGGGAATCCGTCATAAAACGTCACCTTTCTCGGTTAATTTTTTGCATTCGACCGCGCAATACGGTAAGATTACCCTTGTGCGGGGTTAGGTCAAACACGCAATCATGTATTATGCTGTTATACCAATATTAAGACCCTGTTATACATACAATCCGGCAGGAAACATAAAAAAATTACGGATTTCTTTGACGTATGGAGTGAAACAGGTGTATAATAATATTATAACAGCGGAACTTGATATTCAAATTTTTTGTTGAGGTGAAGAAAAAAATGAGCAAGGTTCCTTATGAAGTGTATACAGAGGATGTAGAAGCTCTGTCCGTGCTGTCTCCTGACGGCGAAATTGTTAACAAAGACATGATGCCTACACTTTCCGATGATCAATTAAAAGAAATTATGTACCGCATGGTATTTACCCGTACTTGGGATGACCGTGCAGTAAACCTGGGCCGTCAAGGTCGTCTTGGTTTCTATGCTCCAGTATCTGGTCAAGAAGCGACAATGGTTGGTAGTGAATTTGCAATTGAAAAAGAAGACTTTGTATGTCCTGGCTATCGTGACATTCCGCAACTCGTATGGCACGGACTTCCTCTTTATCAAGCATTCTTGTACTCCCGTGGACACCAACATGGTGGACAAATTCCAGATGGCGTTAATGTATTGATGCCACAAATCATCATTGGTGCACAAATTCTGCATGCAATGGGTATCGCTATGGGTTACAAATTGAAGAAACAAAAACAAGTTGTTATCACGTACACAGGTGATGGCGGTTCTTCTGAAGGTGACTTCTATGAAGGTCTGAACTACGCTGGTGTATACAAACTGCCTGTTATCTTCTTTGTACAAAACAATGGTTATGCCATCACTACTCCTTTTGCTAAACAAACTGCAGCTCTTTCCATCGCTCACAAAGCGGTAGCAGCAGGTATCAAAGGTGTTAAAGTTGACGGTATGGACATCTTCGCTGTTATCAAAGCTGTTCAGGAAGCTGCTGAGCGTGGACGTAACGGAGAAGGCGCAACATTGATCGAAGCAGTAACTTACCGTTTCCGTCCTCACTCCCTTTCGGATGATGCTTCCAAGTATCGTACAAAAGAAGAAGAGGCAGAATGGTCTGCTAAAGATCCTATCGCACGTTTCGCTAAATATCTGGAGAAAAAAGGTCTTTGGACTGAAGAAGATACAGCACGTGTGAAAGAAGAAGCAAAAGCTAAAGTAAATGAAGAGATCAAAAAAGCGGAAAAAACCGAGAAAATGACGATTTCAGGCTTGATCGACAGCATGTTCGAACAAACGCCTAAGCACTTGGAAGAGCAAAAAGCTGATTTCCAATAAGTTTTTTCCGATAAAGCATAAACATCCGCGACTTTAATGTCCCGGTATACATGTACGAATTCAAATGTGAACTGTCAATGTTTAAGGAGGAAATGAAGCAAATGGCACAAATGAACATGAAAGAAGCAATCCGTGATGCGCTTCGCGTGGAGTTGAAACGTGATCCTAACGTTCTGCTTTTCGGTGAAGACGTAGGTAATGTAGGCGGCGTTTTCCGTGTAACGGAAGGTCTGCAAAAAGAGTTTGGCGAAGAGCGTGTATTTGATACACCACTGGCTGAGTCCGCTATTGGTGGTCTGGCTGTAGGTCTGGGTGTACAAGGCTTCCGTCCGGTTGCTGAGATCCAATTCGTTGGTTTTATCTTCGAAGCCCTTGACCAAATGGTAGTGCAAGCTGCACGTATGCGTTTCCGCTCCGGTGGAAAATACAATTCTCCAATCGTATTCCGTACACCATTCGGTGGCGGCGTAAAAGCGGCAGAATTGCATACAGATTCCCTGGAAGGTCTGCTCACGCAAACACCAGGTATCAAAGTCGTAATTCCTTCTAACCCTTACGATGCAAAAGGTCTGATGATCGCTTCTATTCGCGATAACGATCCTGTATTCTTCATGGAGCACTTGAACTTGTACCATGCTTTCCGTGCAGAAGTGCCTGAAGAAGATTACGTTGTTGAATTGGGCAAAGCGAACGTTGTTCGTGAAGGTTCCGATGTAACGATTATTACTTACGGTATGATGGTTCACACTTCTGTGAAAGCAGCAGATGAACTCGAAAAACAAGGAATCAAAGTTGAAGTTATCGACCTTCGTACGGTTAGCCCGATCGACATCGATACTATCGTTGCTTCCGTTAAGAAAACAAACCGTGCAATTGTTGTACAGGAAGCTCAAAAGAGCGCAGGTGTTGCAGCTGAAGTCATTGCCCAAATCAATGAAAAAGCAATCCTGCACTTGGAAGCACCGGTTCTGCGTGTAGCTGGTCCGGACACTGTATATCCATTTGCACAAATCGAAGATACATGGCTGCCTAACCCGGCGCGTATCATTGCTGCGGTTAACAAAGTCGTAAATTTCTAATTTAATCATCTGACATGCCGCAAGGCGCAGTATGGTGATTCACACCGCAGCGCAAGCTGCACTGTAAACAGCCATTAGCCCCTTGAGTAACAGTTATTTGCATTAGCAGTAACAGTTGTTTCTTGGAGTTAAGGGTTGTTTTCAGGATTGAGCACATAATCAAGGAGGTTTTTCAGTTGGCTAAATTTGAATATAAATTCCCTGAATTGGGCGAAGGCCTGCACGAAGGCGAAATCATCAAGATGCACATCAAAGTCGGTGACAAAGTAACTGACGACGACATCATCATGGAAGTACAGAATGACAAAGCGGTTGTAGAGGTACCTTGTCCGGTTAACGGAACAGTTACAGAAGTATTCGCTAAAGACGGTCAAGTCTGCCACGTTGGTGAAGTTGTAGCGATCATCGATGCAGAAGGCGAACTTCCTGAGCAAGATGACGCTCCTGCTGGCGATCAAGGCGAGCAAGAGAAAGATGCAGCTCAAGGCGGAGCTGACACAAGCGGTTCTTCTGCAGCAGCTTCCAGCTCGGATGCAGCTAAAGAAGGCGGCAACAACAGCGTTCCGGCAGTACCTGCCAAAGACGTTCTGGCAACACCAAGCGTGCGTAAATTTGCTCGCGAACAAGGTGTAGACATCGCTCAGGTTAACGGCACTGGCAACAACGGTAAAGTAACCAAAGAAGATGTTGAATCCTTCAAAAACGGTGGCGGTTCTTCCGCAGCGGTATCTTCCGAAGCTCCGGCTCAAGAAGAGAAAAAATCCGCAGCACCAGCAGCTGCAGCTGATCAACACGTTGAAGAAGAGCGCGTACCATTCAAAGGTATCCGTAAAGCGATCTCTAATGCAATGGTTAAATCGGCTTACACAGCACCTCACGTTACAATCATGGACGAAGTGGACGTAACTGAATTGGTTGCTTTCCGTACTCGCATGAAACCAATTGCAGAGAAAAAAGGAACAAAAGTTACTTATCTGCCATTCATCGTTAAAGCACTGGTTGCGGCTTCCCGCCAATTCCCGGCTCTGAACGCTATGATTGATGAAGAAGCTAACGAAATTGTTTACAAAAAATACTACAACATCGGTATCGCTACAGATACAGACAACGGCTTGATCGTTCCTGTTATCAAAGATGCTGATCGTAAATCCATCTGGATGATTGCTGATTCTATCCGTGATCTGGCTGCTCGTGGTCGTGAGGGCAAATTGAGCGCGAATGAAATGAGAGGAAGCACAATCTCCATCAGTAACATCGGTTCTGCTGGCGGTATGTTCTTCACTCCAATCATCAACTTCCCTGAAGTTGCTATTCTCGGAACAGGACGCATCAGCGAAAAAGCAGTGATCAAAAACGGCGAAGTAGTTGCAGCACCTGTAATGGCTCTTTCCCTGAGCTTTGACCACCGTATCATCGATGGCGCAACAGCACAAAACTTTATGAATTACATTAAACAGCTGCTCGCTAACCCTGAGCTGCTTGTTATGGAGGTGTAAGATATGGTAGTAGGCGACGCTTCTCTCAATATCGACACATTAGTAATTGGTGCGGGTCCTGGCGGCTATGTAGCTGCCATCCGCGCTGCTCAACTAGGCCAAAGCGTATTGATCGTAGACAAATCCGAACTGGGCGGTGTTTGTTTGAACCGTGGATGTATTCCATCCAAAGCCCTGATCTCTGCTGCACACCAATATGAGTCTGCACTTCACGGTGAAGCGTTTGGTATCTCTGCTGAGAACGTAAAAGTGGACTTCAGCAAAACTCAAGAGTTCAAAAACGGCGTTGTTAAGAAAATGACTGGCGGCGTAGCTGGTTTGCTCAAAGGCAACAAAGTTGAAGTTTTCAACGGTGAGTGCATGTTCATCAACGAAAACGAAGCTCGTGTATTCAATGACCACGAGTCTCCGCGTTACAAATTTAAAAATGCAATTATTGCAACAGGTTCCCGTCCAATCGAACTGAAACCTTTCCCATTTGGTGGACGCATTCTGTCTTCGACAGAAGCTCTGAACTTGCCTGAAGTACCAAAAAGCATGATCGTTATCGGTGGCGGATATATCGGTGCTGAGCTTGGTCAAATGTACTCCAAATTCAGTGCAAAAGTAACAATCATCGAAGGTTTGGATACAGTACTGCCAGGTTTCGATAAAGACATGACTAGCCTCGTGGCTAAAAACATGAAGAAAACAGGCATCGAAATCGTAACGGGTGCAAAAGCTGAAAGTGCTGAGCAAACGGATAAAGATGTAACTGTTAAGTACTCTGTAAATGGTGAGTCCAAAGAAGTAACTGCAGATTACCTGCTGGTAACTGTTGGACGTCGTCCAAACACAGATGGAGAACTGGGTCTCGACATGATTGGTGTTGACGTTGACGAGCGTGGATTTGTCAAAGTTGACCACCAAGGTCGTACCAGCATTCCTCACATCTTTGCTATCGGTGACATCGTATCTGGCTTGGCTCTGGCACACAAAGCTTCTTATGAAGGTAAAGTGGCTGCTGAAGCAATCGCAGGACAACCATCTGTAGTTGACTACAAATGTATGCCAGCTGTTGTGTTCACAGATCCAGAATGTTCCAGCGTAGGTTTCACTGAAAAAGAAGCTAAAGAAAAAGGTTACAAAGTAAAAGCAGGCAAGTTCCCTTATGCGGGTAACGGCCGTGCTGTATCTTTGAACCACGCTGAAGGCTTCGTGAAAATCGTAGCTGACGAAGAAAGCGGCCTTGTATTGGGTTGCCAAATCGTAGGTCTGGAAGCTTCCAACTTGATTGCTGAGCTTGGTTTGGCAATTGAGATGGGCGCTACTTTGGAAGATCTGGCTCTCACAATTCACGCTCACCCAACTTTGGGCGAAATCGTGATGGAAGCTGCGGAATTGGTTATGGGTCACCCGATCCACATCATCTCCCGTTAAGATCATCTAAGTTTTGGATCCGTCCGGCATTATACGTATATCAGAAGAGACGAATGACGTTAACGCGTTATTCGTCTCTTTTTTTGTTTTAAAAAAATCGGAGAGATCATGTGAAGGTTTACATGTTATACTATAATGTCACACATAGCATAATGTTTGAGGAAGCCCTTTTTATCCAGAGGCTCAAATGATACAATATTAAAATGATCGGACGTGATGTGGTGTATGCCAGTCTTAGTCTGAATAGGTAACAAATAAGAAGTGCGAGGGGATAACAACATGAAAAACTATCTTGATTTATTGCAGGATATTCTGAACAACGGCGTGCATAAAGGAGACCGTACAGGAACGGGGACACAATCTGTATTTGGCAGACAACTCCGTTATGATCTCTCCGAAGGATTTCCGCTGGTAACAACCAAACGAATTCATCTCAAATCGGTTATTCATGAACTGTTATGGTTTTTGAGTGGCGATACCAATATATCTTATTTGAAAGAAAACGGTGTGAAGATCTGGGACGACTGGGCGGACGAAAATGGGGATCTCGGTCCGGTATACGGCTCGCAGTGGCGTACATGGGAAGCGCCAAACGGAGAAAAAATTGATCAGATCGCTGCAGTCATTGATTCGATCAAAAATAATCCGGATTCGCGTCGTCACCTTGTCAGTGCATGGAATGTGGCTGAGATCAACAATATGAAACTTCCACCTTGTCATTTTGCGTTTCAGTTTTACGTTGCAGAGGGTAAATTATCATGTATGCTTACGATGCGTTCCGTAGATACGTTCCTCGGATTGCCGTTTAACATCGCGAGTTATGCGCTCTTGACTCATATGATCGCCCAGCAATGTGATCTTGAGGTGGGTGATTTCATCTGGTCTGGAGGGGATGTTCATATCTACTCTAACCATGTTGATCAGGTTAAGACTCAGCTGGAGCGTGAACCTTATGCTTTACCTAAGCTGGTAATCAAACGTAAACCGGATTCTATTTTTGATTATAAGTTTGAAGATTTCGAGTTTGAGAACTATCAGCATCATCCGGGCATTAAAGCTCCAATTGCAGTCTAATTATGTGTTCAATCTCGACAAGAAACTTGGATTGAAGGAGTGTATTACCCTTGAGTATTGAATTGGTATGGGCAATGGGGGAGAACGGTGTGATTGGATTAAATAATTCGATTCCATGGCGTTTACCCAAGGATATGGCCTTTTTCAAACAACGTACGCTGAACAAAACCATTATCATGGGACGTAATACGTGGGAATCTTTTGGTGGTAAGCCGCTTCCTCAGCGTCGTAATATCGTAGTGACAAGAGATCTGAACTACAAGGTGGAACAGGCTGAAATCGTACATACGATTGAAGAGGGGCTGAGTGTAACCAAAGGTGAGGAACTGTGCGTAATTGGGGGTTCCCAAGTGTATCGTGAGTTCCTGCCACTTGCAGATCGTCTTGTGGTGACCAAAATTCATGAGAATTTTGAGGGAGATACGTTTTTCCCTGAAGTGGATTGGTCCGAATGGGAACTGATTGAACAGATTGAAGGCGAACAGGATGAAAAAAATGTTCATGCGTATACATTTGAATTTTACGAACGTAAACGGTAAATGTGGCATAAGAAATTCCTGACTTCGGTCGTATTTGTATGATGAGAGGCGCTGATTGCGAAATATTCGTGAACAGCGTCTTTTCTTTATAAAAAAAATGAGTCACTTGTTTAAACTGGAATACATATAACATTAATATAACATAAGTAATTGGTATTTATGTATATTATACATACGGCCAAGCATTAAACAGTAAAAAAAGTGTAAAAGTTTTGAGGTTTTAACGTTGTGAAGCCCTAAAACAGGCCTAATATTCGGAATTTAGAACGATTTATAGCAAAATATGTTGAATTTGATGACAAATTATCTGACATTCACTTAATGTTTCGACCTTTTGTTTCTTTAACACACACCAGATTTCGCAGTTCAAAACCACATTTAACACCAAAATAAGGGTATTGACCATGGGTAGACTTGAAAGATATGATGTATAAAATACAAATAATTATGCGGATAATCCATTTAATATTCAGCACAGTAAATGCTACTATAATTGAAATATCTTCGAGAAGATTTTGTGATACAATAGACAAAAACTCAAGTAATGAGTAATCCATTTCATATAGAACCATGCACATGAAGGGATTAAGACAAGAACGGATGGGGGAAAACGTAAGATGTCTACACCTACTGGATTTATGGAATACAAACGTCAACTGCCAACAGATCGTGAGCCAGCGGAGCGGATTAAGGATTGGGAAGAGTTTCATAAACACATGGCTGAAGAAGAGCTCAGAACACAAGGTGCACGATGCATGGATTGTGGTACCCCGTATTGCCATACAGGTATAGATATGATTGGTGGCACGTCAGGTTGCCCCGTGCATAACCTGATTCCAGAATGGAATAATCTTGTATATCGCGGACTGTGGAGAGAAGCACTTGAGCGCCTTCACAAAACGAATAATTTCCCAGAGTTTACAGGTCGTGTCTGTCCAGCTCCTTGCGAAGGATCATGTACAGTTGGCTTAATTGGTCAGCCTGTAACCATCAAAACGATTGAAGAAGCAATTATTGAAAAAGGTTTCGAAGAAGGATGGGTGGTTCCCCAACCTCCTGAAAAACGTACGGGTAAACGTGTAGCTGTGGTAGGCTCAGGTCCAGCGGGATTAGCTACTGCGGCTCAGTTAAATAAAGCAGGACACTCGGTAACCGTATATGAGCGTTCGGACCGTGTCGGCGGATTGCTGATGTACGGTATCCCAACGATGAAATTGGATAAAAACGTAGTTCAACGTCGTGTTGATCTGCTCGAAGCAGAAGGCATTCAATTCATTACGAACACCGAGATTGGTAAAGATATTGCAGCACAACAACTGGTGGATGAATATGACGCTGTTGTATTGTGCGGTGGTGCAACGAAGCCGCGTGAATTCAATATTGAAGGCAGCGACTTAAAAGGCGTTCATTACGCAATGGATTTCCTGAATGGCAGTATTAAGAGTTATCTGGACTCCAATCTGGAAGATGGTCAATATCTGTCCGCTAAAGATAAAGATATTATCGTCATTGGTGGCGGTGATACAGGATCTGACTGTGTGGCTACATCGCTGCGCCATGGTTGTCGTACGATCACTCAATTCGGTACGCATACACAAGCGCCTATGGAACGTGATCGCATTAATAATCCTTGGCCACAATTCCCGAACGTATACACACTTGATTATGCGCAAGAGGAAGCCAAAGCGTTGTTTGGTCAAGATCCGCGTGAATTCTCCATCATGACAACGAAATTTGTCGGAGATGATGAGGGGAACCTCAAAGAATTGCATACAGTACAGATCGAGCGTATTGTGGATGAAACTGGTCGCAAGATTTATCAGCCGATTCCAGGTACAGAGCGTGTATTCCCGGCTCAGATGGCCATGATTGCCATTGGTTTTGATGGACCGGAACAAACGTTGGTAGAGCAACTGGGACTTGCAACAGATCGTCGCACAAACGTTAAGGCACGTTACGGCAAATACAACACCAATGTGGATAAAGTATTTGCAGCAGGTGACATGCGTCGTGGTCAAAGCTTGGTTGTATGGGCGATTAATGAAGGCCGTGAGGCTGCTCGTGAAGTGGACAAATACTTGATGGGTGCTTCGGTTCTGGTGTAAAGTATAGAACAAGATATCAATGACAACCTTCGCGATCAGCGAGGGTTGTTTGCTGTTATTTTAACCAATTTGACTACATATTTCATGTAAGTGTGAGCAATATCATTGCTTTTTAAGTGATAAAGATTTATTATTATATTATAATGATTATAAATAAGGATTAACTGAAACCATGAATCCGTACGATAAAAGTAAATTTCAATGAATATAAATCGGAGGTGCGACCTGCTATGGCAAGTAACCGGGACAAGTCCATTTCAGAACAGATCTTTCACATTAAAAATCAATTGGTTGAAAAAGGATATAAGTTAACACAACAACGGGAAGTTACTGTACGTGTATTGCTTGAACATGAAAAGGATCATTTTAGCGCAGAGGAAGTATTTCTGCTGGTTAAGGAGCAGTTCCCTGAGATTGGATTGGCTACCGTATACCGCACTCTCGAACTGCTGAGTGACCTTCAGGTCGTTGAAAAGATTAACTTTGGTGACGGCGCTGCGCGCTTTGATCTGCGAAGTACAGACGGTTCCCATCACCACCATCATTTGATCTGTACAGAATGTGGTAAAGTGGAAGAGATTATGGAAGATGGTCTGCTTCGTTTGGAACAACAAATCGAGCGTCAGTATGGCTTTGCTGTTACGGATCATCGTCTGGATTTCCAAGGAGTATGCAAAGAGTGCAGACAAAAGCATGTATTAAAGGAACAGGCAGCAGGATAATTCATTTCGGGAAGGTGCTCCCGAATCCAAAATCTGATATAATGAGTTTCAGAAGCAAGGGGCTTCCGTCGGCGGAATGCCCCTTTTTGCCGTCATGCGGACGGTGAAGGAGGAGAGATGGACGGATGAAGACACTGGTTATAGCGGAAAAACCCGACATGGGTCGAACCATTGCCGCCGTCATAGAACCAAAGGCCAAGAACAATCGCACGTATCTGGAGGGTGAACATTACATCATCACTTGGGCGATAGGGCATTTGCTTGGACTGGCTGAACCGGATGCCTATGATACAAAGTACAAACGCTGGAATATAGCGGACCTGCCGATCATACCCGATCAGTTCAAGATTGTACCCAATCCGAGGACTAAAGATCAGCTTAAAATGATTGGAGAACTGGCAAAACGGGCTTCAGCGATCGTTAATGCTTGCGATGCAGGGAGAGAAGGTCAGTACATCTTCGCCCTCATACAACAGCAATTGAAGCTGCGTCAGCCTGTAAAGCGTTTATGGATATCGGATTTGACGGCAGAGAGCATTAGACGTGGTTTTGATGGTCTGAAGGATGCCTCTGAATTTGAAAATCTGACCCATGCTGCTCGCGCCAGAAGTGAAGCCGATTGGCTGATCGGGATGAATGCCTCACGGGCGTTTACAACCCGCCATAATGCATTGTTGTCTGTAGGCCGTGTGCAGACGCCGGTACTCGCGCTAATCTACGATCGTGAAATCGAGATTGAAGCGTTCCAGTCACAGACCTTTTATGAAGTAGCCGCCTGGTTTCGGCAGGAAGGTGTTGAGTACCGGGGACTGCGTCAGGGAGATAAGTTGACCGATGCGGAGGCAGCAGAGGCCATTGCAGCCAGTGTGAAGGGCAAGACAGGGCAGATTACCAAATACGAAGCGAAGCAGACGAAGGAGTATCCGTATCGTTTGTATGACCTGACCCTTTTACAGCGTGAAGCCAATGCCAAGTTTGGATATGGTGCCAAAAAAACACTGGATATCGCGCAGGCCTTGTATGAAAAACACAAGGTGATTTCGTATCCGCGGACAAACTCCAACTATGTTACAGAACAGAATATTGAAGGTATGCACAAAACACTAAACCTGCTTAAAAATGGTACCTATAGTGAGCTTGCGCAGGGGGCCAAGCCGGAGCTTGTTCATAAGAATAATAAAGGGGTATGTAATCCGAGCAGGGTTGAGGATCACCATGCGATCCTACCTACTTTGAAGCGACCAGGTACCTTATCCAAGGATGAGCAGAACATCTATGATTTGATTGTCCGACGTTTCTTGTCTCACTTTTATCCTCCGGCAGAGTATAAGCAACATACCGTGCTCACCGAAGTGGAGAAACATCAGTTTAAGACATCTGTCAAAGAGCTGTTGTCCCTCGGATGGAAAGTGGTTCTCGGTTCTGGAGATCAGGAACAGGGCGGTGCAGGCAAGAAGAAGACCAAGAAAAACGGCAATGAGGAAGAGGAAGCTGAAGAGTGGACGGACAAGGCTTTTAGTGTGCAACCTGAATTGCCTGTTCAATGCACGAAGAGTGAGTTCAAGGAGAAGGCGACTCAACCTCCCAAAAGTTATACCGAGGGAACATTGCTGAAAGCGATGGAGAGTGCAGGCAAGCAGATCGAGAATGAAGAGCTGCGAGACGCGATGAAAGATAGTGGCCTGGGTACCCCGGCTACACGTGCGGCTACAATTGAGCGTCTCAAAAACGTAGGTTACATTACGCTACAAGGGAAGAAAATGCAGTTAACGCTCAAAGGCAGAACGGCTATTGAGTTGATTCGTCGCGCGGGTGTAGATCTGTTAACTTCACCTGAGATGACCGGGCAATGGGAAAGAAGGTTATATCAGATTTCCAAAGGTGAGGCGGGTCAGGACAAGTTCATGGAGAACGTCAAGAAATTCACCTTGTCCATCATTGAGAAAGTGCGTGTACAAGCTCCTGCTCCAGCAGATGCTTTTGGAGAAGATTCACGGGCAGGCAGGGGGAAAGGCAAGGGAGCCAGAACCCAGGCAGGCAATACAAGGACATCTGCCAAGACGGCTAGTGGCGGTTCAACTGTAAAAATGTCCCGTCAGGCTACGGTATCTTCGTCCAGAGCTGGCACTGGGAAAAGCACGACCACCAAGGCGCCGTCCTCAAGTGCGAGCCCATCTGGAGTGAGAGAGTTACTGGCACCTTGCCCTTCTCCCGGCTGCTCGGGTCAGATTATAGAGGGCAAGAAGGGTTATGGATGCTCACGTTTCAAGGAAGGCTGTTCATTTGTGGTCTGGAAAGAGTATGCAGGCAAGAAAATCACCAGTAAGATGTTAAAATCGCTGATTGAGAAGGGCAGTACACAAGTACTATCGTTCAAACGAAAAGACGGGAGTACGGTGAAAGCGCGTATTATTTTGCAGGACGTAGTAACAGGCAAATTATCTGGTGAGAAGCAGGATGCTTGATCTTAGTTAACAGTTAACATACAGCAAAAGGACCCTTATCCAAGGGTCCTTTTCTGTTGCTGCTGTTGTATATTTTCGTGTATGACTTTTGGTACCTCTTCCAGTGCAGTGATGGTATACATCGACGTTTCCGGATTAGGCTGAAGTTCTACGATATTGTATTGCCATTCATTCGGTTGTTTGATATAAATGCTGTGAATTCCGGCTTTTACCGCAGGCATAATATCTGTGCGTAGTGAGTTGCCAATCATCCATGTTGCACGACGATCAAACGGACCATTAGACAGAATGCCTTCCAGTGCCTCGACGTTTTTGTGTTGTCGGATATAGATCCGATCATCAAAATAAGCCGAGAGTTTCATCTGATCAATCTTGCGCTGCTGAATCACGGTTTCGCCGCCGGTATATAAGTAGAGGGAGTGTCCAGCACCCTTGAGGTTCTCAAGCGTTTCAACCATATGAGGGTAGGGTTCAACCTCCTGATCGTACACACTCATACCCAACTTGCTCAGATAAGATTCTTCTCTGGGAGAGGTTAATCTGGTGAACTTGCCGGAGAAATAACGATAGGTATCAATCAGGGATTGCGGGAAATGATGACTCGCAAAACCAAGCTTGTTCACTCCGGTTACATCGATCTCCAGCTGTTTTTCCCGAATCTCTTGTGTTGTCAGAGAATGTCCATCAAACCACTCTTGCATATTCTCAAAGAATTCTCCCAAAATCAGGTTGAAGTATTTGTTGCAATATACGAGTGTATCATCAAGGTCAAACAAAATATGTTGTTTCATTATTTTCATGATCTAACTCACTCCTTGTAGCCAGTAAATCCACAATGGTTCAACTAAATTAAATGCGAATATAGGATTCCAGGAACATATTCAATTCAGATACGCCATCCGGCCGAATACTGTATTTCTCTTTACGGTTACTTCCGAGCAGATGGGTCCGTAGCAGACCTGCGATGCGTAGCGCCATAACCTGGTCTTTGACCGTGTCTTCGTCTTTACCCAATTCTTCACACATCTCAGCGAGGGATTTGGGTTCATCCGATACGTAACGAAGCAGGCGAAGTCTTTCGGGATCAGCCAGCGCATGGGTAAAACGTAAAAGGCATGTTGGTGGCTGGTCTTCGTTCTCTTCAGGTGCATCTACGGGATACTGCATGATCATCATCCCCTCATAGAAGCAGTACATATTAATAGGACGATTGTGCACCGTTGGGAAAAGGATGACTTCGTTCAATCCAGGCATCGGTTCAACAAGAACACCGGCTGTAGCATATTCAATAAGCAGTTCAGGTCCCATTTTATCAAGCAAAATGCGTTTTTCTTCTGCATCTTCTTCCAGCCACACACGCTGATCTTCGCTCATATTCTGACAGTAGTGTTCATCCCATAGTCGCAATAATGGGACATAACTGTTCCGAATGCGCGTAGATTCTTCTATTGTAAGAGCGGGTAGAAGAGGAGACACACGTGCAAACAGGTCTTCCGCTGTCATTGCGGCAAGCATGTCCAGGAAATCACGATTCTCCGATGTATCATTTTGATAGGCTGCCCATGCAAACAAAACATCAAAATCATCAAAAGGCCAAGTGGCAGCAGGTGCGAGCGCAGCTCGTACATTGGAACTTAGTTTGCCTTCCACTTCCAGAATCCATTCAGGACCAATATCCAGATGCTGAATCCATTTTTTCGTGACATAAACCAGAAAGCTGTTGAGCATTTCATATATCGGTGAAACATCAATTTTCACATGATAAGCCATATTGTTGCAGAATCCTCCCGTCACATCTAAATGTACGCAGCGACTTAAGTACGATTAGTGCGTGTTCAAAAAGTCTGGTTTTCAGTACCAAGAAGATGGAATGAAGATAGAAATGGAGTAGCGGAGCGTAGGAAAACTACGTGAGCAACGGACATTTCGGCTGAAATTCATCTTCGAAGCTGATGATGCCACTAGGCATGATTCGTAATCAAAAGTGAACTTTTTGAACAACCTCTATTATGGCTTGTTTTGCAGGGCGTTGTCCACTATAATGTTCAAGTCCGGGGCAAAGCCCTGATCTTTGAATAGCAGTTTAAAACCATATGTATACCATACAAAAGTCGTCAGCGATGGCGATTTTTCTTTGTGTGCTCGCAGGAGGAATGAATTCGTGTCATCGATTACTCGTCCCAAACTATCACACTCGACAGCCAACTATCTCATTTTGATTACGGTTATTGTGGTGGCGGGAATAAGTCAGGGGCTTTTGCTACCTGTGCTTTCGATTTTTTTGGAGCAAAAAGGGGTTTCACCAGGTTTAAACGGATTAAACGCCGCCGCGTTGTACATTGGTTCTTTTGCCATGACTCTCGTTGCGGAGAGACTACTGGGTGCATTCGGTTTCAAAAAGTTGATTGTAGGTGGCCTGATATTAGTCATGGTCCCTTTAATATTGTTTCCGTACTTACCAGATATTAAAATATGGTTCATTTTGCGTCTGGTGGTTGGAATAGGAGACAGTGCACTTCATTATGCGGCTCAGCTCTGGGTGTTGCTCGTTACTGCACCTGAAAAGCGTGGGCGCTACATATCACTATATGGCATGTCCTACGGGCTGGGATTCAGTATTGGACCGCTGGGAATTAAGCTGCTTGGCTTCGGTGATGCTGTCCCTTTCTGGGTCTTGTTCATCTGTATAGCAGCAGTGCTTATACTGGTATTAATGAAGCTTCCGGATACGAAGCCAGAAAAAGCAGAGCATGGCCAACTGCCGGAACGTCGATTCCGTCGTAGTCTGGCATGGGCTTGGTATGCACTTTTACCAGCACTCTTATACGGATATATGGAAGCAGGTATGAATAGTAACTTCCCCGTGTATGGGCTGCGTATTGGATTCGATACCAATCAGATTTCGTCGTTGCTTCCTTTTATCGGGATTGGAGGTTTGTTCCTTCAATTGCCACTCGGGATGATGAGTGACCGATATGGGCGTAAGAAGATATTGATGTTTGCGGGCATCAGTGGAGGAATCATCTTCATGCTGGTTCCAGTCGCAGGTACACATTTTTGGTGGACGCTTGTATTGTTAACAATCGCAGGTGGTCTGGTCGGCTCCTTTTTCTCACTGGGCCTGGCCTATGCCGCAGACATTTTGCCTAAGGTGTTGCTGCCTGCAGCCAACGTTGTGGCATCCTTTCATTTCACGATAGGAAGCATTATTGGACCGAATCTAGGTGGTCAGATGATCAACTGGATTTCACCTGGAAGTATGTTCACGTTGCTGGGAATCATGTACCTTCTTTTCGGCTTGGCAGGTATATTATTTCGTCGTAAACCTGAGTTCGAATCTGTGTTAAAATAGAAGCTGGTGTTCGCATGGAAATTGATGTCCATTTCCGAGTACACTAGTGGTAGGGAAAAACATGGACAAGAGGAGACATCGCGATGATCAGAGTAGAGAACTTGAGTAAATCCGTTGGCGTGGACCGCGTTCCCGTTCTACGGGATATTCGATTTGATATGCAACAGGGTGAAATGATAGCTGTAGTTGGCTCAAGCGGTAGCGGTAAAAGCATGTTGCTTAAATGTTTGGCCATGATGGAAAAATGGGATTCCGGCCGGTTTACGGTGGATGGCGCCGAGATTTTGAAAGAAGGCTGGTCTGGAAAACGGAAAATCAAACGGGAATGGGCATACTTGGAACAAAATCCAGAATTATTTCCTAGACGTACGGCCCTTAAAAATGTGTTAATCGGACGATCGGGTCAGACTCCCGTATGGAGAATGGTAACCGGTATGGTACGTTCCGATGATTATATGGGTGCTATGGATTATCTCGAAGGATTGGGATTACTTGATAAAGCACATCAAATAGCAGAGAAGCTCAGTGGTGGCGAGAAGCAGCGTGTTGCTATTGCAAGAGCACTTGCTCACGGTGCCAAAGTCGTTTTGGCGGATGAACCAGTCATTGGTCTTGACCCTCACACAGCAGATTCGGTGCTGGAAACGCTGCGCAAATTATGTGAAGAAGAACGTGCAACAGTCATTGCAGTACTGCCTATTGAGCTTGCTGAGAAACATGCCACACGGATCTGGGGATTGGCAGAAGGCAAGATTGCTTTTGATATTCGTGGACGAAGACTGACACAGCAAGAAAAAAACCAGATTTAAACTATTGAAAAGAGTGATGAGATTGTTTAATTCACGGTGGGGACGCTTTGTAGCAGCAGGAACTATGGCGATTATGCTTGGTTCTGTTCTAAGCGGATGCACAGTCATAAGTGACCCCAAGGGTTTGATGAGAAAACCAATGATGTCCACCGATAAGGAGAAACTGTACAACGTGGTTCAGGTTAAACTGCCGCCAGAGAGCACATTGATCCGTCCCAAGGATATGAATAATACCAGTATGATTCGGGTGGAAGACCTGAACGGGGATGGAACTCGGGAAGCGATTGTTTTTTATGAGACACCAAATGAGAATGTGCGAATCCATGGCATGATTTTGGAAGAGCAGGGAGGCACATGGGTTAAAAAACTTACATTTGATGTGCCGGGAAATGAGTTGCAATCCTTTAAAGTATTGGATATTACGAATGACGGAAATCCGGATATTATTCTTGGTGTAAGCCTGCAGGAGCAGAAAGCCCTGACTGCATATTCCTACAAGGGCGGGGCACTGGAGCAGGTCTTGGGTGGAGTTCCGTATAATCAATATATCATTGATGATGCGCAGGGGAACACGCTGGATTTGAGCGGAGATGGTAAAAGTGATTTTGTTATCATTTCGCTGAACAACAGCGGTTTTGCAACGATTGCGTTATACCAGTACGAAGATGGCAGCTTCAAGGAAGTTGATCGGGTGCAGACCGATTATACCGTTAAAGAAGTTTATAATGCTCTGGGCGGAGAGATTGCCAAAGGACAGATGGGCATTGTACTGGATGCCGAGCTGGATGATCGGAGTTCCTTCTCGCAAATTATGTATGTTAAAGATAACAAGTTAGTCAATGCTTTCAAATCACCGGATCAAACGTATAGAGATGACAAAATTTTAAGCGGTGATGTTGATAATGATGGTATTATTGAGTTTGGGCTCAAAGAGACTCCAAAAGGTTGGGAGCATTACGTATTTGACTCTCGGTTGTGGTTTTACACCTATTATCAGTGGGATGGCAAAGATAGCAAAAAATTTGTCTCATTCCAATTCCGAGATGATGCTGATTTATTCCATCTAAATCTCAAGCCAGAGTGGTACGGTAAGATCACTATTGATACCAAATCGGAGAAGGAAAAATATATTCGATTTAAAATGATTGATACGGACGAAACCGTAGCAGAGATCAAATATTTCACCCTTTCCAAGTGGGAACAGGAGAAGGGTAAAAGCTGGAAGGAAATTACGCGTACCAAAGATCGGGTTATTGCTTCACGGGTAGCACAATCAGAGGCGGGTAAAGATGCACTGAGCAATACTTCTCAGCTGAATAGAAAGGGAGAACTTAATGAGTAAAGTACTTATTCTTGAGGATGAAGAATCCATCCGCAGTTTTATAGTGATTAATTTAAAGAGAAACGGATTCGAAGTGCTTGAAGCGGGTGACGGTCATGAAGCGCTTCGCATACTGCAGACAGTACCGGATATTGATCTGGCTCTGCTGGATGTCATGGTACCAGGTATTGATGGATTTGAGGTGTGTCGACGGATCCGTGAAACCAATGAACGTCTGGGCATCATCTTTCTGACCGCCAAAGTTCAGGAACAGGATAAAGTGTACGCACTCTCCGTTGGTGCAGATGATCACGTCAGCAAGCCTTTCAGCCCAACAGAGTTGATTGCACGTATTCAGTCATTGTTACGCCGCGTGAATGTGCATCGGGAAACTGCGGCAAAGGTTACGTTCCAGTCCGGGCCATTTTCACTGGACCTGATCTCGAAGCAATTCAAAAAACAGAATGAAGCCATTGAGTTGACTCCAACGGAGTTTTCCTTGATTCAGTTTTTCCTGGAAAAAGAAAATACACCGCTCAGCCGCGATGTATTGTTAGATCACGTATGGGGAAAAGAGTACATGGGTGATCCCAAAATTGTGGATGTCAACATTCGTCGTTTGCGTCAAAAAATTGAGAACAATCCTTCCGAGCCCGAATACCTGCAGACTGTATGGGGTCACGGGTACAAATGGAAGGGCCGGGAGCAATGATTAAAAAAGGCATTACTCGGCAGATCGTACTACATTATTTCTTTGTAGTTTTTCTCGCTCTGCTGTTGGTCGAATTCGTATTTATGTTGGCAGTTCAAAGGTATTATTATGAGAGTATCTACAATACGATTAGTACCCACATTTCTAATTCAAAGGACTTTTTCGAGCCGATCGCTCGTGAGAATACTACGGAGGATGGCAATAATCTGTCTAGACTCCTTGTGAACTTGGCATTGTCCAATACTGAATTGGAAATTTTGGATCTGAACGGGCGCGTATTGGCGAGTTCTACTGCTTTTGAATCTGACCGTGCTGTGCTGCAAACCAGTGATATTATGCAGGCTCTGAATGGGGATATGGGACGCTGGATTGGAAGACAACCGGGTACTGGAGAATCTGTCATGGCCGTTTCACACAAGTTTGATCTGGGCGGCGAAAATACTTATGTTATTCGATATCTGACATCACTTGAAGATGTGAATTCAAAGCTGTTGAATATGGGACTACTCGCAGCTGCCGTTGGTGTTGGAGTGCTTGCTATAGTGTTGATCATCAGTATTGGTATGGCAAATTCCATTGTACGTCCAATTAACAACATCACCGCAGTATCTGCCCAAATGGCTAGAGGACGGCTGGATGTCAGGGTTAAGGGGAATTATAAGCACGAACTGGGCGAATTGGCATCAACACTTAACTTCATGGCACATGAAATCGTGCGCAGTAATCAGATCAAAGATGATTTTATCTCTTCGATCTCACATGAATTAAGAACACCTCTGACCAGTATCAAAGGCTGGAGCGAGACACTGGATTCAGGCGGTTATGATCCGGAAGAAACCCGTATCGGTATGGGTATTATCTCCAAGGAAACCGAACGACTGATTGGACTTGTTGAAGAGATGCTGGATTTCTCCAAATTGCAGCAGAATCAGATGAAGCTGGTCAAAGGAACCGTCAACATTCGTGAAATTGTACAGGAAACGATGTTGAATGTCTGGGCCAAAGCGGAACAAAAACAGGTCCATCTCAAGTTGGAAACGGACGAGACTCGTGCTTATAATGTCCATGGAGACGGTAACAGACTGAAACAAGTCTTCCTGAATGTTGTGGATAATGCGATCAAATTTTCACATGAGAATTCCTGGATCTTCTTGTCGGTCAAAGAGGAGAATGGTCAGATCATTGCAGCTGTTCAGGACACCGGTATCGGAATTAGTGAAGAACATTTAATTAAAGTACGGGACCGTTTCTTCCAAGTGAATCATCAAAATGGGGGAACGGGACTGGGTCTTGCGATTACGCAAGAACTGGTAGAACTGCATGAGGGAACGATCACGATGCAAAGTGAACTCGGATCTGGGACAACCGTTACGGTTACGTTACCGGCTGTGGCTGAGGAGATGGGTCCAGAAGAATCTGTAACCGCGTCTGGTGATGCTGAAGTCACAGATGAGCGAACAGCTAGTGATGCAAGCGATACAAAATCAGATCTAGAAAAGTCTTAAGGTCTTAAAAGATAAGCGATTTTTCTACCTGATGATCGAGCATGTACGCTTTATAACTTCCATATCAACACAAAAAAAAGGTGAGCCATCCAAGGCTCACCTTTTTTGCATATTCTTATGAAGAAAGTTCACCAGCGCGTAGGCGCCCACTTTTTTCATATACTTCTTTCAACATACGAACAGGTTGCGTACGGACAGCCGGTTTGGCAGAGACGATCTCGTTAGGTCCAACGACCACAATTTCATCTGCTGTACCTTTAACGATTGCACCGTCCTTGATTATTGCACCTTCACCGATGATGGCACGTTCGATGTGAACCCCACGGCCTATGCGTGCGTTAGGCATAACAACACTGTCTTTAACCTCAGAGCCTTTACCCACTTCTGCACCGCAGAAGATGACGGAACGTTCTGAACGACCTTCGATTGCACAAGAGTCGTGAATCATGGAAGTAACATGTTCGATCTTTGTATGTCTTGCTTTGTAAGCACTTGGTTTGGAGCGCCAGTCGCGAGTAAACATCGGCCAGTTTTCTTTTTGCAGACTCCAGTCTTCCTCGTTGTGTAACAGATCCATATGTGCATCCCAAAGGCTCTTAACCGTACCTACGTCTTTCCAATAACCATTAAAGTTATAGACAAAGAGGGGATTATTTTCGTTCAACATTTGAGGAATCACATCTTTACCGAAGTCATGGCTGGATTCAGGATTAGCGGCATCTTCCAACAGATGGCGTTTCAGATAATCCCATTTGAACATGTAAATGCCCATTGAAGCCAGATTACTTTTTGGTTCAGCCGGTTTCTCGGCAAACTCGGTTACACGCAAATCAGCATCGGCAGCCATAATCCCAAAGCGATGTGCTTCATCCCATGGCACTTCCATAACTGAAATCGTTGCAGCGGCATTATTGGCTTGATGAGCCTCCAACATATCGCGATAATTCATATGATAAATATGGTCACCCGACAAAATTAGAACATTTTCGGGGTTTTGTTGATCAATATAGTCGATATTTTTATAAATAGCATCCGCCGTTCCCAAGTATTCGTCATTTCCTGTATGATAAGATGGAAGCAAGGATATTCCTGCCTCACTTGAGTTGCCATGTCCCCATGGTTCTCCTCCACCGATGTGATCGTGTAAAGATTCCGCTTGGTACTGCGTCAATACTCCTACAGTATCGATCCCTGAGTTTACGCAGTTACTGAGAGGAAAATCGATGATCCGGTAGTGCCCGCCAAACGGTACAGCGGGTTTTGCGATACTCGAGGTTAAAGGGGCTAATCGCTTCCCTTCTCCTCCCGCCAACAGCATAGCGATGCAATCTTTATTAAACATAATCGTTTCCCTCCCAAAATATTGTGCATTGTAGTACATCATTAACGCAAAGTAGAGCAGATGAAACGATTGTTACTGTAAAAATTCTGAAAATGTACAACATTTTCTAATTCACCGCATTTTTCTTTTCAACTTGGCTAGACTGGGGTAATGGTTACTGTTATATCTATTTTCTTGAGAAGAAGGTGATCTCTTGGCCATTCAACCGTTAGCACACCCGGACATATTGCCGGAGCATATTTATTTATTTCATGAAGGTAACCTTCATCACAGTTATCGAATGTTGGGCGCGCAACCTGAGACTTGCGATGGCCTTCAGGGGTATCGCTTTACCGTGTGGGCACCAAACGCCGTAGAAGTAGGACTGGCTATGGACCGCAATGAATGGAAAGGCGAAAAGGAACCTTTATATAAGATACCCGAATCAGGATTTTGGAGTCGTTTTTTCCCGGAAATTAGCGAAGGAACTTTATACAAGTTCCGTATATTAACGGAAGATGGAACAGAATTGCTCAAAGCGGACCCATATGCGTTTCAAGCAGAGGTTCGACCTCAGACAGCCTCTGTCACCAGTTCAATCGAAGGGTACAAATGGAATGATGGACCCTGGAGACGCAAACAACGTGCCATGTATAACAAACCTCTACATATTTACGAAATGCACATGGGAACCTGGAAGCGCAAAGAAGACGGAAGCCTCTATAGTTATCGCGAGATGGCTGATTTGCTTGTTCCTTACTTATTAGAAATGAAATATACACATGTTGAAATGATGCCCCTTAGTGAGCATCCATATGACCTTTCGTGGGGCTACCAAAACACAGGGTTTTATGCGCCAACCAGTCGTTATGGGCATCCAAAAGATCTGATGTATCTAGTGGATACACTACATCAGGCAGGGATTGGCGTATTGCTGGATTGGGTACCTGCACATTTTGCCAAAGACGCTCATGGGTTGCGTATGTTTGATGGTACGCCTTTGTATGAGTATGCAGATCCGATGTTAGCAGAGAAGCCGGGCTGGGGCACACTTAGCTTTGACTACTCGAAACCTGAGATTCGTTCATTTCTGATCTCCAATGCATTATATTGGATGGAGATGTATCATTTTGACGGACTCCGTGTTGATGCGGTTACGAGTATGCTACGGCTTGATTTTGAGAAGCAGCCAGGACAATATCGTACCAATGATGAAGGTGGTCTTGAGAACAAGGAAGCTGTAGCCTTTTTGCAGCAACTGAATGAGACGGTGTTCAAGTATTTCCCTTATGCATTGATGATGGCTGAAGAATCCAGTGCATGGCCAATGGTGACTTTACCTGTAGATGAAGGTGGTCTGGGTTTCAACTACAAATGGAACATGGGCTGGATGAACGATACGCTTGATTACATGGAATCTGATTTTCATGAGCGTCCTTCCAAACATCATTTGCTGACTTTCCCGGTCGTATACTCCTTTGCTGAAAATTATGTGCTACCTCTGTCACATGACGAGGTTGTTCATGGCAAAAAGTCGCTCCTCGACAAGATGCCAGGAACTTATGAGCAGAAATTTGCCGGCATGCGTGCTTTTCTGGGCTATTTTATGACTTTCCCAGGGAAAAAGCTGTTGTTTATGGGTGGAGACTTTGGCCAGTTCATTGAATGGAAAGATGAGGATCAACTGGATTGGTTCTTACTGGATTATGACAGTCACCGCAATTTGCATAAGTTTGAGCGTGAGCTGTCTAACCTGTACTTGAGTGAAAAAGCTTTGTGGGAGCTTGATCATTCCCTAGACGGTTATGAATGGATCACTCCGGATGATCAGGACCAGAGTGTCATTTCATACGTACGCAAAGGAAAAAAACCTGCGGATACACTCCTTGTGCTCATTAACTTTCAGCCGGTCAAGCGGGAGCGTTACCGGATTGGTGTCATGCGTCCCGGTATGTATACCGAAGTTCTGAACAGTGACCATTCCGTTTACGGCGGTTCAGGCATTACTAATGATATGCAACTGCCTACCGAAAAGATTCCTTTTCATGGGCATCCGCATAGTCTCGAATTGGTATTACCTCCGCTTAGCATCGTGATTCTAAAAAAGAACACACGTCGGAAAACGGATGAATCACCTGCGAGTATAACTTCCGTCAGTTCAAAAACGAAGAATAAAAATGAAAGCAACACGCTCAAACCGAAGAGGAGGACAAAGGCATGAATATTCTATTTGCTGCTGCTGAAGTACATCCATTTATCAAAACAGGAGGCCTTGCTGACGTAATCGGTGCTCTCCCGTTTGCTTTGAAGAAGAGCGGGGCAGATGTGCGGGTGATTATGCCTAAGTACAAGGGGATTCCCGATGAGTATAAAGACGCGTTACAGCCCGTAATTACAACGGATGTGCCTCTTGGCTGGCGCAGGCCCTATTGTGGAATAGAAATGCTGGTTCATGATGGGATTCCAGTCTATTTTGTGGATAATGAGTATTATTTTGGGCGTGATGGAGTGTACGGTTATATGGATGATGGCGAGCGTTTCGCCTTCTTCAACCGTGCAGTTCTCGAAGTGTTGCCACAGATTGAGTTCAAGCCTGACGTGCTGCACAGTCATGACTGGCATGCAGGAATGATTCCTTTGGTGCTTGAAGCACACTACAGACACGATCCATTCTACAGTGATATTCGTACGGTATTCACCATACATAACTTGTTGTATCAAGGGGTATTCCCGCATCAGTTATTCAGTGATATCCTTGAGCTGGACGATCGATATTTCACCGTGGATGGAGCCGAGTATTACGGTAATGTCAACTTCCTGAAGGCTGGAATTGTCTACGCTGACCATGTAACAACCGTTAGTCCAACTTACGCACAGGAAGTGCAAACGTCTTATTATGGATATGGCCTGGACGGACTGCTCAGTTCACTTGGAGATCGTTTCAGCGGGATTGTAAACGGGATTGATACCAAGAGTTACAACCCGGCAACGGACACCAAAATTCCAGTGAAATACAGAACAAGTCTGTCCAAGAAAACGGAGAACAAAATTGAGCTGCAAAAGGAACTTGGACTTCCTGTTCGTCCTGATGTACCACTCATGGTGATGGTGACAAGGCTCGTGGACTCTAAGGGGCTTGATCTTGTGTGCCGTATCCTGGATGAATTGCTGTACTATGATGACATTCAATTCGCGGTACTGGGAACAGGAGAGCCTATGTATGAACACTGGTTCCGTGAAGCCGCTAATCGTTATCCGCTCAAAATGTCTGCCCAGATCACGTTTAACGATGGGTTATCCCGCCGTTTCTATGCAGGCAGTGATATCTTCCTGATGCCATCAAGGTTCGAACCATGTGGTATTAGTCAGCTGCTGGCTCTGCGATATGGTAGTGTGCCTCTCGTAAGGGAAACAGGCGGTCTGAACGACACTGTGCAGGCATACAATGAGTTTACTGGAGAAGGGAATGGTTTCTCATTCACAAGCTTTAACGCTCATGACATGATGAGTACCATTCGGCGTGCTGAGGAGATCTACAAACAGCCAGAACACTGGAAGAAAATTGTGAAAAATGCAATGGGCGGAGAATACAGCTGGAATGTCTCAGCTGAAGAATATATGGATATTTATCGTCGGATCACACTTGACCCTGTAAATTGATGTAGTCTTGAATGAGTCACAGCACATGATGCTGTGGCTTTTTCTCATCCAAAAAAACACTTCCAAAGTTCAGAATGAAGTATCATCTGAGACGGTGGAAGTGTTTTTCTTTTCTTTTATATGACTGTTTAGAATTTAAACCTCAGTTGTGTTGGATAGTTGCCGGATCAAGCTGTCTGTACAAAATGCGATACCCATAGGGGTCAAGCTTAATGTTCATCATTCCATCGGCTGGAAACACAGGCTCTTCAGTTAATGCATCTTTCCAGTCTTTTGTTTCCATGGGATGAGAAAGCGTTCGATCTTGAGGTGTATTGTTCATCCATACGGTAAAGTGAAGGTTGTCATCCACACGCTCGTACACGATACAGGGATCATTGTGATCCGCCTTGAGGAATCGGAAGCGTCCTTTGCGCAGGGCTTCATTGCTTTTGCGTAGATCGATCATCAGACGATAGAAATCATACAATTCTCTGTCTTGC
Source organism: Paenibacillus sp. FSL R5-192 (assembly GCF_000517845.1). NCBI lineage: Bacteria > Bacillati > Bacillota > Bacilli > Caryophanales > Paenibacillaceae > Paenibacillus > Paenibacillus sp. FSL R5-192. Next base: position 281,745 of record NZ_ASPR01000049.1, on the reverse strand, counting down.
TTGTCCGGGTCCCATTCCATACATTTTCGACAATCCGGGTCAGCATCACCACTAATCCCAACTTCGTCGCCGTAGAAGATACAAGGTGTACCGATATAGGTGAAAAGAAATACTACCGACAATTTTAATCGTCGTTTGTCTTCTCCTAACCGGGTGAGCAGTCGTGGGGTATCGTGGCTGCACAGCATATTAAAGATCACTTCGTTGGTTTGTTGCGGATAGCGCATAATCAGTGAACCCATCTCGTTGGCAAAGTTATAACCATCCATTGAACCACAGAAGAACTGAAGCACTTTGTCGGCAAATGGATAATTCATGACGGAATCAAATTGATCTCCCATAAGCCAGGTCAAGGAGTCGCTCCATACTTCACCAACAATATAGGCTTCAGGGTTCGCTGCCTTAACAATCTTGCGCAAATCACGCCAGAAATGGTTGTCCACTTCATTCGCTACATCCAGTCGCCACCCATCCAGCTTAATTTCCTTGATCCAGTACTCAGCTACATCAAGTAGATATGACTTAACCTCAGGGTTGGCTGTATTGAACTTGGGCATGTTGCCATAGAACCCAAATGTATCGTAGGTTGGTATACCATCCTTGATCTGAACCGGATATTCATTGATGTGGAACCAATCGGCATACTTGGAGTTTTTTCCATTCTGGAGAACGTCTTGAAAAGGAGGGAAGTCTTCGCTGCAATGGTTAAACACCGCGTCAAGCATGACACGTATACCCAGGCGATGACATTCTTCTGTCAACTGTTTAAGCAGGGCATTATCACCGAAATGAGGGTCGACTTTTTTATAATCAATCGTGTCGTATTTGTGGTAGGAATTGGCCTGGAATAACGGGGTAAAGTAAATGGCGTTCACGCCAAGTTCAGTTAAGTCATACAGATGATCCAGCACACCTTGCAGATCTCCACCAAAATAATTGTCTAACTCAGGTTTGCCACCCCAGTCATGCGTTTCTTTTGGATTCAGCTTAGGATCTCCATTAGCAAACCGTTCCGTCATGATCTGATAAAAGACGGCTTCTTTGGCCCACTCGGGCACCTTAAACACATCAATTTCATGTATATACGAGAATTCATAATATCCTCCAGTTGGATAGGGGGTCTCATAATGAATTCCGTTATCCGCAAGAAAAACATCTTCTGAACCGGCAGTTATCCGAAATATATAAGTGAGACGTTTGAATTGTGGCTTGACGGCCGCCTCCCAATAATCAAACATGTTATCCGAAGCAGCCTTCTCCAATTGAATTTCCTTGTATGTTCCATTCCAATCGTACTTATCTCCGGTCAGTGCAGTCACGTATTGCACATCATTACGTTTGGTTCGTACGCGCAGATGTATGGTAGACGAATTATAGGCATAAGCCCACTTGTCACGAGGAACATGATACATGGCTTCGAGCAGCATGACAGCACCTCCTGAATATAGGATAAGTTATAGTTATAATTAACCAAGTTAGCCAGCAAACGAATCACATTTACTGTAATAAAATGTATTATTTTCATCGTTTTCAAAGGTTTCTTTCACAGCATTTCCAGCTTTGTGCTGAATATACTTACAGCTAATTTAGAAAAAAGGGTGCCCTGAACAGCTTGGAATTCAAGATTGTTCAGGGCACCCCTATATAACATGTTGAAAGTGAATTTTAGCGAATAGCTTGCTCGAACTCCGTGCGGATGGTTTGAAGCAGCTCTGGCTGGCTCAGTACGTCATAGGCTGTTGTTGCAAGTGCCTTGGCTCCCAGAATCATGCCATCCAGCGCACGCTCCTGAAGTGCAAGGTCACGGAAGGCTATGGAGTGCAGTGTATGCACCTCGTCTACAACACGAATGTAGGGATGAATTGCAGGACATTTCAGGGAAACATTACCGATGTCCATAGAGCCGTGATCATTACCACTCACAATCTCTTCTTGCGGGATCCCAAGTTCCATCAGATTTTGACTAAACGCAGCTGAGAATGCTTCATTGGTAACCATCTCGTCATAGGACGTTTCATAGTTGGATGTCACCAGCTTGCATCCTGTCTGGAGAGCAGAACCTTCAGCGATCTGAATCACACGTTCTGTGAGGATATTCAGTTCTTTGCGAGTTGCTGCCCGTACATAAAATTGCGCAGAAGCATAGTCAGGAATGATGTTTGCTGCCTGACCTCCGTTGTTGATCACACCATGAATCCGAACGCTGCTTTTAACTTGTTGCCGAAATGCATTGATTCCGTTGAACGTTTGAATGACAGCATCAAGTGCATTAATACCTTCGTGCGGACTTGCAGCGGCATGTGAAGATCGGCCATGGAATTCAAATTGCACTGCATCAATAGCCAGTGAGCTGCCTGACTTTTCGTAGGCATAATATGGATGCGCCATGAGAGCGACATCACAGTCATCGAACAAACCTGCTTCAGCCATCGGAACTTTGGCACCACGTGTCTCTTCAGCGGGGGTACCAAACACTTTAATGGTTCCACCTACTTCATCCAGAATAGATTTTAGCCCAACAGCGGCCCCAAGACTCATCATACAGATCAGATGGTGACCACAAGCGTGACCGATCTCCGGCAAGGCGTCATATTCGCACAATAAAGCAATGGTAGGGCCTGGTTTGGCGGCTGAATAGGTTCCGATAAAGGCTGTCTCCAGACCAAGGATTGGAGCCTCTACAGTGAAACCGTGGAAGAGCAGTTCTTCTTTCAAACGGGCAGAAGCGAGATACTCTTCATTTCCCAGTTCGGGGTTGGCACCGATATATGATGAAATGGTTTTAAAACGGGAAGCATATTGATCAATAACCGTTAGAATTTGTGATTTGTTAGCTGTCATTAGTAAACTCCTTATGCAAAAATGAAAATAATTCATTGATTATATCATGTTTGCTTTATTTTTTTCAGAAACAAGTCAAGATTTGTATTGTCAAAATGCATTGCATAATCATGCATTGTACTTTATAATGACTCAGTCATCAACATGAGAAGCATACAAAGTATTGTAAGGGGAGAGAAAAAGGTTGAAATTAATAAGTCGTTACACCATGATGCTGTTGACCTTTGTTATTCTGCTGACGACTGCCGTTCCTGTGGCACTTGCTAGTGGAACTACAGATAATTCAAGCAGTAAAAAGCTGGTGCTCGGTACAAGTGCCGATTTTGCACCATATGAATTCCATAAAGTGATTAATGGCAAAGATGAAATCGTCGGCTTCGATATTGAGATCGCCAAAGAGATTGCCAAAGATCTTGGCGCTGAGCTTGTGATTGAGGATATGGGCTTCGACGGTCTTCTGCCTTCATTGCAGAGCGGGCGTGTTGATCTGGTGATTTCAGGTATGACGCCGACGGATGAGCGGAAGAAAAGTATCGATTTTTCCGACACCTATTATAAGTCAAAACAAGTGATTATGGTTCGCAATGTGGATAAAGACAAATATCCAACCATGGCAGAACTTGAAAATGCGAAGATTGGCGTTCAGAAAGGCTCCATTCAGGAAACGATCGGACAGAGTATTCCAGGAGCGAAGCTTACTGCGCTGGATAAAATCTCGGATATCGTGCTTCAACTGCAAACAAAACGCATTGACGCGGCAATCGTTGAAGATACCGTTGCTGTAGGTTATCTGGACGATATCATTGGACTTGCTGCTGCTGTTCCGGACGAAGAGCAAGCAGAAGCGGCAATCGGGATTCGTAAAGGTAATACCGAGCTGCTAGCTGCAGTAAATGGAACACTGGAGCGACTGAAAAGCGAAGATAAAATCAATCAGATGGTGACGGACGCCAGCCTCTTGATGGCGGATAAAGCGAACAAATCACAAAATATTTTCCAAGTATTCTGGGAGTACAAAAGTTTCTATGCTACAGGTGTAGGATACACACTTCTGTTGTCTGCACTTGGGGTTATCTTCGGGGTAATTATTGGATTGATCATCTGTTTGTTCCGTTTGCATGACGCTGCAATCTTGCGCTGGATCGGTACGGCTTACGTTGAAGTGATCCGTGGCACACCGATGTTGGTACAGTTGATGATTATTTACTATGGTTTTTCCCTGAGCTTTGGCATTAACTTCACTGCACTTCAGGCAGGTATCATTACACTTTCAATCAATAGTGGTGCCTATCTGGCGGAGATTTTCCGTGCAGGTATCCAAGGTGTGGATCGTGGTCAGTTGGAGGCAGCGCGTTCATTAGGTATGGGAAGAGGCGCCGCGATGCGTTATATCATATTGCCACAAGCCTTCAAAGCTGTATTACCAGCGATCGGTAATGAATTCATAACTATCATCAAAGAATCCTCCATTATCTCCGTTATCGGTATGGTGGACATTATGTATCAGGCAAGTGTAGTCAAGAACATTACGTACCAAGGCTTGAGTCCATTTTTGATTGCAGCAGCCATCTACTTTGTAATGACGTTCATTTTGTCCAAGCTGCTGGGACGACTGGAAAGGAAGTTGAGTGCAAGTGATAGACGTTAGACAATTACACAAATCTTATGGAAATAACGATGTGCTTAAGGGCATAAACGTGACGATTGGCAAAGGTGAGGTTGTCGTGGTCATCGGTCCTTCTGGTTCAGGTAAAAGTACGTTCTTGCGTTGTCTGAATCTGCTGGAACAGCCTACCTCAGGAGAGATTGATTTTGAAGGCGTGTCAATCACGGACCCCAAGCATAACATTAACGCAACTCGTGAGAAAATGGGCATGGTGTTCCAGCACTTCAACCTGTTCCCACACAAAACGGTAGAGCAAAACATTACGATTGCTCCAATTAAAGTGAAGAAACAATCCACTCAGGAAGCGGAAAAAATTGCTGCTGATCTGCTTAACACCGTGGGCTTGTACGATAAAAAAGATACATTCCCGAATCAGCTGTCTGGTGGACAGAAGCAGCGGATCGCCATTGCTAGAGCATTGGCCATGCAGCCGCATGTGATGCTGTTTGACGAGCCTACGTCGGCACTGGATCCTGAGATGGTCGGCGAAGTGCTGGATGTCATGAAACGTCTTGCAGAAGGCGGAATGACGATGGTCATCGTAACCCATGAGATGGGTTTCGCACGTGAAGTGGGAGACCGCATCTTGTTCATGGATGGCGGGGTTATTGTGGAAGAGGGAACACCTGATGAGGTGTTTGGAGCACCCAAAAATTCACGTACACGTGATTTTCTTGCGAAAGTACTCTAAACGATGTGATCAAATAGCGTTACTGACTTCGAGTCGGTAACGCTATTTTTTATGGATAATAATGACGTATGGATTCGGAAAAGTAACTATTCTGTTACCAAATGTAAAGGAATCGGGTCAACCAAACTTTCTGAATTAACCAGTATTCTTACAAATGCTTACATGCTAAAAACCATTTGGTAAGAATTACTACAAGTTCAGGTTACAAAATTGTGATATATTGAACTCTGCCGAAACTTCCGGACAGGGAGTGCGGGGGATGTAACGATGCAGATTGTGCAGGGGGAAGATCTACAGCACACTGCTTGGGGTGAATTGGGTACATAACGTTTCAAATGTAACGAAGAACCTATAGGGTGGGCTCCTCATCCGAATCCGACAACTAACTTCGCAGGCACAATGAGGGAGGAAGACCATGATTAACAAGAAACGTATAGCCAAAACAGCAGTAGCATTAATGACAACAGCAATGCTCATTCAAGCCGTTCCGGCTCACGCCGATTCAGTTCATGTGGCCAAAGAAGGGGATACCTTCTACACCTTATCAAAACAATATGGAGTAGCACTCAACACGTTAATTAAAGCAAACAACGACATTTCGGCTTACAACATTTATGGTGGTTTGAAAATTACGATTCCCGGTAAGGCAAACAATGTAGCAGACGCTGCGGCAACGGAGAGCAAGACCCAAGCGAAGACTGTTACTACAGCAAGCTTGGACGTCAACGCAGATAATAAAGTTGTTCAAGCCTGGGGTAAAACATTCGATTACAGCAAAGCTGTGAACGTAAAAGCAACGGCATACTCTGCAGATCCGTCTGAAAATGGAGGCTGGGGTGCAGTCGATTATTTCGGAAATGACCTTGAACTGGGTACGATTGCAGTTGATCCAAGTGTAATTCCACTTGGAACCAAAGTACTGGTAACTGGTCACAGCCATCCAGGATTGCCAAAACAGGCTTTTGTAGCCACAGCGCGGGATGTGGGCGGTGCAATCAAGGGTCACCGGATTGATATCTTTATCCCGGGTAGCAAACAGTCTGTAAGCTCATTTGGTTTTCAGGATATCGAGCTGTACATTCTGAAGTAGAGAGAAAATAACATTTAAAATGAATTCAAACAGGGTGTCTGCCAGTCGCTAATTCGCGATTGAACAGCACCCTTTTAATATTCTCATTATTTGTTATCACGGTCATCCTAATCTTTGGCCTTGGGCAATCCCAGCATTTCGTCCAAGGTGACCAGTTCATATCCCCGATTACGTAGTTCCTCAATAATTTCAGGCAAAGCCTCAATCGTGCCGTTCAGGTTTGACCCTACACCGCCTCCAGCATGTTGCAGAACGATGGAGCCAGGTTTCACGGCAGAGAGGATGTTATCTTTCACCTGTTCCTTTGAAAGGCCTTTCCAGTCCAGGGAGTCTACGTTCCAGTTCACAATGCTATAATGTTGTTTGGCAGCCCATCTCAGCTGTTCTTCATTAATGTCTCCATAAGGTGGCCGAATCATCTTGGGCGTATATCCCGCCAAACGTTGAATAATATCCCCGGTATGTAAAATTTGTTTGCGAAAGGCATTCATCGACAGCTTACTGAATTCAGGATGATTGTAGCTGTGATTACCAACCATATGCCCTTCCTTAACGATGCGTTTCACTAGATCCGGATGTTTCTCAGCACGACTACCCACGATGAAGAATGTAGCTCTGACATTGTATTTCTTCAATACATCCAGCACTTGTGGAGTAAACCGTGGATCAGGTACATCATCAAAAGTCAGTGCAACCTTCTTGGTTGAAGGACCATTGGTTTTGAACGTATCGGCATATTTTTGACGTAATTGTCCCAATGTCAGTTGTTCTTCTTCCGCAGAATCCAAACCTGATACGGATTCACCTGGCGGGCTTGAAACATCCCGCGATGAAACTGGAGCATGAGATCCCCCGAGAAAAATAACGATAACCATCAGCATAATGAGGCGTACGCGCATAATATCGGCCTCCTTTTTCAAAATGACGTTCTCCTTGGTATACCCGGGGGCTCCATAAAATATGCGCAGTGTGAGAAGTTTCATTGTGGATTTAGCTCATGACAGCCATAATTCCTCCATATATAACATATAGAAAAGGATAGGTGGATGGGTATGAGTACATCTGATTTGAAATCCATACGTTTACAGGTGATTGAAGCAGGAGAAGATAAGGTTTTTCTCGTTACCGGAGGAAAGGCGCATATTGGCGCCGTAGCCACGTTCTATGTGGATCATGAGCGCGTAAGCGGGACGACGGTACATATTCCCGGGCATAAAGAACAAGAGCTGTGTGAGCGGCTTGCCCGAAAGGCAGCCTTGCAACTGAAAGTAACCGTTACGGTGATCATGGGTATCCATTTTGATTCCATCACGCGGATGCAGATCGACGAAATCGTGCAGACTGCAGAGAGGTTGATGGAGGATCATCTGAACAAAGATAAACGATCTTCCTGACATAAGAGCCATCGAATGTTTTGATTTTATTTGCTAAAATTGAAACGAGTTGTAGATTGTTACGTATGTATGTTTATATACGATGTAATATCGACTAGGAGGAATAACATAATGTCCATTTTCAAACGTTTGCGTGATCTAACCATGTCTAACATCAACGCCATTATTGACAAGGCGGAAGATCCAATCAAGATGACGGACCAATATATCCGTGACATGCAAGAGGATCTGGAAGATGCGGAGAAAGCAGTAGCTCAACAGATCGCCATTGAGAAGAAATTCAAGCAGTTGTTCGAAGAGCAGGAAGCTCTTGTGAAGAAACGTGAAGAGCAGGCGCATACGGCGGCACGTGCTCAGAATCTAGATTTGGCTCGACGTGCTCTGGAAGAGAAAAAGGTTGCTGAAGAGAAGATGGCTGAGTACAAAACCAGCTATGACCAAAACAAGGCTTCTGCAGATAACCTGCGTGGCAAGCTCGACGAGATGCGTAAGCAACTGACTCAAATGAAGAACAAACGCGAAACACTGGTAGCGCGTTACAATGCAGCAAAAGCCCAAACGGAAATCAACAAAGCGTTGAATGGGTTTGGCTCTGATACCGCAAGTGCTGGTATGAAGCGTATGGAAGAGAAGATGATGCAGATGGAAGCACAGGCAGAAGCAAGCAACGAAATGTCTTCCAAAGGAAAATCTTTGGATGAAGAGTTCGAGAAGTTGGGTAAAGATCAGGCTGTTGAAGACGAACTCGCAGCATTGATGAAACAGTACGATAATAAGAACTAATACCTTGGTTGTCAGCAAGGTTAACCAGCGGAGGAGAAGAGTATTTCTCCTTCGCTTTTAAATGCGGTTCATGTTGATATGTGGGGGCTGTGTAAATGGATTTGAACATTTTGGCGATGCTGGTCTGGACCGGATCTGGTTCGGTTTTGCTGTTTGTCCTGATGTATGTTGATTCACTGTTCACGAAATATAAGGATTTTGCTGAAGTTAAGGCTGGCAATATGGCCGTTACTACACGTATGGTTATGAAATTATTTGCACAAGGATATGTACTCGCTACGTCCATTTCTACGGCCGGTCACCTGGGAGAAGCACTGCTGGTCTCCGTTGTATCCTTTATCATTTTGTTGATTCTGGAGAGTGTTGTACACTTTATGATTCGCAAATGGGCCAATCTGGATCTGGATACGGGAATTCAGCAAGGGAAGACAGGGTACGGATTGTTCTCTGGCGCTTTACATATCGTGGGCGCACTGATTATTGCAGCTTGTTTATAAGATAAGGAACAGGAGTAATTCTCATGAGTGTATGGAAACGAATTAAAGGAATACTAACGAAACCTGAACCACCGCAGGCAGAGAAAACGATGCTTCAGCTTGCACCTGGTGATATCTGTGAGGTTTCTCTGGTCACTTATGAAGTCGTTGGTCGGGTACAAAATCGTGCTCGAAATGCAGTTGTGCTCACGCTGCAGGATGGTACCGCATTTCGATATTTGCATATCGAAGAACGGGAACTCACACGTTACGCCCTATATACACCAATTGATGGCAGGCTTGATGCACATGATGAGGTGCCCACATTGCTGGACCTGGATGGACGCGCATATCATCTGGAGGAAGAGTATGGAGGCATGGTATCAACGGCAGGTAGAACTCCATATGGCCAGGCTGGAGAACAATTGGTATGGCAGTATCAGTCGGATGATAATATGCTTCTTCGCGTGGAGTGGCAAGACAGAAGATTTACACTGTATGAGGGTGAGTCCATTCTTCCTGCGGATATCAAAGTGATTCGTTCGAGCTAGGAGAGGTTCCAATGAAAAAACGCTTGGCACATGGATTAAAATTAATGCTGGTCCTCAGCCTTGTGATGTCTCTGTTGTCCGCGTGCGGAGCAGCACCTTCTGTTCAGGACACATATCCGCTTGAATCGGTTAACGGCAGTGGTAACTCAACGTCCTATGTGTACCGTGCTTCGGACCGTACCGTTCCGGAAGTGGCTCAGGAATTGTCTGACCAAAGGCAACCGGATCAGATATCGGCGGAGAACACAGAGCGTATGTTCCTCGTGTATCAGGACGAGTATTATCACCTGCAACAAGACCCGAACAAGCCGGAGGATACCTTGGTTGAGGTGGACTCCAAGGAATATGTTCGGCAGAACTACGATTCATCTTTTTTACAAGGTTACCTCACCGCTACATTAATTGGTAATCTGTTCGATTCTTTTGGCGGGCGAGGTTATGGCAACTATCGAGGATATACCAATAAAGATACGTATAAACCGAGTGCAGGATCTTATCGTGCACCAACAAGTAATGACAAGAAGCTTGCTCCACCTATTACTGTTGATCGGAAAGGTACGATTACAAGGCGCGGAAGCGATAAAGATTCAAGCGTGGGATCTGGCGGAGGATTATTCAACCGCAACAAGGATCAGAGTAAGGGAACCATTGATCGCAACAAGAGCAGTGGTGGGCTGTTTGATTCACCTAAGAAATCCTACAAAAAACCAAAAACCAGAGTGGGCGGCGGCCGAATCAAGAGGCGAAGATAATGATTTAATTATAAGCTTGGCTGCCCAACATATAGTTCAATCCAAAAAGAACAGGAAAAGGTATGACGGATTTATCTCTATCCGCGCATTTACCTTGGAACTGTTCTTTTTGGTTTACGATTTGCGAACATGATTGGACTTGCGTACGCGGGGAATCGTTGTAGCAGGTTGTTTGCGAATCCAGCGGATAAATGGAATCATTCGTTCATCCTGTCTCAAGGATTGCAGATCAGTGAGACCAAGGGTTACAATGTCGCGATTGGTGTATAGCGAATGAATCTGTTTGTGACAGGGGATGCACAGGTTGGCCGTTGGCAGAAATGTTCCGCCCATTTCTTTGGGTGTAAGATGATGAATGGTCGTATTCACAGGTTCTCTTTCGCATAATTCACATCGATTACTCATGATCATCGCCTCCCTTTGTCACTTATATTATGGGCAGACAAGATGCCTTTCATGTTGAACATAGGTCAAGGAATGTTACACCTGTAAGAAATAAGATTTGTCACAGGATCAATAAGTGATGTACTTGTTATCTTACTGTATTCGGGCTACACTTTCTTAAAGGATGATAGTCTTTAGGAGGTAAGAATACTTTTGAAAATGAACTCACATTCACATGATATGACAACTGCCAAATTCAATCGTACAGCTGTACAGGTACCGGATGCCCAAGCCAAAATAGCTGCAAGAGTTACTGTAGGCTCCATAGAGAAAGTTCACCTTGAATCTGCTCATGGCCGCACACTTGCAGAGACGATTCAGGCACCCCATCCGTATCCATTCTTCCGGAGATCGGGTATGGATGGATTCGCTATTATAAGTACAGATACCATAAATGCATCGAGTGATCATCAAGTTTGGTTTCGAGTCATTGATGAAATCCCTTGCGGCTACACCTCGGATCACACCATTGTTTCAGGTACGACGGCTCGCATCATGACGGGTGCACAGGTTCCGGAAGGTGCGGATGCGGTAGTTATGATGGAGATGACCGAGAGCAAGGTAGAGAATGGAGAACAGTGGATTGCATTGAAACGGCACATATTGTCGGGTGCTAATATCACCCCAATCGGACTGGAAGTCCAAGAGGGACAGCAACTGCTCGAAGCAGGAACGATCATCAGGGCAGGAGAGCAGTCCGTGTTAGCTACTTTTGGCATAGCAGAAGTTCCTGTATTTAAACGTCCAAAGGTGGCGATATTCGCAACCGGCACGGAATTGCTTGATGTAGATGAGCCATTACAACCAGGTCGGATTCGGAATAGCAACAGTTACATGTTGCGCTCTCTGGTTGTAGAGGCAGGTGGAGAGCCTGTGATGTACGGTTCTATTGCAGACGATGTGAATACGGCAAGGGCCAAACTGGAAGAAGCCATTCAAGATAATGATATCGTGGTGACCACAGGCGGAGTATCCGTCGGGGATTATGATATTATGGGCGAACTTGTGCTTGAAGAACATGTGGAGATGTTGTTTAACAAAGTGACGATGCGACCAGGCAGTGTGACCACAGCTGCTATATATAAAGATAAATTGCTTTTTGCACTTTCGGGTAACCCGGGGGCTTGTTTTGTAGGTTTTGGTCTGTTTGTTCGTCCAACCATTCGTTCCATGCAGGCGGATGCTCATCCTTATATGGAAGAATGGACTGCGATCTTGGAAGAAGAGTACACCAAAGTTAATAATTTTACACGTTTCGTACGTGGACGCACAGAGATCCGCAACGGCATGGTGTACGCGATACCGGCTGCCGCCCGTGTAGATGAATCCAGCGTGATGATCACCATTAAGGACAGTGATTGCCTGATTGTTGTTCCACCTGAGAAAAAAGGCATTCCTGCGGGTGAGCAGGTACGTATTCTCAAACTGCCCTCAGGTCATGTGAGGTAGTGGTAGATGACTACAATGAGTGATACAAAGCCACATATCATACAGATTGTTGGATACAAAAACACAGGCAAGACAACCCTGACAGCCGCGCTGATCGGGCACTTTTCTTCTATGGGACTTAAAGTAGCAGCAATTAAGCATGATGGTCATGACCATTTTGAGATGGATCAAGAAGGAACGGATTCTTATCGATTTGGAGAGTCTGGGGCTTCGGCGGTGGTTATCATGTCAGAGAAACGTACTGCGATTATGGAGCGACAGGCAACCAAGCTGGAGGATATGCTGAGCTATCTATCGGATTATGATTGGATTGTTGTTGAAGGATTCAAGAATGTTTCTTATCCCAAATTTGTGATGGTTCGAGAAGAGAAAGATCTGACCTTGGTTGATCAGCTTGAAGGGGTAGTGGGTATAATCTCATGGCTACCTTCAGAGCAGTTTATAGAGCGGAGCGCCGTAAGCAGAGAGATAACATGGTACTCGGTTCATGAAACGGAGGATATAGCCAAAGCGTTGTTAGCGATGGTTGAAAGCAAGTGAAGGCAGAATGGTGAAGTCTAATCGTAGAAACGTTAAAAAAGTAGGATATTATGATCGCTGGATATGATTGAATTTACAGAGAGCGTGATTGATTCTTTTTAATACAACGTAATATTTATTATGTAAACTATAATTATTTCTACTTATGCTCTTCTCCTTGAATGATGCAAAAAAAACAAAAAAGCAGCAGACCTTTCTCGGATCGAAATCCTTGATGCGGTTTGCTGCTTTTATTATGTTCGGGATGTTACATCCCTTCGTCGGTACGACGTTCAATGGCTTCGGACATCGTTTTGTCGGTAAGGTGAGCATAGATCTCGGTTGTTTCCGTAGAAGCGTGTCCAAGCTGCTCTTTTGTTTTGTAAATATCATTTTGCAAATAATAGTCGGTTGCGAATGAATGGCGTAATTTGTGCACGGTCAAGTAGGGTTTACCAAAGCGCTTGGCATATTTCATAATCATGGCCTGGATCGCTCTTTTGGTCATTCGACTGCCTTCTGAATCTCCGTTACGCAAAGCAATGAACAGACCTTTCTCCCGCTTGGGTGTACGGTAACGTGATTGCCGCAGGTTCATATAAGTTGCGAGTTCGTCCTTGGCCTGTTCCCTGAAATAAACGGGAGTTTTGTACGTCTCATCATTGTTACCTTTGCGATAAACATACAGGAGTTTGTTGTTCAGATCGAGATCATCGACGTTCAGGTTCACAACTTCCGACACCCGTAAGCCGGAATTCAGAATCAGGCTGGCAATACAGGCGTCCCGTTCTTTGTTGATTTCATGGGAGTATAGGGCCTGCTTATTCTTCTCCATATCGACAGCGTAACCTTCAAGAATATAGCCGATGAATTCCAGCAGTTCCTCTTCCTCCAGAATTTTACCTTTGAGTTTGGCAGCGGTGTCCTTGGGTTTATGGGTACGCTTGATCTCGATTTTGGCCATAATGTTCCGCTTCAGCAAAGGATAAAAGTCTTCATCTTCCGCAATCTGGCTCAGGTAATGAAAAAGGGAGCGAAGGGAAGAGAGCTTGCGAGATACGGTAATTCTGGAATTGGTTCCTTCCCGTTTGGTTGTAAGAAATAACCGATAGGCGGTAACCGAATCCATGCGAAGGACTTCCAGTTCAGTCAAGGTAACTTCTTTATTAGAGCTTGCCTCGGACAGCCCTTCTGCTCGCAACCATCCGAAGAAAGCTTCGTAATCTCTCAGATATTCGAGTAGGGTAGAGGGGGACAGGTCAGGCAGCTTGTAGTCCATGAATTGCTGAACGAACCAAGGCATGGAAGGTAGTTTGTCATCCAGCTTGCGTCGATCAATCTCTTTTTGCACGTTGGTCAAGTTCGACACCTCCATGTGAAAAACATATAAAATGAATATTCAATTTAATAGTATTCTATGCTCTAGTGTACCATAATTTACATGCTCACAGCTTGTTCACCAAAGCATGCAGTAAGTAGGGTATGCTTCCTTGCCCTTCGGCGCGTAAACCTTTAAAGTAATTAGTATACGTAAAGCAGAGGAGGTGAACCGGATGAATATGAAAATAGAACTGGTTCCCCGGGAACGCAGTCAGGTGATTCGGCATTTAATGCAATTTTATTTATATGATTTTACCAAATACCTGAATATTGATGTGGACAGTAACGGCATTTTTCCGGAATATCCCGGTCTGGAGGCATTCTGGGCAGAAAAGGACCGCAAGTTTCCTTTTTTGATTACAAGTGATGGGGCACCTGCAGGGTTTGCTCTGGTGGAGAAATTGGAGCCTGGTAGTAAGGATAATGACTACTATTTGACTGAGTTTTTTGTGATGCAAAAATATCGGCGCAGTGGAGTGGGTACTCGGGCAGCCTATGAACTGTTCAAACGTTTTCCAGGAAGATGGAAAGTGACCCAGGTTCGTAACAATGTCATTGCCCAGGCGTTCTGGCGAAAAATTATAGGGGATTATACCGGAGGCCGCTTTCGAGAAAAGTTCCATCCGGAACTGGGCAATCCAAGCCAGTATTTTGTAACCTGATTCCCATCGGGGTTTACCTACATATAAAGCATTCTGCTTGAATGCTGAAATAAAGAATCTGATGAAGGAGTGAGTGACATGAACGTACCCACATTCCATCTCGATGGACAGACAGCACTGGTGACAGGTGCAGGGAGAGGGATCGGAAAAGCAATTGCGATTGGACTTGCCCAGTCAGGCAGTGACGTTATACTTGTATCCCGAACGATGAAAGAAATTGAGGAGACAGCAGCCTACATCTATGAACAGACAGGGCGTAAAGCGCTCGCTCTGACTGCGGATGTGACATCAAAAGAACAAATGGAAGAGACGTTTCAAGAGGCGATCTCGGAGATGGGTAGCCTGGACATTCTGGTGAATAACGCAGGTATGAACATACGGACACCAGCACTTGAAGTAACAGACGAGCAGTGGGAGACCATCATGCAGACAAACTTAAAATCGGCTTTCTTCGCTTCGCAATTAGCGGGACAGCATATGAAAGAACGTGGGACTGGGAAGATCATTAACATCTCTTCGGTAGGTGGGCATACGGCTTTGCGGACAGGGGTTGTATATGGTGCGACCAAAGCTGCATTAATTCATATGACCAAAGTTCTCGCACTGGAATGGGGCAAGTATGGAATCCGTGTCAATTCAGTAGGGCCATGGTATTTCCGAACACCTTTGACTGAAAAGTTGCTGGATGATCCCCATTATTTGCAGGAAATTGTAAGCCGTACACCGTTACAGCGAGTGGGAGAACTGGAAGAAGTGGTAGGGCCGGTTGTATTCCTGGCATCAGATGCAGCGGGATACATAACGGGTCAGACGTTATTGGTTGACGGTGGAATGTCCATTTATGGCTTTTAAATAAATGAAGTTGGTTGCAGTTTGGAAAAGTGGGTGGCATAACCAAATCATGGGTAATAACATAAGGGAAGTTGAAGTTAATCTGTATTTCTATTTATCTGTACCCAATTCACTGAACTTGGAGGAAGATAACCATGGAAACGCGCAAGTACGGTAATACTGGCATGAACGTAAGTACACTTGGATTTGGCGGAGCGGAAATAGGAAAAAATGTATCCAAAACGGATGTAGCAACATTGCTGAATAGTGCCCTGGATGCTGGATTAAACGTGATAGACACGGCTGAATGTTACGGTGACAGCGAGGAATTAATCGGCGAGGTGTTGTCACATCGGCGTGATGACTACTATTTGTTCACCAAATGTGGACATGCTGCCGGGATCGAAGGCCCGGATTGGGATGCCAAAGTACTGGAGCAAACGATTGACCGCAGTCTGAAAAGGCTGAAAACGGACTATGTGGATGTTATCCATTTGCATAGCTGCTCCGAAGAAGTACTCCGACAAGGAGCAGTGATCGAAGTGCTACAGCGTGCCAAGGAATCAGGTAGGACCAGGTTTATCGGATACAGTGGGGATACAACAGATGCGCTATATGCGATTCAGACCGGAGTATTTGACAGCCTGGAGACTTCATTAAATATCGCAGATCAGGAAGCAATTGATCTTACGTTGCCTGAGGCAAGAAAAAGAAACATGGGTGTCATCGCCAAAAGACCAATTGCCAATGCGGCCTGGACGTATGATACACTTTCAGAAGAGGCTTATCCATTTATATACTGGAAGCGCTTAAGTGAACTGAACTATGGTTTTCTGGGTGAAGATGCCCAGGCAGCGGTGGAAACAGCACTGCGTTTTACGCTAAGTACCGAAGGGGTAGACACAGCTATTGTAGGAACAGCCAAGCCCAATCGCTGGCAGCAAAATGCTGATCTTGTGGCTAAAGGGCAACTCCCACAGGAATTGTATGATGAAATTAGAGCACGATGGAAAGAAATCGCCGGAGCAGATTGGACTGGCCGGACTTAAAACAGAAATATTAGCGAAGCCGCCATATGGCGGCTTTTTTATGACCAACATAAAATATTTTCAACATATGAAAAATTCACAATAACTTTCGGATCAGGGGCTACGAAAAATTTTAGGGGATAATGTCTATACGTCAGCTTAGTTCAAAACGGGTGACAAAGGATGAAAGAGGAAAAATCCCAGGAAATAGCCTTTATTTAAAACAATTAAATTTATAAAAAAAGATAAAGCTATTGAGAAAATACGAAAAAGAGGCATTCTACGTTCAATTTAAAAGAAATAACGACTTATTTTATAATATTTCAACATATGAAAAATTCACAATAGAAAGATCATTTTCTCACCCTAGTTACCATCTCTCATATAGTCACATTGACGCACCACCAAGTTTAAAAGGAAAACCATTTTAAGCAATTGAAGTCAATACTTTTTTTGCGGATTTTAAATAGGATTGGGAATATATCTTTATGAATGATGCGTAAAAGCATACAGCTTAAATTCATTATCAGAATAATATTAACATATTAATTATTATGTAAACCAATAACAATTCTTTTGGCAATACAGACATAAAACCTCCATGACCTGTAAATCGTAAGGGGATAAGGCAGAAGGAGGAGCTTCATGAAAAGTCAGCAACACCGTAAAAACGACGACGAAAAACTAAGTTGGGTCAGCCTGTCTTTGTTTGGCGCGGGTTGCACACTGGGAACGGGATTTTTTCTAGGGACCAGTCTGGCGATCCATTGGGCCGGCATATCCGTACTTATATTGTTGGTGCTGGCGGCAGCAGGTACTTACTTTGTATTTGGTGCGCTGGCACAGATGACCGCAGATGATCCTAAGGAAGGCGCTTTTCGAACGTACGCGGGCGAAGCATTCGGACCTTGGGCTGGTTTTGGTAGTGGATGGATGTACTGGTTCTCTGAAATGCTCATCATGGGCAGCTCATTAACGGCACTTGGGCTGTTCTCTCAATTCTGGTTTCCCAAGTTTCCGCTTTGGGCATTTGTCGCGATCTATGCCGCTATAGGTCTGTTCATTGCTGCACTGGGAGCGAAGGGATTAACCAAAACGGAGAATATTCTTGCTGTAATCAAACTTGCTGCAACGGTTGCATTTATAGCTATAGCAGGAGCGGCTTGTCTGGGTTGGTTACCTGTAAAAGTGACACCAGAGCAATTGAAGAATGAATGGTTCCCGCATGGAGGTAAAGGGGTATGGACCGGTTTCATCTATGCATTTTTTGCTTTTGCCGGGATCGAGGTTATGGGTTTGATGGCTGCTAACCTGAAAGAACCAAAAGATGCAGTGAAATCAGGTCGAGTGATGCTATTATCGGTGAGTACACTCTACGTCATTTCAATTGCGTTGATCCTGTTGCTTGTGCCTTCAGCTCAGTTAACTCCAGATGAAAGTCCGCTCGTCAAAGCCATGTCAACTATTGGATTCACCGTTGTGGTCCACATTCTCAATGGAATTCTGATTATAGCCGGATTCTCGACGATGGTGGCTTCGTTATATGCCATTACGTCCATGTTGGTGAAACTCGCAGAAGATGGAGATGCACCAAAGCTGTTCACAAAGACCTGGGGGAAAAAGGACATGCCACTTCAGGCATTGTGTTGCACAGCGGCCGGATTACTCCTGTCTACGTTGATGGCATTATGGATGCCCAAGAGTCTGTTTGAATATGTGACGACAGCAGGTAGTCTGGTATTAATGTATACATGGCTACTCATCTGCATCACGTACATTAAGAAAATGAAGCCCGTGAAATGGAATCGCATCAAAGTGTGGATTGCCATAGTATTAATTGTGGCTGCTGTGGCTGGGACAGCGATGGAAAAAGCCAGCAGAACGGGTCTGCTGGCAAGTGTGGGACTTTTGGTGTTCCTTGGGATCATCACGTATGTTGTTCATAAGGTACGTGGCTCGAAACCACCGCAGTCAGCACCATCCAAACCATAAGCAACTCTCAGCAACTTTTGTGGAGGTCGTACAACGGATTAATGAGTGCTTTAAGATTATTTCGTCAACTTGCCTAAGGCTTGCTTCATCCGCATGAATGGACATTTGGAAGGTGTCTGCTCATCATCAGGCAGGAAATACTGTTTCCATTCCAGATTATCCTGCTGACCATACCACATCAGCGAAGGGTGAGCAGGTACAGCATCATACGCAGCGAGACGTTTGCGAATCAAGGTTTTCATTTTACGGCCAAGAGGGGTGTTGTCATTAATGGATTCGAATACCCACCGCGGTTGAAAAGCAAACATGAGATAAGGAAAATGACGGCTGGCTCGGAGTTCATGTGCAGGAGTTGCACAGAAACAAAAGTAAGGCTCTCCGCCAAAGCAAAACTCCCATGATGAATCATGAGGATCGGTTGAAATATGTTCCGGCCACGGCTCGGTATCGTGTGAACTTACCCGATTAAGCATTTGCCAGAATAACGTCTGATATTGCTCTACGGTTGTATGATCTTTCAGATCGCTTGGCGTCTCACAGATCACGACCATGGAAGCGTAATGACCGGTGTCTCTGGAGACAGGACCATATTGTCTAAGCAGATCGGCCATATCTTCGGCAGCATGTTCAGATCGGGGGTCACACGTAAATCCGTACCTCAAATGTCCTGACAGAAATCCCATTCGTCCAGGTACACATGGATACGTATTATCTTCGTCGGCGATCATATCTGCAAATTGCGAATAAGCGTCCTGCTGCCAAGATGGAAGACGCTCAAACAAGGTGTTTATTTCGTCGGCACTATACAGCTCCGCCATTGATTCCCAACTCCATTCCACATGATACCGTTACAGTATTAATGTGGGGGAAGTTGGGTGACTGTCCAGCCTGATTTTGTTGTCAGAAAAATACGGAACGTACAGCTTCGTACCCAAAATACAAACCAAATCCGATCAGGCAGATTCCCGAAATGATAGAGATCCAGCGCAATACATTCTCACTGCTATGTTTGTGGAATCGACTGGCCATGCCAGCCATAATGACATCCCACACCAGAATACCAATGAATATGCCTGAACTGTAGAGCAGCAAATGAGCGGTATCCGTATGTTTCACAGTTGTCGCGAGAATAGAGCCATAGATCCCAAGCCAAAATAAAATATTCAGTGGATTGGACAGGGCCATCAAAAATCCGGATATAAATGATTTTCGAACAGTTGCTTCCGCAGTAGATGTACCCTGAATGCCTTGCTTTAGCTTCGAGAGCGTTTCAACCCCCGTGTAAATCAGAATAAAACTGCCAAATGACCAGAGAAAAGAGCGCATGAACGGCGTGTCCAGAAAATGGGCAACTCCAAAATAAATCAGCAGCATATACACCAAATCTGCAAACATAGCTCCGAGTCCTAGAATCCAGGCATGCATGAATCCGTGGCGGGCTCCGCGGTCGAGTTGGGCGGCGTTAATCGGACCGATTGGAGCGGACAATGAGATTCCCAGAATAATATAACTGAACAGTACAGACATAAACACGTTCACTCCTTAACGGGTTCGATGAATTGTACCAGTTGTCACAGAAAATGGGTACAAGTCATCGTATTCCCGCAAGGAGTGAATTAGAACAAACTACTTTTAATCATATCGCCTTATGGCCTTGTTATTCTGTTATAGTTCCACATCCAATTGAATTGGGGTGCAGTTGTATCCGTTGCATGAGCTTTCTTCACAAGGACAAGCGGAGAGCCCAATTGTGAGATCCATTAATGCCTCCATCTCGATATAATCACCTGCACGAGAGTCGGGAGCTACAACATCAATCTTGCCTTCACTGTCTACAACGGACTTCATAAACAGGTTAAATGGATAGTGTTGATCCGGCGGTAAGATTCCGAAGGGTTCTAGTGCTGTGTTCAGATTGTGATAACAACTGGCGTGATTCTTTTTGTCGTATAACACCTCATACATCTCGGGACGACAAGCAGAGTTGAAGAAATCATGTACCCCAACGGTGTCACGGACAATCTTGAGTAAAGGTTGATACTGATTGGAATATACAAATTGTCCTGGTTTAATTCGATAAGCACGCAATACGTCCATTGTCACGCCGGGATCCAAGCGATGGTTAGCATCCGTAGCATCATATGCCACAAAATCAATGACTTGCTGTCCCTCCAGATCCGTTATGCGTAGTAAAGAACCCTTGTTTACTTTCAAGGCATATCCCGTTTTGGCTGGGATACGATAAGACTGTTTATGGCGCTGATTTGTATTCATCTGTTACATTCCTCCGCTACTGTTTGCTTTCAGTATGCGGAGCAGATGATGCTTTCATGCACTGTTATGGCGATGCACTCTGTACTCAGGCAGGAACATCCAATGGTAAATTTAACACACCACATAATACGTCTTTATGCTGGAAATAGTGGATTACCTCTCATCCCGATCCAGAGGTCTGATTGTTCAAGCTGTCCAGCCAGATGTAATAACCAATCTTCGCGTCCCTTGGTTGCCATCACTTGAACGCCCATTGGCAACCCTTCAGGTGTCATATGCAGAGGTACACTTATCGCAGGCTGACCTGTCAGATTTGCAAGCTGGGTGAACGGTGTATACGTAAGACTTGGCTCAAACATTTCATAAATGAGTTGCTGCTGCTGGGTCTTGTCCAATTCACTAATTTGCATCAGATTACGGATCTGTTCGTCATGAGGTGTTAATTCACCAATCTTAGGCGCAGGAAAAGCATTAACAGGTGTGACGTAGAAGTCATAACGCTCGAACAAAGTGGACATCTGGGCTGCAGCTACATCCCATTCAGCTAAGCTATGTACAAATTCCGCAGCGGACACCTTTTTGCCTGCTTCAGCCAGAACCCAAGATTCAATCTCCATATCATCTGAGGTCAGAGCCCGGCCCATGGATCGTTCCATGGAAGAGATCATCGCGGCCATCTCACCACTGTTCATCATGTAATAGTTCTCCATCAACCGAACTCCATTGACTGGACTCAGTTTTTCTTCAACATGATGACCTTGATCTTCCAACCAGCGAACGAGCTTGTATACAGACTCTTTGGCTTCTGCGCTGACAGGTGTTCCCACGGGCGAATCCGTTGTGTATGCAATTTTCAGTTTGCGTTGATGTGGATAGCTCATATCAGCCAAGTAACTGCCTGGAAAGAGTGGAGCATGGAACGCAGCTTCGGGCTGAATGACTTGTAACGTATCAAGCAATGCAGCACTGTCCCGAACCGAGCGAGAGAGGGCAAAATCAATCGATGCGCCTTGCCATTGACGACCAACTCCCGGTCCTACAGGTGTGCGCCCGCGGGTTGGCTTCAATCCAAACAATCCGCTAAAGGAAGCCGGGATACGAATCGAACCTCCTCCGTCACTGGCTCCGGCAAGAGGAACAATACCCGAAGCTACAGCAGCAGCGGCACCACCACTTGAACCACCCGGGGAGTGATTGATATTCCATGGATTGCGAGTGGGACCATGAAGACGGGGCTCGGTAATATTTTTTAAACCAAATTCAGGCGTATTGGTATGTCCTATGAAGATAAAGCCTGCATCACGGAGTCGAGTGACAAAATTGGAATTGCGTAATGCACGATGCTCGCTGAACAAACGGGAGCCTGAAGTCAGAAATTCACCTTCCAAGGATTGCGAAATATCTTTCAGGAGCAGGGGAACACCGGCAAAAGGTTGTTCTCCAGGTCGAACCAAACCGGCTTCCTCCCGTGCACGAGATTCATATGTACGAATAACCGCATTAAGTTGCGGATTCACTTCTTCAAGGCGTGCAAACGCCGCTTCAAGCATTTCAACCGGGGATACTTCCCGGGATCGGATCAGTTCAGCCAAACCTACGGCGTCGTAGGAGGTATATGAGAATGAAGACATTATGATCGTTCCTCTCTGAATATAATTCATCTGTTTATTCCATATGTCATCGTACCACCGGATTAGACAAAAGACAAAACATAGAAGAATCGTAGTGCGATGATATGGATATTCGTTATGAGGTTGGAGGGAAAGAGGGGAGTATTTGCATTTGCGATATAGAAATAAAGCACAGGGTCAATAGCTCATATTGCTAAGTGAGAAAATGAACGAGTAATATCGAGTCATGGAAATAAAAAAACCACTGCTCATCTAATTTGATGTGCAATGGTTTTATTTTATATTTGACTATTTGTTTATATGTGAACCTCAGATATATCTACTTATTCTGTACGCAGCTTTGGTGCAGCATCGGCCGCAGTTGATGATCTTTCCTGCTGTCTGGAAATGGCGAAGAGGGCCACCCAGATCAGAATAAAACCAAGCAACTGCTCCCATGTAATCAGTGTACGGAAAGCAATCCAGTTCACCAACACACCCGCCATCGGGAAGCTAAGTTCTGCGAGTGTTGCAACAGAAGCTTTGGTTGACGACAAACCTTTGTAATACAACAGAAGACTGAGCAAACCTGGTAACAATGCCTGACCGAGAATGTTGAGGATGACAGCGGTCTGTTCACCCGTTCCGGACGGAAACGTCCATGCCGCACCTTCGTTCCACGTCATAAAGATCAGGAGCGGGAGAGCAACGACAAAACGAAGAGAGGTGACGGTTTCGTAACGCGCCTGACCCAGCATCAATCGTCCCATAACGGTTGAACCTCCCCATAAGGCAGCAGCCCCAAGGGATAACAAGCTTCCGGCATGAATCCAGTTGTCCCAGTTACCTAATGGCAATGTGAAGCCAAATGTAAGCAGGTACGTTCCTGCTAATGCAATGAAGAACAATCCACCGAAGCGACGTGGCAACGTTTCTTTTAATAACAGTTTAGCCAGCAAGATAGCGAAGAGTGGCTGCATTTTTTGCAATAAAAGCACAGTATTCGGATCGTTATGTGTTAGTGCCATGGTGAACAATACCGTTGCGAGTGCTGATCCTCCCCATGAGATAAAAATCACGGCAATCCAGTGGCGAGCGCGCAGGTTTTTCAGATCAGCCCGAAATTTCCACAGCACGGGAATGGCAATAAGACTGACGATGATATGTTCCACCAGTACAATCTGCGTGGAGGTCATCGTATTTAGCAAAATAATGCGGAAGAGTGGGTCGACACCCCATAAGGCGGCGCCGAGAACTACAAGCCAGAATCCGGTATTACTTCGTTCCTTGCGGTAAACCGTTGATGCTGCTGATGTCTTTTCCATATTCAGGACTCCTTCGTCAGAACACGGAATCTTCAGTTGGCAAAATCGACAAAAGCCCCCGTTTTGGTATATACCAAATAAACGGGGGCTCATCCAAGGACATGCGTCAGGAAAGAGGCCTTCCCGTGAACGGCATGTCAATGTGTTGATCTTCTCTCATCCGGACTGTACCGTCGGCCTTGGATTCACACCAAGTCAGTCGCTGAATGTCCTTCGTTAAGAACAATTAGCGAGTCGCGGGCTGGTTCCGAAGAACATCACCGCCGGTTGGGAATTGCACCCTACCCCGAAGATCCTATTCAATTATATAGTGTGTTGAACAAGCTGTAACATTAATAAGTTCATCTTATTCCTGTAAGCGCTAGCAGTTCAAGCATTATTTTTAGAAAACGATTTTCCAGCTTCCTTGCTGTCTGCGAAGGAGCACGATCTGACCTGCGTGATACGCATCATGGAGTACCCAGCGAGCCAGTTCGTGTGCCCATTTCTCTTCGGAGTCCATATATGCGGCTTCAAGATCAGACTCTTGTAGTGCAGCTAATTGATCTCGCAACTGCTGGGCTAATCGAGTTGTACCCTGCATCAGTGTATTCCAACCAGCGGCATCCGTTGCATCTCCCGGATTCCCAAATGTGTATTCATTGGAGTCTACAGCAGGAAGGGTAGGCTCCTTACCTTGCATGCGACATAATAAGCGATGGTTGTAATAATACATATGGTTAACCAACTGCCAGATGCTTAATCCCCCTGAGGGTGGAATCCAGGCTGCTTGTTCTGCTGTAAGGCCCTCCAAGGATTTCGACAAAGGTACAATCCAATTACATTGATCCCAAGTATCATCCTTTTGAATAAGTAACACATCTAGTGCTGTTGTGTTCGTCATTGCCTTTTCCTCCTTGCGTATAATTGTGATAGGTGATGTAACTAGCTAAAACTAATTAATGAGGTTACACTTAATATAACACATCAAAGATGAGTTGTAACCTTCTTTGTTTAATTAGATGGTTACAATAAACGGAGGTATATATGGACAGGTTATGGACCGATTTTGTAAACAGCGATTATCACGATTGGCGTGGGGGAGATCGATCGGAGGACAGGCTTGGGAAGGCGAGCTGGCAGCAAGATTTTCTGGAACGATGGCAACTTAACGCTTCTGTCCCTGCATCTCCAGAAAATGAGTTGTCGATGAGAAATTTCAGGAATGAATTGATAGCTCTTGGAGCCCGCTTATCTTCTGGAGCATCATTAACGGATATAGAAAAACAATGGTTGAACGGCGTTATGGAAGCAGGGCATGTGAGAAGAACATTGACTACAATTGATCAGGAACTGAAACTCCAACTGGTAGCTGTAGAAGCACATTGGAGTCAGGTTATGGCTGAGGTAGCTGCTGACTTTGCTTTGACTTTGGTAGAGGGAGAAGGCGGCAGGATCCGGATCTGTGATAATTCGGATTGTCGCTGGATGTTCTATGATGATACCCGAAGCAGAACACAGAAGTACTGTGATGATAAGATGTGTGGCAATCTGATGAAGGTCAGAAGATTTCGGGCGAAACGTAAATCCCAAAATTGATAAATACTAACAATAACTATATAATGTATATATACTAGCGAAAAAATAGTCAGAAGCAGTACGGATTCGTAAGCAGGATGTGATCGTCTTTCAAACCAAAATAGATGGGAGATGTTTCTTGTGCGGACAAGTTATCTGTTGAAAAATGGCTGTGTGTTGTCGATGGATGCTAAAATTGGACAGTATAAGAGGGCGGACGTTTTGATTCAGGATTCACTGATCATGGCGGTTCAGCCCGACCTGGATATTCCGGATGCGGAGATCATTGATGCTTCATCGATGATTATTATGCCTGGGCTGGTGGACACGCATCGGCATATGTGGGAATCACTTGTCAAAACAGCTGGAACCAACTGGTCCTTGCCAGTTTATTTGCAAAATCTCTATTATGGTGCGATGGGAAGCAAGCTCCGCCCACAAGATAGTTATATTGCCAACCTGCTCGGTTCCTTGGAAGCGCTTAACGCAGGAGTGACGACAGTAATGGATTGGAGCATGCCATATTCCCCTGACCATACGGATGAACTGATTCGTGGACTTCAGGATGCTGGCATTCGGGCGGTATTTGCTCACGGAGTCCCTGGTGAGACGGACTACTGGAATCGGGATAGTCAACTCACGTATTCGAATAATGATGTGAGAAGAGTCAAAGAACGTTATTTTTCATCACGGGATCAATTGCTTACTTATGGGCTTGCCATTCGTGGTCCGGAGTTCAGTCATTGGGATACAACCGTGAAAGAGATCGAGCTAGCACAAGAACTGGATGCGATCTGTTCCATGCATGCCGGATTTGGCAGTTGGGGATCTGCGGATCGCTCGATCAGTCACTTGTACGAAGCGGGACTCTTAAGTCCACGGGTGAATATCGTTCATGGTAACACCATGGGCATGGATGAATACAAAATGCTGGCAGATAGCGGCGCTTCCTTGTCGGTCACACCTGAGGTTGAAATGATGATGGGTCATGGATATCCGGCCACCGGCTATTTTCTTGAACATGGGGGAACACCTACACTTGGTGTAGATGTGGTGACGTCTACAGGCGGAGATATGTTCTCGCAGATGAAGTTTGCACTTCAAGCTGAACGATCCAGAGCCAATGAACAACTTTTGCAGCAGGGTGAGATGCCTGGTGAGTTGAACTTGCAGTCCAGCCAAGTGCTGAGATTTGCAACTTCAGCTGGTGCCCAAGCGTTGGGATTGGAGCAAAAGGTGGGTACGTTGACCCCAGGGAAAGAAGCGGATCTGATCATGATTCGTACCACCGATCTGAATATGTTCCCCGTTCATGATCCAATCGGCGCTGTTGTGCAATTTGCCAATCCATCCAACGTGGATACGGTCTTTGTGGCAGGTAGACTCGTGAAGCGAGAGGGTAAGCTGTTGAATGTTGATCTGGATGCGATTCGTCATGCGGCGATGCAGAGCAAAGATTATTTGTTAACCCAATACCGGATGTCGGACGCGGAGAGAATTACGTTCTCATAATTTACTTTTTCATAAAAACCTGAAATGAAGTCAGTTCGTATTTTTATATACACCTCTACCTATAGCAAGAAATAAAGGGCCGCATAATGATATGTGGCTCTTTTACGTGCCTTCATATCGTGGAATTAGACAGGATAAGGTAGGAAGGGACAGCAGAAAAAGACGAAAAGAGCTCTCTTTTTCTTGACTTCGGATAACAGGGATTATAAGGTGTTTTTCACGAAAATTAAGGCTCATAAAAACTGCGCATAATATAAATTATACGCAGTTTTGTTTTAAATCCATTTTCATATTCAACCACGTGCAACAGATCATGATAAATTTCGCGGAAAAAGAACAAAATAAGTGATCTACAAAAATAAATTTAACCAAGCAACGCGATAACGTGTAGAATTCGATAGGTTTTTATAGGTGATCGATAAGATAGAACAAACGACTTTTTCATAGAACAGATGGGAAGCCATCCAATCGCTGCTACATCCATAGCACATTCAAGATTCATGACGAGAGGAACATGACTATGCATGAGAACAAACAACGATCTTCATTATTTCGTAAAAAACCAATTGCCTCCGTGGGCGATAACAGCAGTGCATTGAAACGGGCGCTCGGTCCGTTGGACTTAACCACACTCGGGGTAGGTGCCATTATCGGCACAGGGATTTTTGTGTTGACTGGTGTAGCTGCCGCAACGTATGCCGGCCCGGGACTTGTACTGTCATTTTTGCTGGCAGGTATCATATGTGCATTCGCGGCATTATGTTACTCGGAATTTGCATCAAGCATACCGGCATCGGGTAGTGCGTACACGTATAGCTATACGGCTTTTGGCGAAGTGATTGCCTGGATTCTGGGATGGGATCTGATATTGGAGTATGGATTCGCAAGTGCGGCGGTAGCCAGCGGATGGTCTGGATATTTCCAAACGTTATTGTCCGGATTCGGACTGGAGTTACCCCATGCGCTAACGAGTGCGTTTAGCCCGGAAAAGGGAACCTATTTTGACATCACAGCTGCGGTCATTACGTTAATTATCACTTTTCTGCTTACCCGAGGGGTGAAGGAAGCGGCTCGTGCGAACGGCATCATGGTAGCGATTAAAATTATCGTGGTGTTGATCTTCATTGGTGTGGGAGTCTTCTATGTAGAGCCAACCAACTGGCAGCCATTTTTGCCTTTTGGTATCTCAGGTGTAACAGCTGGAGCAGCGACGGTATTTTTTGCCTACATCGGATTTGATGCGGTCTCCACAGCGGCAGAAGAAGTTAAGCAGCCACAACGGGATTTGCCGATTGGAATTATTGCGTCACTGGCAATCTGTACCGTTCTCTACATTGTTGTATCATTGATCCTCACAGGGATTGTGCCTTATAACATGTTGAATGTAAGTGATCCAGTTGCGTTTGCATTTGAATTTGTTCAATTGAAGGGATTGTCCTGGATTGTATCTCTTGGAGCGATTGCCGGCATTACGACCGTATTGCTGGTCATGATGTATGGTCAGACACGTCTGCTCTATTCCATGTCTCGTGACGGACTGCTGTCTCCGGTCTTTTCCAAAGTTAGTGGCAAGAGTCAGACACCTGCGGTAGGGACATGGGTTGCAGGCATTATCGTGGCTCTGTTCTCCGGGTTCATCTCGTTGGGACATTTGGCGGAGCTTACGAACATCGGAACGTTGTTTGCTTTTGCAGTTGTAAGTCTGGGCATTATCGTATTGCGTAAAAATAACCCGGATCTCAAACGCGGATTTCGCGTTCCACTTGTGCCACTGATTCCGATTCTGAGTGCCTTGGGTTGTGTATACTTAATGACACGCCTTGCAGCGCTGACATGGATTACGTTTTTTGCTTGGTTGATCATCGGATTAATTATCTACTTTGCGTATGGAAGGCATTACAGTCATCTGAATCCGAAACGCCGGATCTCGAGTGCTTTCAGGGCAAAGGATAAATAGATTAGTTGAGAACGTCTTTAACCGAGAACATCTTCAATTTTCCTCATTTCGTATCGCTTAGGCGAAGCGGGATGGGGATTTTTTTATATAGAAAGATAAAGGAAGATAACAGCAGGGGAGGGTTGGGATTTTCTTCATATATGGGTAAGTAATAAGGGACGTGACGAACTTAATCACGGGAGCGGGGTTGCGGCTAAGCCAAATATGAAATATATTGGGGGATGTGACATGCCATCAGACATAAGAGAGGGGATGTATCATGAACACACCATTACATACGAATTCAGATCATCAAAATGCAGCTTTTGGATTTGCACTAGCTGACTCATCCGTACTTGCAGAGGCGCAATTAATTGTTTCACAATTAGGACGTGAAGACGGATTGCAGTTGGATATTGATCCGCAGCGCCTTCTGAAGGATGGACGTAAGGTATCTGTCATTGCACAACAGTTGGATTCACCCGGCAATCGTCAGGATGCCAATATAATCTATGGTCAGGAGCTAGCATACGTGCAGTATGCTGTTAACCTGAAACCGGATAGCACAATCTCCATTGCTTCTATTGAGGGGGTTGAACAGCCTGTTGATCTGGGTTGGTCAGCATTTGCAGAAGGGGAATACGAACTTCGAATCTCCCTGCATATGAAAACACCTCGTATTGCTGAAGGTGCACTCGAACCTGAACAACTTGCAATGGTTAAGTATGCGCAAGTTATCACCGTATATATATCGCTTTTCCCGGCACAAGCAGCGTCGTTGAGTTCACCATCTCAAGCTGTATGGAGCAGAAACCATCATGTATTTGATTCCTACGGCAGAGGGGGATTCATTCTCGCTGACCTGCCTCGACTCGCTGAGCGTGTGGAGGAACTGATTGGACCAGGTAACCATAATCTGATCGAACAATTTGCGGAAGGGGAACTGTCGGATACGTTGCTGGAAGAGGGGGTGATGGCGATCGTCTGGGGCGTGACTCCGTGGTGTTATTCACTCTATTCTGCACCAGATGAGCAGTCTGCTCGAATACTCGCCGTGGACAAGCTGGGCGATGAACCTGAACGGCAAGGGATCTACCGTATTGATCCGTCCATTCAGCAATTAAGTATCGTACCTGCGAATGAGCTGGCTTATTGGCCTGCCTGTGTGCAGAATGATTGGCCTGTTATTGATGTGGCGGTTGAAGGCGAGACGTTGCATATGGATTTATATACTCAAATCTGTGAATCCGTGAATGGTCTGCACGAGAATCCATTGCCATCGTTTGTACTTACCCGTAGTCAAGGCAAACCCGAAGCGATCATTCCGCTAATTGACGTTGTCATTGTGGATGAAGCATAGAGCACTATTCAACTTATAAAGAACCGAATTGAGGTGACGTAGACAGATGATGACCGAGGAGATTCAGGAGCAATATGCGGACGAGCTAGAAGCTTTTCACATATGGATGAAGGATGCCGGATATACAGGCCATACGGTAAAATCATACACCGGTGACGTGGTGGAATTCCTGGTCTCCATTCAAGGAAAGTCACTGGAGCAGGTCAAAAAGCTGCATGTGTTGTCTTTTCTGTCCCGCGCGCGGGAGCGTGGGGTTAGTGATGCCACGAGAAATCGCAAACATGCGGCGGTGAACTGTTTTTACAAGTCCCTCATTGAACTCGAATTGTTAACCAATAATCCGGCGTTTGGGATCAAAAAATCCAAAACCGAGAAAAACCGTGCGCCCGTTTTCCTTGATGAAAGTGGGCTGACACGTTTTCTGGAGTCGGTAGATGGGAAGTATCGCACACGTAATCTGGCTGTTTTTCTACTGATGGGATATATGGGATTACGGGTTGGAGAAGTACATGCGTTGGATTGCAAAGACTATAATGCGGAGCGGCGTACATTAGATGTATTTGGTAAAGGTCGTAAATGGCGCTCACTCCCTGTACCGGAGACTGTGGCAAAAGTATTATCTCAAGCGATGGCTGAGCGTCTCGATCCTTGGCGGCCAAAAGAGGAAGCACTATTTGTCTCGCAGAAAGGGAAGAGACTGTCGATTCGCAGCATCCAGCTCATATCTACGGAAACCTTTGAACGCTTCCAGCAGGAATCACCAGCCAATCAACGTCAAAACTACTCCAGTCATAAGCTGCGTCACTCCTTCGCGACCATGATGTTACGGCGTGGAGCCGATCTGCGTACCGTGCAGGAGCTACTTGGTCATGCATCGATTCAAACAACAACCGTGTACACACACGTCACCAGTAGGGAGAAAGAAGAGGCTATGGCTTTGCTGGACGTTAAACTTCCGACATATTAGAAGTGAAAAGCTAATATTTAACCCGAAAAGGAGTCTGTCCAAGTGACAGGCTTTTTTGTTATTGATTTGGATGGTGGATATTTAAACATAATTAATATTATGTAAACTAATATCTGAAATCTAAATTGGCCTATAATAGAAATCAAACAAAAGAACCATTCGCCTCTTCTCTTTAGAAGAAACAAATGGCCCTTTTGGCTAAGACAGATATCTTAATTTACAACTTTTAACGTGCTAAATCGTTCACGATATGAATGATTGCGTGGCTAGATTATTCCAATCCAGCAATCTGTTCTTTTAATTTGTTAGCAGAAGCCTGGAAAGCCACTTTTTCGGTTTCATTCAGCGGAAGAGGCAGAATTTCGCGCACACCGTTGCGATCGACAACACATGGAACACCCAGATAAACATCCGATACACCATTGTAATCTTCAAGGTACGTGGATACGTTCAGAACGGAGCCTTCGTTGCCGAGAATTGCAGCTACAATGCGGTCCAGAGCAAGGGCGATTGCATAGGAAGTCGCGCCTTTGGCATTAATAATCTCATACGCTGCATTTTTGGTACGGTCGAAGATATCCTGTTGTGTTTCTTCATCCAATTCCAGATCTGTTCCTGCAACGTTAGCCAGGCTCCATACCGGTACTTCGGAATCTCCATGCTCACCAATAATGTGTGCGTGAATACTACGCGGGTCGATCCCTTTATTTTTACCAATCAGGTAACGGAAACGTGCGCTATCGAGCAATGTACCTGAACCGATGACACGGGAAGCAGGCCATCCACTTTGTTTCCATGAAGTATAGGACAAAATATCTACAGGATTGGTTGCAATCAGTAAAATACCATGAGAATTCACTTCAGTAATACGCTCAATAATATCTTTGAAAATGCTTGCATTTTTCTTCAGCAGATCAATCCGGGTTTCGCCCGGTTTCTGGGAAGCACCCGCTGTAATAATAATGATATCTGCATCTTTGCAGTCGGAATAATCGCCAGCCCATACTTTCACGCCTCCCGTAAATGGAAGACCGTGGTTCATATCCAGCATTTCGCCGGTTGCTTTATCATGATTCACATCCACAAATACCAACTCGGACGAACGCTGTCTCAACATTAGCGTGTATCCCGTTGTTGTTCCCACCGCACCCATGCCTACAATCACGACACGACTTGGTTTCAGAGCTGCACTATTTGTCATGTTCAATATCCTCTCCTTTTTGGGTTATACTCCCATCCATATTAAGGGATTAGAGAATATAAAGCGAGTGTTGTCTATAAAATAGTTCACATTTCATGTCTTTTTACCAATTATTCCGTCGAAAAACAGTTTAGGATGAAATTAATGGTAATAAATGTGCGACCTATAGCCCAGAGTATGAGCTGGAAAAAGGGAGCGGCCGACCATGAGTGGGCAATGAGCCTTTTACATAAGGTTTGTGGTAGAATAGGAGCAGTGGATTCTGATGAATCGTAAATAAAACGCCATAGGACAGGCATGCGCGCCTGTATATTGGATGAGAGAGGTGGAACCCACTTGCGTTTGCAATGGATTAAAATCGCGCAGACAGCATTGCTGTCTATAGGTATAGCAGCTGTATTGGCTGCATGCACCGACTCAGATCAACCTCCGGTAGCAGAACCTCCGCAGCAGCAGGAGGACGCCGGGAATACAGGGCAGACATTAACTGTCGTTCCCCCTGTAAACAGTACAGAATCTGCAGATATGGCCAAGTACCAGATACAGACCCGTTTGACCGATTTTCAGTTGCTCAATGACAACGGAGGATTGGCGTGGGGTGTGACGCGGAATGCGCTGCGCCTGTACTACACTCAGGATCAGGGAAAGACCTGGACCAATATTTCACCTTCGGAAAATGTACAGTTTCCGGCTAACCCTAAATATGGACAAAGCATTTATTTTGTAGATCGTGCACATGGTTGGATTGTTCGTGAAGGCATGGGTGGAACAGATACCATGGTGCTTCGCACCAATAATGGAGGCGTAACTTGGAGCCTGTCATCTCTGTCCAAGACGGATAAAGTGACTGCGATCTCATTTGTATCTCCTGAGAAAGGCTGGATTCTCACCACGGTCGATACCGCTATTGGTAAACAGGACAAGAAACTTTACTTTACCGAGGACGGTGGAATTACCTGGAATCGGATGTCTTCCAGTGATGAAGATGGCAAACAGGAAGCAGAAGAGATTTCCAAACGTGGATACACCACGGGCATGACTTTCTCGGATCCAAAACATGGTTTCTTAACAGCGCTGGAGTTCGGCACACCGAAGTTGTATGTAACATCAGACGGCGGAGAGAACTGGAATACTGGACCATCCTTCTTTGATCGAAACAAATTCAACGGGTGTGGTAATTTCAGTGTTAGTTCACCACAATTTTTTGGACGTGAAGCGCAGTCAGCTTGGATGTCAATGTCCTGTTCTAAAGGCGAGAGCACGACATTTAATGGATTCTTTACCACCGATGGCGGAAAGAGCTGGAAGCTGTCCAATTTCACTTTAAACAAACAAACGGGTCCGAATCGTAACCTTTCACCGGTATTTCTGAACGCATCGGAAGGTTGGGCGATGCAAAAGGGCATAACCTACCACACCAAGGATGCGGGCAAAACGTGGAGTGCTCTTCCTGCAAGCAGTGTACTGGAGAAAATTCTCGAAGATTATCCGGAAATTGTGAAGATGCAGATGGTTACCCCCAAGCTTGGCTGGATATTGGTTGAAAATACAGATGCCAAAAGATCGTTGTTATTGCAAACGGTAGATGGCGGTGTACATTGGAAAGTACTCTAAAGTAGAGTGTTATCGATGTGAATAGATAGGAGAAAGGAGAGGAGCCTACGGGTGCCTTTTCTTTTTTTCTTAGTTTGTGAAATAAATCACAAATAAATCCGCTAGAAGGTGATATATTTAACTCAACAAGAGAAGGAGTGATGAAGATGAGAACCAACGGTCAAACTCAATTCACGCAGGCGGATGAATTAACCAGATATATGCTTCAATTATGCTACACATGTGACGATGCGAATCGTTGTACAACAGAGGATGCAGTGAAGGCTTGCATGGCAGAACACGCACAGGCAGACCAGCCCGAACTAGCTGAAGGTGGAGAAGTAACTCGCGGGTATATGGACTTGATGTACGCTTAGTTATCAAAAAGGATCAAAAAAAGCTAATATATCAACGGGACTGCACCCCTTTTATGAGACAGAGATCAAAACACCTTGCAAGTTTAAGCAGCCAGTCTTCGGAAATTTATCGGAGACTGGTTATTTAGTTTCGCTTGAATCCGAATTAAGTTATAGTAGGTGATGTAGTCTCGAATGGTCTGTTCAACGATGGTCGTCGTTGTGCACCTAAGATCTTCGAGGTAGAACATTTCAGACTTTAGTGTGGAATGAAACGACTCAATGGGGGCATTATCAGCGGGCGTTCCTTTACGGGACATGCTCATGGTAATGCCTTTTCCCTTTATTACAGTTTGGTAAACTTGAGAAGTATACACGCTACCCTGGTCGCTGTGGAGCAGCATATTTGCCCGCTCTGGAAGCTGGTCTAACGTATCCAAAACCAAGGATGTGTCCTGCTTATCCGCTATACTGTAAGCGACAATCTCTCCGTTGTACAGATCCAAGATGCTTGAAAGGTATAACATTTTATTACCGAAAGGCAAATAAGTAATGTCGGTCATCAGTTTTTGAAATGGAGCTTCTGCATAAAATTTGCGCTTTAGTAGATGTTCTGCAGGTTTTGCAGGTTGCCCCGTAGTTCTTTCGTTTTTTCATCACTCGGCATTGTAAACCCTCGTACTGCATAATTCGCTGTACTCGTTTATGATTTATGGGGCCTTCAATCCGAAGCAAGGCAGTGATTTTTCGATATCCATACCGGAACTTGTGCTGAGTACAAAGCTGAACTACTTTCTCGACCATCGGATCTGGACACTTGCTCTTCCAAACTGTCTTCCAGCGGTAGTAGGTCGCTCGAGCAATGCCAAGCCATGCACAGCCCTCAGATATCGTCACTTCTTTTCGAATGGACTCGACCCAAGGGATAACGACTTCTGCTTCCACCTCTTTTCCCGTTCGTTGTACTTTTTTAGCAGATCCAGTTGCTGTTTCAAAAATCAGTTTTCTGCCTTTACTTTTTCCAGTTCTGTCGTGTGTTCTGGACCTCTTCCATAGCTATATTGCTTACCAACCGGTTGCTCTCATTATAGATAAACATGCAAAATAAAAGGGAGGACACGGTAATGTCCTCCCTTTCCTCCAGGGTATCCCCCGGCTGAGATCGCGGGCCGCCGCGCGCGGCATTTATCGACACCGCCCCTATCTCGCATTCCATCATAACGGAAAGCTGAGGGGTACGCATTAGAACACCAGATGAAGATTTATTGCAACATGAACTCGCTGTAATGGAAGGTATCCTTGAGAGTAAAGAGCAGTACCGCAAAACCGTCAAAGCTGCCATTGCCCAGTGGGTTCATGACCTGTAGGCTGGACATATAAAGATGCAGACCGTTCAGGATCTGGAACGGCTGATTTGAGCTGGATACTATTCTTCAGCAAGTCAGATATTGAAGATAAAATCTCACCAAAAATAATAGTTTCTAAGGTACGTATATTTTGCTGGGATTTTGAATTACTTCTTCAATTATAATTAAATGTTCAACTATTAATTTATCTGACTTGGAGTGTGAAAAGGCGGATACCTGAGAAAAAAAGAACAAAGTAATAATCATGATAGAAAATCCTGTAATAATTTCTAAGTAACCAGGAAAAAAGAACTCAATTGAGTCTTTAAATGCAGCTATAGCCAACGGTACTGACATTGCTATAAGAGGAACTAGCGAAATAATCAATTTAGATTGTTCATCAAACATAGTATCTTTTAGGTGTATTTCTTTTAGGGTTTTTAATTTAATATGAGCTTCTAAGAACTTATCAGGGTTACTTCTATAAAGACTCCTATAAGTATTGAGTAAATCATCGGTTTTTTTTGAGTAATCTGCATCTAAATGTGAAACAATGTTCTTCTTGAGTTTATGAAATTGCTTAGTTTCCAAAATACAAATAAAAACGGCAAGAATTAAGAATAAGATAATAAGCCTAATGATGACTGGACTTGGCATGGTATGTGCCTCCTTTACATTTATAGGAGTTTATCGGTTATAAGGAGATTCTTATTTATATCTGGGGGTGGTGATGAATGTAGATGGCCAGAGAGAGAAGTCCTGAACGGGACAAGGCTACACTGATGTGGCTGGAAAGCGGCGGGATGATGAAGCTAAAAGACATCGCCGCCGCTTTTTCTATTCTCGAGTCCAAAGTCCGCAACAGGATGTCCATGGATCGTTGGGAAGACGAGCTGAATGGGAGCGCTCCGAAATCAAGGGGAGCGCCCAAAGGCAGCAAGAACGCTGTCGGAATTCGTGGCGGTGCCCAACCCGGGAATAGAAATGCTGTGGGGAACCGCGGGGGTGAAGGTGGACCCTATCGTAACAAGCATGCGCTCAAAACAGGCATGTATGAAACGAACTTCTTGGATGCGTTAGAACCTGATGAACAGGATATGTTCAATCAAATTGACACTGCCCCCCTGGCGCAGCTCAACGAACAACTAATCAAGTTATCCCTGCAGGTGCGGCGGCATATGAAGCGGGTTAAGTCGCTTGAAGCTGGCCTGATGGATGAGTAACGTAAGACCAAGCAAGAGCTTTTGGAACGTCAAGACAAGGTTTCTATGTTGAGCCTTAAGATGGGAAAACAGATCACAGTGCCTGTTACCACCAAGGGAATGAAGGTCTGAACTGTTTGAGCTTGATGATGAAAAGGTGTGGAGCACTAAGAATAAGGCGGCCAAGAAATTTGTTAAGGAGATCCGCAGCCCGGGTTCCGATATGAACCAGTCTTCAACGGATACCCTCTTGCGAAGCTTTGAAAAGGCCATTGATGAAGGGAACACTCCTTCAGAGCGGGCTTGCTTGTTCAGGAGATTAGCGCTCTTGCTGCTACGGGCGATGATGGACCTTATAGCATGGAGCGAGCTCAACGAGTATCACGAACAATGAGCACGGCAGCGGCCAATGGCGGCAAGCTTTCAGCTGGAAACAGTCCGAGATTGTAAAGTTAAGAAATGGCGGTCTGCTTCTGGCACACGTACCCGAAAGAGCCATCGTAAGGTAAATGGTCAGGTGGTTCCGCTGGATGAACCCTTCAAAGTAGTTGACAGCAAACTGATGTATCCCGGTGATCCTTCCGGGGAAGCGAATGAGATTGTAAGCTGCCGATGCGCGATGCAATTTGTAATAGGTTAACAACCTGGGGTCTGATTCAAACAGATAATACACAAAAAAAGGTTTTAATTCAAAATATATGTTTATATTCTTTTTATTACCTGTTTAATATAAGCCCTTTTTTCACAAATTATGTTTGTTAATAAATTTTAAAAGGGAGCTGTTAACATGAGTAGAGATCACAAACATGAAGAAGGATTTATCCCGAATTACCTGCTTAAAGAATTGGCGGAGAAAGGAAATGAAAATGCAGAGAAAACCCTTGCGGTAACGAAAGAAATAGAAGAAAAAAGAGAAGAAGTAAAAAAAAACTTAACAGAAAGAAATATAATGGGAATTAGTGAGAGATCACCAGAGCGGCTTGTATATGATAGTGAGAATACAGGAGAGTTTCAACATAAGTTGGTTCGTCGAGAAGGGGGACCAAATTCCACGGACGATATAGTAAACATTACCTATGATTACTGTGGAAAAACTTTAGAGTATTTCAAACAGAAGTTAAATAGGAACTCTATTGACGGAGCTGGTATGGATGTTATAAGTAATGTCCATTTCAGAAAAAATTACAATAACGCGATTTGGGTCGGTGATCAATTAGCCTTGGGAGATGGAGATGGTAGTATTTTTATTAATTTGGGACGG
This sequence comes from Paenibacillus sp. FSL R5-192, assembly GCF_000517845.1. NCBI lineage: Bacteria > Bacillati > Bacillota > Bacilli > Caryophanales > Paenibacillaceae > Paenibacillus > Paenibacillus sp. FSL R5-192. The sequence goes on along the minus strand of NZ_ASPR01000049.1, from coordinate 243,696 downwards.
AGTATTGATGTCGTAGCACACGAAATAACTCACGGAGTAACCCAGTTTGTTAATGAGCTCGAATATGAGAGACAATCAGGGGCATTGAACGAGCATTTCTCTGATGTAATTGGTACTGCTGTTCAGCAGTTTGTAAAGGGCCAGACAGCAGATACAGCAGATTGGCTTATCGGGGATGAAATTGTTGGTCCAAATTTCCCTGGGAAGGCCCTACGATCTATGAAGGCACCAGGAACAGCATATGATGGAGATAGACAAGTAGCACATTTTGACGATTTTGATCCCAACCTACCTTTAAGTAATGATAACGGAGGAGTACATTACTATAGTGGTATCCCTAATAAGGCTTTTTATCTGACAGCAGTTAAGATTGGGACTGACAAGGCGGCGTTCTTATGGTATACAGCGTGGCATAACCGAAAGATAATTCACCCGAATGCGACTTTTGAGGAGGCTTTACGAGCTATTTTAGAATCTGCTGAGACATTAATGCATCGTGGGGAATTGCCTCAAGAAACAGTAACTGTTGTAAAAAATGCTTTCGAAGAAGTTGGTGTTTCTGCACCCGTACCAGTATTAAAATGAATTTATTTTTTGTGCGGCATGGTAAAGCAAAGGGGAATGCAGCTAAAGATCCTCTAACAGAAGAAGGTATTCAACAAGCCAAACAACTTGCCTCCTTTTTAAACACAAAAATCGTTGATAAAGAAATTCAGCTAATAACTAGTCCTTTTTACAGGGCGTTTCAAACTGCAGAGGAAATTGGTATAACAATGAATTTAGGTATAAAGAATGAAGTGCTATTAGTTGAACGAAACCTCGGTGATATTACTGGTTTGTCAGATGAGGAACGTTTGAAAAGAATAGAGGAGCAATTTGAGCATACGGAAATGTCATTCCCTGGGGGAGAGTCAAATCTTGATGTAACTTTGCGAATCAAAAAATTTCTCGATCAACCATATTTAAATGATGGGTCTGTAAAAATAATTGTTTCGCACAGAATAACACTTTCTTTACTGCTACAAGAATTTGGTCAAAAATCTGCTTACGAAACATTCCTAACAATGACAAACCCAGATGTATACCACATTGAAACAATGCCTGATGGAAGTATTCAAATTGAGCATATTTGGGGAGTGCAAACTTGATCACTTCTTTTACTTGAACAAAAAATCATGAGAGGGGATGAACAAACAAAATGGCGCGAAAGCTGCAAAATGCAAACATTACCCATATTAGCTATGTGGATTAAGGAGCAAATCAAAAGCGGTTCTTTTTCACGAAAAGTGCGAAGAAACCGAACTTTAAAAAGCAAATTCACTTAATTACCAAAGCTGACGACCTAAAACAACTGATCTACGGTGTGGTATATGAGCCAGACGTCGAAGATACACACGGGAACATGATGACAACCGATGAAATTGAAAAGGCAGTGTGTATGGTATAGAAAAATCTACAATGTATCATTTTATTTTGATACAAGCGGCTATGCTGATAGCATAATTTTAACGAATATGTAAAACTAAAAAGAGCAGTGAGGTTGTCCCTCCTGCTCTTTTTCTCTCTAACCTACTTCTCTAACCAAATCCACATTATTATTCCTCATATTACCGACTTCCTTCGGTACTTCATATGCTCTCATCTCAGACGCTTGATATGGCTTGAGCAGATTGAGTAGAGCCTGAATGTCATCATTATCTCTTCCAAGCCACTCAGCTTCATCCTCAGGACGCAAGATGACTTGCATACGATTATGAATGTCTCCCATCAGTTAATTAGGCTCTGTCGTGATAATTGTGCAAGTACTCAGTTTATTCCCATCCGGAACGAAACGCCGTATCCAGGTTAAAAGCATCGATACGGAATGATCAAAGCTGATGATCTATTGTCGGGGCAGCCACGGAGATTTAAAGAAGCCGGTTTACTGGCATGTCATCCGATCATGACGACACCACAGGGGGCATAAAAATGTTGACGGATTACGAACGGAAAGTACTAAGGATCTTGTTTAGCTTCCCAAGGCACCGCCACTGGTACAGTAGAATGATTTAAGTTACTGGACCCAATATTAAGGATGAACGCAACGTGGCAAGCAAGTTGACCGCCAATGGTGTTTATGATGAAGGATCAAGGATTATCCTTCCCGTGCCCAGGGAGGCGTACTTAGTTCAAGAAACGTTACAATGGAGGCTCGGGAAGTCAGCCTTAGTCGAACAAGAAATGCAGCTCATTGAGAGAAGCTATCTTTGAATCGTACCAGGAATGTAGATCAGTAACGTTAATTGTGTTCAGCCCTTTTGATGACGATGAAATTAGGGGTGTCATCACATCAATTGAGAAACCAAACAGGAGAGTCAAAATTGTACGGGGAGAAGAGGACTACATTTGGATTAAAATAGAAGAGATTATTTCTACAAAAATATAAATTGTGCCCTGATCTTTATGATTTGGACACTTCTTGTTATAATCTGGATTGTTCAGTCTGTATAATTTTTAGTCAAGTGTTTTTCTGCTACATAAGTAAACAAAAAAATTTACAAGGGAAATGAATCAGATTAATTTGTGAGAAGGATTGCGGTTAAAACATTACGATTTCAGTTGAAATCTGAGGTGAAATACTGCTTTTAATTTAAGATCAACTCGAAAAAGGACTGTTTACATGATAAATAAAGACAAGTTTTATGAAATATTGGCTACAGGTAGGGAAGATGATAAGTGGGACTTTAAAGAAAACCTATCAATTGATAATAAACAGAAGTTCTATAACGTCTTAAAGGATATGCTAGCTTTTGCTAATTCTGATGGGGGTTATTTAGTACTTGGAGTTAAAGATAAAACTCATGAGTTAGTAGGAGTAGAAAACGAAATAGATGAAGCAGAATTATCCCAAAAAATTGAATCTTCTTTAAATACGATTATTGATTTTAAATTACTTTACTTTGAAGATAATTTAAACGGAGAAATTAAAAAGTTTGGGTTACTTGAAGTTAAAAGTGCTCGTCGCCTGTTCTACTCTCCTAAAACATATTCATCTGAGAAAGGTGTAATTATAGAATCGGAAGCTGTTTACGTAAGAAGAGGTACAAGAAGCATTAAAGCGACTATAGAACAATTAAATCAGATAATAACGCGAGTACACAAAATTTATTCATATAATTTTACACCAAAAGAACAAGAAATTATAAAAGCTAATAAGGAGTCAGCATACACTGAATATAAAGTTTTTCATAATTACTTAAATGGAAACTTTGAATTTACTGCAATGAATTTCGGAGACAAGATTAAGGAATTATGTTTTTATCAATCCAAACTGAATAAACTAGAAGTAGCAAAATGGCTAGGTTTTGAAGAGGATAAAATAAATGACTATTTTAATGGACTTGCGTTTCCGACGTTAGAACATATTTTAAGAGCCTCAAAGTATTTCGATGTCCCATTAGCATTCTTTTTCAAAGCCTCCTATATGGGAAGAGGTCCTATATGGGATGAAGCTTTGGTTAATTTCAGTATAATACAACATGTTGTACAAAAAAATGAACTTTTTACAATGGACTTAGGTCCATTCTTTTCTAATGTACTGTGGGACATGGCTAAAAATATCTGTTTATTCGTTGAATGGATGGGAACGGATTATAATGATTATTTAAAAGCAAGCGAATCTACTGATATTTTTACTATTAAACCCAAAGCGTTTGAGCTATATGATTATTTGTCTGATATGTCTCAGGAGGAAGTAATAGACTTTAAAGATTCTTTAAGTGTTCAACACTACAAGATAATCGAAAAAGTATATCATAAAGAGGATCGTACCTGGCTTCCAGAAGAACATTTCTTATTTAGTTTAGTTGGATTTGGAAAAGAGTTAGTTTGTCGTCTAATAAATGAAAGTATCAAATCAATTGAAATAACACACGGAAGTATAGAAGTGAAATATCATTTTATCGAAGAAATAAAAGCTAAAAAAATTAATGGAAGAGAATACAAAGAGAAAGATTTGAAATTAGTAATACATGAGAAACGAGTGTAGAAAACTAAATTATTTGTATCAGCAATACTAAATGAATAACATCACATAAAAGATCACAATCTCTGCGAATAAAGCCAGATATAAATGATACTTTCTATGACTAAAACTCAGATGGGAAGCAATAAATCAGCATGTACAACTATAAACGTACGTCAGCGAAAAGTATAGTAAGATGGAGCTGATATACGCTTAGCCTATATTCACGAAGAACGCTCCTGCGGGAGGGTTCTTTTTGATTTGGAGTGAAATGTATGCGCTCTTAAATGTACTTCGCAAATATTGCAGCATGGGTTATTATAGAAATAATTAAGGTGATTTTCTCAAAATGTGGAATTGATTTAAGCCACCACTATCGGAGCGTAAACTATCAACCTATGTAAATGCGTTAGCAAAAGCGGGATTTGCCATTGAGCAATTATTTGAGGACTCTGATGATGAATTGCTCAATGGCAAAATGATGATTTTGCCACTAAAGCAAAGATGCTCCCTGTCAACTTTGTGTTTGTGATAAAGGCACGAAAACTATAGTAGAACGATAAGGGGATAGCCAATGAAGATGAATCGAAAATATTATTATGTTAATAAAGTAATCGCTTGTGTTCTGGTACTTGCATTCATCATAATGACGTGTGAGGTACCTGTGCACGCTGAGGTAGAGCAGATGGAGACAACACCCTCCAGAATTGCGTTGTCTTCGCTAGAGGAAACGATTGATTCATATGTGGCCACGAATCAGAAGAATACCGCTGCCGTTTCGGTTGTAGGTATCAAGAACGGTGAGACCATCGTGAATAAGGCCTATGGATATGCAGATTTTGAGCAACAGAGAAAGGCAGACACCTCTACTGTATTTGAATGGGGTTCAACTTCTAAACTATTGGTCTGGACGAGTGTTATGCAGCTTGTAGAACAGGGAAAGCTTGATTTGGATACTGATATTCAGGACTATTTGCCGGAAGGATTTCTAAAGAAGCTTGAATACGATGCTCCCATTACCCTAATGAACCTTATGCATCATAACGCAGGATGGGAGGATAGATTGATCGATTTATGGTATTCATCCGAGAGTGATATTGTGGAATTAGGTGAAGCTTTACAAAAATTTGAACCAAGGCAGATCAATAAACCTGGGAGTGTTGTTGCTTATTCAAACTATGGTACGGCTATGGCTGCTTACATCGTTGAATTACAAAGCGGACAACCCTTTTACAAATATGTCAACGAACATATATTTAAACCACTGAACATGAAAGACACATCGATTCACCCGTCACAGTATGATAATCTAAACGTCTTGAAACGAAGAAATGAGATTCAAGGATACACTACGAATCTGAAACTAATTCCTAAGAACAGAGCATACATAAGCTTATACCCTGCGGGGGGCGCCATTGGAACAGCAGAGGATGCAGCTAAATTTCTCGCAGCCTTGATGCCTGTGGATCGTAGCAATTTATTGTTTGAGAACAAGGACACGTTAGACGAGATGCTGTCAACAAGTCTATATTACGATGGGACTTCTACTCCACGAATTGCACATGGTTTCTTTGAAGTAGAGTACTGGGTGCCTGCATTAGAACACGCTGGAAGTACGGCGGGATTTTCAAGTAAATTTGTTTTTGACCCGGAGTCTAATTTTGGGTTAGTAGTCATGACAAACCAGTCAAATGAAATGGCTTATAACGTTGGTCTTGTCCAGAAGGTGTTTGGAAGTAGTTTCAGCACGAATTCAGTTGAATCTGAGAGTGGAGGATATTATCTGCCTGCGCGACGGGTCGATTCCGGTTTTACGAAGGCGTATTCAATGTTAAGTCTGCAGAAGTATACAACATTTGACCTTAGTAACTTTGCAAATGTTGTTGAGCGTAACGGCACTGTTGAGAAGGTCTCCATTTCTTATAATGACTTTTTGCCCGTATCCAATTTAACGATAAACTTGATCAAAGCATCTTTTATCGCTCTTGCAATAGCGATCCTGCTCAGTTTGAGAGCGATAATCGGCTATTTTATTCGGTTATCCAAATACAAATTAAAAAACTGGGAAAGGCCCGGTACGGGATTTGATAAATATCATATTGTTATTAATATTGCTAGTCTGGCATTAATTTTGAATACGATCCTATTGTTTATGCGCGCCTTAGGCTTCTCCCCGTATTCTTCATTGCGCATACATCTCATTTTGAACCTGGTTTATGTGATTCTAGCTGTGGCGTATCTTGTCTTGTTGTTCTACAAACTGCTGAAAAGAAGCTATAGTAAAAAGCAAAAGGCGGTATACATCATGTCTGGCATGTCGGCTTTCCTATTTGCTGCTTTTATTATGGGATGGGATTTATACTTTTAGAGCGGAATTATCGACGAGAACATGATCAGAAAGAGCATTAAATAGTAGAAAGGATAAAACTATGAACATTCAAGATCTCCCAATTGAAATAAAAGAACATATAGGGGAAGTCCAGAAAATCACTTTTCCTAAGCAAGGTCATACTTCTACTGTGGCTATACTGGATACGTTTGATCAAAAGTACATCATCAAGAAGACAGAAAACGATCTTTATAATGAATGGTTATCCGATGAATATAAGGTGCTCCAATACCTTTACCATACGGGACTCCCTGTTCCAAAAGTATATTCATTTCATACTGAGGACACATCGAGATGGCTTCTGATGGATTATATTGATGGAATAAGTTTAAGAGAATTTCTCTGTAAGATGCCTGACCTCCAAAGTAAAGAAAAAGCGATTTTTAACTATGGGCTTTGTTTAAAGAAAATACATGAATGCACTTGTCCTGTTGAATTATTGAACAATGCTAGTCCTTGGTTAGATACAATGCTTAGTAAAGCAGAATATAATCTAACTCACTTTGCTGTAGACGGATCAGCAGAATTACTTCAACAGTTGAAAGAAGGAAGACCAAAACCATTAGAGAACACTTTCATCCATGGAGATTTTACTATTGATAATGTGCTAGTTAATGATTGCAAGATTGTTGGAGTTATTGACTGGGCAGGAGCAGCTTATGGCGATCCAAGATATGATGTAGCATTAGCCATTAGACCGAAACAGAACGCGTTTGATAATGAAAGAGATGAAGAAATATTTTATAAAGGGTATGGAAAGTTAAGAATAACGGATGAAGAATATAATTATTTTGAAGATGGGATATATAACTTCTTTTAGTCTGGCTATAAATTGTTCTTCAAACGTATATTAATCTCTCTAGAAGGAGTCGAATAAATGAGCCCTCCAAAACATATCTTATCTGCCGCTGCAATCGTGATCAACGAACAAAATGAATTATTACTTATTAGAGGACCACGAAGAGGATGGGAAATGCCAGGCGGTCAAGTAGAAGAAGGAGAATCCCTAAGTCAAGCTGCGATCAGAGAAACGAAAGAGGAGTCCGGAATCGACATTGAAATCATCAAATTCTGTGGAATATTTCAAAATATCGAAAATTCAATATGCAACACATTATTTCTAGCCAAACCAATAGGAGGAGAATTAATCACATCAACGGAGAGTTTAGAGTCTGGTTTCTTTCCGATCGAAGAAGCCATTTTAAAAGTCGAATGGAAAAACTTCAGAGAAAGAATAGAGTATTGCTTAAAACCTGAGATGCAACCTTTTTGCATTGAGTTCAGTGATAAGAATAATATTTAAAAGTTTCCGGAAAGGAAGTTCAATCAATGAAACGAGTCGATGTAAATCGTCGGAGGGAGAGAAGAGATATCAAGACCAGACGAAATCTCTGAGATTGCATGGTTGGATATAACACAGGCAGATGAGCTTATGCCTTACTACAAGAATGGCTTTAAAAACTTACTTAATGGCAATGAGATTACATATTTCAACGAAGGTAACAAGTAATGTTCTGAATGTAGTGTATAAAGGAGGCTATCAGATGAACAAGTACAGTGTTTATGAAACAAACAGCTTTTATTGGGATACAAAAGGGAATGACTTTTTGAGAGCAATCGTGCTTCCACATTATGGAGCATTTATCTCAGAAGAAAAACACCAACTTTTTGGTGATGTCTCAGGATTAAAGATGTTAGAGGTGGGCTGTGGAAATGGTCAATCCTTGCAGTATCATGGAGACCGCAAAGCTGGTGAGCTATGGGGTATGGATATATCCCAGAAACAGATAGAAAAGACAGAACATCACTTGAGGACATACGGCATTTCTGCAACATTGATATGTTCACCCATGGAAGAGGAATGCGGTATTCCTACTAATTATTTTGACGCTGTGTATTCGATTTATGCCATAGGTTGGACAACCGATCTTGAAGGTACTTTCAGCCGAATCGCTTCTTATCTAAAGAAAGATGGTATTTTTATTTTCAGTTGGTCTCATCCAATTCATAGATGTGTCGTTGAAGAAAATGATAGATTTGTCTTCAATAAGCCATATTCTGATGAATCTTGGTATGCGATATCTCCTGATTTTTGTCAGGGTGAATTAACCTTGGCTGATCGTCAACTATCAACCTATGTCAATGCGTTAGCAAAAGCGGGATTTGTCATTGAACAAATGATAGAAGAATCCGATGAGGATATCATGCAATTACATAATAATAGCGATAGTCTCCTTAAAAGAGCAAAGATGTTACCTGTATCCTTTGTGATTAAAGCAAGAAAACGGTGATTAACTGAAATGAATCGGAAAGTGGGCTATGTTTAAATATCAAATGGATACTGCTACCTATGTATCGCTATTATTTATGGGTTGAAAGCAGATCAATGGAGAACGTAATAAATCAAATTTTATTTTAAAGAACTGGTGTGTTGAATGAACATTTAAAAGACATCTTGATGAGACGAAGGAGGCCACGAATTGTTTCTCAATGTATTACTTTGGTTGATTATTTTCTGGGTGATCTCCCTTTATTTTAGTTTTCCTAAGAAGGATCGCATGTACACAGACAATGTGCCAAGCACATATTACATTCAATCTTCAAATCGGTTGGATATGCAGAAAAACTACGAATGCGCTGCATTTTCCAGTGCGTTTGTCTTGAGACATTTCGGTTTGGAGTCCAACGGAACAAAGCTTTATGAAACCTATCCTCGCAAATTACTGGATGGGACGGTATATCCCAAAGCGGTCGTTGTTTTTTTCAGAAAACTAGGATATCAGGCAATGTACTTACGAGGAAATGTGAATACGTTGAAAAAACAGATCAGCCAAGGTGTGCCTGTTATTTTATTTATTAGAGTACATCCCAAACAACGTTATTTACATTTTGTTCCCGTCGTTGGTTATGATGAAACGCATTTTTACTTGGCAGAATCGTTAGACCACAAGATTAATTGTAATGAAGAATATTACAATCGAAAAATCAGCATAAATGAACTCAACATGTTATGGAGGTCGTGGTTACCTTTTTCTCAAAACTCCTATATCGTCGTACACCCGATGCAGATTTAAGACGGCTCTCTTTCAAGGGACAAGATATATTTCTTTAAACGAACTAATCTGCTTTATTCGGAACGTCTGCTTAGTTAAACCAAGCAACTCATGCCCAAATGGCATGAGTTTTTTTGAACAAATCTCCTCACGTAAACCAGCTCGACTCAATTAATGGTTTTGAACAAAATAGATCAAACGTATAGGCAGTTGCTACTGATTTTATTGTTTTACCTGATAATTAGCGGAGTTTTTTAGTTAAAATGGTTGTTCGTCCACGCATCTTTTCATCTACATACGTACGTTAAACCATGTCTATAGGGAGGTGTCCACACTGTGAGTCATTCAGAAGTGAAGAAACGTATGAAGAGAAAAAAGGCAACATTCCATCCGTGTAAAGTTAAAAGAAAAGAACGCCGGTTGAAAGTGGTCAAAAAGTTCGTTCAAGTAAAATGTCCCCCTCCAGAAGTGAATATATCTACCCCTACTGTCGTTGGCCCAACAGGACCACAAGGTATACAAGGCGTACAGGGCGTACAAGGTATTCCAGGTAAACAAGGGGTTGAAGGGCCAACTGGAGCTCAAGGACCAGCAGGGGGGCCACCTGGACCACAAGGGCCTCAGGGACAGCCTGGTCCTGCTGGAGCGGTAGGTTCTCAAGGTCCGGTCGGGCCTGCTGGACCTATGGGAGCACAGGGGATTCCGGGAGAAGCAGGGGCCGTAGGGCCACAAGGTCCGCAGGGTAATCCTGGACCTGCCGGGGCAATTGGGCCTCAAGGTGTTGCTGGAGCTGTTGGGCCGACGGGTGCGACAGGAGCTGCAGGAGCAGTAGGCCCGGCAGGCCCAGCCGGTGCAGCAGGAGCGGTAGGCCCAGCAGGGCCAGCCGGTGCAGCAGGAGCGGTAGGCCCAGCAGGGCCAGCCGGTGCAGCAGGAGCAGTAGGCCCAGCAGGGCCAGCCGGTGCAGCAGGAGCAGTAGGCCCGACTGGTGCGACAGGAGTAGCTGGTCCAGCTGGAGCCACGGGAGGTACAGGTGCAACAGGAGCAGCCGGAAGCGTACTGGGATTTGCTGACTTTTTCGCACTGATGCCACCTGATAATGCAGCAACGGTTGCTCCCGGTACTGATGTAAGCTTTCCTCAGGATGGGCCGACAAGTGGAACAACTATCGCACGTACGGGGCCTAGTTCATTCAATCTGGCAGCCATTGGTACGTATCAGATTTTGTTCCAGGTGAGCATCAATGAAGCCGGTCAATTAATCTTAACTCTCAATGGGGCAGATTTGGCTCCTACTGTAGTTGGGCGAGCAACGGGAACGTCTCAGATTGTGGGTATGGCTTTAGTGCAGACAACCGTGATTAATTCTATTCTGACCGTTCGGAACCCGGCTGGTAATGCTACTGCATTAACAATCACGCCACTTGCGGGCGGAACAAGACCTGTATCGGCACATCTTGTGATCACACAATTAGCGTGAATCAGTTAACAGGCTAGCTAATTGTCCTCAGCTTTATTAAATATGCATCCACAAGGGTAACATGGGTTTGCTTGAACTGAGATAGCAGTGCTTTACCTGAGGCTGTTATCTCAGTTGGAGCGGATAATGGTACAGGAGTAACTACATATCGGATACTCTTTTTGTTTGCGAGGAATGGTGAAAACGTCACTACTAATTATTTTTTCAGTTGATAATATGATAAAATATTGGAAAAACATCAGAGGTGAGTACATGAAGAATGGACACTGGAGAAAAATAACATGGATTGTTGCGGTATTATTATTAATCATGGTCACGGCTTGCAGCAATAGCAAATTCAATCCAAATGAATTTTCAGAACAGGATCTGGCTGTGACGAAGACTGACAGTGAGGATAAGATTACGTATGGAATGAGTCAGGAAGAGGCGGAGAAAATTCTCGGCGAGGGAACATCAACGGGTGTGGGTGAATCCTATCAATACAATAACGGGATCACGATTGGTTATAGGGATGCCAAAGTCGTTAGTATCATCTTGAACAAGGACTCGAAAGGGTACTTTAAGACGGCTCGCGAGGCAGAGGCGGGGATGACACATCAAGAGATTCTTGATCTGTATGGCAAGGAACATGTTTTGGTCGAATCTGAACGTAATATCGATTATGCCTATCATATTCAGAAGGAAACATTCCTGGATGAGAAGTCGCTGCAAGCGGAAAAAGATGATCTGGCTATCTATCGTGCATCGTTTATGCTGACAAAAGAGGGACAGGTTAATCAGGTTATATTGTCGGATCAACGATTTGCAACAACCTTTAAGTAAAATATGGCTGCTAGGCAGCAGGGTATTAGATAATGAAATAGTACTTATTTTTCGTATGAAGCAACCCTTCGATATTCTGCCTGAGGGTTTTTCCCTTCAAATCGTTGGATTTCAATCCGGATAACAAGTTCCTTGTTTACGTGCATATACATTACAGGAGACGGGTCAAGACTCCGGCTGTCCTAAGTTGTATGAACGGAGGGAGAGACATGGGCATTGAATCATCCTGGATGTTTGATTTGTTTGGAACCGTCTTTCCGGTTGTATTTGTTCTGATTATAGGTATAGTCCTTCTGTCGATGGGAAAGGAGGTATGGAGGTGGGGACGCAACAACTCGGAGCCGCTATTGACCGTGCCTTCACGAATCACCAGCAGACGGATGAAGATGAGTCAGTCGCAATCTGAACCGGGCAGTACAGCACGAACGTTATACTACGTCACCTTTGAAGTAGAAAGTGGAGATCGGCTCGAATTCAAAGTCAATGGCGAAGAGTATGGTTTGTGTGCTGAGGGGGATGAAGGACGGCTCTCGTTCAAAGGAACGCGTTATGTAGGCTTCGAGCGATATAATCGCGTATATTCTGAACGCCTACGGGGTTAAACTGAGCAGCTTGCGCCAGAATGGCGTGAGCTTTTTTTGATTATTTGCTGGACAAGCGTTTCTTAATGGGCCTAACGTGTTTTTATATAAGAAGAGGCGTAATGAGATTATGATCAAAGGATCATTACCATAGAGGAGGCAATCAATATGTCATTTACAGATCAGGTCGTTGTTGTAACCGGGGCCGCTCAGGGAATAGGACGAAGTGTGGCTGAGGCTTATGCAGTCGCTGGCGCCAAAGTTGTACTTGCTGACTACAAGGAAGCAGAAGGGGCGGCAGCGGCAGCTTCCATTCGTAATGAAGGCGGAGAAGCCATCTTTGTCCAATGTGATGTTCGGAGCGAGCAGGATATTACGAATCTTTTTCGTACAACCGTGGAAGAATTCAAGCAAATTGATGTTTTGGTGAATAATGCAGGACTCGCCAAGTGGAAGTCACCCTATGAGCTGACGCTGGAAGAATGGGACGATGTACTCAATACCAATGTGAGAAGTTGCTTTTTGGCGAGTCGGGAAGCAGCCAAACATATGAAAAGCAATGAACATGGGGGTGCCATTATCAATATGGCTTCTACTCGTGCACTGATGTCTGAGCCGGATACCGAAGCTTATGCCGCATCCAAAGGAGCGATTGTAGCTCTGACGCATGCGCTGGCGGTCTCACTGGGCAAGGACCAAATTCGGGTCAATTGTATCAGTCCGGGATGGATTGAGACAGGAGACGTGGAAAAACTGAAAAAGGAGGATCATGAACAGCATCCCTCCGGTCGTGTGGGTGTTCCTTCGGATATCTCCCGTGCTTGTTTATATTTATCTGACCCAAGCAATACCTTTGTCACAGGGACCAACCTCGTTATTGATGGAGGCATGACCCGAAAAATGATATATGAGGACTAGAACCGGGATTAAGCCGGGCGAGCCCTAAGCTGTCCCAACTTCAGAGTGATAAGCCCAAGTTAAGCACTTGGGCTTATTTGTTTTTAATAACTCGGTTGCTATAATAAATGTGATTTTACAACAGTAGAGGAATGGAGGGAGTATATGTTCGGGAAACAATCCCGGAAGGTATTTTGGCTGTTACTGCTGATCGGAGGGATGATAATGATAGGGAATGAGTCACCTGCTGAAGCAGACGGCGCAGATATACGGGCGGCCTGGGTATGGCAGGCACAGTCTGTTAGCAACGGAGATGAGCTGTTGGCCAATGCAGCTAAACATAAGATAAACAGGCTGTACGTGAATGTAGACATGACGCTATCCAAGGAGGTATACCAGACGTTTATAGCCAAAGCAAGCCGTGCAGGTATTGCGGTTGAAGCGCTGGGAGGCGATCCATCCTGGGCACTCAGTGGCCGTGAAGGCCCCATGCTCAGATTAGCGTCTTGGGTAAGTGATTACAATCAAGCTGCTGAGCCCAACGAACAATTTGATGCCATACATCTGGATATCAAGCCCTATGTGTTACCAGCCTGGAAAGAAGATGCTAAGCCACTGGTACAATCCTGGGTAGCCAATATGAATCTGTTATTTGAGCAAGTGAGACAGGATGGCGCAGTTGCAGTGAATATTGACCTGCCATTTTGGCTGGATTCCTATACCGTCACAGGAAATAGAGTTTCTGAGGATGCAGATAACGAACCATTGTCACGTTGGTTCATTGAACAAGTGGAGCATGTCACTTTACTCGCTTACCGTGATAACGCGCAAGGGAACAATGGTATCATACGTTTGATTGAACAGGAAATGAACTGGGCCGATGCCAGCAATGTGAGCGTCACGGTTGGGTTGAACACCAAGCCCATGCCTGGCGAGGAGTTCACGTCATTTGCCGGGAAAGGTGCAGCACAACTGGAAAGTGTTATTGAAGAAGTTGCCTCCGCATTCGGCGAGCATAGTTCCTACGCAGGTTCTGCAGTACATGACATCGTATACTGGGGACAACTGGAGCCGTCGGAACTGCCATCACCGGAGATTCCATCCAATCAGCCTGAGATTCGGGGAACGTATATCTGGGAGGCCTCTCAGGTGACGAATGACGGGGGAGAGCACATCCTAGCGTTTGCTAGAGAGCAGAATATTAACTGGTTGTATGTCCGGTTGGACCTGGATCAACCCTACTCCAGTTACCGCAGTTTTGTGAAACGGGCAAAAGCGCAGGGCATTGAGATCCATGCGATGGGTGGACACCCGATCTGGGGCAAGGAGGAGAATCGTCCACGGATTAAGCGCTTGATTGATTATGTGAAAAACTATAATGCTGAATCCGAGCCGGATGAACGATTTGAAGGCATCCATCTGGATATTGAGCCTTACACATTGCCGGAGTGGGAGAATAGTCGGGACACCCTGTTGACCGAATGGGCTGCCAACATTACATTTTTCCAGGAAGAAACAAAGAAGGACAGTGATCTCGAAACAAGCGCAGACCTTGCTGTATGGCTGGATAGCTTCGCGTTGCCAGGAAAGGAAACATCTGTGGCTGAATTTATGATCCGTACACTCGATCATGTGTCGCTGATGGCTTTCCGTAACAACGCCGAAGGTTCCAATGGGATTGCTGCTGTTGTGAGTCAGGAGATGGAGATTGCGGATCGTTTGGGTAAAAGGTTGATGATTTCGGTCGAAATGAAGCAGAACCACGAAGGTCCTCATATTTCTTTTTATGAAAAAGGGGCAGCGGAGATGGAACTTCAGCTTGCCAAGCTTCCGGATCTGCTGGCCGAATATCAGGCTTACCAAGGCAACATTGTTCATGCCTATGATTATTGGATTGAAGCCAAGCCTTAAACAGGCAAGTATTATAAGAAACGAGTTGCTTCGGGACTTCACCTTGGGTGAGGTTCCGGGCTTTTTTTATGGAAAAAAGATGGAATCGTGTCACCGAATGGGCTCCTGCACAATACGATGTACGGTGATGAACAGCTGAAACAAGGGAGGAAACAGATTATGGCTGTTATTAAAGCCAACTCAGAGGACGTCAAGCTGCTGGCTAGGCTCATGAGGGCAGAGGCTGAAGGTGACGGCGATCAGGGTATGTTGCTTGTGGGCAATGTAGGTGTGAACCGGGTGCTGGTGGATTGTCTGGACTTTAAGGATATTCGCGATATCAATCGTATGGTATTCCAGAATCCAGGAGGCTACGAGTCAACACAGAAGGGGTACTTTTACCAACGGGCAAGACAGTCCGAGATTCGTCTCGCACAACGGGTGATCAATGGAGAGCGCATCTGGCCAGCGAGCAATTCATTGTGGTTTTTCCGACCTGTGGGCGACTGCCCACCAACGTGGTATGACCAGCAAAATACAGGACGTTTCAAAGCGCATTGTTTCTTCAGTCCGACAGGCGATGACTGTCCGGAAGTATATTAAATTTTGGGAGGAATCACCATGATTAATCAGCCTTATCAACCAACAACTCAAACACTGGGGCAGCAAGCAAATTCTATGATGGGTCAACAAGCCAATTCTCAGGTTCAAGGTACGTCTTACAAAATCGGTAACGGAATGCCTGCCATGTCACCAACGCCAGGGATGGTATCACCAAGCTCCACAAGTGTACCGCCACTCGTATCCAGTGGAAGCCCAATGACACCAACGGGTGCAGTGATTACAACAACTGCTCCACAGTTTGAGCAGTCATACATTGAGAATATTTTACGTTTGAACCTTGGGAAATTCGGTACGTTCTACATGACATATGAAGGCAACAAAGAATGGAACGCTCGTATATTCCAAGGTATCATTGAAGCAGCGGGACGTGACCATATTATCATCAGTGACCCAAAGACAGGTAGACGAATCATGCTGTTGATGGTCAACTTCGACTATGCTACATTTGATGAGCCGTTGTTGTATCAATATCCGGGCGTGGTAGGCAATTACCCGCAAGCTCCAAGCAGATAATCATTGGCACTTCATCATGTTGATTGATAACTGACATGTCACATGTCTAACACATACTGATTTATTTCGCTGTCCTGAATGTGGAGGTAATCCGCAGACAGGACAGCTTTTACATAAACATATATACGAAGGTTACTATAGGTTTAAAGTCATACGTAACCTTTTGGCGATAACATGGCACTTATACATGAATAGAACAAGCAGCATGCTTATATGAAGGGAGTCCATAGCATTGAATTCATGGATTGAAGGAGCGATGAAGGGTGAACCCGAAGCTTACGCACAACTGATGTCTCAATATCGCGGGATGGCTCTTGCTGTTGCCTACAATCGTTTAGGAGATACATTTTGGGCTGAAGATGTCGTACAGGAGGCATTTACTGAAGCCTTTGGCAATCTGTCCAAGCTGGAAGCTCCTGAGGCTTTTCCCGGGTGGTTCAAGGTAATCGTGGAGAGGCAGTGTTATCGCTGGCTAAGACGCAAGCAGCATACCATGATCCCAGTTCAGGAGCTGGAGCATGTATTCCATGAAGAGGATCAGGCGCATAATCCGGAAAAACAAGCGGTGCAAAACGAAATGCATCGTACGCTGCGTGATTCTATTGCAATATTGCCATCATCGATGCGGATTGCTGTTGAACTGTTTTATTTGGAAGGATACTCGCTCAAGGAAATATCGGATTTCCTCGGGGTCAAGGTACCTGCATTAAAGAAAAGATTGTTCGATGCCCGATCCAAACTCAAGCGCTCTATGCCTGTAAGGGATCTGGTGTCTGTATTCAGTGACTTGTATGAAGGAGGAAAAGGATTGTTACACATTATGAATGGGGATCACGCTGCCAATCGTTTAAGAGAGAGTGGAATTCAGGGAGACATCCTGGTATGGAGAGAGTTGTATACTTTCGGCCCGGTAGCCAAAGAGATGGGAGATACGAAGGAGCGGCAGAATCGGGCATCCGTGTTAGAGCAGCAGTTGGGCATTCCACAGGCGGAATACTTGAAGATTGAGGAACTTGAACGCAAGTTACATTCGTTTCAACAATACAAGGAAATTGTCTTATGGTTCGAATACGATCTCTATGATCAGACGATGTTATCTTATCTATTGCATTATTTCAAAGGACAAGCACTCCAGAATACAAAACTGAATCTGCTCTGTATTGACTCGTATCCAGAGATCGAGCATTTTAGAGGACTGGGACAGCTTACCTCCACACAGATTGAACGTCTGTCCGGCAGTTGGCATGTGATTGAGAAAAACGAGTTACAAGCCGGTGCACAGTTCTGGCAAGCCTATACGTCGACTGATTTCCGGCATCATCTGGATTACTTACAGGCAGATACTTCTGCTCTACCCTTTGCGAAAGCTGCCTTTAAGGCACATTTGTCCCGTCTGCCATCTGTATCCAACGGTCTGGGACTCATTGAGCAGACAACACTGGAGACTATTAGAGCAGGTGTGGAACATCCGTATCCATTATTTCGCGAGGTAGGAGACAAGCTGCATATTCTCGGGATGGGTGATCTTGAATACTGGGCACATCTGAAGCGGATGACAGAAGGACCTCATGCCCTTCTTCAGATGAGCGGTGCAACCACTTTCCCTAAATTCATGCAGCATGATGAAAAATTCCGTGACGGAGTCCTGTCGCTAACGGAACTCGGAATTCAGGTGTTGAATGGAGAAGTCGATTGGGCACTGCTGAAGCAGGATGAATTCTGGATCGGTGGGCTGCATAACGAAAGCGGGGAACGAGCGAAGTGGCGCTGGAATCCCGCTTCGAAAACCGTAGTGGAGATTGAGTCGACATCGTAATTAACGGATAGAATCTGAGAAAATAACAGTATTGCAAAAAGAGAGTATCCAGTCATGCGGAAGCATGAGCGAGGATGCTCTCTTTGGTTTGGTTCTGGTAGATCATTGTTTGTGAAATGTTAAAAAACAGCGTAATCGAGACTTTTGTTAAAGAAAAAAGGCGTTTGTGCCATTTCGTTGTCATAGTACACGGATTGACTGTGTAGTTTAGAATTATATAATAAAAGAAGCATATCTTTTTTATTCGACAGAACAAGGTGGAGGTGGAAGCATTGGGAAGTTGAAATTGCATATGAGCGGCAGAATGGCAAATATCCTACATTTTCGAAGGAGGTGGACCTATTTGCCGAAGAATGACGGCGAATAGGATGAAAATTTGAGTGACCCCTTACCGAGTATTTTAAATTTAGTAATCATTGGTTTACTTGTATTAATGAATGGTTTCTTTGTGTCGGCGGAATTTGCGATGGTGAAAGTTCGTGGAAGCCGGATTGAGGCTTTGGTGGAAACAGGCAACAAAAATGCCATCTATGCTTCCAATATCGTACGTAATCTGGATGCATATCTATCAGCTTGCCAACTAGGTATAACTTTGGCTTCACTGGGACTCGGGTGGCTGGGAGAACCGGCAATTGCACATCTGTTAGAGCCCATGTTTACCGCATTTGGACTGGGACCAGTCTACGTTCATGGAATCTCTATTGCCATTGCATTTGTGATTATTACGATCTTGCACATTGTACTGGGAGAACTTGCTCCCAAAACGATGGCGATTCGAAAGTCTGAGACGATCACGTTGTGGTCTGCGGCTTTGCTAACGTTCTTCTACAAGTTAATGTATCCATTCATATGGGCACTGAACGGTATGGCTAACGGCTTGTTGAGACTGTTCCGAATGGCACCAGCTTCGGAGATTGACTCGGCACATAGCGAAGATGAAATACGTATTCTGATGAAAGAAAGCAATAAGAGCGGTTTAATTGACAACACTGAATTAGCACTTGTTGATAATATATTTGATTTTACGGATACAACCGCCCGTGAAATTATGATTCCGCGGACGGAAATGATCTGTCTGAATGCCAATGAGTCCATGCTGGAGAATCTGGAGATTGCCAGTGAGAGTATGCGAACAAGGTATCCGGTATATAATGGAGACAAGGATCATATTATCGGCTTTATTCACATTAAGGATCTGATGCGATCCCAACTTACGGATACCATCTCCGTGATCCGGCCCATCCTGGCTGTGCCAGATACCACGCTGATCAGTGATCTGCTCAAGCGTATGCAGCGTAGCAAGACACAGATTGCGATTCTGATTGATGAATACGGGGGAACCTCCGGGCTTGTCACACTTGAAGATATCATGGAAGAGATCGTAGGCGAGATTCAGGATGAATTCGACCATGAGCGTCCTGTCATTGAACAAGTGGATGAGATGGAATACTCTATTGATGGATTGATGCTGATTGAAGAAGTCAGCGAACGATTCGGACTGGAGATGGATCGTGCCGATTACGATACCATCGGGGGCTGGCTGTACTCCAGAGTAGATGCCATTCCACCTGAGGTTGGTCAATCGGTTGAGTATGGGGGTTATGTATTTGTCATTCAAGAGACAGAACATAAGCGGATTTCCCGAGTAAATGTGATTAAGCTGGAACTGTTGGTTGAAGAAGAAGGAGCGTAGCCGGATCCAAATTGTAACAAATGAAGCTGTATGGTGACGTAATGGTCATCGTACAGCTTCTTTGCATGCTCATGATTCTTTGGGTGCATGAATGACAATATCGGCGTAACGATTCTCCGTGACCAAGCTGTTCTCGATAGAAATTCGCTTATAAGTGACGTAAACATTCTCTCCCGGAGCCAGATCATGCTGGATATTCAGCTTTTTTCGAGTGGATTGGGTTGTTGTCGGTGTCTTAATGGTGATGATGGTGTACATAGGCGTATCGACAAAAGTAACCTCGTAAGAATTGAAGTCCCCCACCTTAGTGGTGGATAATACCGGATTTTGCTTATACTGGGTCAGGTGATCATTCACCATGCCAAGTGTTACGGGTAACACATAAAACAGAAGTACCAGAGGCAGAAGGGAGAAAGCAATCCCGAAAACACGTAAAAATTTGACATGGGAAAGGGTCCGTCCGCTCTGCTTGAGGAAAAGAAAAGCAAGGATGGGGGACAGTACAAGTCCCCAGATCATAAAGGGCAATACATAGCGGTCAATCCCCATGCTTATCCAGCTTTCCCGAGCTGTAGCCAAGAAATATATTAAGGTCCCTGCGGTAAGCGCACTCACCAAGATAACAAGCCAACGTTTGAACGAGCCGGAAACTTCGATATGTAGTTGATTCGGATTGGAGCTGTGACGATGCCTTCTGGATTTGAATTGAAATTTACTCAAGTTATACACCTCATTTGCAAATCTTGTTGGTTCATATGGTTTCGTGTATCCATTACCCAATACATACGGGCTGGAATAATTTAGGTTTCAACTATGCTGGAGATGCATGCAAAGATAAAAGACGCTGCCGACAGAAACATCGGAGCGTCTAATTTTTTTTTGAAACCTGTCACCCGATCCGTCCGTTTATACCCTTACACAAAATCAAGTATGGAAGCGGAGGATGGATCAATATGCGGGAAATGAAAACGAAGAGTGCAGCATCTATACTAAAAATAACCCTTGTTGCCTTGTTAATGGTGCCAACAATTCTGGCTATACCTACGTCCGAACCAGCCGTTGCAAGCCCGATGATCAACGTGTCCTCTGGTGCCCTTACAGCTCCGCCACCGCCAGAACCATCCATCCATTCGCTTGCTACCACTCGAGAACTTGGACATATCTATCAAGCGGTCGGTGCAGTCATTCCGGGGGGGGACTATCGGCTATCGTCAATACCAAGACCATGACATATACAGCAATGAAGACACTTTCCGTAGATTATCGACTTGAGCGCTGGACAGGAACAGCATGGGTAACTTTTAAAATGAGTTCCAACAATGCAACGAATACAAACTTACTGAATGCTACATCGGATTGGACCGTTATGCCAGGATATTATTATCGCGTTACCAGTATTCATACAGCGTATGATGGAAGTACCACGGAAACAAGCAAACATGTCTCTGGCACCGTGTTATTTTGATCTTATCGACGGGTGCTGCCTGGAAACTTCTGCTCTTGAAAATCATTGGCAATAGCAGTCATTTCTTCTTCCGAAAGGGTGCCAAACAGACTCATATTGTTGGAACCCATCATCCACTGAAAAGAGTTATAGGGTGGGCCGATATACATCAGTGCTTCCGAGCCATCTGCCAGCTTTACGGTGCTCATATCACGAAGCATGGCCCCTTCAATTTTCTCCCCAGGCATGACATGGACATAATCAAACTGGATAATCTCATCCTCTATGCTCTTGCCTTCACTGGTATATTGAACTCTCATTTGTGTGGACTCATAATAATCGTCTGGATTCACAGGGTTTTCAGTATCGATCACGAGTTCGAATTTGACCTTGTTGAATCTCTCGGGAATGGCATTGGATAACAGAAAGTCACCCATGAACCCTTCGCGTGCGATCTCTTCCGTAACAAGTACTGGACGAAACAGATGGCTCGATAACTCATACGAAGGTGTATTAAGAGCTTCTTCTTCTTGTACTTTAAGAATGTCGTCTAAGCTGGTTTCTGGTGGTGGAGGCGTTTTGGCTGTTGACGGATCAGCCCCCAATTGGGTCGTACGATCCTCAATGATAATGGATTTCATGCCATTACCCCAATCCTTGATGGATTGCACAAAAGGGGATACTGCTTGCGTACCGGATGGCAGGCTGAAAATAACGGCTCCGATGGTCACGGACGCAGCTACGACGACTGAAAGTCGCAAGGTACGTATTCTTTTTTTACGTAAACCGATTCTGTTAATTTCCCTGTTTACCTTCTGCCAGGATTGCTGCATGGCTTCGGTATGGGAGGCGGAAGGGGCAGAGACGGCCTGATGGAAAGCTTCATCAAAAGCCAGGTCAAACGCAGCGTCGAAATATTCGTCTTCCAGCTCTGAATCGAATCGCTCCACGTTTTTATCGGACTTGCCTTTGCTCAATGCTTCCACCCCATTCCTTATGTAATTTCTTCTTGATACTGCCACGGGCTCTGAACAAACGTTGCTTCACAATGTCTTCGGAGGTATCCAGCAGTTCGGCCATCTCTCGGTAGGAGAGACCTTTTTTCCACCGTAACTCCACCAGTACACGATATTCCGGTTTGAGCTGTCTGAGATAATATTCAATGGACTCTTCCATCATCTGCGTTTCTACCATGCTTTCCACGGAAGCTGCGGTCTGATTCATCGTCTCCATATCTATAAAAACACTATCCGTATCCAATTGGTTACGGTTATTTTTATTTTTTCTCAGATAATTAATAGCTGTGTTCCGTGTGACAACCTTGAGCCAGGCTTTCAGTTTGACCTCGTCTTCAAAGATGGGTTTGTTTTTAATGATTTTGATAAAAGCTTCCTGAATAATATCTTCTGCTGCAGCACGCTCCTTGATGATATAAACAATAAGACCATGTACCATATTATAATATTCATAATACACTTCTTCTTGAAGTGCAGAGCCTAAATTATGGAAATCTGAGGCTAGTAATAACTGGAGCCGATTGGCCATGATGTTCTCCTTTCTGGTGAACAGTCCACAAACATTGGTATCATTACATTTTACAACATAATATGGAAACGGTACAATGGGAGGTTGGTCAGGGAAAAACCAGATGAGAGAAGTGTGTATAACATGCGGGAAAGTTTGCTGAAAATTAATAAAAGGCCGTCTCGCCAACCATGAATACATGGTTGCAAGACAGCCTTTCGACTATTCAGAGAACATACATTACGGGAGATAACTCTCCGCGATCATTTAGAACGCCCAGTCTCCCTTAAGGAAGATGGCTTCACGTTCGCCGTTTGCCGTGATACCGTAGATGTCCGTCTCGGGAGAGCCCATCATGAAGTCCACATGGGTGATGCTGGTGTTCATGCCACGAGCCGCAAGTTCTTCAGGAGACATCGTTTTGCCACCTTCGATATTGAATGCATAGGAACTGCCAATCGCAAGATGGCACGACGCATTCTCATCATACAATGTAGTGTAATACAGGATGCCACTCTCAGAGATCGGTGAATGGAAGGGAACCAAAGCGACTTCGCCGAGGTAATGAGATCCTTCATCCATGGAAATGAGTCTTTCCAGCGTATCCTGACCTTCTTCAGCATGAAAATCAATGATACGTCCGTTCTCAAATGTGAGTGAAAAACGATCAATGATACTACCGCCATAGCTGAGTGGTTTGGTGCTGGACACTTTGCCATTAACGCCATGTTTGGCTGGAGCGGTGAATACTTCCTCTGTCGGGATATTCGCGACAAAAGGGGTGCCTTGCTCATTCACGCTACCTGCCTGCGCCCAGATATGACCTTCTGGAAGCTCGACAGTAAGATCCGTCCCTGGGGAGAGGAAATGTAATGCTTGATACTTCTTGTTGTTCAGGGCAACGGCTTTGGTCTCCAGTCGTTCAATATGCTGTTCCCAAGCCGTTACAGGGTCCTCCAGATCGGCTCTCACCGCAGCAAAAATGGCTTCCCACAACTGGCTAACCTGCTCAGCTGCCGGGAGATCCGGGAATACTTTGGCTGCCCAATCGGGCGAAGGACATGCCACACCCGTCCAGCTCATTTTATCCGCCTGTTGATACTGACGGTACTTGGCCATCGCCTGACCATATGTACGCTGATGGGTGGAAATCCGCTCCGGGTCAATACCTTTCATTAGGTCTGGGCTGGATGACAATACGGTCAGGAAGGCTGCATTATTGGCCGCCAGTTCTTCAAGCTCCGCTGCATGCCATTTCGGCGGCTCTTGGAAGGATTCCTCAGGGGCCATCTCAAACCGCAATCGATTGACGGTTTCATCTCCGTATTTTACAATCACCTGCTTGGCTCCAGCTTCATATCCCTTACGTACCAGCAAACGTACAAATTCAGCGGTATCAATCATCGCAGAGATGACAAATACTTGCCCTGGTTGCACATTAGCACCTACTCTTACAGCAAGTTCAGCGTAACGATCCAGTTTTTGTTCAAAACTTAACATATGAGTTCCCTCCAATTGTTGAATTTTTGACCTGTTGACGCAGGAAAAGAGAGGAGTAATCTCCTCTCTCCTAAATCACATCAAACGGGATTAGAATGCCCAGTTTCCTTGCAGGAAGATCGGCTCTTCCGCGCCTTCGGAGGTCACACCGTGGATGTTCATTTCTCCGGATCCAATCATGAAGTCTACATGAGTGAGGCTGGAGTTCATACCACGTTCAATCAGCTCTTCTTTGGACATCGTTTTACCACCTTCCAGACAGAAGGCATAAGCATTACCAATCGCCAAATGGTTGGAGGCATTTTCATCAAACAAAGTATTGTAGAACAAAATATTGGTATCGGAAATTGGGGACTGATGTGGAACGAGGGCTACTTCACCCAGATAGTGTGCGCCATCATCTATCTCGATCAGGTTTTTGAGTGCATCGAGACCTTGATCGGCGGTATAGTCAACAATTTGGCCGTTCTCGAATGTTAGTGAGAAACCGTCAATCAGGTTGCCGCCGTAGCTCAGTGGTTTCGTGCTTCGCACTGTACCGTTAACACCCGTTTTCAGCGGAGCCGTGAATACTTCTTCCGTAGGCATATTGGCAATAAAGACATGTCCTTGCTCATTCACACTTCCACCGGATACCCAGATATGGCCTTCTGGAAGTTCAATGGTCAAGTCTGTGCCTGGAGCTGTATAGTGAAGCTTCTTGTATTTTTTGTTGTTCAACAGATCAGCGCGGGAATCCAGGTTTTGCAAATGGGTTTTCCATTCGGCAACAGCATCCTGCTCACCGATCCGTACCGTTTTGAAAATGACATCCCACAGGCGGTCCACTTGTTGCGCTTCCGGCAGATCCGGGAACACTTTAGCTGCCCATTCCGGAGAAGGAACGGCCACGATAGACCAGCTGAATTTGTCAGCCATCTGATAAGAACGATATTTTTCTAGCGCTTTGCCGCGCACTTTTTGGCTAGTAATAATGCGTTCCTGCGCTACACCGTTCAGCAGATCCGGATTTTCAGCGATGACGTGCAGAATAGCGGCACCTTCTTCAACCAGTTCAGTCATTTCAGCTGCAAACCATTTCGGTTCAATGGAGAAGGCTTCATCAGGTGCAAGATCGTAATGAAGACGTGTAACGGTTTCATCACTCCAGTTTACTTTGACCAATTTCGCACCTTTACCGTAGGCTGCTTTGACAATCAGTCGTACAAAATGTGCTGCCGAGATTGGAGCGTTAACCACGAGTGTCTGCCCAGGATGGACATTGACACCGACTTGTACAGCCAGTTCAGCATATTGCTGCAGATTCGTTTCAAAAGTATTCATGCTATTTTTTCCTCCAATGTGATAATAATATCGTAGCTTGTTGGCTATTATAGTCCTCATTACAACTATGTAAGGACTCAGAATGGTTCCTTCATTGAATAAGGTATACGTTGCTACGTTATATATTGTACAATTAACCAATAATAATTACCAAACTAGGTTTACCAGAAATGTTGGAGACCGACTGTAGATGAAAGATTAAAGGAGAGAATGATTGTGAATATTGAAATTATAAGTACTGAAATGCGCCGTGAAGGTGAAAAAGGATACGTGGGAAATACCGTTTACCGCACAGAAGGCGAAAAGTCAGTATATGAGATTACCTTCATGAGCAAGAACGGAAAAGATTGGGACTATAGCTTGCATTTCACGGAGCAATCCGGTGATGAAGAAGAGTTACTGCGGATGGACGAGTTGCTTGAGAATGATGACGATCTGTACAATCAATTGCTCGATGCTGCTTTGGAGGCATTTCCAGCTTAACTGGCTGAGATGTTCTTGTTCTATTGTGTTGTGTCGATGACTATACTAGACGGTGTATGCCCGAAACAGGGTGTATACCGTCTATTTTATTGGAAATGTTGAATAGATGATCCAGAAAAGGGAAGTCTACGAGATGAATGGAACCAGAGAGACAATCCGCCTAATGGGAGGTAACCGTGAATGGCATCTGACAATCTGATTACAGAAGGATTGACGGGACTTGAAGAAGTCGCGCCCGATATTCTCAGTCTACGTACACTATTCGTTAATGTCGTGTTCATCGGAGAGCCAGGAAGCAGGAACTGGGTCCTCGTGGACACTGGAATGGCGAGGTTCACAGATCATATTGTTCAGGTTGCGACAGAACGATTTCAAGGTCCGCCGTCTGCGATCATATTGACGCATGGTCACTTCGACCATGTAGGAACCGTTATTGAGCTGGAACAATTCTGGGGTGTGCCAGTGTATGCTCATCCGCTTGAAATTCCGTATTTAACGGGATTAAAAGATTACCCGCCAGCGGACCCTTCTGTAGGTGGAGGTTTAATGTCCAGGTTGTCTTTCGCTTATCCCAATGAGGCAATCAATCTGGATGATCGGATATTCAGTTTACCCAAAGATCATTCCGTTCCAGGTCTATCAGGATGGGAGTGGGTGCACACTCCAGGTCATACGCCTGGACATGTGTCGCTGTTTCGTGAAGCAGACCGTTTGTTAATTGCGGGAGATGCAATCATCACAGTGAAGCAGGAGTCGCTGTGGAGTGTGTTGCTTCAGGACAAACAGTTGCATGGCCCGCCTTCCTATTTTACAACCGATTGGCAGGCTGCTCATCAATCTGTCCAGCATATAAGGCATCTGGAGCCGAAACTTGCAATTACCGGGCATGGGCATGCCTTGAGCGGAGATATGCTGAGTGAATCCTTGAAGCGGCTTGATCTGGACTTTGAAGAGAGCACTGTGCCGGATCACGGCAAATATGTGGATTAATTGAACCATCATATGAAAGACAGCAGAGACAGCCGTAACGTGTTGCAGCTGTCTTTTTCCTGTCTTTTTTGTTTTTCTATTATGAATTTGTTCTCTATCATAGATTGGTATTTTGCGCTCGGGCATGATATAGTCGAGCCGTATAATATAACCTTAGTATGCAGGAGGTACATATAACGATGACACAGCAAAATGCAGCATTTGAAGAACAATTTGGAGGGATACCAGCCATTTGGCTTCGTTTTAATCAGTTTGAAGCGGCAGTTATTCCAAGCGTAGGTGCGAACCTCGTTGCTTTCCGTGATACAGAAAAGGGTTTTCGTTACTTGAGAGAACCAAATCAGGATCAGATGGATGAGTTTATGGCTGCACCTGCGGTCTATGGAATTCCGATTCTTTCTCCACCAAACCGTTATGAGGATGGACGCTTCCCCTGGAATGGTAAAGTCTATCAGTTGCCTGTGAACGAACCGGCTACAGGTAACCATTTGCATGGATTTTTGCATGATGCCGAGTGGAAGGTTGAGGGATACGGTTCGGATCAGCTGGAGAGTTATGTGTTGCTTAGCCAGGATGTGAAAGAAGGGCATACATTCCATCAGTACCTGCCGTTTACGTTTACGGTGACGCTTCGTTACTCTTTGAGCAGCCAAGGACTTCAGCAACAATTGATCGTCCGCAACAACGGGACTGAATATATGCCGAATTTGTTTGCATTCCACACGGCGATTGCTGTACCTTTTGCACCGGATAGTCAAGCCTCGGATTACACGGCCAAAGTTACGATTGGACAACGTCGTGAATTGAATGAGCGTTCCCTGCCAACAGGACAATTTCAACCGCTTACAACTGAGGAAGAACAATTGAAGAAAGACGGGGTTAGTCCGTTCTTTGCTGCCATGGATAATCATTACACTGCGGAGCCGCAGAATGGACGTAACTATATGGAACTTACGGATCACCGTACTGGAGACAAACTGGTATACGATGTGGGTACCTCCTACAAGCACTGGATGATCTGGAACAATAACATGGGTGGCGAATTCTTCTGTCCTGAACCACAGATGAACCTGGTTAACGCTCCTAATGTTGAAGGCATACCTGCAGAAGAAATCGGATTGATCGGTTTGGAACCAGGTGAACTATTCGAACAGAGCAGCCGATTGTATCCAATTGCGTCACAAAAATAATTCACGCTCATTTTGCGATACGCTTACAATTTTGTCGAAAAGGTGAAAACCTGCTCGCAAATCATGTATAATATGACGAGATACACAAGCTTTGTAGAGACCCAAACCATCTTTTTGGAGGAGGACAAGCAAGTGGAATACCGCATTGAGAGAGATACGTTAGGCGAAATGAAAGTACCAGCCGACAGGCTGTGGGGAGCTCAGACGCAGCGCAGCAAGGAGAACTTCCCGATTGGCAATGAACATATGCCGATGGAAGTTATCCGTGCCCTTGCCATTTTGAAAAAAAGTGCTGCGGCCAGTAACCATAAATTAGGTAAATTATCTGCGGCTAAATCCGATGCTATTGCTTATGCAGCAGACGAGATTATTGCAGGCCGAATTGATGACCATTTCCCACTGGTAGTATGGCAGACGGGGAGCGGAACACAATCCAATATGAACGTGAACGAAGTGATTGCCAATCTGGGGAACCAACTGCTGGAGCAAAAGGGCAAGGAAGAGCGTCTGCATCCAAATGATGATGTGAATATGTCCCAGAGCTCCAACGATACATTCCCGACGGCTCTGCATGTTGCAGGTGTTCTGGCTGTTGAGGATCAACTCTTGCCGGCCATTGCGGTATTAAAAGCCACTTTTGCAGACAAGTCGGAGGCATTCAAGGATATTATCAAGATTGGACGTACTCACCTCCAGGATGCAACACCAATTACGCTTGGTCAGGAGATCAGTGGTTGGGAAGCCATGCTGGGCAAGAGTGAGCGTATGATCCGTGAAAGTGTACAGTATCTGAAGGAGCTTGCAATTGGCGGTACAGCTGTCGGAACGGGCATTAATGCGCATCCGGACTTTGGGGACTTCACTGCCAAGGAGATTGGCAAACATACGGGGAAAGATTTTGTATCTGCACCAAACAAATTCCACGCACTTACAAGTCATGATGAAGTTGTGTATGCGCACGGTGCGGTTAAAGCGCTTGCAGCTGATTTGATGAAAATTGCCAATGATGTCCGCTGGTTGGCCAGTGGCCCTCGTAGTGGATTGGGCGAGATCCGTATTCCTGAGAATGAGCCAGGCAGCTCCATTATGCCGGGTAAAGTCAACCCAACTCAGAGCGAGGCCATTACTATGGTGGTTACGCAGGTCATGGGTAATGATGCAGCGATTGGTTTCGCGGCAAGTCAGGGTAATTTTGAGCTGAATGTATTCAAACCGGTTATCATCTATAACTTCTTGCAATCCGTGCAACTCCTGGCGGACTCCATTATTGCGTTTAATGACAAGTGTGCCGTAGGCATCGAGCCTAACCTGGATCAGATTGAACATAATCTGAACAACTCGCTTATGCTGGTTACAGCGCTCAATCCGCATATTGGTTATGAGAATGCAGCCAAAATCGCGAAGCTCGCGCATAAAGAAGGTTTGTCCTTGAAACAGGCGACGTTACAAACAGGCCTGCTTACCGAAGAGCAATTTGATCAATATGTCGATCCGGCCAAAATGATCGCTCCAAAGGCCTAAAATCAGCCGAAATGAGCAATATAGATCACTGAAGAGGACGACCTGCACAAGCAGGTCGTTTTTCTTATGATTATCGATGAACTTAAAGCTTGTCAGACTATACGTATACATATAAACTACATATGCACCAGTTTTAATTTAATTATGGGATTCGTATATATTTGGAGGTTTCCGCGTTGTCAAAAACGAGAAGATTTACGATACGCTCCAAAATTTTATTGGGCTATCTTGTGGTTGTGCTTTTGTTTGGAGCTGTTCTGTTAGTGCTTACGGCCCAAATTAATGTGTTACAGAAGGAGAATGATTTTATCTCCCATCATGATCTGGAAGTACATAATCTGACCAACGCGATTGAAAAAAATGTCTTGAACATGGAGACAGGACAGCGTGGATTCATGATTACAGGCAATGAAAGTTACTTGGAGCCTTATTCCCAAGGCCTATCCCAGTGGAGTTCCAACTATGATCAGTTGAATGCTCTCATTAGCGATAATCCTTCACAGCAGCAGAGTCTGCAAAGCATCAAAGCTCATATTACACGCTGGATTGAGATTGCTGGGGAGCCGTCGGTGGACTTGAAAAAGCAAGGGGATCAAGCGAAAGTTGTTGCATTCTTTGAATCTGATCCGGGTAAAACTGAAATTGATCTACTGCGCTCGCAACTTACAACCTTCCGTAACACGGAGATCACTCTGACCGAGGCGAGGGTGACTGAACTTGCCAGACGCAGTTCCACACTGCTGACGATTATGTACACGTTGTGGGGTATTATTGCAGCATTATCCATTGCAGCCGCGATTGTGATATCCGGAAATATCGTCAAAACGTTGCGAGATGTTATGCAGACCATCAGTGATATCTCCAAAGGTGGAAACCTGAAACAGCGGATTCAGGTGCGCACACATGATGAAGTGGGAGACCTGGGCCACGAAACCAACAAATTACTGGATGAAGTACAGGAACAGAATCGGGTCAAGGACCAGATTACAGGCATTGCCACACTCTTACAGAACCCGACCAATCTGGAAGGATTGTCCCGCTTGTTCCTGAACGAGCTAGCCATGTTGTTTGAAGTTCCCTATAGCGTCTTATATTACTGGAAAGACAATCGACTGCTGCGCTTGGCTGCATATGCTGGGGATGGAGAGAAAGAACGTTCGCTCGGTAAAGTGTCGCTTGCTCCGGGTGAGGGGCTTGTAGGTCAAAGTGCTGTGGAGAAGCGAGTTTTACGCATGAATGATCTGCCCCAGAATTATATCCGAATTTCTTCGGGTCTTGGGTATACATCTGCCACATCACTTACTGTAGTACCGGTCCTGTTCGAAGGCAGAACGATTGCGGTAATCGAGCTTGCTTCAATGAAGCCGTTGCAAGAGAATGATATGAAGCTGATGCAAGAACTGACGGATATTTTTAGTGTTTCCCTACACTCTACCGTCACTCGCATGGAATTACAGCAATTATATGATGAGTCACAAGTTCTAAATGAAGAATTACAGGCACAATCGGAGAAACTTCAGGCTCAGACCGAAGAGATGCTGTCTCAGACGGAGGAACTGCAGATGCAGACCGAAGAGCTTCATATGCTGAACGATCGTCTGGAAGTACAGAAGAGTGCTGCAGAGACATCAGCCAATGAACTTTCGGTTGTGGCAGATCAGTTACGAACGAGCTCGGGGTACAAATCCGAATTCTTGGCGAACATGTCCCATGAACTGCGGACACCGCTCAACAGCATGTTGATTTTATCTGAGATATTGTCTGAAAATAAAAATCAACACTTGAATAGTGAAGAGCAGAACTATGCTTCAGTCATTCACAAATCAGGAAAAGACCTGCTGAATCTGATCAATGATATTCTGGATCTATCCAAGGTGGAAGCCGGACAGATGGAAGTGGATTTCGATGATGTCTATCTGGGCAGTGTTCCTGAAGTTATGAACCAGTATTTCCTGAAAACAGCGGAACAGAAAAAAATAGATTTCCGGATTCAGCTCCAAAGTCCTTTACCGGAAACGATCGTGACGGATGAGATGAGATTGCATCAGATTCTCCGAAACCTGCTCTCGAACGCATTCAAGTTCACCAGTGAGGGTGAAGTTGCCTTAACCATCTCCAAAATGAGTCTGGCTCATCCTGAATTGAAAGATCAAGAGACCGACGTGATTGCTTTTTCCGTCAGTGATACAGGAATCGGAATTGCGGAAAGCAAACTTCTACAGATCTTTGATGCATTCAAACAGGCGGATGGAGCTACAGCACGTAAATACGGGGGAACCGGACTTGGCCTGTCTATCTCTCAATCGCTTGCGAATTTACTGGGGGGTTCAATCTCGGCAACAAGTCGTGAGGGGCAGGGCAGCGTGTTCACGCTATTCCTGCCACTGCGAAGAGATGAACCTGAGACTATGAATGCATCGCGGTTGTTCCTGAATGAGGTGGCTACCACTACACCTGAGATCAATAAGCTTCCTTCTATCACTTCCGGACAATCGGATGTTTTATTGACACCTCTGGAAGAAGCGTTGCTCAGCGGACGCCAAGTACTTGTCGTTGATGATGATATACGTAATGTATATGCCCTGGCTAACGCCCTTGAGCAATACGGTATGAATGTCATTTCAGCGCAGAACGGGTACGAGTGTCTGGAATTGTTGGAGCGTGGAGGAGTCAAACCTGATATCATCATGATGGATATTATGATGCCGGAACTGGATGGTTATGAGACAACTCGCCAGATCCGTGAACGACTTGGTCTGACTCAGCTTCCGATTATTGCGCTGACAGCCAAGGCCATGAAAGAGGATCGGGAGAAATGTATTGCAGCAGGTGCTTCGGACTATCTCAGCAAGCCATTGAATATCAAAGATGTATTATCCCGTATGAAATTATGGATGAATCACGAAACCATGGAAATCTGATCTAAAAACCTATGCCGATTACAGGAAATTGCGCTGTAATTAGGTCATAGGTTTTATTTTTTTGCCGTGTAAGCTTTATTCAGAAAAATGATGTTATAATACTTAACAACAAATAAAAGTTGAACGCATAAATATGGATTTAATTAGAAAAATAATGCGAAATTTAGTTTCGTTAACCAGAATGACATAATATTGTGTTATATATATGGGAGGTAGTGTCCATGCAACTTACGGTTAAAGAGGCTTTACAGGTATACCCGTTGTCAGAGGCCAAACTGGTTGCGGGTGGAGAAGGGACTTCACGGATGATGAAATCCGTTAATGTCATGGACGCTCCTGATATCGCGGATTGGATCAAATCCGGAGAAATGTTGTTCACCACCGCTTTTATTATGAAAGACAGTGAGACGGATGCACTGCGTTTGATGCGACGTTTGAATGAACGCGGCTGTGCAGGACTCGGCATCAAGCTGGGACGTTTCTGGCAGTCCATTCCCCAAGGTATTGTCGAAGAAGCAGATCGACTTCGGTTGCCACTCCTTGAACTTCCTTTTCAATTCACCTTCTCCGACCAGATGAATGCCTTGTTCAAGGCTGAACATGAACGTAGCAACCGATTGCTGCATGAAGTCGTGCAAAAGCAGAAAAAATTAATGCAGTTTGCACTGCAACAGCAGCCACATCGGAATGTGTTCGCCGAACTTGCCACGGTGCTGAACTATCCGCTTGCCGTCATTGGTTCACGTGGGCATGTACTGTATGGTAGTGAAGGCATTGCAGGGGATGCTGTAACCCAAGGCTGGCCTTGGAAATCCGTCATGCACCGAGTGAAATGGAATCAGGGGAGTTGTCATCGCGTACCGATCAAGCAAAATGATGAAGAGTACGGGGCGTTGCTTGTGTTTACGGATTCAGCCCTATCGCTTCGAGCAGAGGAAGAGCTGTTTCAACAGGCTGCCGATGTGCTGGCATTTTATATGGATATGACTTATCGTGAGCATATTAATCCGACTGTGCAAGATGAGATGCGTACACTGCTTTCACAGTATCTGGATAACAAAATGACTGTTCAGGAATTGACCACTTTGAGTGAAAACAAAGGTGTACATCTGTTCCAGGGAACCTATCAGTGCGTATTGATTACACTTGAGCCGACTCTGTTTGCCGAGGGAAAGCTACTTAAACAGATTCATCGTGAGTTGCAATACAATCCGCTGATGCAATTCACGGCCTCACAGCATTTTCAGATTGAGGATGGCATTCTGTCCATCTACACCTGTCCAACAGGGCGAGATTATGGAGAGGAGCTGTCGAGTTTTCTGTTGAGCCGTTTCGGTGATGTTCTGGCAGCCCAAGAAGCGAAAGGGGCACCGGCTCCACGCTTCTGGATCAGCAAAATGAAACATGAACCCAAATCGCTCCGTGAAGCATACCAGGAGTGTCTGGATACACGACAACTGGCTCGTCGATTTGGTATGAAAGACCGTGCGTTGCAATTTGAAATGCTTGAATTTGCCTATGTGTTTCAACACGTACCGGATAACATCATGGAGAACTACTGCAACAAAGTACTTGAACCGTTACTTGCCAGGGACGGTGACCCCAATCAGGTATTGATGAATACATTGGAGTCCTTTATCGAAAATGATGGACTGATCAATGAAGCTGCCAAACAACTGTTTGTGCATCGCAACACGGTCACTTATCGGATGGAGAAAGTCGGCAGCTTGCTGCAAATGGACTTTAAGAAAACGAATGATCTGCTTAAGTTAAAGCTGGTATTCACCTTCCGCAAGTTCGTGCGGGACAAAGCAGCTGCAAGACCGCACAATGTCCAACTCTAGACCGCAAATTGTGCAACATGACAATGCTAGCGGGTTAGACCCCCAAGAACCGCATTCCGTTGATGGAGTGCGGTTTTTTCATGTTTAAGGGTAACAAAAGCTGATCTTCCCGTGCACAGCAAACAAATCACAACTCTGATGTTATGTTATATTACAAAATTGCGTAAATATTGTTGTCGCGACATTGAACGGCACTTAGAATGAAGAACAATAATCCACAACAGACCGGAGGTTCTAACATGAGCGACTTAATTAAACTTGTTAACAACTGGTCTATCACACAGTTTGTGCATGCGTTTGGCGGCTTATTTGAGGAATCACCATGGGTGGCTGAGCGTTCCGGGCTTTCACGACCTTTTGATTCATTTGAACAGATGATGAAAGTGATGAAAAACGTGGTTCAGGCATCGGATGAACAGGTGAAGTTGCAGTTGCTTCGAAATCACCCGGATCTTGGAGCACGAATCAGCATGAGCAGCAGCTCCGTTCAGGAGCAGGCTGGTGCAGGACTTGATTCACTCTCACAAGAGCAATACAACGAACTTCAACAATTAAACAAAGCATATACGAGCCAATTTGGCTTTCCTTTCATATTGGCCGTTAAAGGCCATACCGCAAGCTCCATCCTCGAATCCATGAGACAACGTCATCGCCGAGGCAGGGAAGAAGAATTCGAGACTGCATTGAAGGAAGTATTCAAAATTGCGGGCATTCGCTTGGAGCAGTGGCTTGCACAGATCGGTCATGAACATGAGTTCGTGAGCAAGCGAGCCGCAGTGCAGCAGCGGACGATGTATTACGGCAAAGGGGATGTGTGGATGTACCGTTCCTACGCCAAACCGTTGACGGGGATACAGTCCATTCCGGAATCTCCTTTTATGGGACGCAGCAATATTCTGTTTGGATTAAACATCAAGGTGGCTGTGCAGGGGGATGAATTCTTGCCTTCTTTTGCAGAAGGGGATAATTCGCTGGTGGTCGCAACCGATTCGATGAAAAATTTCATTCTCAAACATGCAGCGGATTACACAGGAGCGACGGTGGAAGGATTTCTTGCGCTGGTAAGTCGGCGTTTCCTGGAGACGTATCCGCAGATGAGCAAGGTTCAGATGACAGCGGACCAGATTCCGTTTGAAGATATACCCATTGGATTAGAAGGAAGTTATCGACCGAGTGCGCTCGTATTTCGTTATTCGCAGAATGATCGGGCGACAGCTGCCGTGGAAGCAGAACGATCAGGAGACTCGATTGAACTCAGCAACCATTTCAGTGGTGTAGCCGATCTGAGACTGATCAAGGTCAAAGGCAGTGAATTTGCCGGATTCATGCAGGATGAATATACCACTCTTCCAGAGACATGGGATCGACCGTTATTTATTTTTCTGAACATCAATTGGCGTTATGAAGATCCGAGAGATGGCATGGACGATCAGCGTGGACGGTATGTAGCGGCGGAACAGGTCAGAGATTTGGCTGCTGCGGTATTTCATGAGTGTCGATCCGCTTCCATTCAACATCTGATCTACCAGATTGGACGAAGGTTGTTAAGTCGATTTGAGCAACTGAGTGAGGTTTCATTTGAGTCCAACAATCGGACATGGGAGACAGTGCTGGAGGAAGTAAAAGAGGGGGAAGGCAAAGTGTTTACCGAGCCGAGACCGCCATATGGATTCCAGGGTTTCTCGATGACAAGGGATGATCTGGGAGCAGACGGCCGTGACTCCGGGAAAGCAGGTGACGTCTAATGGCGCTGTCTGATGGACGAATTACAACTCATGTGCTGGATACATCCAAAGGCGTGCCTGCTTCCGGTGTTCGGATCGAGCTGTATACCCTGAAGAGGGATGGAGAACAGGAAAGCAAGACAAAAGTGGCTGAGTCGGTGACCAATGCGGATGGACGTTTGGAGGCACCGCTGCTGGATGGAGGCAAGTTGGAGTCAGCCATATATGAGCTTCAATTCCATGTCGAGAGTTATTACGCACAGCGTTCGTTGGAGGAGCTAGGCCAGGCATTATGGACGATTGTTCCGATTCGTTTTGCCGTATCAGATGCATCAAGACATTATCATATTCCGTTATTGATTGCTCCAGGGGGTTACAGTACATACCGGGGAAGCTGAACATGCACACATCCGGTTCTGATTCAGGAGGAGGGTCATACACATGACAACATTTGATACCATCATCCGGGGGGCCCGGGTGGTGCTGAGAGATCGGGTAGAACAACTGGATATTGGCATAACTGGTGAAAAAATAACGGAACTATCCACGCGCCTGACCGCTGGTGAAGCGACTTTCATCATAGAAGCTGAGGGGCTTACAGTGATGCCGGGTGTCGTGGACATTCATGTACACTTCAATGAACCCGGACTCGCCAGTTGGGAGGGATTTCGATCGGGTTCGGCAGCTCTTGCCGCAGGTGGAATCACGACCTATGTCGATATGCCGCTTAACGGCGTAC
The DNA here is from genome assembly GCF_000517845.1 of Paenibacillus sp. FSL R5-192. NCBI lineage: Bacteria > Bacillati > Bacillota > Bacilli > Caryophanales > Paenibacillaceae > Paenibacillus > Paenibacillus sp. FSL R5-192. The sequence continues at coordinate 206,736 of NZ_ASPR01000049.1, read as the reverse complement.
CACCAACCACAAGGCCGGAAGCGTGGGAGATGAAAAAGAAAGCAGCCGCAGACCAATCCTATGTTGATTATGCGTTCTGGGGAGGCTTGGTTCCCGGCAATCGTGGTGATCTTGCTCCACTGGCAGGGTTGGGTGCTGCCGGATTCAAGGCATTTATGTCCGAGCCAGGTGGAGATGGGGAAGATATTTTTGCCAGAGCCGATGACCATACGCTATTGGACGGGATGCATGAACTTGCCAAATTAAACCGTGTGCTGGCACTTCATGCAGAGGACGAAGGCATGGTTGCCGAACTCGGCGTGAAAAGCATTGCAGAGGGAAGGACTGGACCGATGGACTATGTCCAGTCCCGTCCTGTGGAAGCCGAAGTCGTCGCGGTTGCGCGGGCATTGAGATACGGTGAACAGACCGGGTGTGCGCTGCATTTTGTGCACATTAGCACCCGGGAAGCCCTGGATCTAATTGCAGAGGCTAAACGGCGTGGGCAAGACGTCACTTCGGAGACATGCCCTCATTATCTGACGCTGGTCGATCAGGATGTGGTCCGTTTGGGTGCTGTAGCGAAATGTGCTCCACCACTTCGTAGCTCTTCCGAGCAGGAGCAGTTATGGGAAGCACTGACTTCGGGATTGATTGATGTTATTGCCTCAGACCATTCGCCATGTCCGCCATCCATGAAACAATCCGATAGCTTTTTTGAAATCTGGGGAGGTATATCCGGAGCGCAAAGCACACTGCTGATCATGCTGGAGGACGGACATCTTCAGCGTAATATCGACCTCCCGTTGCTCGGAAGAGTACTCTCCCTTCAGCCTGCCAGAAGGCTTGGTCTGGAGAGTAAAGGGGAGATTGCAATTGGCAAGGATGCAGATCTGGTCCTGATTGACTGGGAGAGAAGCACAACCCTGAACACGGAGGATCTGCTCTATACGCATAAACAGAGCCCTTATGTGGGACGTACATTTAACTGTCAGATTGCAGACGTATTTTGCCGTGGGCAACGGGTATATAACTCGGAATCCGGATTATCTCCTGTGCCTCTCGGGCAACACATTGTGGCTTACTCTTCTAGTCCCATCGAAGCGGGAATGGAGGAGACGCCATGACAGAATCTGGAGTATACCGGTCATCCGGTACCAATAATGCACCTCTTCCTTTGCCGGATGTGGAACAGGTGGAGCTGCAAGCCATGCTTGACTGGCTGTCGACATATGGTGCGGATGCACAGGGCGGCGTCACACGACTGTTGTATGACTCGGCTTGGTGTGAAGCACAAGGTGCCCTTGCAGCCAAAATGCAGGAGAAAGGGCTGTCTCCCGAATTTGACCAGTCCGGTAATCTGTATGGCACACTCAAGAGTGAGGGTAAGGAATCAGCGACTGATACTGAAGAATTACCGATTGTGACCGGATCACATATAGATACTGTGGTGTATGGCGGCAAATATGATGGTGCTTACGGTGTGGTGGCGGGAGTCCTGGCATTGGAGTATTTGCAGAAGCATTTCGGAGCACCGAAGCGCACACTTCAAGTGGTATCGTTATGCGAAGAAGAAGGAAGTCGATTCCCTTTTGCGTATTGGGGTTCACGCAGTATAACAGGCATAACGGCTCTGGAAGACGTAGAACATTTGAAGGATCAAGACGGCGTTACCTTTACACAAGCGATCCGGGATGCGGGTTTTGGACCCGATAGTGCATATAGACCTGCCGCGAAAAATTACGGTGCCTTTATTGAGCTTCACATTGAGCAAGGTCAGGTTCTGGAACGTCTTGGACATTCGATTGGAGTTGTATCCGATATCGTAGGTCAGAAGCGGTTCAGTATTACCGTAAGCGGGGAAGCGAATCACGCAGGAACGACGCCGATGTCCTGGCGCAAAGACGCACTTGCCGGAGCAGCCGAGATGATTGCTTCGGTACGGAGTATTGCATTAGATGTAGGAGAACCACTCGTAGCCACGGTTGGGCGAATCACGGCCGATCCGGGTGTTGGGAATGTGGTTGCAGCACGGGCGGTGTTTTCACTCGATATCCGCCATATCCGGCAGGAGAGTATTGATCGTTGCTGGCAGGAGATGCTTCAGGCGTTTAGTCGCATTGCAGCTGAGCAGCAGCTCGGACTGGACTGGGAAGAACATCTGTCGGTGACACCCATTCCTATGAATGCGAAGATGATCTCGGACATTCAAGATATCTGTGAACAGGAGCAATTGTCCTATTGGCCAATGCCAAGCGGCGCGGGACATGATTCGCAGATTTTTCAGCCGGCTTGTCCGACGGCCATGATCTTTGTGCCGAGTCAGGACGGTATTAGTCATAATCCACTTGAATATACAGCTGAAGCAGACCTGATGCACGGTTTTCAGGTTCTGGTCCGGCTACTCTATAAATACGGTTACGGGAGTTGAATGCAGATGTCCAACTATAAAGAGTTATCTCCGTCCTTGCGGACCATTATGACCCCGGGACCCGTTGAGGTTGATCCGCGTGTGCTAAGAGCATTATCTTTTCCGATCCTGGGGCAGTTTGACCCGGAGTTCACATCCTTGATGAACGAGACAATGGCGATGCTGCGAGAGCTGTATATGACAGATAACGAGTGGTGTTATCCAGTTGATGGTACATCCCGTTCAGGGATAGAAGCTGTGTTGGTCAGCCTAATTCAGCCCGGTGACAAAGTTCTCGTTCCGATCTACGGGCGATTCGGACATCTGCTGGTTGAAATCTCGGAACGTTGCGGTGCAGAGGTTGTCTTTTTTGAAAAGGAATGGGGAACGGTATTTGATCCGGAAGAGGTGATCAAGGCGATCCATACCCATAAACCAAGTCTGGTTGCGATGGTTCACGGTGAGACTTCCACCGGACAGATGCAGCCCCTTGCCGAGATTGGCAAAGCCTGTCGTGATCTTGATATTTTACTCGTTGTGGATGCTGTGGCTACCATTGGTGGGACTCCGGTGGAGACGGATGCGTGGCATCTGGATGCGGTAATGGGTGGTACGCAGAAATGCCTGTCTGTTCCTTCAGGGATGGCACCTCTCACATACAACAGTCGAGTGGAGCAGAAACTGATGAGCCGCAAAACAGTTGAACGCGGACTGCGAGATGCAACCAGTGCGAGGGCAGAAGGCCGCACGATTGCCAGCAATTATTTTGACCTGAGCCAATTGCAGGATTACTGGAGTTCAGCACGGTTGAACCACCATACAGAAGCTACCTCCATGCTCTACGGTCTTCACGAAGGATTACGTATTCTGCTGCAAGAAGGATTGGAGGCAAGGTTCCAGAGACATCTGGTGAATGAACGTGCGTTGGTCGCTGGAATTCAAGGAATGGGACTACAGTTGTATGGGGATATGTCAAGCAAACTTCCGGTAGTCACCTGTATCACCATTCCGGAGGGGATTGATGGTGAGTCGGTGCGCAGCATGTTGCTGAACGATTTCAGCATTGAGATTGCCAGTTCATTTGGACCGTTGAAAGGGCAAATCTGGCGGATCGGTACAATGGGATTCAGCTGCCAACGCAAGAACGTACTTCATGTGCTGGGAGCGCTGGAAGCTGTTCTATTACGTCATCGTCATGTACTACCTGCCGGTGAAGCAGTGCAGGCCGCATTGGATGTGTATGCAGGGAAGGAGGGTGCCTTATGTTAAACCAGATGCCAATCTCCAGGGAGGTCATGGTTACTACTCCTCATTATCTGGCGAGTGCAGTTGGAAGTTCTATCCTCCAGCAGGGCGGGAATGCTTATGATGCTGCTGTTGCGGTCAGTGCAGCTCTGGGTGTGGTATATCCGCATATGACCGGACTTGGAGGGGATGCCTTCTTCCTGATTCATGATGGAGCCAGCGGTGAGATTACCGCCTATAACGGAAGTGGCCGCTCAGCCGCAGGCATTCATGCGGATACGTTCAAAGCGATGGGCATGAATGCCATCCCTCAGCGCGGAGTGCTTAGTGCCATTACGGTTCCGGGAATGGTGGATGCCTGGTGGGAAGTCTGGTCCCGGTACGGTAAGTTACCGTGGGAGCAGTTGCTTGAACCTGCCGCGCAGTATGCGGAAAAAGGATGCCCTGTATCCCGTAATCTCCGCCTGTGGATGGAAAGGGATGAAGATTTCATTATGGGCCATACACCGCTGCGAGCGGTATTTGCGCCTTTGGGTACACTTTTGCAGGAAGGTGAACTGCTGATCCAGCCTGATCTTGCTGCCTCCATTCGTCTGATTCAGACGGAAGGGCGAGATACTTTTTATACAGGAGAACTCGCGGATCGTCTGACTTCAGCTATTCGTGAGGATGGGGGCATGCTTGCCCCAGCAGACTTTGCAGGCCATCGTGGCGAGTGGGTGAAACCGGTCAGTACGGGGTATCGTGGCTATGAAGTTCATCAGATGCCGCCCAACTCGCAGGGATTCTCGATGCTGATGATGTTAAATATGCTGGAGCATACGGATCTGTCCTCTGTAGCACGTACCTCACCGGAATTCTATCATCTGATGGCGGAAGTGGTGAAAAAGGCGTTTCGTGATCGTGATCGTTATCTGACAGACCCGGATTTCAGGGATATTCCGCTGGATCATCTGTTATCCAAGGGTTATGGAGACCAACTGTGGAATGAGATTCAGTCTGCTCCACCTGTGGCACAACCGTTTTTGTCCAAAACAATAGGTCAGGACACGGCGTATGCAGCCGTTGTTGATAGCGAAGGCAATGCCGTTTCGTTCATTCAAAGCCTGTATTTTGACTTCGGTGCAGCGTATGTTCCGGGGGATACGGGAGTTATCATGCAGAACCGGGGGTCGTTTTTCTCCTTAGATCCGAGGGATGCCAACGTACTGGAACCGAACAAACGCTCATTCCATACCCTCATGCCGGGCCTTGTTACACGAGATGGCAAACCATATATGCTCGTGGGTACACAGGGAGGAGAAGGCCAGCCGCAGACACAATTATCGGTGCTTACCGGAGTGCTTGATTACGGGCTGAACATCCAGGAAGCAATCAGCCTGCCGCGTTGGGTGTATGGGCGTACCTGGGGCGAAGAAGGCGATACGATGCGTGTGGAGAACCGATATCACGATGACGTATGTGCAACGCTTGCCCAATGGGGACATAACGTTGAAGCGAGAGCACCGTGGGACGGCATTATGGGACAGTCGCAAGGCATTGTCATTCGTGAGGACGGCATGATTAGCGGCGCAGCAGACCCTAGAGGCGATGGTATGGCAATAGGATGGTAACAGCTAAATGAACACTTATAAGTTCAACTAGATATATACACGATAACAGCGATCGGAAGGTTAGTCTGTCATTGGAGTGAGAGTGTAAATATGTATGAGTTGTACTATATAGACAGACACAGATAGGGGAGATTGGCATGGGAACGATCCTGCTGAAAGGTGCACAGCTTGTGACGATGAATGCAGAAGAGGAAGTGTTCATCGGAGATCTGTTGATCGAGGATAACAAAATCAAGGAAATTGCAGCGCACATCGACGTTCAGGCTGACCAAGTCATTGATGCTCGTGGCAAAGTGCTGCTGCCTGGTTTCATTCAGACGCATATTCATCTGTGTCAGACCTTGTTCCGTGGACGTGCGGACGATCTGGAACTGATGGATTGGCTCCGTCAACGAATCTGGCCGCTGGAAGCAGCACATGATGAGGAGTCCGTGTATTATTCGGCAATGCTTGGACTCGGCGAATTGATCTCCAGCGGAACCACGACCATTCTGGATATGGAGACGGTACATCACACGGACTCGGCGTTTCAGGCGATGGCACAGAGCGGCATCCGGGTCATCTCTGGCAAAGTGATGATGGATCATGGGGACGAGGTTCCGGAACCCCTGCGTGAGGATACAGCAACTTCGCTACAACAGAGTGTGGATCTGCTGGAGAAATGGAACGGGTTTGGCGGAGGTCGCATTCAGTATGCTTTCTGTCCACGCTTCGTTGTATCGTGTACCGAAGAATTGCTGGTAGAGGTGCGCGACCTGTCGAATAAATATCATGTCAAAGTCCACACCCATGCCTCCGAGAATCGCGGAGAGATTGAACTGGTAGAACACGAACGCGGAATGCGTAACATCGTATACCTCGATCATATCGGTCTGGCGACCCCCAGATTGGTACTGGCACACTGTGTATGGCTAAGTGAGGAAGAGAAAGAGATCATCCGCAAGCGCGGTGTCAAAGTCACTCACTGTCCTGGATCAAATATGAAACTTTCCTCCGGGGTAGCGGATATTCCAGATCTGCTTAATCGTCAGATCGCGGTTGGGATTGGGGCAGATGGTGCCGCATGCAACAACAATCTGGATATGTTTCAGGAGATGCGCCTCACGGCCCTGATGCAGAAGATCCCTCATGGCCCAACGGTGATGGATGCACGGACGGTATTGCGCATGGCTACTATGGGTGGTGCAGAGGTGCTTGGCTTGTCGAAGGAAATCGGCAGTCTCGAAGTGGGCAAAAAGGCAGATATGCTGTTGCTAGATCTGGATGATTTCCACACGTACCCTTCCTATGAGACGGATGTCTATTCCCGCGTAGTGTATTCCGCAACACGTAGCTGTGTGGACACCGTGATTATCGATGGCAGCATTGTCCTCAAGAATCGTAAGATCCAGACGATCGATCGTGGCATTGTGCTGCGTGAGTCGGATAAGAGTATCGCGAGATTGATGAAACGTATCTGATCGAAGGAAGTTTATGCAATTCCAGAAAGGATGGAGACCACTATGGAAATGCATGATCTGTGTGCAATCGCAGCCCGTGAACCGCGCTGCGTGCTCGCAACAGCGATTAAGGTAGAGGGTCATGCTTACCGTAAGCAGGGAGTCTCTATGCTGTTGACTGAGGATGGCAAAATGGTTGGCAGTATCAGTCCGGGATGTCTGGAGAGTGATCTTCAGGCCCGGGTGAGCCATGTGCTGGATACGAAGCAGATGGAATTCGCGGAATACGACATGCGTCCCGAGGATGATCTGTCCTGGGGGGAGACGATTGGCTGCGGCGGACTCGTTGTTGTGTTGCTTGAACCCGTGTGTGGTGAACTCCGATATACGTTGCAGAAGATGCACGAGTGTTTTCAATCCGGCGCTGCAACAGCGTTAACCCGAACGTTCCAAGATGGTTACACAAGGGTTCGATATGGCTGGAGACGGATTGAACCAACGGGTCCCCGGCGCCAGCCAATCTTGCGTCCTTCGCTCGTCCCACCTCATGATCGCGTGACGAACAATAATCCAGCTTCATTGCAGGTTGATGTACAACACAGCAGTGGTAATATCAAGCATGAACATACGGCATCAAAACAATATTCTCCCGACATACCTCGCCTTACGCTTGTGCCTGAAGTGGTAACTGCTACGTCAAACGAATCTCACTCTTCCCATCTATCCGGTGATTCACAACATATCTCTGAGTCTGATGCTGAAATAGCGACAAACAACACGGTTTCAACGAATCCCTGGGACCTCCCGCAGCAACTTACTTCGCTGTACACGCCTAAACCTCGCCTGATTATCATCGGAGCTGGGAATGATGTTATTCCTGTTGCCAGACTCGCCCAATCCGCAGGATTCCGAGTAGTCGTAGCCGATTGGCGAGAGTCCTTATGCACCTCGGAAAGGTTCCCAGAAACTGAACTTATACTTGGTTTCCCATGTGAGATCATGCCTCAGTTAAACGTAAACAACGGAGATTATTTGATTTTAATGAGTCACAATTTTCCCCGCGAACGTGAACTGTTGGAGATGGTAGTGGACTGTGAGTACGCGTATCTTGGCATCATGGGTTCCAAAACACGAACAGCCCGTCTGCTGGATGGCTTACCACCGTTGAAATATGTGCATTCTCCCGTTGGTTTGAGCATCGGAGCAGACGGTCCCGAACAGATCGCCATCAGCATTGCAGCGGAATTGATCGCATGTAAACATAAGGTTTCTTCCTTGAGTTCTGAGGTGCAGAGGGGGAGCGTTGCACATGCGAATGACGGGCATAGTTCTGGCAGCAGGTAAGAGTCGTCGCCTTGGTCGGGATAAACTCTCGGTTGTCATGCCTGACGGAAGGTCACTGGCTGCATGGTCATTGGAAGCTGCGTTGAATTCGGAGCTAGATCAAGTGGTCTGTGTGGTCAAACCGGAAGATTCGCTGGCATGGCTACCTGTAAAATGGTTTGATTCTGCTACGTATGCCTACCATCCCACAGCGAGACTTCGAATTGTGGTCTGTGCTGACTATGCCTGCGGCATGGCCAATTCTCTTCATTCTGGCGTATTGTCGGCCATGCAGTACAAACCGGAGGGCATTCTCATGTTACTGGGTGATCAGCCTTTATTAAAAACGCAGGATATTAATCGGGTGACTACAGAACTGGCTACCCACAAGTTATGTGACTATGTCGCAGCTACCGACGGTGAGGGAGGCAAGCCGCCCGTTGCTTTTCGCTCCCATATGTTCGGTCCTCTGTTGTCCTTGCATGGAGATGAGGGGGCACGCAAGATTATGCGCAGCGCTAACTATTCAGGTGTACATGTACCACTGTCTGAGACTAGTTTCTGGGATGCGGATACAGAACCGGAATTGGAACGCATTCTGAGTCATGTATATGAATCACAGCAGACAGACTAAATAACAGGAGAAGATTATTAACTATGTATAATTTAATTACATGATCAGGTCAGCCAGGCAGTCTGGTTGGCCTGTTTGTCTTCTTTTCACGTATGGTGAAAAGACTTCATGTTAGCTTTTGATAGATCGTGATGCATCAGGCACAAATAAAACGCAGGTTTTATACATTTATCCAAAACGATGTAAAGGTAATTGACGTTGCTGCTGAACTCTCATATGATTTGAAGAATTATTTGGATCAGACGGTTGAATTTCCTGCTCAAGGAAGAGAGAGAAAGGGGATGCAGCGATGGTAACAGCGGCATACGGTTCTGGAGCCATGCCATCGGTATGGCAGCCTGAGAACCTGCAAGAACTGCAAACGTTGAGAAGTAGACTCAAGGGGATATGTTGTTTCTCGGCAGGTGGAACATTGCTACGAACCCAGTGGGAGGGTGGCTTGGTTCCAGTGCCTGAACACATGATTAGTCTGGGTTGTATTCCAGGAATGAGCGGTATATCTATTCGTGGAGATGAGATGGTCATTGGCGCGATGACCAGATTAAAGGAATGTGCTGCACAAGCGTTGCTGCATCAACTGCCGATCCTGCAAGAAGCGGTGAATGCAATTGCTGCTCCTTCCATTCGAAATGTGGCAACCATTGGCGGGAATATTGTGTCCGGAGTAGGGGATACGCTGCCTGCTTTGCTTGTATATGATGCGGAGCTGCACTGGTTGACAGACAGCGGCATTGAGATCCGCAGTGTGTCTTCCTGGCTGCAGGGTGGACGGGATGGCAGCCGTAATCCAGGTGATGTGTTGATTTCCATTCATATCCCGATAAGACCGTCATCTATGTTCGATGTGAACAGTGAGCACAGACCTGCTGCACGAGAAGTTTCCTTTTACCGCAAGCTGGGTCGACGGGAGACGTTCAGTGCTTCGCTGGTGACGGTTGCGTTATACGGTGAGATTGATTTGGATAACCGCTGGACCAAGATTGCGATTGCGGCTGGTGGAGGCTCAGGCATGGCGATGCGACTTCTGGATTCGGAACGACAGCTTCTTGGTAGCGAAGCTACTGTTATGCAAGCGGCGACTCTTGCAGCTGCTGTGACTGACGAATTTACGACGTATGGCGATGCATTTGCAACGGAACATTATCGCAAACAGACTGCTGGCAACATGCTTGGTGCCGGGTTATGGGAAGCACTTCACGAATAGAAGACTTCGATCAAGCAAAGGAGGAGAGGCATCATGCTGCTGAATCGGCAACAGAGCGGGAAACGCTGGCACCTGCGGCCAGATGGGGCACCCAAAGTAACAGGCCAGCTTCAATATCTGACGGATATGACGCTACCTGACATGATTCATGGCAGAGTATTACGAAGCGAATATCCTCATGCTCGTATACTGTCTATAGATACTTCGGAAGCTGAGGCGTTGGAAGGTGTCTATGCGGTGCTGACCTCCAAAGATGTGCCTGGTCTGAATCGTTTTGGCATAGCGACCCCGGATCAGCCTGTGTTCTGCGAGGATATTGTACGTTATGTCGGTGACGCCATTGCAGCGGTTGCTGCGGATTCCCCGGAACGTGCGGCGCTTGCACTGGATGCGATCCGTGTAGTGTATGAGGAACTCACACCTCTGAATAGTACAGACGCTGCCTTGGCTCCAGGTGCACCAGAGCTGCATGAGCATGGACCAGGTAATGTGCTGCATCGGACGGAGATCAAACGTGGAGACGCCGAGCAAGCTTTTGCCACTTGTGATCATATCGTGACAGAGACGTATTATACGCCTCGCCAGATGCATGCGTACATGGAGACAGAAGGTGGCCTGTTTGTCCCGGATGAAGAGGGAAGGCTGAATGTATACGCGGCAACGCAACATGGTTATAAAGACCGGATGCAGCTTGCGCGCATCATTGGTTGTCCTGAAGAAGATATCCGGGTGGTGTCTTCACCGATTGGTGGTTCGTTTGGCGGAAAAGATGAACTAAACGTACAGCCCTATGGTGCATTGCTGGCCTTGAGATGCGGACGTCCTGTGAAAATGCATAATTCACGTAAAGAATCCGTGCGTGCAGGGTTGAAACGGCACCCAATGAAGATTGAAATGCAAACTGGCATGAGTCGAGAAGGCATCATACAAGCGCATCGTGTACGTATTACAGCAGATACCGGAGCGTATGCCACGCTTGGTGCACCGGTGCTGAACTTCTGTACCGAGCATTGCCTTGGACCGTACGCTATTCCAAATGTGGATGTGGAAGGTGTATCTGTATATACGAATAACGGGCTGTCAGGTGAGTTTCGTGGATTTGGCGGGAACCAGGCGATTTTTGCCATGGAAGGCCAGATGGATCGGCTTGCAGCAATCATGAACATGGACCCTTGGGAGTTCCGCAGACGTAATATGAGGGAAAAAAATGATCCTGGACCACTGAATCAACGCATTCTGGTTACGGATGGACTGTCCCAAGTATGGGAGGCATTGGATCGCTCCGAACTGTGGCAAAAACATCAGAGTCCCCCGGCACATCCTGCCCTGCCACCGTGGATCAAACGCGGAGTCGGAGCAGCCATCGCCATGCACGGTGCAGGGCTGGGTTATGGCATTCCAGACCCTGCGGGAGGCCGCCTGTCCCTGAATAACGAAGGCAAGATTGAGGTGGCATTCAGCTACGAGGAATTTGGTCAGGGGCTCATTGCAACGCTGGAAATTATGTTATGTGATCTATTCCAATGCAGTACATTGGATCTCAGTATTATTATCGGCGATACGGATCGTGTGCCACACAGCGGATCAAGCACAGCTTCACGTTCAACAACGATGGCCTGGATGGCTCTTCAACGCTTGCAGACTCCATTTCGTTCCCGTGTTCTCACTGTTGCCTCTGCCTTGTCAGGCGTTCCGGCAGATGAACTGGTAACAGGACCTGGTGGTGTATGGCGCAAAGGCCAGCTTCCTGCCGAAACTTCAGAAGTAGAATCAGAATCAGGCTTATTGATCTCGTATGCCGAACTCGCAACGCAGGGCGAAGCCGATGAATGGATTTTTGATACAAAGTTTGATTACCCAACTACGCCAGACAACATGGTAGGCGGGCATTATTTGTATACGTATGCGGCGGTTGCAGCAGAGGTGGAAGTAAATACATTAACCGGCGAAACCAAGCTACTTGATACACGCCATGTTGTAGCGGCAGGCCCGGTTATCAACCCTATGGGTTATATCGGACAGATTGAAGGTGGCAGTGTCATGGCGCTTGGATTCACGTTAACGGAGGATGCGGTCATGCAGGACAGCCGTTATGTAACCACGAACCTCGACACGTATCTGATCCCAACCATTCAGGATATTCATACCAATCTGGAGGTTGAGGCTATTGAAGACTTGCCCGAAGGGGATTCATTTGGCCCTAGGGGGATCGGTGAAATTGGTTCCGTAGCACTTGCGCCGGCCATTACAGCCGCAATTCATCAGGCGACAGGCGTATGGGTTAACCGTCTTCCTGTACCGAAGGAACAACTGGTTAGACCTTTAAATGTACCTTTGCAGGAAGGAGTGAGTCCATCATGAGTAAACCACTTGAGAATCACTGGACAGCCGTTGTGAATGGCGAACAGAAACATCTGGAGATCGCGCAAACGACCCGACTTGTCGATGTGCTTCGGACTCATTTGCAACTAACGGGTACCAAAGTATCCTGCGAAGTTGGTCGCTGCGGCGCATGTATGGTTCTGATGGATGGAGAACCCGTGAATTCCTGTCTTGTCATGGCTTATCAATGTGAAGGCAGTGACATTATGACGATTGAAGGTCTGCACGGCGAGGAGAAAGGCACTCTGCATCCGATTCAACAGGCTTTTGTGGAGGAAGGTGGCTTCCAGTGTGGTTACTGTACTCCGGGCATGGTGATCTCAACCAAGGCATTACTGGATGCACATCCTGAGCCTTCTCAAGAACAGATTGAAACGGGATTGTGTGGGAATCTGTGTCGTTGTACCGGCTACGGTGGCATTATTCGGGCGGTACGCAAGGCAGGGGAACGCTGTGTGGTAAAAGAAACGTCTGCCGAGGAAACCGTAAGTTGAGGCGGCACGCAGGACGTAGACATAAGTAAGGGCAATTGAAGAAACATACGTGAAAAAGCATCCGAATAGGAATGCTTTTTTTGTTGTTTATCAGTTTTTCTTTCAAGTACACATCTAATGTGAGATGAAGTTTCATACGCTAAATTGATTAGATTATGAACCGTTTTCGTCAATTATCAATTCGGATGAGAGAAAGGAAATATAATGTTCAAAGTACTGGTACAAAAGAATTTCAAACATTCTCATTCACCATATATTTACAAAAATTGATGCACATGCTATGTTTAAAATGAAAGCGCCATCATGAATGGGTTCATTGACATTTCATTATCATATTTCACTTGGGAAGGAAGATGGAATTGATGAAAAATTTGCTCAAAAAGGCAACCGCAATGATGCTGGCATTGGCCCTACTGCTTGGATTAATGACAGCGCCCGTTCATGCAGACACACCATTGTTCACCATCGAAAGCGAAAATGCGCAGCTGACCCCGGATCTTCAAGTGGTTACTTCAATCTATGGGCAACCCAAGCCCGGATTCTCAGGGGCTGGATTTGTCTGGATGCAGAACTCTGGCACATTAACCTTCACAGTGACTGTCCCGGAAACCGGCATGTACGCGATCTCCACACGATATATGCAGGAGCTCAGTGCAGATGGCAGGTCACAAAATTTAATCGTGAATGGTGTTACGAAAGGGGCGTTCATGCTACCTTACACGACAACATGGTCAGACTTCGATTTTGGCTTTCACAAGCTGAATCAGGGTGCCAACACGATTGAACTGAAGGCTGGCTGGGGCTTCGCGTATTTTGATACTTTTACAGTGGATCATGCTGATCTGGATCCCCTGAATGTGCAGCCAGTTCTCACTGATCCTGAAGCTACACCGGAAACTCAAATTTTGATGAATTATTTAACGGAGGTATACGGAAACAACATTATTTCTGGTCAGCAAGAGATCTACGGAGGAGGGAATGACGGAGATACAGAGCTTGAATTCGAGTGGATTCATGATCTTACCGGAAAGTATCCGGCTATCCGTGGCTTTGATCTGATGAATTATAATCCGTTGTATGGTTGGGAGGACGGTACAACCGATCGCATGATTGATTGGGTGAATAACCGTGAAGGTATTGCAACAGCTTCCTGGCATATCAATGTACCTCGTAATTTCAATACGTATGAGCTTGGGGACTTTGTGGATTGGAAAGAGGCGACCTACAAGCCAACAGAAACGAATTTTAATACAGCCAATGCGGTAATTCCCGGTACCAAAGAGTATCAATACGTGATGATGACCATCGAGGATCTGGCAGAACAATTGCTGACTTTGCAAGATAACGATGTGCCAGTGCTTTTCCGTCCGTATCATGAAGCAGAAGGTAACGGCGGGCTGAACGGGGAAGGTGCATGGTTCTGGTGGGCTTCGGCAGGTGCAGAAGTGTACAAAGAGCTATGGGATCTGCTGTATACCGAACTGACCGAGACGTATGGCTTGCACAATCTGATCTGGACCTACAACAGCTACGTATACAGCACTTCTCCTGCCTGGTATCCGGGCGATGATCAGGTAGATCTCGTCGGATATGATAAATACAATACGATCTACAACCGTTATGACGGTTTATCCGGCGTACCGAATGAAGATGCGATTACCTCGATTTTCTATAAGCTTGTTGAGTTGACGAACGGTACGAAAATGGTAGCCATGACGGAGAACGACACGATTCCAAGTGTGAAAAATCTTACAGAGGAGAAATCAGGATGGCTGTACTTCTGTCCTTGGTATGGCGAGCATCTGATGAGTTCTGCTTTTAATTACCCGGCAACATTGAAAACGCTTTATCAAAGTGATTATGTCATTACGTTGGATGAGTTGCCAAATCTAAAGGTTAACAATCCCAATCCCAGTGCATCCATCACACCTGGAAACGTCGAATTTGACAAATACACACCCAATCAAAGCGATAAAACCGTAACCGTGAATGCAAACGGCAATACGCTAACTGCTCTCCGGGCAGGCAGCAATGCGTTGACCGCAACGACAGACTATATTTTGAACGGAAGCACATTGCTGTTGAAAAAAGCTTATCTGGCAACCCTGCCAGTTGGTGAGCATTCGATTGTTCTGGATTTTAATCAAGGCCAGGACCCTGTGTTAAAAGTCAAAATTGTGGATTCAACACCGGGTACAAATGCTGTGATTTCTCCTGTGAATGCAACATTTGATAAAGCGACGAATCCCGCGCAGGATATTACCGTATCTCTCACCTTAAACGGCCGTCAGCTCACAAGCATCACAAAGGGGGATGTTACGCTTGTATCAGGTCAGAATTATACAGCATCCAGCTCTGCTGTTGTTCTGAACAAATCCTATCTTGCGACGCTTCCCCTGGGCCAGAACGTATTGACCTGTCACTTCAATGGAGGAAATGACGCTGTGCTAACGGTGAACGTCGTAGATAGCACGGTTACTGTGCCAGCGGGGGATTTAACGATTCAATCTTTTAACGGCAATACAAGTGCATCCACCAACGGCGTCTCACCCAAGTTCAAATTGATCAACTCAGGCAATTCGGCTATTCCGTTAAGTGATGTAAAACTCCGGTATTACTATACAATTGACGGGGAGGAAGCTCAGAGTTTCTGGTCCGACTGGGCCAGTATGGGCAGTGCGAATGTAACGAGCAATTTCGTTAAACTGGCGACTCCAGTTGCCGGAGCGGATCATTATCTTGAAGTGGGTTTTACAAGTGCGGCGGGATCACTGAATGCGGGCCAGAGCGCAGAGATTCAAACACGCTTTTCCAAAAACAATTGGTCGAATTACACTCAGACTAACGATTACTCGTTCAAGGCAATCGGTAGTCAGTTCGCGAACCATGATAAGGTTACCGGGTATGTGAACGGTCAGCTGGTATGGGGAATTGAGCCGTAAAGGTAGATAGCACGTTTAATGGGCTGGATCAGGGATTGAACCTCTGATCCAGCCTTTTTATGGTGTAGAAGGTGTACACCGATTAGACTGAATGTTCTTTATCACTTGTAGTATGTGACGATGTATCCATATCTGTTAATATGCGATCTATTATCCTTTTCGTATGGCCCATGATGAATTGAAGAAGTACACCTGCACAACATACGGTTATCAACGTTCCAAGCCCGATTGGCTCACTGAGCAGAAACGCCAGAATTAAAAATACAAGGTAAATGAATGTTCTCGATACAAATAAGGGAGTTCGAGTGATTTCATGCAAGATTAATGTTAAACGGTCAATCGGAATGGGTGCAAAATTGGTCTGTAAATGAATCGCCGTGCCGATACTTATGATCACTAAACCAATGACAAAAGTCATTAATTTGCTGTACCAAACTTCGGGTGTGATCAAGGAATCAGATACATAAGCCAGATATCAATCCCCACACCAGTAATGAATGCAGTGACGAGACCCAGGAACTCGGGTTTTTGCTGCTTCAAAAGCGAATTACATCCAATTAATAGGAAAGCAATGATGACCTCCCAGCTTCCTACACTAAGCCCTACATGATGTGACAGCCCTACCAGAAGCGCATCAAACGGTGAGGTGCCCAGTTCAGATTGGATGGTAAGGGAAATGCCAAGTGTTAAGATGAGAATACCTGCGACAAAAAGTACATATTTCAAATTCATTCAACCTCTTTTTTGATATTATGTTGCAAATACAACAAAATTGAGCTAAATTTAATGTAACCCTTTTTTAGTGCATTTGCAACAAACGATTAACTTGTTAAAGGAATGTGAATATAGATGACGATTCGTATAGAGATATGTACCATTGAACATGTATGTGAACTGCAGGAGATTAGTTATGAGACGTTTAATGAAACGTTTAAAGGGCAAAATTCACCCGAAAATATGAAAGCTTATCTGGAAAAGGCGTTTAATCGGGAGCAATTAGAAACGGAACTGTCCGTGGCGGATTCACAATTTCTTTTTATTTATGTCAACCATAAAGTGGCAGGGTACATGAAAGTGAATATCAATGATGCTCAGTCTGAGAAGATGGGCTTGGAATCCTTTGAGATCGAGCGGGTGTACATCAAAAAAGAGTTCCAAAAACATGGCCTAGGTAAGGTACTGCTCCATAAAGCCATAGAGATGGCAACAGAACAACACAAAACGAATATTTGGTTAGGCGTGTGGGAGAAAAATGAAAATGCCATCGCATTTTATGAAAAGATGGGGTTTGTACAGACAGGAGCTCATGCTTTTTACATGGGAGATGAGGAACAGATTGATTTTATAATGACCAAAACGATACTGTAACGGGATCATCGAGGGAAAAGCTTGGGAGAAAAATGCTATTGAGCAGAATTCTTTTGAGCTTTTTTATGTTTTGCCAGAACCGTTGAATCATAAAATGAAGAAATTGACGAAGTTTAATACATAATAAATATTATGTAAACTTATTATTTTCGATGACCTTCATAAGCTGCATCTATGGCTTTAGCAAAAGTTAAAGGCCTGATTAATACATAATTAGCAGTATAATTTTGCTCAATAATCGTGAAGGTAATAGGCTGATCTCAAGGATCATCAATACATTTTATTAGTTTATTTCTACGTTTGGACAGTCAGCCGAAAATCGTTTTCGTTCGTAGTTTGTTAGATAGCGTTACGTTCTTAATAATCAGTACATAAGTTGTATATACCTCATGTTAAAAGAACTTTTTGCGCATGAAACGGACGTGTTAATCCACCATGTTGAATTATTTAGTTTTAGAGCGGAAAATGGAAATTAAAATTAATATTTCAAGTGAGAAATCAGGTGGATTGGACTCTTAAAACCAGCCGAAAAAAGGAGCGAAATCGATCAATATATTAATTGGATAAATAAGGTATAAATCGTTAAAAAGGCGCTACTACGCCGATTATAGATCAATTTCATATGGATTTGCGATGGATTTAGTACCGCTTTCACGTTATGCTTTTGGAAATTGGAAAGGAAGTGGGAAAAATGGAACGCGAACTGGCGTTGGAAATTGTCAGAGTAACAGAATTGGCTGCGTTAGCTTCAGCACCCTGGATGGGACGAGGCGACAAGAACAGTGCAGATGAAGCGGCTACTTTGGCCATGCGCGCCATGTTCGATTCCGTGTCCATTCGCGGCACGGTGGTAATCGGTGAAGGAGAAATGGATGAAGCACCCATGTTGTACATCGGCGAGGAAGTAGGCAACGCTGAGGGCCCTGAGGTTGACGTGGCTGTAGACCCGCTCGAAGGTACAGAAATCGTGGCCAAAGGACTAAACAACGCTCTATCGGTTATTGCAGTGGCGGGAAAAGGTAACCTGCTCCACGCACCGGACATGTATATGGAGAAACTGGCGGTAGGGCCTGCGCTTGTAGGCAAGGTCAGCATTGAAGACCCGGTTGAAGTCACACTGGAGAAAGCCGCTGCCGCATTGAACAAAAACATCTCGGACCTCACTGTGATGATTCTGGATCGTGTGCGACACGAGAGTACCATCAAGACGCTACGAAAGGTTGGCGTACGGATCAAGTTTCTCAGTGACGGTGATGTTGCGGGTGCGATGGCACCGGCCTTCCCGGAGGCGGGCATTGATCTGTATGTCGGATCTGGAGGAGCGCCAGAAGGTGTGCTGGCTGCCGCAGCGCTATCTTGCCTTGGGGGTGAGATCCAAGGTCGTCTGATGCCTGCCAACGCAGACGAATTCCAGCGCTGCTTGCAGATGGGGATCGATAACCCCTACAAAGTGTTAACGATGCAGGATATGATCGGCACAGAGGATGTCATTTTTGCCGCAACGGGTGTGACGCCAGGTGAGATTTTGGGAGGGGTACGATATCTTGCGGATGATCGTGCCGAGACGGATTCGATAGTTATGCGTGCCAAAACCAAAACAATTCGGTTTATTCGTTCCCAACACTTCCTGCCCAACAAAGAAGTGCTGCATAAAGTAAGACAGCTCCAATCCACGCCAGAACCCTCGGATCGCATTCCGAGTCATGCGAAAACAATGGAGCAGGCTGAGTTTAGTCAATCCTCCGTTGATCTTGGCGTTACAACGACGTTGTGAGCTGCACTCCCATAATTGAACAAACAGGATCAACTGAAATCGTTGTATTTAAGGTTGTATTTAAGTTTGATAAGTAAAACTTGAACTCCTAAGATTACAGAGCATGAAGTTAATGAAAGTACCATCTCTGGCAAGATAATAATGAGGGCTTGGATTAACCCAAACCCTCATTATTTTTTTGTGTTAAAAGCATTGACAACGGTTACATGGCATGAGAAAATGTACGCGCGTACATAAATATCGATTTTTAATTACTATTTGATTTATTGATGAGCTAGAAGGGGGTGAAATTCATGGCATCTCGTAAAGAAGTGGCTGATCTTGCGGGTGTTTCCGAGGCGACGGTCTCCCGGGTGCTTAACGGGGTAGGTCCTATTAAAGAAGAGACACGCCGCAAGGTTCTTGAAGCTTCCGAACAGTTAGGCTATGTGCCCAGCGCTCTTGCTCGCAGTTTTGCCAGAAGTAAAAGCGGGAACCTTGGGGTGGTATTACCCTATGTTCCGAAGGCGCATCTGTTCTCGGCGTATTTTTTCTCGGAAATGCTGAGTGGGATTGGAAGCAAAGCCAGAGACAATAGCATGGACCTGTTGGTTATGTTCCGAACACCCGGTGAAGTGATGAATTATACGGATCTGTTCCGGCGTCAGAAAGTGGACGCCTGCATTATCCTTGGTGCCAGAGATGATCATGAAGAACTGGCGGCCATGCAGCAACTTCATCAGGAAGGACACCCATTCTGTGTCATGAATCAGCATTTTGAAGGCCAATCATTCACGGAAGTGGATGCGGATCATGTGGAAGGAAGCAGACTTGCCATACGTCATCTTACGGATCAGGGGTATCGCAAAATCGCTTTTCTCAATGGTCCAGACAGCTATTCCAACAGCCAGGAGCGAATGGAAGGCGTTCGTCTTGGCCTGCAAGAAGCAGGTATGGAGCTGGAGCCGAGTCTATTGCTTAAAGGGAATTATAGTAGAAGAAGTGGCATTGAGGCGGCAACGATTGTAGCAGATCGCCTACATGAGATTGATGCTGTATTTGCGGCCAATGACCGGATGGCTATTGGTGTCATGCATGGTTTGCGTGAGCGGGGAATAGGGCCTGCGGATTTTCCGGCATTTGTGGGTTATGACGACTCCGATGCCGCCGAGATGGCGGTTCCGCCGCTGAGCAGCGTCAGGGTTCCATTTTTTGAGATGGGTGAACTTGCAGTATCGAAGCTTATGCATGGGTCTGTGGGTGATACACATAAAGCGAATAACTCTGTTGTAGCGGTAACCGAATCTGCGAGAGCGTTGTTGCCAACCGAACTGATCATCCGTGCTTCTTCTATCCGTCAATAGTTAATTGGTACACATATTGAAAGACTTTTTATTATTCCAAAGGAGGAAATGATCATGTCAAATCGTCTTCGTGTCGGAATGGTTGGATACAAGTTTATGGGGAAGGCTCACAGTAATGCCTATCGCAGTCTGCCGATGTTTTTCCCGTCTGCTCCGTTGCAGCCTGAGATGTCTGTGATCTGTGGACGTAACGAGCAGGGAGTGCAGGAGGCAGCGAATCAGTTCGGTTGGTCCGAAAGTGTAACGGATTGGCGCGAACTGGTGAAGCGGGATGATATTGATCTGATTGATATTAACGCGCCAAGTGATGCCCATAAGGAAATTGCGTTGGAAGCAGCCCGTCAGGGAAAACATCTGTTTTGTGAGAAACCACTGGCCCTGTCACTTGCGGATTCGCGTGAGATGCTTCAGGCAGCTGAGGATGCTGGAGTCGCACATATGGTCGGGTTCAACTACCGTTTCTCACCAGCGGTGCAATTAGCGAAGGATCTGGTGGAGAGCGGACGACTGGGTAAAATCTATCATTTCCGTGCTTTTTTCTTGCAGGACTGGATCATGGATCCTTCGTTCCCGCTGGTATGGCGTTTGCAAAAAGAAGTGGCTGGCTCCGGTTCCCACGGGGATCTGGGTGCACACTTAATCGACCTGGCTCGTTTCCTCGTTGGTGAATTCCAGGAAGTCATCGGCATGAGCGAAACCTTCATCAAAGAACGACCGCTTGCAGCTGAGATGACCGGTCTGAGTGCAAAGGGCAGTTCGAATGCGGATGCACCGAAAGGAGAAGTGACCGTCGATGATGCGACGTTGTTCCTGGCGCGATTCGCAGGAGGGGCGCTGGGCAGCTTCGAGGCTACACGTTTTGCAGCGGGGCATCGGAGTACAAACTCGTTTGAGATTAACGGCAGTCTCGGCAGTGTACGATTTGATTTTGAACGGATGAATGAACTGGAAGTGTATTTCACAAAGGATGAAGAGGACGTACAGGGATTCCGCCGTGTACTGGCGACCGATCCGGCACATAAATATGCTGAAGCCTGGTGGCCTGCTGGACATACGATTGGATTCGAGCACACGTTCACCCATGAAATGCTGGAGCTGGTGACAGCGATCTCTGAAGGACGCCAACCATCACCGAGTTTCCACGATGGGGTCGCGTGTCAGGCTGTACTGGAAGCAGTAGAACGTTCGGTAACAGAACGGCGCTGGGTGACGCTTGAAGAGATGTGAGCAAGCAAGACAGTGACGTCAGAAATAAGGTTGAACACATAAAACTAGGCGAAAGCGAGTGAATAAACGATGAGTAAAGCACTGATTGTATGGGGCGGCTGGGATGGACATGAACCGGAGCAGGTAGCAGCGATATTTGAGCGTATTTTGAAGGAAGAACAGTTTGAGGTTGAAGTCTCGAATACGTTGGAGTCTTATGCGGATGCAGAGAAGCTGATGGGTCTGGATTTGATCGTGCCGTTGTGGACAATGGGACAGATTGAGCAAGAACTCGTCAATAACGTATCAGCGGCTGTTCAGAGTGGTGTGGGCTTGGCTGGTCTTCATGGCGGGATGTGTGATGCTTTCCGAAATAACGTAGACTGGCAGTTTATGACGGGTGGACAATGGGTTGCTCATCCAGGCAATGATGGTGTGGAGTATATGGTGAACATGAAGCGTGGCTCTAGCCCGTTATTGGATCATATCGAAGATTTTCAGGTGAAAAGTGAACAGTACTACCTGCACGTAGACCCGGCAGTGGAAGTGCTGGCAACAACTCGTTTCCCAGTGGTGGCTGGTCCGCATGCGGCGAATGGTCCTGTAGATATGCCTGTTGTCTGGACGAAACGCTGGGGCGAAGGGCGGGTATTCTACAACTCCCTGGGACACCATGCAGACATTGTAGACATGAAACCCGTGACTGAAATGATGCGCAGTGGTTTTAAATGGACAGCAGCAGGCAAAGAGCTTGCCAAGAGTCGAGTAAGTTCAGCAACTGAAGTGTACACAGGTATGGCGGACAACCAGAACTAATGAGATTATAGTTTGATTGCAAACGTAACTTCAGTGTTAACCATTCATCCTCAATGGATAAACCATTTCTGATCCACGGCGAAGGGAGCCCCAGGTATGAAAACAATGAAAGTAGGCATTATTGGCTGCGGTAAAATCAGCGGTATTTATATGGAAAACTGTCACCGGTTCGAGGTGCTGGAACTTGTTGCTGTTGCGGATCTCGACCGGAAACGTGCCGAGGAGCAGGCAGCAGCCTATAACGTGCCTAACGTATACAGCGTCGACGAAATCTTGGCTGATCCCGAGATTGAGCTGATCATCAACCTGACGATTCCTTCCGTTCATGCGGATGTATGCTTGCGGGCACTTGAATCTGGCAAACATGTTTATGTAGAAAAACCGCTCGCGGTTACCCGTGAAGAAGGGCAGGCCGTGCTCGAAACAGCGAAGCGTAAAGGATTGCTTGTGGGCTGTGCACCAGAAACGTTCTTTGGTTCAGGTATCCAGACTTCACTTCAATTGGTGGAAGAAGGGGTAATCGGCAAGCCGGTGGCGGCGACCGCATTTATGATGAGCCGTGGTCATGAGCACTGGCACCCAGATCCGGAGTTTTATTACGCGTCAGGCGGTGGGCCAATGTTTGACATGGGTCCATACTACCTTACGGCATTGGTTCAACTAATGGGACCGATCAAGTCGATCGCAGGTATGACAGGTAAAGCAATGGAAGAGCGGACGATTACGAGTGAGAAAAAGAGAGGTCAGACGGTTCCCGTCGAAATTCCTACTCACGTTACCGGTCTGTTACAGTTTGAACAGGGAGCCATATGCACACTGATTACAAGTTTTGACGTATTTGGCGGAAGTGCATTGCCACCGATTGAGATATATGGCACGCACGGTACATTGCAGGTACCTGACCCCAATACCTTCGGGGGTCCCGTTCGTTACCGTTTGTTAGGCGAACATGAATGGACGGAAGTTCCGCTTCTCCCAGGATATCAGGAAAATACACGCGGCATCGGTGTGGCAGATATGGCCTATGCAGCACATAGTGGACGTGCACACCGTGCGAGTGGGGAACTGGCATACCACGTACTTGAGGCCATGTGGGCATTCCACGATTCATCAGATGAGCAGACGTTCTACCAGATGAAAAGCTCGTGTCAGCGCCCAGCTGCATTGCCAGTGGATCTGCCATTGTATACATTGGATAAATAATAGCTATTATTGCTTATGTCATAACGAACAGCCCCTTTTCCTTCAAACAAGGAAAGGGGCTATTTTTTATTAAATCGAAAAAATTGGAGATAACAGCGATCGGAAGGTTGTTCGGTCATTGGAGTGTCCAGTGTAAATATTCTTTAGTTCATCTTATATAGCCATTAGGGCTCAAATCCCGCCTGACTGATCCAGATCTCATCTTCGGCAAAAACGTTTTTCATCCACTGAACTACAGTCTGATACGCATCTGGATGGTACCAATGTTCCATCCCCACTTGCTGATAAAGCGACTCCATGCCGAGCCGCCGGGTGCGCTTGCCCTCACTGCCATCACCCATGAAATAATCGTCAATGCATACACGCTGAACCAGAGGTCTCAAGATGGCTGCAAACTGTTCACTGCTGGGTAATACGGGAGCAATCGCAACCTGCGTGGGTATTCCGGCATCCCGCAACTGTTCTAGTGCACGTAATCGGCCTGCAATTGGGGGAGCGGAAGGACTGAAATGCTTCCGCATATCGTCCAGATCTGTCTCCACCGTGATACTGACCCGAACCCGGTCACCTAACTGTTGTAACAGATCTATATCCCGGGTAACGAGTGGACTGCGGGTCTGGACTAATACAAAATCGGGCGGATGCTGTAACATGGTTTCAAGCAATGAACGCGTGATACACTCCTTGTATTCGGCGGGTTGATACGGGTCGGTACTGGATGACATGAACAGAGTGACTTTCCCTTTGGTCTGGGCACGCTGCAACTCTTTGGCGAACACCCGGGAGGCCTCTTGTTTTACATCCACCCAGCTCCCCCAATCCTCTTTACGAAATAGGGAGACAGGCATCTGTCTGACATAACAATAAGAACAACCGAAGGCGCATCCTGTGTAAGGATTCAGTGTATGTGTATAGCCATTAAGGAACCCTGTCCCCTTGTTGAGTAACGTTTTGGGTACTTTGTAAGTAAGATTTGTCTTCATAAGTTCTCATGCCTTTCGCGGTAGTGTGCAGGTGTGAGACCTGTGTGTTTGCGAAATACAGTAATGAAATAAGCTGAGTTAGGTATACCGACATGGCGGCCAATATCGGTGACGGTAAGTCCGGTATGTTCAAGCAACTTCCGGGCTTCGGTAATTCGTTTATCCTGAATATATTGAACCGGTGTGCGGCCTGTAATCCGCTTGAACACACGATGCAGATGATAAGGACTGCCATGACTTACAGTGGCAAGGACATCCAAGGTTAGAGGTTCGGCGTAATGATGTTCGATGTAATCCGTGATCCCGTATATCCACTCCTGATCAGGTACCCGCTCGCCTGTAGGTTTACAACGTTTGCAGGGTCTGAACTTTCGTGCCAATGCTTCTTCAACATGTTGAAATATCAGCACATTTTCAGCTTTGGGTGCTCTGGACTTACAGGAAGGTCGGCAAAAGATACCCGTTGTCTGCACACCGTAAAAGAACGTTCCATCATAAGAATTATCGTTGTGGATGATGGCGTGCCAGTATTTTTCATCTATAGATTCGGGCAGTATGCGATCTTGATCTCGACTTTCCACGGTGATCACCTCATCTCTAATTATACCCTTGATTCGAAGGGATTGACGAAGTTCTAACTTAAAAAGCAAGATATCAATATTTGGAGATAAAGTACCTTCCTTCAATCTGAACGAAATATGAGCTACAATATACAAGATGGAGTGGTTTATATCTCAAATGAAATTTATAGATGAAAGAGGTAGGTAGGCATGGTTCGTTTTGGCGTAGTGGGTACCAACTGGATTACAGAAAGGCTTCTGGAAGCGGCAGCACAGGTTGAAGGATTCAAATTGACCGCTGTGTATTCCAGAACTGAAGATAAGGCTAGTGCATTTGCAGATAAATATGATGTTGAACACCGATTCACCGATCTGGAAGAGTTGGCGGCAAGTGATGTGATTGATGCAGTCTACATCGCAACACCGAATACGGTTCATGCGGAGCAGGCTGAGCTTTTTCTGAGAAACGGTAAACATGTATTGTGCGAGAAACCTCTGGCTGCAAATAGCGCCGAAGTTCGGAGTATGATCGATACAGCACGAGAACACGAGGTTCTGCTCATGGAAGCGATGAAATCGACCCTTGTTCCCCAGTTCAAAATAGTGCAGAAGAGCCTGCATAAAATCGGTCCTGTCCGCAAATATGTAGCAGGATACTCTCAGTATTCTTCGCGTTACAACAAGTACAAAGAGGGGATCGTCCTGAATGCGTTCAAGCCTGAACTCGCCAATGGGGCGTTAATGGATCTCGGTGTGTATTGTCTATATCCATTGATTACGTTGTTCGGTGAACCTAACCGGGTTCAATCCCAAGCGATGATGCTGGAATCTGGCGTGGATGGACAAGGTAGTGTGCTGCTGGACTATGATGGGATGGATGCGGTCGTTACATACTCCAAAATCTCCAACTCTCATTTACCAAGCGAAATCATGGGTGAGCTGGGCAGCATCATCATTGACAAGATTGGCTCACCGGAACATGCAGAGATACGTTACAATGACGGTACGGTGGAGCAGCTCACAGTCGAACAAAACCATCCGGCGATGTATTATGAAGTGGAGGAGTTCGTGAATCTGGTTGAGCAGGGCCAAAAGGAGTCTGACATGAACACGTATGAACGCTCTTATGTGACGATGCAGGTTATGGATCAGATTCGGAAGCAGATTGGGCTTGTGTTCCCTAACGATTGATTCAAGCGCAGGAAAGGAAGCTGAGACGAGATGAGCAGAGATGAGCAGAGCAACAGTAGAGAAGAGAAGAATAACAGCAGAGAAGATCAGCACTCCAATGATTCTGGAGGTTTGGAACTGTCACAGATCGTTTTCATAGGAAGAACCTTCGAAGAATATATGAAGATGTTCAACCTGACGGTGGACGAGATTAATGGCAAGTCTATTCTGGATTGTCCGGGTGGAGCGTGTTCGTTCAGTAGCCAGGCGCGCAAGTTGGGTGCTGATCCCGTGGCCGTAGATATTGCCTACGAATACGAGATCGACGAGCTTGAAGTAAAGGGATTTCAGGACATTGAGCATACGATGAAACAGATGGAACCCGTGCAAGGGATATATGTGTGGGATCAATTTGGATCAATCCAGGGGTTAAAGGAAGAACGAACTCGTGCCATCACAGATTGCATCGCAGATATGAGAATGTTTCCTGACCGTTATGTGGCGTCTGTGCTCCCGGATCTACCCTTTGCCGATGAACAATTCGATCTGACGTTATCCGCCCATTTCCTGTTTACGTATGCGGATCGATTGGATGTTGATTTTCATGTTGCAACCATAATGGAGTTGCTGCGTGTGACCAAACAAGAGGTTCGCATTTTTCCAACAGTGGATCTGTCTGGTGAACGTTACAAGCACATGGATGAATTAAAATTAATACTCCAAGAGCGTGGATGCACGGTATCCGAAGAACCAACTTCATATGAGTTTCAACGGAATGCTCACACCATGCTTCAAATTGTTAAACATAATCGAACATGATAGGAGGTTTTTTGGATGAATAAAGTACTTATACTTGGGGGTACACGTTTTTTCGGTAAACGTCTCGTGGATCACTTGCTGTGGGAAGGGAAGTCTCAGATCACAGTCGCAACTCGTGGTAAAACGGATGTTGACTTTGGATCCGAAGTAAACCGAATCAAGATGGATCGTGAAGACCCGGAATCTCTGGCAGAGGTTGCACAGACAGACATGTGGGATGTCGTGTACGACAATATCTGTTATTCCCCAGATGCGGCGAAAGCGGCATGTGAAGCTTTTGCAGGACGCACCAAAAGATACGTTCTGACATCCACACTCTCGGTGTACGGTGATCCCAGACCTGGATTTAAGGAAACGGATTTTGACCCGTATACATATCCATTGCAGTATGGAAGTGCAGAGGATTTTTCGTATGGAGAAGGCAAACGGCTTGCGGAGGCTGTATTTTTCCAGGAAGCGAATTTCCCGGTTGTGGCGATGCGCATTCCCATTGTACTCGGGATTGATGATTATACGAGAAGACTTCATTTTCATATTGAACATGTGCAAAAAGGAAAACCGATCGGCATGCCAAATCCGGATGCAGAGATTGGATTTATCAATTCCACAGAAGCGGCAAGATTTCTCGCTTGGCTTGGACATTCGTCCATTACCGGTCCGGTGAATGCAGCTTCCAAGGGTGCGATTACGCTGTCAGCCATGATACATCTGATCGAGACGGTCACGGGTATGCAGTCCCAGATCCTCACGGAAACGGTGAAAGAGGACATGTCACCCTTCGGAATTGAGCAATCATGGACGATGGAGACGACCAAGGCAGAACAAGCGGGATATACGTTCGAAGCTCTGATGGACTGGTTCCCGGGACTTGTTCGTGAGGTCGCTCTTGCATTACAGTCTGAGCGGTAGAAATATCGGCATGTATGGAACTGAAGGAAACGACGAGCCTGAATGAAACAGACGAACCAAACGGCTCGAACGAAGGATCTTTTCAACGAATGAATGTAAAACAGGGTGCAGCCAGAGCATAATCTCCGGTGCACCCTGTTCATGTTTTATATTTTTCGAATTTGAACAGGACCTAATCTAGATAAGTGGGACTAATCATTTACACGATAATATTTAGTCAACTCACGTGCTTAACTCTATTCTTGCTCACGTGGAGCAGCAGCTGAAGCACGTATGCGCAGTTCTGACGGTAGAATGACGGTTTGGGCTTCGGAAGGGGCTTTTCCCTCAATTCGGTCAATCAGCATCTGTACGCCTTGAAACCCAAAGTCATATGCTGGCTGTGCAGCTACAGTCAGAAAAGGATCAAAAGCAGAAGCCAGATCCAGATCGTCGAAACACACAACAGAAATGTCTTCTGGTACACGCAGTCCCCGTTTGCGCAAAAGCCGAATGACCCCAATCGCCAGCATGTTGTTGGCGGCAAAAATGGCTGTTGGTTGATCCGGTTGAGAGAGCAGTCGATCAAGTCCCTCTTCATCGCTGAAATCCCGGTACCCGGTTCGAAGGACAAGCTCGGGATCAATATCAGCTCCGGCCTCACGTAAACCCGCTATATAACCTTCCTCCCGCAGTCTGGCGGTAGAAACCTCCGAAGAACCATTGACCAGTGCAATGCGCCGGTGACCCAATTGCACCAGATATCGGATCAGCTCAATCGCGCCTTCCCGGCTATCTCCGGCAATAATATCTGAGGTAATACCAGGTACGGTGCGGTCCAGAAAGACAAACGGAATGTGACGTTCCTGCAGCTGTTTCAGATGAGGCAGAGAACGATCCCCCGCAGGGGCATAGAGTACACCATCCACACGAGTAGACAGAATTGCATCCACGTAATCCTTTTCCTTATTGTAATCCTCGTCACTATTGCCGAATAAAAGACGGTACCCACGAAGATGGGCTGCATCTTCAGCACCACGCGCCAGTGTTGTATAAAAAGGGTTGGTAATATCCGTAATAAGCAGGGAGAGCATCTGGGTTCGTTGAAGCACAAGGCTGCGTGCATTGGAGTTCGGGATGTAACCCAGTTCGTCGATCACCTGTTGCACACGTTCACGTGTCGCGGAACTTATACGGCCTGTATGATTAATGACCTTGGAGACCGTCATGGCGGAGACGTTGGCTTTTTTGGCAATATCGTAAATGGTAATCATTAGAATCTAACCTTTCCGCAACATAGTCTTACCATTCTATAGGATAATGCCAATTGACAGCAAGATAGGCTCATGCTATGTTAGGGTTACCGATAACCCTAAAGGGTTCTGAACGTCTTTACTACATAAACCATTTCGTTGAATTCGCTCATGCACGTTCCATTTTCTTGAATAGAGGAACTACAAACATAGCTAATTAATGAAATGGTTTATTGTTATTTTTTTAAATATGTAAACGTATTCAAACTAAAATAAGGCTCTTGGCAATCTGTGTATGCAGCTCTTGTATACCATTCGGGTATCGGTTGTATTTCCGTCATTATTTCATTCCAATCAATGCATATGAATCAGACAGAAGGTTTCTCAATTCAACCCAAATCCTATGAAACGATTTGAAGGAGGACATTCCAGTATGACACACCAGGATTATCGTTATAAACAGGCTTTCCCCAAGATTGGTATTCGTCCCACGATTGATGGAAGACGCAAGGGTGTTCGGGAGTCACTGGAAGAGCAAACGATGCGGATGGCGACATCTGTTGCGGAACTGCTTGCAGCCGAACTGCGTTATCCTGACGGGTCCGCGGTGGAATGTGTTGTGGCCGAGACCTGTATTGGCGGAGTGGCCGAAGCGGCCGCAGCATCAGAACTATTCAGTCGTTCCAACGTTGGCGTAACGATCACCGTGACACCGTGCTGGTGTTATGGTACGGAAACGATGGATATGTCACCATCCATTCCTACTGCTATCTGGGGGTTTAACGGGACTGAACGTCCGGGTGCAGTCTATCTGGCAGCGGTACTTTCTGCTCATGCACAGAAGGGGATTCCTGCCTTTGGAATCTATGGAGAGGATGTTCAGGACGGCGGGGATACAACGATTCCCGATGACGTGCGTGAGAAATTGCTCCGGTTCAGCCGTGCGGGACTTGCAGCCGCGACCTTGAAAGGGCAAGCCTATCTGTCTATTGGATCAGTATCCATGGGGATTGCAGGCTCAATTGTGAACGATTCATTTTTCCAGGAGTATCTGGGCATGCGTAATGAATACGTGGATATGAGTGAACTCACTCGTCGTATCGAAGAAGAAATCTACGACCCCGAGGAGTATAAGCTCGCACTGGCCTGGGTGAAGGAGAATTGTAGCGAAGGTCCGGACAACAACGCTGCCCATCTGCAAACGGATCGCAAACGCAAAGAGTACGAATGGGAAACCGTTGTGAAAATGACCCAAATCGTGCGTGACTTGATGGCGGGCAACCCAAGATTGGCAGAGCTTGGTTTTACAGAGGAGTCGATGGGTCACCACGCGATTGTATCCGGCTTCCAGGGACAACGGCAGTGGACGGATCATTCACCTAACGGAGATTTTCTGGAGTCGATATTAAACTCTTCCTTTGACTGGAATGGCAAACGTGCGCCTTATTTGGTTGCAACGGAGAATGACAGCCTGAACGGGGTATCGATGTTATTCGGTTCGCTGCTGACGCATACGGCACAGATCTTCGCTGATGTGCGTACGTATTGGAGTCCGGATTCGGTACAGCGTGTGACGGGGCACCAGTTGGAAGGAAACGCAAAGGATGGCATTCTGCATCTAATCAACTCTGGTTCGGCAGCCTTGGATGGCACTGGACAACAGTCCAGAGATGGTAAGCCTGTACTCAAGCCATTCTGGGAAATTACAGATGAAGAAGTTCAGGACTGCCTGAAAGCAACATCGTGGAGACCGGCATCCGTAGAGTATTTCCGCGGGGGCGGCTATTCAGCGGATTTTCTGACCAAAGGCGGCATGCCTGTAACGATGACACGTCTGAATCTGGTCAAAGGACTGGGACCAGTGCTGCAAATCGCTCAGGGTTACACGGTCGATCTGCCTGAAGATGTACATGATACGCTGGATCAGCGGACAGATCCAACCTGGCCATCCACCTGGTTTGCACCTGTTCTAACCGGAGCGGGAGCGTTTACTTCCGTATACGAAGTCATGAATCAATGGGGCGCCAACCATGGCTCCATCTCGTATGGACACATCGGTGCTGATCTGATTACGCTTGCTTCCATGCTTCGCATTCCGGTAAATATGCATAATGTACCTGAAACGGAAATTTTCCGTCCGCGTGCATGGGGATTGTTCGGCACAAGTGAGCCGGAGAGTGCAGACTACCGTGCTTGCAGTGTGTTTGGCCCGTTGTATCGTTAGAATAAAGTTTCATTCCTGTCAAACGCCATGTTCCTTGTGAGATGAGTTAACATGGCTTTCTCTTGAAAGCTGTGCTCAGAACTCGAATACGGCTTATCGCGAAGAGTTAAGGAGGCTTGAAAGAATGGGCGATCAAGCAACACATGTGCTTGCTGCCGATTACGGTGCCGGTAGTGGACGCGTAGTCCGGGGTTCTTTTGATGGAAACAGACTCTCGTTACAAGAAGTGCATCGATTCAACAACGAACCCGTGCAGCTGGGGGACGGATTGTATTGGGATTTCTTACGACTTTTTCATGAATTAAAACAAGGCATTGTGAAAGGGACGCAAGGCGTCTCTCCATCGGTCCGTTCTATAGCAGTGGATACGTGGGGAGTGGACTATGGACTGGTGGATGGTGCGGGAAGGTTGTGCTCGAACCCACGTCACTATCGGGAAGCACGCAACGCACAGTGGATGGAAGAAGTTCTGCACATGGTGAAAGATGAAGAACTGTATGCCATGTCCGGCGTTTTGCCGCAGCAGATCAATACAGTATTTCAACTGCTAGGCAGTGTACGAGAGCAGGCCGAAGGTTTGCGTACGGATGTGCGCATGTTATTTATGCCGGATTTATTTCACTATTATCTATCCGGTCAGCAGGCTTGTGAGTATACGATTGCAAGTACCAGCGGGCTGTTGCATGCAGGCGAGGCGCGTTGGAATGAACACCTGATCGGGCGTCTCGGTATTCCGGAAACATTATTTCCAAAGCTCGTTCAACCGGGTACCGTGCTGGGCGATTTAACAAATGAGTTGTGCGCCGAGTTACGGACTGGACCGATGCAGGTAGTCTCTGTGGGCTCACATGATACCGCATCTGCCTTGGCAGCGATTCCTGCAATGGATTCGGATTTTGCTTTTATCAGCTGTGGTACTTGGTCTCTTATGGGGGTGGAGCGTGATACACCTGTATTGGATGACCGAAGTCGTACACTCGGATTCACCAATGAAGGGACGGTAAGTGGAAAAGTACGCACCCTGAAAAATCGTTCAGGCTTGTGGCTGCTACAGGAATGCAAACGACAGTGGGAGCGGGAGAATCAACTTTTTACACATGAAGAACTGATTCAACTGGCTACCTTGGCAACGCCGCATCAAAGTTATGTATCGCTGGGAGATGGCGTGTATTTGGCGCCAGGAAATATGGCTGAACGAATACGGCAACAATGCAGTCTCACCGGACAGACTGTACCCAAAACGACTGGAGCGATTGTACGCTGCATTCTGGAAAGTCTTGCACTGGAATTCAGACAGACGCTGGATGAATTGCAGTTGGTTACAGGTACAAGACCTCGTGTCATTCATATGGTTGGTGGTGGTGTACACAATCGACTATTATGCCAGTTTACAGCCAATGCAGCCGGTGTCCCGGTGGTGGCAGGCCCGGCAGAGGCGACTTCAGCCGGGAATTGCATACTGCAATTCCTTGCGCATGGAGAAGTGAGTAGCTTGGCCGAGGTACGGGAGGTCATGGCTGCTTCCTTTTCCCCCGAGACCTATGAGCCTGAGGATACAGAGCTGTGGCAGGAAGCTTATGAAAGCTACCAAAGTCTGAATCAAATCAAAAGGTAATGAACAGATTCAATGCAATGAGCATTGACGAAAATGCTACAAAGAAAAGTATGAGGAGTGGAGAGCAACATGTCTGAAGAGCAAGTAAGGGAAGAGTTGACGAAGTATGCACGTAGAGCAGTTGCCCAAGGGTTGGTTGTAGGACCCGGTGGGAATTTGAGCGCTCGCTCTGGGGGAACGATGTTGTTGTCTCCGAGCGGTTATGCACTTGAGGATCTGGAGCCTGACGAATGGATCGCCATTGATATCGAGACAGGAGAGACTCGTGCGGGAACAACACGTCCTTCTTCCGAAGTATTAATGCATCTGTACAGTTATCGTGTGAATCCTGATATCCAAGCCATTGTGCATACGCATCCGGCATATACGATCGCACTTAGTCTCGTTTTCGATGAATTGCCACACTTGTTCCCTGATCAGTCCGCTTTGGTGGGCGATATCGGATTTGTTCCATACGTTCTGCCAACGACGAAACAACTTGCCGATGCAGTCTCAGCAAAGGTAGAAGAACATACGGCACTCATTCTCGTCAATCACGGATTGGTTACGACCGGTAAAAACCTCCGCGAAGCCTATTACCGCACCCAAGTGGTGGAAGAAAGCGCGAAGGTATATATGATCGCCAAGGCAGCGGGGGAGCCCAAAGTGTTAACTGCTGAAGAATATAAGGAAATTCAATCCCTTGAAAGTGAAGCCTACCGCGTGCAGTTACTGCAACAACTCAAGTCCTGATACCTTAAGGGCAGATTGCATCCTCCAGATAAACGCTGGAATAAAGGATGTGAAATGCTCTTTTTTAATTTGAATTTTGAAATAGAAAGGCGCAGAGTATAGCTGAAGAAATAATTCGCACTATTTTGATGAGAATTGTTGAAATTGTGATGTCTGCAAGGTATACTAACGTTAATCATCAGTGAGTAACAACAATAAGATAGAAGATTAAAAACAATTAAGTATCTAAGAGGGGTGAAATCAGTGGGTCCTGAGCTAAACGAAATGGAGTTGGAATACGAACTGCTGAAGCAGCTTCGAGACGCTAACGCTCCCATCGGGGCCAGTACGTTGGTTCATACTTTGGGCAAAACGTATGGTCTGAGTCAGGCAACCATCGGAAGAAGACTTATGGAGATGGATGTTGAAGGTTTTACAGTTCTGGAAGGTCGCAAGGGAAGAACTTTGACCGAACAGGGTCTGGATCGAATGAAGACGTTGGAAAAAGATTTGCAGCAACAAAGCGTGAACTCACAGTTAATTCAGATGCTGAACCATTCCGGGGAAAAGGCTCTGCTAGATGTTCTCGTTGCCAGAAGGGCACTTGAGCGAGAAATCGCTTCCCTGGCAGCACAGCGTGCCTCGAAAGAATACATAGTACTGTTGCAAGCATCGATTAACAACCAGCATGAATTGCTTTCCAAGAATATTATACCATACGAGGAGGACCGGGAGTTTCACAGATTGCTGGCTTATGCTGCGCAAAACCAAATTCTTCTGCATGCGGTTGAACTGGTATGGGAGACAAGCCGCGATTTTCTGGAAACAGCGTATATTCGCCGGAGAGTAGGAAGTGAATTAGTTGTGGATCATCAGCAGATTCTGGATGCTATTGTAGCGGGCTCTCCGGAGCAGGCTGAAGCGGCAATGGTGAATCATATCAACCAAATGATCGATGATGTCAAACGTTATTTCGCCATGCAAAACCAATAACATTCCTTAGAAACAGACCCGGTGATAAAGGAGTTGAGCTTGTGGACACAATCTACCGTTTAGGCATAGATATCGGAGGTACTTTCACGGATGCGCTGGTGATGGACCATCAGGGCAGGGTGATTGCGGCGCTGAAGACGCCATCGATTGCAGTAGCTCCTGAACAGGCGATTTTTAACGCACTTGATCAGTTGAAGGCGAGTGGCGTGAATATTCATGAGATTGATCTGTTTGTGCATGGAACAACGCTTGGCGTCAACACGTTGATTGAGCGAAATGGCGCAGTTACAGGTCTGCTGGTCACTAAAGGATTCCGTGACATTCTTGAAATCCGCCGGTTGCGACTTGAGGATACAACCAATCTGTATGGTGACAAGACCGATGCGCTAGTACCGAGACATCGCGTTAAGGAAGTCGATGAACGGGTCATTGCGAGTGGAGGCATACTCCAGCCACTGAATGAGGAACAACTGTTGCAATCGGTGGATGAGCTGGTGGAGGATGGCGTTACCGCTTTGGCGATTAGCTTTTTACATGCTTATGTGAATCCTGCTCATGAGCAGCTTGCAGAAGATCTGATCAGGGAACGTTATCCGCAACTGTTCATCTGCCGAAGCAGCGCCATCTGGCCACAACAGCGTGAGTTCGAACGAACACTCGCAACGGCCATGAACGCTTATGTAGGTGAACGGATGGGGTCTTACTTCCTGCGTCTGCAAGAAGGGATTCAGGCATACGGCCTCAAAGCCAACTTGCTGTCGACCATGTCCAACGGTGGAATTATGACGGCTGCCAGAGCGGCTAATGAGCCGGTACGTACGCTGCTGTCCGGGCCTGCTTCCGGTGTAATCGCCGCGACCCATATTGCTGAACGAGCGGGCATTCATCAGGTCATCACATTTGATATGGGTGGGACAAGCGTTGATGTCGCCCTTATTGACAAAGAACCGAGTTATTCTTCTGAGAACAAGGTTGGAGATTTTCCTGTCATCATTCCCGCTGTTGATGTAACGGCTATAGGAGCTGGTGGTGGTTCAATTGCCTGGCTTGATTCCGTAGGCGTACTCAAGGTCGGGCCACGCAGCGCGGGAGCCAATCCCGGTCCGGCATGTTATCAGCGCGGGGGAGAAGAGCCGACAACCACAGATGCCTATCTACAGCTCGGTATCCTGCATGCTGACCGTTTCCTTGGCGGACAAATGCGTCTGTATCCCGAACTTGCAGAGTGTACTCTGGGCAATCTGGGAGAGAAGCTTGGACTGAATGCCGAACAGACTGCGCAAGCCATTCTTGATGTGGCAACCGCCAATATGTATGCCCAGTTTTCTCCCCTCATGGCTCGCAAGGGCGTTGATCCCCGCGATTTTACGTTGCTCGCATATGGTGGAGCAGGCCCGATGCATGCTTTTCTGATGGCACGCGAGGTAGGTATCGGCAGAGTGCTGATACCGCCATCTCCGGGAACACTGTGTGCCATGGGCTGCACGGTCGCCAATCTCCGCAATGATTTCGTTCATACGTTACACAAAAGTACCCAGACTCTGGAGTCTGGTGAATTAAGCTCTCTTTTTGCTGAATTGGAAAACCAGGGACGTAGCTGGATTGATGAGGAAGCCCGTGGTGGTGTCAAGTTGGACAATATTTATTGCCTATACAGTGCGGATATGCGATATGAGGGACAGGCCTTTGATCTTGAGGTCACGCTGACATTGGAAGAAATTGAAGATCCCAAGAAGGCAGGGATTAAATTCCATACGTCTTACCAAAACGTGTTTGGCATTAGTCAGCCAGAGGCAGAGGTCATGTTTGTAAGTCTCAGAGCGACCATTGTTGGTGTTTTACCTACCCATAACACGGTAGATCCGGCAAATTTGCCATTTGATGAGAGTGTAGCGGAAGAAAGGCTCATCACCTTTGACCATGTACAGCAGATTGCCAAGGTACTGAAAAGGGGACAAATTCCATCGGTGGATGCCCCCATCCCCGGGCCCATTATTGTGGAGGAATATGATACAACGATCTTTATTCCGCCAGGATATAAGGTATACCGGGATGTGCATGGGAACGTGATTGGGGAGGTGGAAGCATGATCGGTGACAAGGTCTTTCTTGAGATTTTTAACAACCGAATTCAAGCTGCCGTGGAAGAAATGGCAAATGTTGTTCTGCGCACAGGATTCACCGCTTTTGTCAAAGAAACTGGCGATTTTGGAACCTACCTCTTATCTCCATCCGGGGAAACGTTCGGATCGCCGCTGGAGACGGGTTACAATCTGTCCCTGGGCATCCCTGCTGCTGCGACCATTAACAGTATAGAAGACTGGAAAGAAGGGGATCTCGTCATATGTAATGATCCTTATTCCACCAAAGGCATGGTCACACACCTTCCAGACATTCATCTCATCAAGCCTTATTTTCACGAAGGGCGAATCATTGCTTACGGCATGTGCTTTGTCCATTCATCCGATGTGGGCGGCAAGGTACCGGGGAGCGTATCTCCCAGCGCCTACGATATTCATATGGAAGGCATTCGAATTGCACCAGTCAAGCTGTATGAAGCTGGTGTTCTCAACGAGCAGATCCTGCGAATGTTTATGGACAACAGCCGAATTCCGGAGCAAAATCTCGGTGATCTCAAAGCGCTTATGGCTGCATTGAATCGGGGAGAGCAGCGGCTCGAGGATCTCATACAACGTTATGGCGTGGAAAAAATTCAACAGGGCATCGAACAATTGCTGGAATATGCAGAGCTGAAGGCACGTGTTATCGTGCAGGATATCCCGGACGGTTCCTATGACTTCTGGGACTATCTGGAGAAAGGACCAGGGGGATATCCTATTCGGTTACGCTGCAAAATGACGATTGCAGGCAGTGACATTCATCTGGACTTTAGCGGCACCGATCCTCAGGTCAGGGCTTCATTCAACATTCCTACCCACAACCAACAGGGGCATTACATGCTGGTGCCCGCACTCATTCGTTATTTCCGTACGCTCGATCCGACAATTCCGTGGAATTCGGGCATGATTCGCATGGTGCGAAATTACG
The DNA here is from genome assembly GCF_000517845.1 of Paenibacillus sp. FSL R5-192. Lineage (NCBI taxonomy): Bacteria > Bacillati > Bacillota > Bacilli > Caryophanales > Paenibacillaceae > Paenibacillus > Paenibacillus sp. FSL R5-192. The sequence goes on along the minus strand of NZ_ASPR01000049.1, from coordinate 169,098 downwards.
CGCCGCCTGCTTCCGTACTTAACCCGGAGCCGATGGCAGCAGTTGGGGCACGTGCTGCGACCTTTATCCGGCTGATGGACGTTATCACGGGAGCACTAGGGAAAGCTCAGGGCAGCATGGTTCCCGCGGCAGGAGCTGGACAAGCTTGCATTGTCATGATGGCGATGACAGATGCATCCGATGGCAAGAAAAAGGTGGGCGTAATTCAGCCGATCTGCGGAGGTTCGGGAGCTAGGCCGATGAAAGACGGCATTGATGGCATGGATTTTGCGGTCGGTCATCTTCGGAATATTCCTGCGGAAACGGTGGAATCCGAGATGCCTGTGTTGATTGAGCATTATGGTCTTCGTGCTGACTCGGCGGGTGCAGGAACCTTCCGTGGCGGAAGCGGGATTGACCTGTGCGTCAGAATTCTAACACCGGATACGGTGATGACGGCCAGAAACATGGAGCGTATGGAGTTCCAGCCCTGGGGCAGGCTCGGTGGTGGCGTAGGTTCACATGGAGAAGCGATTCTTAATGCTGGACGTGCAAGTGAGCATCATCTGGGAAGAATTGATGAGCTGCTGCTTCAACCTGGAGAAACGGTTACGTTCCTGTCGCAAGGCGGAGGCGGATATGGTGATCCACTTGAACGTGAACCACGCCTAGTTCTGGAGGATGTAAGAAGTGGACTAGTATCCCCGGAGAAAGCCCTTGATTTATACGGTGTTGTGATTGACGACCTGGAGCTGAACGAGAGCGATACCGAACAAATGCGAGCCAAGCGACCACGGCAGCAGGAGGAATTCGCCTTTGGCAAGGCGCGGGAGCAATTTGAAGACATATGGAGCGATGAGATGCAGGTAACACTGAATCAGGCCTTGCTGAATGCTCCGCTTGCACTAAGAGACTATCTGAAGCGTCAGACCATGGGCGTTGTAGAGGAGAAGTATAAGGATTCCCTATCTGTAGATCCACGGGAGATATCCGACATTATGGAAGGTTTACGCCAGCAAATAGGGTTGCATTGATCAAGTGTATGGAGACTATCTAGTTCTGTCTTATCGGTAAAACCAACTACATGGATGGGGGAATTTGCATGTTCAAATCCAACAAAAAACGCTTTCTCAGCCTCGCCTCTCTAACACTGGCTGGTACATTGGTGCTTTCCGCCTGCGGTGGAGCAGGCAGCTCAAGTAATACTGCCGGAGAGACCGACTCTTCAGGAGCAAGCGGAGACAAAGTTAAGCTGACGATGTTTATCTGGGCTGGCTCCAATCAGGATGTCGTTCCGAAAGAAGTGGTTGCCGAGTATGTGAACGAACATCCCAACGTTGAAGTCACCTTTGAGGAATCCTCCAATTCGGTAATGTACCCCAAGATGGTCGCAGGCAAGCAGGCTGATGCCAACAATCCGGTGGTTAACTTCGGTTACTTCAATGCAGATGCGACGGCAAAAGGATTGAATGATGACATGTGGGAGCCACTGGATACCAGCATCGTGACCAATATCAAGGATATTCCGGAGTCCTTCCACAAGCCAGACAATAAAGGTGTGGTTTGGGGCGTTTCGAGCTTTGCCTTGGTGTATAACAAAGATCTAGTGAAAACGCCGCCTACCAGCTGGAACGATCTATGGGATAACGAGGAGTTCAAAGGAAAAACGGCGCTCTGGGACTACATGTTCTATTCCTATATCTCCCCACTTATTGCTACCAAAGGTCAAGAGATTGGCGCATCCTATGAAAATCCCGAGCCAGCCTTCCAGTTCTGGGCAGATCGCAGTGACCAGATTGGCACATTGGTTTCATCCAATGATCAGCTGAAGGCACTCCTGGAGTCTGGTGATGCGCTCATTGCCCCATTCAGTGCACAGGTTGCACAGACATGGATTGATGGCGGTTCTCCACTGGCCGTAGCATATCCGAGCGAAGGTGCCATCTCCTTCCCGTACACACTTCAGGTAGTGAAGGGCTCAACACCTGAGCAGGCACGTGTTGCAAATGAAATTATTAACGAGTTGTTGAGCGCAGAGGCGCTGTCACAATATGCAGAAGCAACGGGTACGCCAGTAACCAGTACGACAGCTGCAGTTCCGGACAAGTACAAGGATGATCCTTCATTCTCCGTCGAAACGCAAAGTAACGGCATTAATCCAGACTGGGATGTGCTTGCACAGAACAGTTCTTCCTGGAAGGAACTATGGGACCGCCTCGTGAAAACAAAACTTCAATAAAACGATTGTTGCCAGGCACACAACCATTCCGGGTTCTGTTATGAACCCGGAATGGATGGGAGGGAATCAGAGATGAGCAGCGGACAAGAGACCATATCCATTGAAACAAGGGAAGTCACGAAAACTTATGGTGAGCGAGCCGCCGTTGATCAAGTAACACTCCAAGTGAAAAAGGGCGAATTCGTTTCCTTGCTTGGTCCGAGTGGCTGTGGCAAAACAACACTGCTGCGCATGCTTGGCGGACTTGAGCAGCCGGATCAGGGCACCATTATGCTGGGAGGTCGGGATGTTACTGGCATCCCGGCTTATGGACGCAATAGCAATATGATTTTTCAGCAGCTTGCGCTGTTCCCTCATATGGATGTATTCAACAACATTGCCTATGGGCTAAAGGTGAAGAAGTTACCAAAAGCCGATATCCAACGGCAGGTAGGTGAAATGCTTGATCTGGTCCAGCTCGGAGACTATGGCAGGCGTGCTGTATCCGAGCTGTCCGGGGGTCAGGCCCAACGCGTCGCCATTGCTCGCGCACTGATAAACAGACCCGAAGTGCTGTTGCTTGATGAACCTCTCTCTGCATTGGACATGCAGCTGCGTCTCGATATGCAGCGTGAACTGAAACGCATCCAGCGTGAATTCGGCGGAACGTTTATCTTTGTAACGCATGATCAGAGCGAAGCCATGAATATGTCTGACCGAATTGGCGTTATGCGCGATGGAAGGCTGCTGCAATACGCAACCCCTGATGAAATCTATGAAAGACCGACCGATAGTTTCGTGGCCAAGTTTATTGGAGATACCAATCTCTTTGAGACGGAAGTACTGGGACATGATGTGAATGGAATTCGGGTGGAATGCTTCGGCAAGCCATTGCTGGTGAAAGTCAGTGATGGCAATGCTGTACCGAAAGCGGGAGCACGACATTCCTTATCAATCCGCAATGAGTATATTCGACTTGGAGAAGATGCAACTCATTGCCTGAACAAGCTGGATGGACACGTGATTGAAGCGGTGTATGGCGGAGCAAATATTCGATACAACGTGCAGATTGCTGAGGGTTTTCTAGTTCAGGCCTGTGTGCTGCATCAGCGGGGAACCTCACGTTATAGTCCAGGTGAGCCAATACAGGTTGGCTTTGATCCAGAGGACGCGCTCTTGTTATCCGAACCCATTGATGACCGTGTACAGGGGGCAAGAATATGAACCGGATCGCGGAACGGATCGTGAATCTGTATTCCTTTGGAAACCGCACATGGGTAACCCGGTTACTGCTTCTGTTGCCTGCGCTTGCTCTGATGGGCATCGTGTATCTGGGTGGGTTGCTGATCTTTGGCAGATATAGCTTTGATATGTATGAGAATGGAAAGCTTATTCGGGGCTGGGATTTAGGAGCTTATCGTGCGTTTCTGTCCGACCCTTATTATTGGAAGCTGATTGGCACAACGTTTCGCATTGCCTTCAAGGTTACGCTATGGAGTCTTCTGCTTGCCTATCCGCTGGCCTATTGCATTGCGGGTCTAAAGAAGCCTGGCATGAAGCAATTGTTGCTGCTGCTCACGTTTCTTCCGCTACTGGTCAGTGCCGTTGTGCGTTCTTACGGATGGCAGCTTTTGTTGTCCAAACAGGGCTTCATGAACTGGCTGTTCATCCGTCTGGGGCTAACCGAGGAAGGATTCAGCATGATATACAACGAGACAGGTGTTGTCGTGGCCCTTGTCCATATTTTCCTGCCGTTTATGGTCTTTCCGATCTTGAATGTACTGTCCCAAAGTGACGCTTCCTTAAAGGCAGCTGCTCAGGATCTGGGGGCGGGCAGCTGGAGAACATTCCTGACCATTACCCTGCCTTTATCGGCAAGAGGTATTGCAAGCGGGGTGCAGATTGTGTTCACGCTATGCCTCACCGCCTTCACCACACCTCAACTGATCGGTGGGGGAAGAGTCATGACACTTCCGGTGTTTATATATCAGCGAACCTTGGACACCAACTGGCCGATGGCTGCGGTTGCCAGCCTGTTTTTACTTGTGTCTTCCATTGTTGTCTCGTTGCTTGTGAATAAAGGAGCAGAAATGCTGATGTTCCGTCGTTCCCATAAGGGAGGTCAGGCGTATGGTTAAGTCGAACAGGGGCACCAAGCTGTTGCTCTACATCTTTGTGGGCGCCGTAGCGATTTATTTGCTGCTGCCACTGCTGATGATTATGTTGACATCTGTAGGCTCAGGTTCAGCCAGCAAATTTCCCCCGGAAGGTCTCACCTTGAAATGGTATGCCAATCTGAGTGAGCAGACCCAGTTTCTCGATGCATTCAAGAACAGCCTTATTGCTTCTACAGGGGCGGTTCTGCTGGCTTTGATTACAGGTACGCTTGCTGCATTAGCAATCGTGCAATACCCTTTCCCGGGTTCGGGTATCTTAAGGGCATTTTTTGTATCTCCGATGGTTATGCCAAAAATTACGCTGGGTATCGCATACCTGATTTTATTCTCGAAAATGCATATTGCTGGTGGACTGTTTGCACTTATTTTGGGTGAAGCGGTCATTGTGCTTCCATTTGTGCTCACTATTGTGGGCAGTGCGTTAGCCAATCTGCACCCGGCTCATCGGGAAGCTGCCGCGGACCTTGGCGCAGGGCCGATGCGCATTTTTTTCACAATTACGTTGCCACAGCTCCGACTATCCCTGCTTCTGTCAGGGTCAATCGCTTTTGTCTTCACTTTCGATCAGGTAGAGGCTGCTCTGTTGCTGCTCCGTCAGGACAGCTACACGTTGCCAATACAGCTATTCCTGTATATGGAAAAATGGCAGGACCCAACAATTGCTGTTGTGTCTGTAGTTCTGATCGCTTTTGCGCTGGCTCTGTTTATGACGATTAAACTAGTGTTGCGCTCTGTACCAGGACTTGAAAGTTTGTTTGGTCGCAGGAAAACAAAAGGAGGTCTGGATCAAAATGAATAATTCACTGCATCTATCCCATAGCTCAGGTCTGAACCGGGACCGGGCGGAAGAAGTGATGAAAGCTCAAGGGCTAAGCGCCCTGATCGCAACAACTCCAGAGAACATTCACTATGTCATCGGGTCTCAGCTACGTGCAAGCAACTGGACCATGCAGATTTATGCTGTTTTACCTGCCGACAGATCTGCTAAGCCTTGTATCGTCATTCCAACGAATCGGTTAGGCGTTGTGGCCCAATTCGGTATCACAGGGGTGGATATATTTGCCTATAGTGATTTCTTCGTAGAAGGTTCAATTGAAGGCAAACCTTCCACTGACGACATTGATCTCTTTTATTCTCTCCTCCAAACGACGGTTATTCATCCAGGTCCTGTTGAAGCACTCAAGGCTGCATTAAAACAGCTTGAGATCGAAGATCAGCCGATTGGAATCGATGAGATGCGGATCGCTCCCGATATTCTGGCTAGAATCAAGGAGGAGGTTCCTGAAAGACCGGTAATTCCCGCATATAAGTTGTTCCGAGAAATCCGTCTGGTCAAGACACCTTTCGAAATCGAGCAACTTCGTCAGGCTGCCCAATTAAATGAACGGATTGAGCAGGAACTAATTGACCTGATTGCAGCAGGTGTTCATGAGAAGCAACTTGCCGATCATTATCGTCTGGCTGTGATGAGAGCGGGTGGAACTCCGGCAATGACAGCGGTAGGGGCAGGGCCACGTAGTGCGCTACCACTCATCGAAAATTATTTTCATATGATTGAGGTTGGAGATCAGGTCCGTTTCGATCTTTGCCTGCAGCTGGAAGGATACTGGGGAGATACGGGCCGCACGGTTGTTGCAGGGGAGCCTACCGCTTGGATGAAAAAACATTTTGCTGCGGTCAAAAGTGGATGGGAGACGGCACTTGAAACGGTGCGCCCTGGCGTCAAGGCGTCGGAAGTATTCCATGCGGCAGTATCTCGCGTACAGCGTGAAGGGATTCCACATTACCGACGTCAGCATGTCGGACATGCCATCGGGTTGGAACTGTACGACGATATAACCCTCTCCCCTGGGGACCAGCGTATACTGGAGCCCGGTATGGTGTTATGTGTTGAGGTACCGTATTACGAGCTAGGTGCTGGTGGATTCCAAATCGAAGATACAATTGTTGTAACGCCAGATGGTTATGAGTTTTTAACCCATATGGAGCGGAAATTGTTCACTAAATAACGATAGATGGAAGGCTTCGCTGACCGGCGATCAGACCACAGTCGATCCAAGAAGCTTTCTTACTGGGAAAGTTGGAACATCCATGATTCAGCAGGGAACTAAGACGTTTCGTAACATTAGCCTTGCACTGTTCGCCGGAGGTTTTGTCACTTTTGCTTTGCTCTACAGCCTCCAGCCCCTGATGCCTGAGATTAGCAATGCATTCTCCATTACGCCGGCACACGCCAGTCTTACGTTATCCGTTACAACGATCGCCATGGCACTGACGATGCTGTTCATCGGGTCCTTGTCTGATTCTGTGGGCCGACGCTTTATAATGACAGCTGCACTGGTGATATCTTCTGTTTTTGCTTTGCTCAGCGCATTCAGCCCGGGATATACGGAGCTTCTTCTGCTTCGTATTCTCCAGGGTGTGGCACTCGCGGGGTTGCCAGCGATAGCCATGACATATTTGTCAGAAGAAATTGAACCTAGAAGTCTTGGTTATGCTATGGGCCTATATATAAGTGGCAATTCGATAGGAGGCATGGCCGGCCGTTTCATCAGCGGTGTGGTGACAGATTGGTTCAGTTGGCGCGCTGCTGTGGGTTTCATTGGTATTCTTGGACTGTGTGCAGCCGTTATTTTTTGGCTTGTCATCCCGCCATCCCGTCATTTTGTCAAAGCTGCACCTGGATTCAAAAATCCAATACCTCTTTTGTGGTCACAATGTCGCAATCCAAGGCTGTTATGCCTGTATGGACTCGGTTTTCTCCTGATGGGGGGATTCGTGACCCTGTTCAACTATATCGGTTTTGAATTAACGGGTGAACCCTATCATCTTAGCCAGTCTATCGTTGGAAGTCTTTTTGTGGTATATCTGATGGGCACAGTCAGCAGTACCTGGATGGGCAGGATGGCAGATCGGTACGGCAGGTCACATGTGCTTGGAATCGCGCTGGGAATTATTCTGGCTGGTGCAGTCTGTACCGTTCATCCAGCGCTTTGGGTCAGAATTATCGGACTCGCCCTGTTTGCCTTCGGTTTCTTTGGCGGTCATTCCATCGCAAGCAGCTGGGTTGGACTCGTGGCCAATCAGCACAAATCTCAAGCCAATGCGTTGTATTTATTTTTCTACTATCTTGGTTCAAGCGTAAGTGGAACAGGAGGTGGACTGCTTTACAGTCATCTTGGATGGATAGGCATTGTGGGGATGATCGGTGTGTATGTTTTGATCGGTTTTGTCTTGTGTAATTTGCTTGTTCACAGGTTGAAGGGACAGGCTACATAAATCAACTTTTTCCGACAGCTATTGCATATCCTGAAATACCGAGTATAATACTTGGTAAATAGACGAAAAGGGGATGCAATAAACGATGAAAACACATGCTGAATTGAACTCACTTCTTGTTGACGATTATCTGGATCTCCTGAACATTGCGAAACAGCTAGGTGATGACGAATGGAAAGATGCTATTCTGCAAGCATTGAAGGAAGAAGTCGATGCGAATCATCATCTGGATTCCAAAGAGGTAAGACAGGATTTATGGATTCAATTTGAAGGCATTAATGAACAAATGCATGATCTGTTAATGCAATTGAAGCATGCCGACAGTCCTGAGGAGAAAGAACAGATTATTGAAATGATCTGGGGATTGAAAGTAGACCGTCATGCGATCACACGTAAACTTGAAACCATGAGCCGTGCCAGTGCTGGACATCAGTAAGCTCTAGGTTGATTATACATTGAAAACCCGCGTGTTTCCTGGGATTATCCCCTAGGTCGCACGCGGGTTTTGTTTTTGCTTTATTGTTTACTACACTTTAGTGAGTGTTCAAAAAGGTCGGTTTTCAGTACCGAGAAGATGGGATGAAGCTAGAAATGGAGTAGCGGAGCGTAGGGAAAACTACGTGAGCAACGGACATTTCGGCTGAATTCCATATTCGATGCTGATGATGCCATTAGGCATCCTTCGTAATCAAAAGCGGACTTTTTGAACTACTTCTATTAAAACTGTTTTGCGAAAGTGCGTGCTTGTTCGATAGCTTGTTGCTTGATCTCATCTGCACGATCTTTATATTGATTATGCCCCTCAACAAAAATGCCATCAAGCTTCGGCACACCGAGGAATGACATGATAATGCTTAAGTAACGATGACCGGATTCCATTTGAGCCGCTGGGCCTTCGGAATAAATGCCACCGCGCGCCTGAATATGCAGTGCTTTTTTGTCGGACAACAGTCCAACAGGACCTTGTTCGGTATAACGAAATGTTTTGCCAGCTACGCAGATCGAGTCGACATAAGCCTTCAGAATAGGAGGAAACGAGAAGTTCCACATCGGGGTTACAAAAACATATTTATCTGCTGAGGCAAATTGATCCGATAGTTCATTCAAACGGCTTACTTTGGTCTGTTCTTCGGCAGTCAGATCACTGCCCGATTGCAGTTTGCCCCAACCACTGAAGACATCCGCATCGATATGGGGGATATCCGAGCGATACAGATCGAGGTGAACAACCTCATCAGAAGGGTGACTTTCACGATACGCATCAATAAATGCTTTGCCCGTAGCCATGCTGAAGGAGGTTTCATGATCGTGAGGATGGGCAGTAATATACAATAAGGTAGACATGTAATTCTTCCTCTCTGTGCGATTCATGGGGGAACCGATGTTTGTTAGTAATAAAGCGACCGCAGTAGTATGCATCGTTTCCCCCGTTTTATACGTCAGAAAGGGATATGTATGGATTGATCATGATACTGAATTAGATGCTATATAGTGACCGGATACTCAATCCATGTATAATATACAGGACGAGTATTTATTTTCCAAAGACAATAGGATGAGTGAGATGAGCGCACATGGGAATGGACCTGGAGAAGCAACGATTAAGCATTGAAGCAGCGAAATTGTATTATCAGTCCGATTATAGCCAGCAGGATATTGCCGCAAGGTTGGGCGTGTCGCGTCCAACCGTATCAAGGTTACTTCAGTACGCCAAAGATCGTGGATATGTCCGGATTGAAATTATGGACCCGCTGGAGGATATCGACATCATTGCCGGAGAACTTAAGTCAAAATATGATCTGGATACGGCACTTGTGTGTTTTACCCCGTTGAAGAGTGATGAGGAAATACAGAAGCATATCAGTAAACGAGCAGCGGATTATCTTCAAGAGACGGTTCAGGATGCAGATATTATCGGGGTGACTTGGGGAACAACCATGCATGCTGTAGCACGCCAGCTTCGTCCCAAGCAGGTTAAAGGTGTCGAAGTCGTGCAATTGAAGGGGGGCGTAAGCCACTCCCATGTCAATACGTATGCCGCTGAGATTGTTCATTTGTTCGCTGAGGCATTCCATACGGTACCAAGGTATCTGCCGCTGCCTGTTATTTTCGACAACATTGAAGTAAAAAACATGGTAGAAGCGGATCGACATATCGGCAGAATCGTGGAACTTGGCAGACAGGCCAACATTGCTTTGTTTACCGTGGGTACTGTGAAAGAAGATGCATTATTGTTCAGGCTCGGTTACTTCAATGAAGAAGAGCAACAATTGCTGATGAACTCCGGTGCAGGTGACATTTGTTCACGCTTTTTCGATGCGGAAGGTCAGTTGATCAGTGAAGAGATTAACAGCAGAACCGTTGGAATTGATCTAGCCGAGTTGAGAAATAAGGAAAAATCAATCCTTGTCGCTGGGGGACAACGCAAAATTGAAGCCATACACGCCGCGCTCAAAGGTCATTACGCAAATATTCTGGTCACGGATCAGTACACAGCGCAGGCATTACTTCGATTTTAATTTCAAATGGATATGGATGACAACATCTGCCACGTAAAAAGGGCGGATGTTTTGCTTTTTTAGGAAGAAAATATAACGAAGAAGAAATGTAAGTGTAACTGTGAACAAAAGTTCAAGTTGATTTTTACATATGTTCATGTTAGTGTAAGTGTATAGAAAATAACTAGTTCAGATAAGGGAGAGATTTAATTGACTACACCACAATTAGCGAAAATGATCGACCATACGTTGCTTCGTGCGGACGCAACGCAAAGTGAAATGGCCAAGTTAACCGAAGAAGCGAAACAATACCAGTTTGCTTCCGTATGTGTTAATCCAGGCTGGGTTGCTTATGCTGCTGAGCAGTTGCAGGGTACTGGCGTAGATATCTGCACCGTTATTGGTTTCCCTCTGGGAGCATCTACATCGGAGACAAAAGCTTTCGAAACTAAAGATGCGATTGCTAAAGGTGCAACTGAAGTCGATACGGTCATCAACATCAGTGCTTTGAAAGATGGCAAAGATGATTACGTTGAACAAGATATTCGTGTTGTCGTTGAAGCGGCTGCGGGTAAAGCTTTGGTGAAAGTTATTATTGAAGCTTGTCTGTTGACGGATGAAGAGAAAGTACGTGCTTGTCAGGCAGCTGTGCGAGCTGGAGCTGATTTTGTTAAAACTTCTACAGGTTTCTCCACAGGTGGAGCAACGCCAGAGGATATCGCTTTGATGCGTCGTACTGTAGGTCCTGATGTTGGCGTTAAAGCTTCCGGTGGCGTACGTAGCCTGGAAGATATGCAAAAAATGATCGAAGCGGGTGCAACTCGTATCGGTGCAAGTTCTGGCGTGAAGATTATGCAGGGTGGTCAGTCTACATCTTCTTATTAAGCAAAAGCATCTTATTAAGAAAAAGCTTAATAAATAAAAGTAATGTTATATTCTCTGTACTTGGGCATTCGACTCAGGTACAGGGAATACAACTTACACTTGTATTTTAAATAACGGAACTAATTGTAAGCGCTTCATAAGTTTTCTGAAAGATTACTGATAAGAATGCTTAAGAGCCCTTTGAGCTGAATTTTCACATCCGGCTTAACTACCTTCAAAGGAGAAATCAAATGAAATTTCTAATTGCCATTATCGGCTTACTCGTTGTTTTTGGACTGGCTTATATCGCAAGCAACGGCAAAAAGCAGATTCGTTACCGGCCGCTGGCTATCATGATTGTTTTGCAAGTTATATTAGCTTATGCTCTGTTGAATACAGGAGTGGGTACTTTTTTAATTGGCGGTTTCGCGACCGTATTTAAAAGTTTACTCGACTATGCGAATGAAGGTATCGCATTTGTATTTGGGGGTTTGACTACTGTAGGTGCCGAAAGCGGGGGGGCACCGTTCTTCCTCAGCGTATTGATGCCGATTGTTGTCATCTCCGCCCTTATCGGTATATTGCAGTATATCCGAATCTTGCCTTTTGTTATAAAATATATTGGTCTGGTATTAAGCAAAATCAACGGAATGGGCAGACTGGAATCATATAACGCGGTTGCTTCGGCTGTATTGGGGCAATCTGAAGTGTTCATTTCTGTGAAAAAACAAATTGGGTTGTTGCCAAAACATCGGCTGTACACCTTGTGTGCTTCGGCGATGTCCACGGTATCGATGTCGATTGTTGGTGCTTATATGACCATGATCGAGCCGAAATATGTGGTTACAGCTCTTGTACTGAACCTGTTTGGCGGTTTTATCATTGCTTCGATTGTGAATCCTTATGAGGTTACAGAGGAAGAAGATATATTGGAAGTACAGGAAGAGGAGAAACAGTCCTTCTTCGAAATGCTTGGCGAATACATCCTGGATGGATTCAAAGTTGCTATCATCGTAGCTGCGATGTTAATCGGTTTTGTTGCCTTGATTGCACTTGTTAACGGAATTTTCAGCGCGGTGCTTGGCATTTCGTTCCAAGAGCTACTTGGTTATGTGTTTGCACCATTTGCCTTCATCATGGGTGTTCCATGGAAAGAAGCGATTCAGGCAGGAAGTATTATGGCAACCAAAATGGTATCCAACGAATTCGTAGCTATGCTTAATTTGAAGGAGACTGCAATGTCTGCCAGAACAACGGGTATCGTATCTGTCTTCCTCGTGTCGTTCGCCAACTTCTCCTCCATCGGTATCATTGCTGGTGCGGTGAAGGGACTCCATGAGAAGCAAGGTAATGTGGTCGCCCGCTTCGGTCTGAAACTGCTTTACGGTGCTTCGCTTGTCAGCGTGCTGTCAGCGATCATTACTGGACTGTTCTTGTAAACCGGATTATTGGAAGGAGTGCTTAGGTTATGTCAACATTCAAAAGAGTACATCTAATCGTTATGGATTCTGTAGGGATCGGCGAAGCGCCGGATGCAGCAGAATTTGATGATTTTGATGTAGATACCTTCGGTCACATTGCACGTGAACGCGGAGGTCTGAAAATGCCTCACATGGCCAGTCTCGGACTGTCCAACATCAAAGAAATTGAGGGTGTCCCTGTAGCGGATGCACCTAAAGCGTATTACACCAAGATGCAGGAAGCATCCAGAGGCAAAGACACAATGACAGGTCACTGGGAGCTAATGGGTCTTTACATTGATACACCTTTTCGTGTGTTCGAGAATGGTTTTCCTGATGAGTTGATTCAACGCATTGAAGAGAAAACGGGCCGCAAGGTGATCGGTAACAAACCGGCCAGCGGCACGGAAATTCTGGATGAGCTGGGTGCAGAGCATGTTGAAACTGGCGCGCTCATCGTTTATACATCCGCCGATTCGGTTCTGCAAATTGCAGCACATGAGGACGTTGTTCCACTGAAAGAGCTGTATGAGATCTGTGAGTTCTGCCGTGAAATTACACTTGAAGATCCGTATATGCTCGGCCGCATTATTGCACGTCCATTTGTAGGTGAAGCGGGTAACTGGAAACGTACTGCAAATCGTCATGACTATGCGCTTAAACCTTTTGGTCGTACGGTTATGAATGAACTGCAAGATGGTGGATTTGATGTGATTGCTTTGGGTAAAATCGCAGATATCTATGATGGCGAAGGTGTAACCAAGGCTGTTCGTACCGTCTCTAACATGGATGGCATGGACAAGTTGTCTGAAACAATGGATGAAGAGTTCACTGGACTCAGCTTCCTGAACCTGGTTGATTTTGATGCCCTGTACGGTCACCGTCGTGATCCGCAAGGTTATGCTCAGGCACTTGAAGACTATGATGCACGACTGCCCGAGATTTTTGCCAAAATGACCAATGATGATCTGCTGCTGATCACAGCTGACCATGGTAACGATCCAACATACCGCGGTACAGACCATACACGTGAATATGTACCACTGCTTGCCTATTCTCCGCGCTTCAGCGAGGGCAAAAAGCTTGATCTGCGCAGCACATTTGCTGACCTTGGTGCAACCGTAGCCGAGAACTTTGGAGTGAAAATGCCGGAATACGGCACCAGCTTCCTGAAAGATTTGAAATAAGTTTTTCAAAACTGGATAGGGGAGGTCGGAGTAGCTTGGGCTGCTCCGGTCCTGCCATCATAATAGACTAATTTGTATAACTGGAGGAGATTCATTCATGAGTACACATATTGGAGCAAAACCCGGGGATATCGCAGAAACGATCCTATTGCCAGGAGACCCTTTGCGCGCGAAATATATTGCAGATACGTACCTCGAAGATGTTGTATGTTACAACGAAGTTCGTGGAATGCTCGGTTACACAGGTACATATCAAGGACACCGGATTTCGGTGCAAGGTTCAGGGATGGGTATTCCGTCCTTCGCAATCTATGCTAACGAATTGATCAGCGAATATGGCGTAAAAAACCTGATCCGTGTGGGTACTTGTGGCGGTATGCAGGAGCATGTACGTGTACGTGACGTTATCCTTGCACAAGCAGCATGTACAGATTCCAGCATGAACAAACACGTATTCGGTGGTTATGACTTCTCACCAATCGCTACGTTCTCCCTGTTGAAAGAAGCATATGACCGTGCAACAGCTAAAGGTATGAAGATTCACGTTGGTAACGTATTCAGCTCCGATTCTTTCTACCGCGATGACCGTTCCGTAACCGAGAAGTTGATGAAACACGGCGTACTCGGCGTAGAGATGGAAACAACAGCATTGTACACTATTGCTGCCAAGTTTGGTGTTAACGCACTGACCATCCTGACGGTAAGTGACCACTTGCTGACAGGCGAAGAAACATCTGCCGAAGAGCGTCAAAAAACGTTTAACGACATGATGGTAGTTGCCCTGGACACAGCAATCACACTGTAATTGTTGCATTTTATATTTATAATCAATTGATGTGGATCGAAACTTTTGTTTTAAGCACAGAGTGAAGGACCCGGAATCGATTCTGAAGAAGCAAAGCGTTCGCCTTTGTCTCCGAGTTTTCTCCATTACAAATGGAATCAAAAAAACTTGGAGACAACAGCGATCTAAGGAACGATCCGGAGCCGTAACGGACTAACAACAAAGTGTTCAATACAATCAATACACACACAAGGAGAGATCATCATGAGAATGGTAGACATTATTGCTAAGAAACGCGACGGAAAAGAACTGACAACAGCTGAGATTGATTTTGTTGTTCAAGGATACACACAAGGAGAAATCCCCGACTATCAAGTCAGCGCATGGGCGATGGCAGTATTCTTCAAAGATATGACAGACAAGGAACGTGCCGATCTGACGATGTCGATGGTGAATTCCGGTGAAACGATCGATCTGTCTGCTATCGAAGGCATCAAAGTAGACAAGCACTCCACAGGAGGAGTGGGTGATACAACAACACTGGTACTTGCTCCGCTTGTTGCTGCGCTGGATGTACCTGTTGCCAAAATGTCCGGACGTGGACTTGGTCACACGGGTGGTACAACAGACAAACTGGAATCCGTTGCAGGTTTCCACGTAGAGCTTGAAAAAGAAGAGTTCATTCGTCTCGTAAACGAACACAAGGTTGCAGTTATTGGACAAAGTGGTAACCTTACGCCTGCAGACAAAAAGCTCTATGCACTACGTGACGTAACAGCTACCGTTAACTCCATTCCACTGATCGCCAGCTCCATCATGAGCAAGAAAATTGCAGCAGGTGCAGATGCAATCGTATTGGATGTTAAAACGGGTGCTGGTGCATTCATGAAAACAACGGAAGATGCAAAAGAATTGGCACATGCCATGGTAAGCATCGGTAACAATGTTGGACGTAAAACGATGGCTGTTATCTCCGATATGTCCCAACCACTAGGTCTGGCGATTGGTAACGCGCTTGAAGTGAAAGAAGCCATCCTCACACTGCAAGGTAAAGGTCCAAAAGATTTGGAAGAACTGTGTCTGGCACTTGGACGTCAGATGGTATTCCTTGCTGGCAAGGCAGATTCCTTGGAGCACGCTGAGGAGAAATTGAAAGAAGTGATCCAGAACGGTAAAGCACTGGAGAAATTCAAAGATTTCTTGGCAAACCAAGGCGGAGACGCTTCGGTTGTCGATCATCCAGATCGTTTGCCACAAGCACAATATCTGGTTGAAGTCCCAGCAGACAAAGACGGCTATGTTGCCGGAATCGTTGCTGACGAAATCGGAACTGCAGCAATGCTGCTCGGCGCAGGCCGTGCAACAAAAGAGTCCGAGATCGATCTCGCTGTTGGTCTTATGCTGAACAAAAAAGTGGGTGACCCAGTCAAAGCTGGTGAGTCCCTCGTAACAATTCATGCCAATCGTGAAGACGTAGCAGACGTCATCGCGAAGATCAAAGAAAACATTACAATTGCGGATCATGCCGATGCTCCTGTATTGGTTCATGATATCGTAACGGAATAATACAATCAGAGAAGACGAGATGTAATCTCATGTCTGACTGAACATGAAAGCCCCAAAGCAATGTAGTCCATCGCTTTGGGGCTTTTTGTCGTTGATGACACGCTGCTGTTAATGATAGCAATTAACGGCTCTTTATTTTCTCATACGCCATCACCGAGTCCGCATTGGTATAAATATAAGGCGTGGATGGCTCGGATACAGGTGTCACCTTTGTAGCCCGAATCTCAATGGTGTCCTTACCATTTACCTGTGCTGAGCCGATGCTGCCATCGATTTGAACCCAGCTGTCTGTAGGGAAGCTATCTGCTTCTGGGATGTGAATCATCACGCCAAAGGGAGCCGCATCAGCAGGGCAACACATGACCAGAAATCGTCCCAGCGCAAAATGTGATTCATGATCCATGCTTTTGTCACGGTAGACAAACCCGGTTAACGAGATATCTTTGCCTGCAAATTGTCGCTGGAACATATCGATCGTACCGAGGGTTTCAGAGAAAATTTCAGGATAGACTCGAATGACCTGTTCTGCATACAACTTCTCCGCCAGTTCAGCGAATTCGCGGCTATACTCGTCTGGGGGAATGAATTGTACTTTGGTGACCGAAGCAGCCTGAACAGCCGTTGGTTGTTGTGTACGATCTTGTACAATCAATTGCGTTGCCGGATCAGGTAAAGGCTCTTTTCGACGAATCTCGGGAGGGACATAGGTGAGAGACATGCCTTTCTGACTGGCCATGGAGCTGCCGAGAGCCCGGTCAGGTAACAGAAATCCCAGCAACAAGGGGATAGCAATCAGACCATATACCATTAAGCTACGAAGGAACCCCGAGGGTGGTGGATGTTCACAGTCGCAATGAACCTCGTTTCTACCGAACAGTCCGTGCCATGCCATGATAACGGCAATAAACAATAAGGGAACAGGACAGCATAATAGCAGTTTTTGCATGGTAGGAGCCAAATAATAATGAAGCGAATCACTTGAATTCAACTGAATAATGTACACTGCCACCCCGCCGATCCAGCCTGCACGGATCAGGTTATGCCATTGGATGACGTGTGACCTTAGAACAGGAGGTTTGGTCATCGTATAGATAGTGTGGTTCATATATCATCACCTCATCTCTATTCATCGTCAGTATGAAAGTTCATGGGGTTAACCATTCAGGTCATGAAGTATTGGGCTCAACCTTTATACCAGCAGGTTAATCAACCACGAGCCGGCAAAGACGAGTGTGATAATCGCTAGACTTAAACCTATAACAAACCGAGTACGGAAGGTTGAGAGTAACATGAGCGTGCTTTTGAAATCCAGCATTGGACCAAGAACAAGGAAGGATACCAGCGGCCCCAGTGCAAACGTATGTGAGAACGCAGAAGCCACAAAAGCATCAGAAGTGGAGCAGAGAGACAGTACATAAGCAAATCCCATCATGAACACATAGGAGGCAACAGGACCATTACCAAGAGAGATCAGATCGCTGCGGCTAATGAATGTTTGGATGCAGGCTGTAATCAAGGCACCGATCACCAAATATTTGCTCATATCGACAAATTCGTCTCCGGCATGAATGAAGAAGCTGCGCCAGTTTTTTACATGGTTATGGTCATGTGCATTTGTGTGTGCATGAGCATGAGGTTGCGCCATTTTAAAACCAGGATGTGTTTTAACTTCTGTCACTGCGACTTTTGGCATCCGAAGGGGATTTCGACGAACAAACACATACACAAGCATGCCTATGGAAGCTGCTACAGCAAAGGCCAGTCCCATGCGGGCAATGGTAATCTCAGGATGGGAGGGAAAGGCAAGCAAAGTTGCGGTAAATACGATGGGATTGACTACGGGACCACTCAAGATGAACGTAACTGCGATATAGGCTGGCATGCCTTTGTGCATCAACCTTCTCACTACGGGGATCATGCCACATTCACAAATGGGAAAAATAATACCGAGCAGTCCTGCGACCAGCACACCACCGATCGGATTTTTGGGCGTGAGTCTGCGGACCATTTCTTCAGATACGAACCACTGCATGAGCGAGGACAATAGCACACCCATGAGCAGAAAAGGTGCGGCTTCAAGGAAAATACCTATGAATACGGTTTTCATATTTTGCAAAGCTTCACTGTTCCATGCTTCCTTCAAGTCTGGAGCCATTGTGATCAACACGGGAACAAGAAATGCACAAGGGACCAGGAAGGACAGGAGCTTCAGGTTGGCTGCCATTTTCATGAAACAGACCTCCACAACTAGGACTTTGCTAAAATATATGCTTGTACGTGCGGCAACATACATCATTCCTATGGTCTAATCAACATTTTTACGATTAATCAAGATTTTTCATCATATTAGATGTTGACAATCCAAAGAAAACTACGGTATAGTTCGGATTGATCATCATTAATAGTAATAATTACTATTAAAGTTTAAACTTAAACAGAGTGGAGGAAGCAGAAATGTCAGATCAACAGGTTCAACAGCGGGTTCCAGTAACCGTACTTAGTGGATATTTGGGTGCAGGCAAAACGACACTTCTCAATTATGCAAAGGCCTGATGTGGCTGGCGACAAGAAACCATATGGCAATCTCTTTCAGTCATGCAGGTACATCGAAGCAGCTTGCACCAGCAGGAATATGGGTAGGTGCGATGAGTGAGGAGGAAAGGGAACTTCATTTTGGCGACACGCTGCCAAGCACACCGGACTGGGATGATGAGTGGGGTGACCGGGTAACCAAATTAGTATTCATCGGCATTGACATGGACAGGGCGGAGATTAAACGTACATTGGATGAGACCCTTCTTACGGAGGGGGAGATGTTGATGAACTGGCGTGAACTGAAAGATCCTTTTCCAGCGTGGAGTTGAAGTGAAAAGAAAAGATCTTCAAGTGCAATAGTGCCCCTGAAGATCAATGATTATATTGCATTAATGACTTTAGCTAAAGTACAAATCGCCAAGATAAAAATCACCATTGCCACTTTTTTGCGGACTAAACACAAAGGTAAGGTACACTCCATAGGAACCCGTCCATCCTTGTGGATAATAAATGGCTTTGTAACTGTGTCTTGTTTTGGTTTTATCATTCATTGCAATCACTTTAAAATCAGCTGATTTCACATTAATCAACTGATCTGCATATTTAGTCAGCGTTTTTTTATCATTTGCTGCAATGATACCTTTGACTGTAGTCTTAAATTTATCTTTCTGGGATTGCTTACCCAGATCAAAAATGTCGATCTCAGGATTTTCAATAACTTTAGCATCTATGTATTTATCAAATTCACTAGTGCTACCTGTTTTAAGTGCTTTACCATACATTTTGATCAATGTTAAAGATTCTTTCTGCAATTTGACTATCATCTGAGCGTCAGTTCCAGTCATCTTGATTGAGCCAGAAGTGCTTGAGTTACTTGAACTACTTGGTTTACTTGAATCTTCAGAACCTTTGGTACCTGTACTGCTGTTATTACTACTCGAACTGCTTGACTTACCGCTACCTGAATTAGTGATACTTACAACTTTGTTGCTAACATTCAGAGATACGTTGGCTCCGAGTGCTTCTGCTGTGGTACTTACAGGCAAGTATACATCACCGTCATATACCAGTGCATTCAGTTTGTCTCCAGCTTCATTCTTGGGTGTCCAAGACAAACCGTTTACTTTAAAGCTAATGTTGCTGTCGAGTGCTGCT
The DNA here is from genome assembly GCF_000517845.1 of Paenibacillus sp. FSL R5-192. Lineage (NCBI taxonomy): Bacteria > Bacillati > Bacillota > Bacilli > Caryophanales > Paenibacillaceae > Paenibacillus > Paenibacillus sp. FSL R5-192. Next base: position 149,396 of record NZ_ASPR01000049.1, on the reverse strand, counting down.
TCAATATCTTGAATTCCGTTTGAAGCTGCTACACCCAGGGCACCGAAAGCCAAACTGCATGCTACCAATGACCCAATAAAAGTTGATTTTTTGATCTTCATCTAGTTCCTCCGTAGGTAAAGTATAATGCTACCAAAGCAGTATATCATATGAAATTATATTGTGCATACAAAATTTTACTGTAACAGATATAGAGTTGACAAACGAAAAAGCATAGGCTACTATCGTTAAATAGTAATAATTACGATTAAATAAGAGGAGGCAACAATCATGAGAGTCATTGTAACTTTAGCCTGCACCGAGTGCGGGGACCGCAACTACACAACAACCAAGAACAAACGTAACCATCCGGAGAGACTGGAGATGAAGAAGTACTCCCCACGTTTGAAGAAAATGACGATCCACCGGGAAACCAGGTAAATTTTTTTGTTATTTTTAAATCGTAATATTTACGAAAAGAGGGAATGGCATGATACTATCCTCCATGCGTGATGTTGTATTTGGATATGGCAAAGAGCCGGTCATTGATCAACTGTCGCTGGATATCCATGTGGGAGAGTTCATAGGCATCACAGGTCCCAATGGTTCTGCCAAAACGACCCTGTTAAAGCTGCTACTAGGGCTATTAAAGCCCTGGAGCGGCACGATACATATGAATCCGCAGTTGAAACGTGGGAACAAGTCCAATATTGGTTATGTGCCCCAGCAGGTGGCATCGTTCAATAGTGGATTTCCCAGTACGGTGAATGAACTGGTCCGGTCCGGGTGTTACACCAGGCTGGGACTATTCCGAAGCTTCACAGCAGAGCAGGTTGCCATCGTTGAACGCAGTCTGCGTGAAGTTGGCATGTGGGAATATCGGAATACACGCGTCGGTGAGCTGTCTGGTGGACAGAAGCAGCGGATCTGTATTGCAAGGGCTATGGCTGGGCAACCGCAGGTTCTGGTACTGGATGAGCCAACAACGGGAATGGACCGCCACAGCCGTGAAGGATTTTACAATCTGATGCACCACTATGTTGATGCTCATGGGATAACTATTATTATGGTTACTCATGGACTGGAAGAGATGGGGAATCGATTGGATCGAACGATTACTTTGGAGCGGCAAGAAAGTGAGGAATGGCAGTGTTTGAGTACGAATTCATGCAACGTGCCTTCTGGGCAGGTGGACTGATTGGAGTCATCGCTCCAATTCTGGGGGTCTATCTGATGCTCAGGCGGCAGGTCCTTATGGCAGACACGTTATCCCATGTCTCACTCGCAGGGGTTGCGCTCGGTTCGGTCATGAATCTTAACCCCGTGATCTGCGGATTCACCATTGCAATTATCGGTGCATTACTGGTTGAACAACTACGGCGAAGCTACCGAACCTACAGCGAGGTACCTGTGGCGATCATCATGACTTCAGGACTGGCTCTTGCTGTAGTGTTGATGAGTCTCAAAACCAATCTGTCCAAGACATTCAGCTCATACTTATTCGGATCTATTGTCGCGGTTAGCGATATACAGTTGTGGATGATGGCAGGTGTATGTGTCATTGGTTTACTTTTTTTCATTTTACTCCGGAGACCGCTCTATAGCTTTACCTTTGATGAAGAGACTGCTTCCATTGGGGGCGTTCAGGTAAGAGGTTTATCGTTTGCATTTGCCATTCTGACAGGAATGACTGTAGCTTCAGCCATGCCGATCGTCGGAGTGTTGCTGGTGTCTGCTCTCATTGTATTACCTGCTGCCTTGGCATTGAGAGTGTCTCGCAGTTTTACAGCAGCGATTATTGTCGCGGTAATTACAGGATTAATCGGTATTTTTAGCGGGCTCACAACATCTTACCATCTAAATACACCACCGGGAGGAACAATTGCACTCATCCTTTTGGTTATCCTATTGACTGGAATATCAGCGCAAAAGCTGATTGTACGATATAACCGCAAGCGTCACCGCAAAGAAACGAAATCACAGCACGTCATTCTGGTCAACCATTCTAGGAGGAATACATCACATGAAATTCAGTAAAAAAGCAACGCTCGGATTGTTGTTCAGTCTCACACTTATCGTCGCAGGCTGCGGACAAAAATCCGCTTCTGATGCAAATACAGCTTCGACAGGCACTTCCGTTCCAGTCAAGACGGAAACCGCAAAATTAAACGTGCAGGTCAGCTTCTACCCGATGTATGAGTTCACCAAAAATGTGGCAGGTGATCTGGCCGATGTGCATACACTCGTTCCAGTAGGAATGGAGCCCCATGATTGGGAGCCTACACCACAAGATATTGCCAGCATTGAAAAAGCGGATGTGCTTGTATACAACGGTGCGGGCATGGAATCTTGGATTGATCAGGTCACCGGAAGTCTGAGCAATGCTTCACTCATTCAGGTGGAAGCGAGCAAAGGCATCAACCTTCTTGAAGGTGGAGAGCATGAACACCATCAAGAAGATTCAGAGGCAACAGAACATGACCACGATCATGAGCATGCGAATGAAGCGACTACAGAACAACACGACCATGATCATGACGCAGAGGCAGAAGCAGGACATGATCACGGTGGACTCGACCCCCACGTATGGCTGTCACCTGCATTGGCTGTAAAGGAAGTGCGCAATATTGAAGCAGGTTTGGCGCAGGCTGCCCCGGAACATGCTGAACAGTTCCAGCAGAATGCAGATGCTTACATTACTCAATTGGGGTCACTGGATCAGGACTTCAAGGCGGCTGTGACGGATAGCAAACGTAAGGATTTCATCACACAACACGCTGCATTTGGCTACCTTGCCAAGGAATATGGATTACAACAGGTGCCCATCGCAGGATTGTCTCCTGAGCAAGAACCTTCGGCAGCACAGATGGCATCTGTCATTGATTTTGCAAAAGAGCATCAGGTGAAAACGATTTTCTTCGAAACACTGGTTTCATCCAAAGTGTCTGAGACAATCGCAAGTGAAGTGGGGGCCAAGACGGCTGTATTGAATCCGATTGAGGGACTCACCGAGGAAGAAATTGCGGCGGGAATGGACTACATTAGCGTGATGAGACAGAATCTGGAGGCTCTGAAACTGGCACTAAACGAATAATTAAAAATCAGTTTGATGCCTGTCACCGAAAAAGGTACAATAATACAACATGCTGAGGAATGGATCGCCATTCCTTTGCCTTTTTGCAAAGCAGAGAGCACAGTGATGTGCTCTCTCTTTGTTGAATAAGGTGGCCGGATCAAGGAGAACAGGAGGACGCATTGCATGAATTTAAATGAGGAACATGAAGTGCTGTTAAGTGAACAGCCTGCCCATCTGTGGAGACGGCGTAAGCTGGAGCTGATGCACTGGACGGAACGTGATAAACATACAGTATCCGCGAAGAAAACAGAGATTTGGAACGGTGTTGAAGTTGATGCCGAACTCGTGAAGGCATTGTCCATACTTCAGAGTGCGGGCGTGAGGACGGAATTTTCATGTGCAGGGGTGAGTCCGCTTGATGAACCTGTCGATCATTCCCTTTATGCTTATGTTACCCTGATACAAAGTGAGGTAGCAGATCAATTCGTGCACTATGCCCTCCGTCGGATGCGGAATCGACTGCTCGTTACGCTAGAGGCCGAAAAGGGCCGCTATGATCTATCTTCTTTTTTCATTGGACACAATCGGAGCTTCTGCTGGTGGATGGAGCACTGTGCCTTACAGTTTGGAAGCCGAAACGAATCGAGTGAAAAAAGCGTAGTATAAGTGCGTGTTCAAAAAGATCGGTTTTCAGTACCGAGAAGATGGGATGAAGCTAGAAAAGGAGTAGCGGAGCGTAGGAAACTACGTGAGCAACGGACATTTCGGCTGAATGCCATATTCGACGCTGATGATGCCATTAAGCATCCTTCGTAATCAAAAGCGGACTTTTTGAACAACCTCTATAAAGGATAGGCTTGTTTACTTGATTGTTTACTTTAAGGTAAAGGAGGTATACACGATTGAATAAGTGGGTCAAAACGATACTTTTTCTACTAGGCTCCGTCTTTCTTACACGATTCATCCCATTTTCGTCCTTGTTCCGTAACCTGGATACGATGATTCACGAATTCGGTCATGCACTAATGACACTGGTATTGTCCGGCAAAGTGCTGCGCATTGAATTATACGCTGATCATAGTGGTGTAACTTACTCTTCCATGCTGACGCCAGGCAGATCGATCCTGGTTTCTCTGGCGGGATATATCAGTGCATCTCTGTTCGCCTTACTGTTGTTTTACTTATACCGCAAAGGCTTACACATGTGGGGACTTGGTATTATGACGGCTGTCGCTCTGGTGTCGCTCCTGTTATATGTAAGAGGGGAGTTCGGCATGTTATGGCTGACCGGGTTCATCGTACTGAACGTTGTCATTATGATTTTTGGCGCCAAGATCGTGAAGTTCTATTATCTGTTACTGGCGTTTCTTACGCTGGAAGAGTCGGTTGTTAGTGCGGTATACGTTGGACTGATGTCCTGGACTCAACCTTCACGGGCAGGGGATGCGGCGAATCTCGCTCAGCAGACATTCCTTCCGGCGCTATTCTGGGGCACGCTGTTCGCTTTGTTTGCACTGTGGTGTGCCAAGGGAGCACTCGGTCTCTTTTTCCGCAAAGAAGGTACTTCGCGATCGTCACGGTCTCGGGGATTACGAAGAGCGTAATGGATATAAAGTTATATCAAAGCAAAGAAGGCACTTCCTTTCTTCATAAAAGGATAGTGCCTTTTGTTGTTGGACTTACTTCTTATATTCAAGCCTGATATTAAAGATATTGAACCTAATCTCCAAGATTATCCCATAACACATAAAAGTAATAAATCTCTTCCATAATCGCCTTATCATCCTCTGCCGCAACGCCGCCCTTGATCCGAGCAAGCGTGCCCAGAATATCATATATCGTTTCACGTTCCACACTGAACTGAATGCGGTTGACGACTTTATCCCAGGCCTTCATTGCGTAATTAACTTGAGACTTGGCTTCAGTCCATTTTTTACCCTCAACCTGTTTCTCTAACGTTTGTATAGATTCAAGCAAGCGATCATCGGTACCAAAGGGCTTTTTGAGAAAGGCTCCGCTAGCCATAATCGCAACGAACACAAGAATGAGGAAGATCGGAAGCACATATAACAGCCAGAAACGCGTTTTCATTCAACCGCCTCCTTGATGTAAAGAGTTTAGAAAGGCCCCTCATAATCGCCCATGTCGATTTTTTCGGTGATCTTATCCTTGAACAGATCAACATACAATTTGTCATTAGGCAATATGGCGGCAAAAGCAATATCCTGTATCGTGATCTTTTGTTTCTTAAGCTGTTCACTGAGCCAATTAATATCTTTGTGTCTTTCCTCCAGATTTTGCTTAATCAGCAGGCCATCAATGATAATCTCAGTCATCAGCTTACTCTTTGGAGGATGCATATGCATGTCTTTGGCGGTTACAGGCTGATTCTCAGGTTTCAAAACAACCGAGAGGCTGCCATCCGGTTCCAGAATCGCATAATCCAGCGTCGTAATATCAAATACATCCTTTTGCCGCAGCATCATGGTCAATTCGTCAAATTTGACTCGCATTTTACTCAGGTTCTGTTCGAGAATTTTACCGTTCTGGATGATCAATGTGGGGTCTGAGTCCATTAATTTGGAGATGGTGCGATTCTTCAGCGTAATATACTGAAAGATGATCGTAATGATTGTGAAAATGGTCAAGGCCACAAAATGAATCCACGCCTTGGACGAGAGATCGGTTGCAAACGTACCCGCAATGGAACCGATTGTGATACCGTTAATGTAATCAAAATACGTCAAGTTACCCATCTGCTGTTTGCCCAGCACCCTTGTATAGATGATCAGGGTCAGAAAGGCAATAATAGACCGTACGGCAACAACCCATGTTTCTTCCATCATATATGTATCACCTTCCTTTATTTCACGATAGCTGTATTAAGAGATTGTTTAAAAAGTTTGCTTTTGAACATGTATTATAACAAGCTTTTCCTACGCTGGAGGATCTTATGCTTGAACGCAAAAAACCGAAACCTGGGTATGTATCCCAAGCTTCGGTTTCATTAAATACCTATATTAGTTGAACTGATTCATGTACACGTTAATCGTTAAACACCGGAATACGCCATAAATCCGCCATCTACCGGAATGACTGTGCCAGTGACAAAGCCGGACTGCCTTTCATCCGCAAGCCACATCAATGTGCCAAGCAGGTCTTCCGGTTTGCCAAAACGGCGCATGGGTGTATGCGCAATAATTTTACTGGAACGTTCCGTTGGTGAGCCGTCAGGTTGCAGTAATAGATTACGGTTTTGCTCGGTCAGGAAGAACCCGGGTGCAATAGCGTTGACACGAATACCGGATTCGGCCAGATGAACGGCGAGCCACTGCGTGAAGTTGTTAATGGCTGCCTTCGCAGCACTGTACGCTGGAACTTTCGTCATGGGCGATGGGGCGCTCATGGAAGAAATGTTTATGACAGTAGCGGGAACATCACGCTCTATCATATGTTTTGCAAAGATTTGAGTAGGGATGAGAGAACCGACAAAATTCAAATCCATCACCTGACGAAACCCCTCTACACTCACATCGAAAAACGTCGTGACGTTCTGCTGTTCCAGATCTTCCAATCTGAAAATTTCATTGGTGGTGTTGGCACTGGCGTTATTGCCACCCGCGCCATTGATCAGAATATCACATGGTCCGAGCTGTTCCAGCACCGCATCTGCCGCTGCTTGCACACTATCGGCCTGGGTTACGTCACAGGCAATAGCAATCGCTTTGCCACCGGCAGCTTCTATCGCAGATACAACTTCCTGTCCCTTGGACACCGTGCGGTTCAGGATGGCTACACTTGCACCGTGCCGAGCGAGTTCTTCCGCCATGGAGCGGCATAATACTCCAGCACCTCCGGTGATTACAGCTGTTCTGCCTTCAAGACGAGATGAGCGTTCATATTGACGTTCACTCATGCTTTTGCCCTCCTTTGCAGGGAATCCCAGACGCCCCAGAGATACATGATGCCCAAAGCCCGGTCATAGAGTCCATACCCAGGTCGGCACTGTTCTCCCCAGAGATGACGACCGTGGTCGGGTCTTGCATAACCTTCATAACCGATATCGTGATAAGCCTCAACAACCCCTGCAATATCAACACTGCCATCCTGACTGCGATGTGAGGTTTCGATAAAGTCACCATTATCGTAGATTTTGACATTACGAATGTGGGCAAATGGAATCCGATCCTTGAACTCGTGTATCATCCCGATAATGTCATTATCAGCATTCGCTCCCAAAGAGCCACTGCATAGTGTCACGCTGTTGTAAGGGCTATCATAAAGATTCAAATATTTCCGAACATTCTCCTGACTTGTAATAATCTTTGGTAATCCAAAGATTGGCCATGGCGGGTCATCCGGATGGATGGCCATTCGAATCCCCAGCCGTTCGGCTGTAGGCATAATCTCTTGCAGGAAATAACGTGCGTGCTCCCACATATGATCCTCGGTTACATCCTTGTAGGCTTCGAACAGACCTGTTAAATACTGCAATCGTTCCGGTTCCCAACCTGGCATAGTGAGTGCGGAGTTCTCCGTAATGCGTCGAACGAGTTCTAGAGGTTCTATATCTGCGAGTTTACTGTGCTCATAGAAGAGGGCAGTTGAGCCATCCTCCATTTCCTTGTGCATATCCGTGCGAAGCCAGTCGAAGATCGGCATAAAGTTGTAACAGATGACCTTCACACCCACCTGAGCCAGTTTCTCCATTGTTTTAATATAATTTGCAATGTATTTATCCCTTGATGGCAGGCCCAACTTGATATCCTCATGGATGTTCACACTCTCAACGACATCCAGATGTAACCCGGCCTTGTCTGCTGCTGTTTTGACAGCGAGTATTTTGTCCATTGGCCATTCCTCGCCAGCAGGAACATCGTGCAGTGCCCACACAATACCTTCAACACCCGGAATCTGCCGGATATGATCCAGCGTTACCGTATCATTGCCTTCGCCGAACCAGCGAAAAACCATTCTCATCACGTTCACCTCATCATGAATAGTAGGAAAAAAAATTCAGTTATTGAAAATAGGACGGATATGTATCCTGCAGGACAGCCAAATCGGTGACAGTTAAATGCAAATGTTCCTGCATCAGTCGCTCTGCTGTGTCGGCATCATGCTGCTGAATGGCCTTGACCATAGACCGGTGCTGTTCAATCAGGTGATCCCACTGGTGGTCCGAGGACAGGCGTAACATGCGACTTCGATTCAAATGTACATTCATCTGCTGGATAACAGTCCAGGTGTTGCTTTTGTTGCAGCCTGCAAAAAGAGTGCTATGGAATTCCTCATCCAATTGGAACATTCGTTCATCATCCGGTTTGACCCTGCATTCCTGTTGCCACGCAAGGTTCTGTTCAAGAGCGACCATCTGTTCGTTCGGAAAGTTCTCGCAGGCGAGCCTGATTACGGCTCGTTCGAGCTGTTCACGCATGAACCGTGCTTCCTCAACGAGATCGACCTGAATCAGAGAGACGTATGTGCCACGCTGTGGATACACTTCCAGCAGACCTTCCTGTGCAAGCCTTACAAAACTTTCTCGAACAGGTGTCCGGCTTACCTGGAACTCCAGCGAAATTTCCTTCTCAGAAATAGCTGTTCCCGGAGGCATTTTCAAACTCAAAATGAGTTGTTTCAGCGTGAAGTAAACGACATCTCGCGTTGAGAAAGATTGCTTATTATTCATGGAAGACATATTGCTCGCAACAGGTAACAAACCGGCTTTGGATGATAACTTTGGGGTATATTCCACAACTTCAACTCCTTCAATGACATACTACCATACTTGTATGGTAGTATGGAAGCGCTTTATAAGCATTATATTAAATTTAGTTGATGGTTCACTTGCAGTTCAAGTGATTAAAGAGTACAATTCAGTCATTGGGTTCGAATGTTTAAACCAACAGACATCAAACAGAGAAAATATACGTAGAAATAATGAAGAAGAAATAGTATAGAGGTGAAACTATGGGACAAAAAGCAATTAGCGTTTTTCAAACCTGTATTCCGTTATTTCAGGTGTTAAGTGACAACCATCGTCAATCCATTTTGCTGACACTTACCGAGAAGGGCAGAATGACGGTGAATGAAATTACCGAACAATCCAGCCTATCCCGGCCAGCCATATCTCATCATCTCAAGCTGTTGTTAGAGAAGGGGCTTATATCTGTGGAGCAGAAGGGCACACAGCGCTATTATTCGGCTTCATTGAATGCATCGGTGGAACTGCTGAAGGAACTGGTAGCTGCTTTGGAAGAAGAGTGTCTGTAGATTAATAGTGATCAAACATGCTTTTGCATGTGTCTTATAGGTTCGTAAGTTTAAACGCTTGATCAATAATAAATAGAGGAGTATGTATATATGACAACGACTATACAGGAAGTAACCAGTCAGGAAGTTGAACAGATTTTGGAGCAGCAACGACAGTTCTTTCGTTCCGGGGCAACAAGATCGGCAGAAGCTCGAATTGCACGTCTGACCCAACTGAAGCAGGCTATTCAAAAGTACGAATCCAGACTGACAGAAGCTCTGTATCAGGATTTGGGCAAAAGTGAGTTCGAATCCTACACAACCGAGATCGGATTTATGATGGATAGCATCACACACACCATTCGTAAAGTGAATAAATGGGTGAAACCCGTTAAAGTGAAAACGCAAATGGCGCTCCTGGGTTCGAAAAGTTATATCATACCCGAACCCTACGGGGCGGTTCTGATTATCGGACCGTTTAATTATCCTTTTCAACTCTTAATTGAACCATTGGTAGGTGCGATTGCAGCAGGTAACACAGCCGTGCTCAAAGCGTCAGAGAATACACCTGAGGTGTCCGCTGTTGTACGTGAAATGATTGCGAGTGTGTTCGAACCGGCATACGTACAAGTGCTTGACGGTGCTAAAGATACAACAACAGCGCTGATTAACGCGCCATTCGACTATATCTTTTTTACAGGCAGTGTACCGGTAGGCAAGATTGTGATGGAGGCAGCTGCCAAAAATCTCGTTCCCGTCACGTTAGAACTGGGAGGCAAAAGTCCGGTCATCGTTGATGAACAGGCGGATATCAAAGTAGCAGCTGAGCGCATTATATGGGGCAAACTGCTCAATACAGGACAGACCTGTATCGCACCCGATTATTTACTTGTGCATGAGCGCGTGAAGGAAACGTTAATTACAGAGATGAAGGCAGCAATCGTGTCTTTCTTTGGTTCGGATATCCAGCACAACAAGGACTATGGGCGAATCGTGAACAAGGGACATTTTAAACGTCTGACGACTTTGATTGAGCGGGATCAGGCCAAAGTGATATATGGGGGAGCTTCGGATGAGGAAGATCGCTTCATTGAACCTACACTGATTGATGCGGAGTCATGGGATGCAGCAACGATGGAAGATGAGATTTTTGGACCGATTCTGCCAATCATTAGTTATCGTAACTTGGATGAAGCCATTGTAGAAATCGTAAAGCGGCCGAAACCGCTCGCCTTGTATCTGTTTACTTCCGACACCCGGGTTCAGGACAAAGTGCTGCGCGAAGTTTCTTTTGGAGGCGGCTGCATTAACGATACCATCACGCATGTAGCGAATCCACGTCTGCCGTTTGGCGGTGTTGGTCATTCCGGTGTTGGCTCGTATCATGGGCAGTACAGCTTCGAAACCTTCTCCCATCTCAAAAGTGTACTGAAAAAAAGCACCAAGTTGAATCTGCCGATTCTGTATCCACCGTATGATAACAAGCTGAAGTTGATTAAGCGTTTGTTGAAATAAATAAGAAAGACAAACAGCCTGCTACTAGACCTATTCCAGAGCAGGCTGTTCCTGTCGGTAACGGGAGGGTGACATGCCGGACCAGCGCTTGAATTGACGACTGAAATGGGCAATATCCTTATAACCAAGCATGACAGCAATATTTTGAACGGACAGCTTCGGATTGCCCAGAAGAAGCTTTGCTTCATGCAAAACCAACTGGGATAATACAGCACGAGGAGACTGACCGAACACCTCCTTGAACACGCGATTACAGTGAGAAGAACTGATGCCCAGCTCTGCTGCAATATCATCAATGCCATAGTGACCGTTGGACTCGTGTCCCTGTTTGAATTGCTGACTCATCAGGCCTTGCAACCGATTACGAATCTGGTGGGCGAGTTCGATCTTCTCGTGTCCGTCGGTAAACCAGTGAGCTGCCTCTTTCGAGACCGCCTCCCACAGATGGCCAAATAGTTCAAATACCGCAGATTGCAGCTGCATACGCTGTACCATCGTATTTGCTGTTTCATCATCCGCAGATGACATCAATTTGCGCAAAACCGGCTCAATCTGCTGTGTAACCGGACTATCCGCACTGAATCGCACTTGTTTGATGCGCGCCAGCAACGATAGGAACAACTGATCATCAATGTCAAAATGCATGCAAAAATACGTGAATCCCTTGCCGTTATGGCTCTGGCTGGAATGAATGCTTCCCGGAGGAATCAGGAGCAGTTCGCCAGCCTTTTGAATGTATAGGGTACCATTCACCATCATGCGTTGCTCGCCTTCCGTGACATAATTCAATTCATATTGAGGGTGCTCATGTGCCGGATAATCCCAGTCCACACCTACACTTCGTAAATGAATGGCGAACAGATTGACCGTTGTTTGCACATCTGGATAAAAAACTTCATGGACACTTTCTCCCAAAGTAGGAGGCAAATACGTTGAAGACATGGAAGATCCTCCTTCATAAGAGGTTGTTCAAAAAATGTGATTTTGATTACGCACGTATATCAAATGGAATGTTTTTTTTGTAACCGCTTTAATCTATTATAGTCTATCAGCTTGATTTGGGTAAATATCCGATTGATTTGATCATGGTCGGAGGTGGAACCACGTGTTAGGATGGGGCTAATGAAAACGTATGCAACCATTCTGAGAGGGGTTATGATTCATGAATACGTCCAAATCCATCTTTTATAATGCACATCACGCACCGATTGGTGCTTTTGCGAGTTTTACACTGGGTTACAAAGGAGCCAAAGGCGGGCTGGGTCTTGAACTCGGCAAGCCGGCTGACCAGAATGTATATATTGGATTACAATCTCGCGATGGCGACAATTATCAGGCGCTTCCTTTTTATGAAGCTTCCGAGGATGAGAGCAGCCGCTATGATGTAGAGAAGCTGGAGAATGGGGACCCGGCGTCGACAAACGCGACCAAAGCTCCACAACCTCTTATTACGGCTTTTCGCGATGAAGATATTACCCGTGAATTTACCTCAGGTACGGATACGTGGACTGCTGGAGATCTGACGTTCCGTATCTACTCGCCTGTACGTCCAGTACCTGATCCAACGAATGGGGATCGTGAAGAATTAATGGATGCACTCGTACCTGCCGTATTGGTAGAGATGACGATTGACAATACGGAAGGTCAACAACCCCGCAAAGCCTACTTTGGTTATCAGGGCAATGATCCGTACTCTGCGATGCGTCTGATTGGGGGACCGGAAGGTGGCTCCATCACAGGTGTGGGACAAGGTCGACTTACAGCGATTATGTCAGCAGATGACGGACTGTGGCCCGCACGCGGATTTACGCTGGAGAAACTGTTGCAGGAGAAACATCGGGAGAATCTGGCATTTGGACTTGGTTCAACCGCTGCACTACTGATGGAGGTTCCGGCTGGAGAGAAACGTACGTATCAATTCGCAGTATGTTTCTATCGCGGGGGCATTGTGACGACAGGAATGGACACAACGTATTGGTATACGCGGTACTTCTCCGATATTCAGGCAGCAGGAGAGTATGCACTACAACGCTTCAGTGAGTTGACCGCATCCTGTGGAGAGGTTGAACAGCGCCTTGGATCGGCTGCTTTGACCGAAGATCAATCATTCATGCTTGCTCATTCCATTCACAGCTATTATGCCAGTACTCAACTGCTGGATGCCGATGGCGAGCCACTATGGGTGGTGAACGAAGGGGAGTATCGGATGATGAACACACTTGATCTGACAGCTGATCAGTTGTACTTCGAGCTTGCCTTGAACCCATGGACGGTGCGTAATGAGCTGGAGTGGTTTGTGAAACGATACAGTTATACGGATCAGGTTCGTTTCCCGGGGGAAGAGAAGTTATATCCGGGCGGAATCACCTTTACCCATGATATTGGTGTTGCCAATGTGTTCTCACGCCCTGGACACTCGGCATATGAGCTGGTTGGCATTGACGACTGTTTCTCACAGATGAGCCACGAGGAGCTGGTGAACTGGCTCTGCTGCGCGACAGTATACATTGAACAGACACAGGATCAAGCTTTTGTGAAAAACATGTTGCCTGTTATCCAAGATTGCTTCGAAAGTATGCTTAATCGTGACCATCCCGACGCAGAGCAGCGTAACGGTCTGATGGGTCTGGATAGCAGCCGTACCCAAGGTGGAGCGGAGATTACAACTTACGACAGCCTGGATGTGTCACTTGGTCAGTCTCGCAATAATATCTATCTGGCGGGTAAATGTTGGGCGGTCTATGTTGCATTGGAGAAGCTGTTCGCAACTGAGAAGTTGGCGGATCTGTCCCATCAAGCTGGACTTCAAGCGGATCGCTGCGCTGCCAGTATTGCTGCACAGTTGACTGATGGCGGCTACATTCCAGCTGTTATTGCAGAAAATAATGATTCTCGAATCATTCCGGCGATTGAAGGTTTGGTGTTCCCGTACTTTACAGGCTGTGAAGCAGCACTGGATGTCAATGGTCGTTTTGGACCTTATCTGAAAGCACTCCAAACTCATCTGAAGACGGTTCTTGTACCGGGAACATGTCTGTTCGAAGATGGAGGCTGGAAACTGTCCTCAACAAGCAATAACTCGTGGCTGAGCAAAATCTATTTGTCCCAGTTTATCGCTAGAGAGCTGCTGGGTGTGGAATGGAATGAGACAGGCAAGGCAGCAGACGCGGCTCATGTCAACTGGCTGCTGCATCCGGAGGAATCCTACTGGTGCTGGAGTGACCAGATCCTGTCTGGTGTAGCGGTTGGCAGCAAGTACTATCCGCGTGGTGTAACGTCGATTCTATGGCTACTCGAAGGAAAAGGGAATCACCTTGGGCAGATCTATGCCAGCAAGGAGGCGGTACAATGAGCCAATCCGTCATTCAATCTGCCTTGTCAGGTCCACAGTACGATGCGTGGCTGGGGTATCACTCCGAATTGCCAGAAGCGAATGGACTTGCCCAAAAGACGGCTCCTGCATGGAGCAAACTTATACTGGCGGAAGAGAACCATGGAGTGATCACAACAGCTCTGACCGAACTTTCACGGGGACTGGAGAGGTTATATGGCGTGAAACCGTCGGTCAGTCATCTGTCTGATGCTCAGGAAAATGAACGGGACAATCTCGCTTCCGCTCCCGCAATACGAATCGGCACTTGGACAGGGAGCGATTCCGTGGCTGGGTTGTTCAGCGAGACAGAGCGTTCAACTGTTCAAGGGGAAGGGTACATCATTCGTGAGACCGAGACCGAGGGTGTACTCGTCATTGGGTCAGAGACTCCCCAAGGTGTGCTCTATGGTGCATTCCATCTGCTTCGAGAGCTGACAATGGATCAAGGAAGTGCACATGAGGCGGATGACGCTGTGAATAAGTGGAGCTTCATTACAGAACAGCCAACCAATGCGCTACGGATGATTAATCAGTGGGATAACGTGGACGGCAGCATTGAGCGTGGTTACGCAGGAGACTCCATTTTCTATGATAACGGGGAATTTACGCTGGACTTGGTACGCATCCGGGATTACGCACGTTTACTCGCTTCCACGGGCATTAATGCCATATCGATCAACAACGTTAATGTACACCGCCGTGAGAGCCTGTTTCTGACGGAACGTTATCTTAGTGATGTGGCGAAGGTTGCCGCAGAATTCAGAGCGTATGGTGTTCGATTGTTCCTGAGCGCCAACTACGCGAGTCCAATTGAGATTGGCGGATTGCGTACGGCTGACCCGCTGGATGCGCAGGTACGGGAATGGTGGAATATTCAAACGGCCAAGGTGTACGCAGCGATTCCGGATTTTGGCGGTTACCTGATCAAGGCAGACTCCGAGAATCGTCCGGGACCATTCACGTATAACCGTGATCATGCCGATGGTGCGAACATGCTGGCCGAAGCCCTTCGGCCATTCGGTGGATTGGTTATCTGGCGTTGCTTTGTCTATAACTGCAAGCAGGACTGGCGGGATCGTTCCACTGACCGTGCACGTGCAGCTTATGACCACTTTACGCCGCTGGATGGGCGTTTTGCCGAAAATGTCATTTTGCAGATCAAAAACGGGCCGATGGACTTTCAGGTGAGAGAGGCGGTATCCCCGCTGTTTGGCGCCATGGAAAATACAAATCAGGTGATTGAATTTCAGATTACACAGGAGTATACCGGGCAACAACGTCATCTCTGTTATCTGGTTCCCCAGTGGAAAGAAGTATTGGACTTTGACACATACGCTAAAGGCGAAGGTTCAGAGATCAAGCGAATCGCGGACGGTTCTCTGTATAAACGGCCATACAGTGGCTTCGCTGCAGTATCCAATATTGGTGCAGATGCCTGTTGGACAGGACATCCACTCGCGCAGGCGAATCTATATGGATACGGGAGACTGGCGTGGAATCCGGAGCTGACCGCGGAAGAGATTGCCGATGAGTGGGTGAGACTCACTTTTGGGCATGAAGACGAAGTTGTGCGGCAAGTTACGGGCATGCTTTTGACATCACTAGATATCTATGAGAATTATACGGCGCCTCTTGGTGTGGGTTGGATGGTTAACCCGGAACATCATTACGGGCCGAATGTAGATGGATACGAGTATTCCAAATGGGGAACGTATCACTTTGCCGATTGTCATGGCATTGGTGTAGATCGAACCGTGAACAGCGGTACAGGATACACTTCACAGTATCACCCTGAGAATGCTGATCGCTATGAGTCCGTAGACACCTGTCCGGATGAGCTGATCTTATTTTTCCATCACGTGCCGTACACCCATGTTCTGCATTCGGGTAAAACGGTCATTCAGCATATTTATGATACACACTTTGAAGGTGTTGCGCAGGCGGAGGCGTTAGCCGAGACATGGAGACAGCTGGAGGGCAAAATCGACCCGGTTATTTTCAGTAAAGTTGCTTCATTACAGGACAACCAGGCCGAACATGCCAAGGAATGGCGGGACATGATCAATACGTACTTCTATCGCAAGAGCGGCATTGCGGATGAACAGGGTCGAACTATCTATTGATTGGTGATGTGAAGAAAGAAGATACCTTGTTTTCTTTGATGTACAATAGACAGCATGGACATACATGAGGAGGAGAACCGTATGGGACAATATCAACTGCCCGAGACCATGAAAGCTGCTATCATGACAGAGCCAGGACACATTATTATTGAGGAACAACCCGTCCCGCAACCGGCAGCGGATGAGGTGTTAATCCAGGTAATGGCCGTCGGGGTGTGTGGCTCGGATGTGCATTATTTTGAACATGGACGCATTGGCAGATTTGTGGTGGAGAAACCGATCATTCTGGGTCATGAGTGTGCGGGGATCATTGCTGCTGTTGGCTCGAACGTATCCCGTCTGAAAACAGGGGATCGAGTTGCTATTGAGCCTGGGGTGACTTGCGGACGTTGCTCGGCATGCAAGGAAGGTCGTTATAACCTGTGTCCGGATGTACAATTTCTAGCGACCCCTCCGGTGGATGGGGCATTTGTACAGTACATGGTGATGCGTGAAGATATGGTATTCCCGATCCCGGATCATCTGTCTTATGAGGAAGCAGCTATGAACGAGCCATTCTCTGTTGGTATTCACGCTGCACGCCGCAGCAAGTTGGCTCCGGGTACAACCCTGGCGATTATGGGTATGGGTCCCGTTGGACTCATGGCTGTGGCTGCTGCCAAATCTTTCGGTGTAGAGAAGATCATTGTAACGGATCTGGAGGAAGTTAGGCTGGAAGCAGCTCGCCGCATGGGTGCCACTCATACCATTAATGTGCGGAATGAAGATGCGCTGGCTGTGATTCGCGAGTTAACAAATGGTGTGGGTGTGGATACCGCATGGGAAACAGCGGGGAATCCGAAGGCGCTACAATCTGCTCTGTATTCACTTCGACGTGGAGGAAAACTTGCGATTGTGGGCCTGCCTGCACAGGATGAGATCGCACTTAATGTTCCATTTATTGCGGACAATGAAGTTGATATCTATGGCATATTCCGTTATGCCAATACGTATCCGGCAGGAATTGAGTTCCTGAGCTCCGGCCAGCATGACGTGATGTCTCTGATTACAGATCGTTATTCACTCGAAGAGACACAGCAAGCGATGGAGCGTGCATTACACAATAAAAGCGGCAGTCTGAAGGTCATGGTATATCCGAATGGTATGTAAGAACAACCTGGAAGAGTCCTGCGGTTAAGGACTCTTTTTTTGTTTTTTGCAAAAAAAGTATGGGTCAAGCTCCCATAACATGGTATAATTCATGAAGATTTTAATATATAAATGGATACACACCATATTGGTGAATAAGTACTTAGCGAAAGGAACTGAAGGTTGTGAGAGTACATGAATTTATGATACACGCTGATTTTCATCGGGATGATCTGATGTCGGTATCTTCTCAAGCGTCACGTTTTTCCTCGGATATTATTTTGTCGTATATGGAGTCTGAGCATGAGCATCGTGTAGATGTCAAAAGCCTGCTTGGAATGGCGTTACTACCCATTCGATATGGTAGTGTTGTCAGATTACAGACAAGAGGCAGGGATGAACTGGAGGCTTTGGAGTACATGTTGAATGTACTGGAGAAAGGGACGGCGTGACACTCGATTAGGTGCAAAGTCACAGATATCATATTTTTTTTAGTTATTCCTCAAAACCTGCTGGTACTTTGTCCAAAAAAAGAGTATAATAAAATGTAGTTTGATTCTAAAGAAGTACCCATATTAAAGGAGTGTAAATAGATTATGCCAAAAGTTGACATCCATCCAAAGACACAACTCGTAATTTTTTACGATGCAAGTGCTGATTTCAAATTCCTGAGTTCTTCCACGAAGTTCTCTAACGAAACTATGGAATGGGAAGACGGTAACTCTTACCCAGTAATCCGTGTGGACACTAGTTCCGCATCCCACCCGTTCTTCACTGGTAAACAAAGAAACGTGGATATCGGTGGCCGTGTTGATAAATTTAACCGTAAATACAACATCACCAAATAAGTTTGTCCATACATTACAAAAAAACCTCGGGATTTGTCCTGAGGTTTTTTTGTGTACATTAAAAATTAATTCAACCAATTATTGCGCTTACAACACATTCGGATGTACACTAGGAAACGAGTACGAACATATTGGAGGAGGAAATAGAGATGAGCAGCATCACACATATGGTAACGTTTACACTTTACGCGGGTAAAGATACACCGGAGGCCGAAGCCTTTTTGAAGGAAAGTTCAGATGCACTGGCTGTCATTCCTGGCGTAGAGCAATTTCAGGTTCTGAAACAGGTAAGTGAGAAGAATGAGTTTGACTACAGTTTCTCGATGGTCTTTGCGGATCAGGTTGCGTATGATGCATACAACAATCACCCGGTTCACCGTCAATATGTAGAAGAGCGTTGGGAAAAGGAAGTCAGTCGCTTCCAGGAAATAGATCTCATTCAACATCATAATTAATAGTCTCCACATATAGGGAAAAAGTTGAACTACCATATACAGCATTGAACAATGCTGTATATCTCTCTGAATAACGCGTCATTAATGAACAAAAATAACATATTTACGAAATCGTTTTCGAACAAACGAATACAAGGAGGTTTTCACTGTTATGCAATTGGATCTCTCAGGAAAAACGGCTCTGGTTACAGGCGCAACCGGACAACTGGGGAGAGTCATCGCCCGCACGTTGGCAGCCTGTGGCGCCAATCTGGCTCTACATTACATAAATAATGATACCAAGGCTCGGGAGCTTCAAGGTGAGATTGAAGCACTCGGTCGTCAGGCTGTTATTGTACAGGGAGATATTACAAAGCAGGATACGGCAATTCGGATGCGTGATGAAATTCAGCCTGTCCTCGGTGGAGTGGATATCGTTGTTGCCAATGCAGTCATTCAATATGAATGGACAACGGTGTTGGAACAGTCTCCTGAAGATTACTTGAGCCAGTTTGAATCCTGTGTCATGCAGAGTGTGTATCTTGCCAAAGCTTTCATTCCACATATGCAAGATATCAGAGCCGGTCGGTTCATTGGTATCAATACGGAATGTGCGATGCAAAATTTCTCTCATCAATCGGCCTACACCGCTGGTAAGCGTGGAATGGATGGTGTATATCGCGTGCTTGCCAAGGAGGTTGGCGAGTATCAGATTACCGTAAACCAGGTTGCACCTGGATGGACAATTAGTGAACGTGATCGGTCCAGTGAGCCTGGACATGATGAGGCATATACGCGAACCGTGCCGCTGAAGCGCAGGGGTGAAGATCAGGAAATCGCCAATGCGGTAGCTTTTCTCGCTTCGGATCTGTCCTCATTTATCACAGGTGCCTATATCCCGGTAAGTGGTGGCAATGTGATGCCTGCTATCTAGTGTCTGATTTGGATTTGGGAATTCACATGAAATAACAATAAACGTAGTTTAACCGTAATCCGTTTGTCATTCGACAAGCGGATTTTTTGGCATTTTGCTAACAATGAAATAACGGTTCAAGGGTGTGTTTTTTGTTTCATATATCCAGACATACATATTGAGTTGGTTCGGGTTTCAGAAGATTGGGGTATAAGAATAGGTATATTAACCGAGTGGAAACATAATCAAAATGAGCAATTAAAGGAGACCCATCACTTATGAAAAAAACAGTCGCGGACGTTCTGGTTGAATCCTTATTGAACGCTGGTATCAAACGCATATATGGCATTGTTGGAGACTCCTTGAATGCGGTACTCGACTCCATCCGTCGTTCGGGCAAGATCGAATGGATTCATGTACGTCATGAAGAAGTAGCTGCATTTGCTGCTGGGGCGGACGCTCAGGTCAGTGGAAGTATCGCTGTCTGCGCAGGTAGTAGTGGTCCTGGTAATATGCATCTGATCAATGGTCTGTACGATTGTCACCGCAATCGTGTTCCTGTACTCGCCATCGCTGCACATATCCCAAGTGACGAGATTGGCAGTGAATATTTTCAGGCGACCCATCCGGAGTATCTGTTCCAGGAATGTAGCGATTATTGTGAAGTCATTACAACAGCAAAACAGATGCCGCGTTCTCTGACGATGGCCATTCAGACAGCGGTCGCACGGTCAGGTGTGTCCGTCGTTGTATTGCCGGGGGATGTAGCAGGACTTGAAGCAGCGGATCTGCCTGTGCCTGAGCATGTGTATCATGCAACCAATCCAGTGGTACATCCTTCTGAGCCAGAACTCGTTAAACTGGCGGAGTATCTGAATCAAGGCAAAAAAATTACGTTGTTGTGCGGTGCAGGCTGCGCGGGCGCTCGGGAACCCCTTATGCAGCTCTGTGATCGTTTGAAATCCCCGATGGTTATTGCGCTACGAGGCAAGGAATATTTGGAGTATGACAACCCCTATTCCGTCGGCCTTACCGGCCTAATCGGGTATTCATCCGGTTATCATGCCATGATGGACTGTGATGTACTATTGATGCTCGGAACGGATTTCCCATATCGTCAATTCTATCCCGAAAATGCGAAAGTCCTTCAGGTCGACATTCAATCTTCTCATCTGGGTCGGCGCACGAAGCTGGATTACGGCGTATGTGGGGATGTGAAAGCGACCATTGAAACTTTGCTTCCTTATCTGACAGAAGAACACAGTGACAAACATCTGCGTAAAAGTGTGGATCGTTATGTGAAAGTACGCAAAGATCTGGACGAGCTGGCCGTTGGAAAACCGGGTAAAAAGCCCATTCATCCGCAGTACCTGACCAAGGTCATTAGTGATGCCGCAGCTGAAAATGCCATCTTCACCTGTGATGTCGGTACTCCGACAGTATGGGCGGCCCGTTATATCGAGATGTCTCGTAATCGCAGACTACTCGGTTCATTCAGTCATGGTACGATGGCAAACGCTTTGCCACAGGCCATTGGCGCTCAGGTCGCTGATCCGGGCAGACAAGTCATCTCGTTGTCGGGTGATGGTGGTATTACGATGCTGATGGGTGATCTGTTGACATTGAAACAGCATAATCTGCCGATTAAAGTTGTGGTGTTTAATAATGGAGCACTCGGTTTTGTTGAGCTGGAGATGAAAGCTGCCGGATTCCTGGAGTCCGGGACAGAGCTTGTCAATCCCAACTTTGCGATGGTTGCTCAGGCCATGGGCATGGAAGGTATTCGGGTTGAGGATCCGGATGATCTGGAAGGAGCTGTGCAGCGTGCGCTTCAGCATGATGGTCCTGTGTTGATTGACGTGGTGGTGAATCGTCAGGAATTGTCCTTACCTCCGAAGATTGATATCAAACAGGCGGAAGGATTCACCTTATGGATGATGAAAGCCGTGCTCAATGGACGCGGTGACGAAATTATTGAATTGGCAAAAACGAATTTGCTGCGTTAAAGTGTTTTGATAAGCGGATATGCACCGTTTGAAGTTGTAGAGATACCGACTTAAAAAGTATTGTATATGTAAAAGAGGAGCATGCAACAAGACGTAATAGTTGTGTGCTCCTTCAATTGAAATGCTGAAAATGTGACAGGTGATATAGTATGAATACATATTATATGATTTGTTTTTATGTCGAAAGTCTATTAGAATAGGTAAAGTCAGGAAGGTTTTATGCCATTTTTGACCTACATATTGCATCATTGCATGTAAGTACGTTTCATATCGTATTCATCGATCCAATCACAAGATGACACACACACATGGAGGAGATCAACATGAGTCACGCAGGAAAAGTAGCCATTATTACTGGAGCAGGAAGTGGATTGGGCCAAGCAGCAGCATTGAAGCTGGCTGAGAAGGGTGCATCCATTGTCGTTGTGGATCTTGTCGAAGAGACAGGTCTTGAAACGGTTAAGCAGATTGAGAAGCTGGGAAGTAAAGCTATTTTTGTACAAGCAGATGTAAGTAAAGCACCTGAAGTTGAGAATTATGTGAAAAAAACAGTCGAAGAGTTCGGACGAATCGACATGTTCTTTAATAATGCAGGTATTGCAGGTCCTGGGATCAAGCTGATTGAACATACGATTGAGCAGTTTGACCAGATTATTGATATTAACCTGAGAAGTGTATTCTACGGGTTGAAGTATGTAATTACTGAAATGCTCAAAACAGGTGGAGGTTCCATTCTGAACACGGCCTCTACGGCCGGTATTGTTGGTGTACCCGCAGTTGCACCATACGCAGCAACCAAACATGGCGTGGTGGGCTTGACCCGTACAGCTGCGATTGAATATGGTAAGGACAACATTCGTGTAAATGCGATTGCGCCAGGTACAATTGAGACACCGATGGTTGTTCAGTTTGGTAAAGACAACCCTGAAGTGTTCAAGGCAACCGTTGATAGCATTCCATCCGGACGTCTGGGCAGACCGGAAGAGATCGCGAATTTGGTTTCCTTCCTGCTTGGAGATGAAGCGCCTTATATCAATGGTGCAGTATATCCGATCGATGGTGCAGTTACGGCCCAATAAGAGTTCTGCTTATCGGTAATAGAATAGCCGTTAAAATGGTTAAAGAGAGGCCACTGTATACGTACAGTACCTCTCTTTTTGGTTTGTCTTTTATACTACTAATTCATATCAGGCAACGTTGTGCGATGTATTGGTTTGTGTACTTTTGACAGGTGCTGAACGATACGAGCTTATAACGATGATGACGGCAACAGCAACCCCCACAGCGCCAATCCAGGTAATGGATGATAATGAAACGCTGCTGACCGCGATTCCGCCAATACCTGCGCCGGCAGCCATGGCTAATTGCATCACCGAACTGTTGAGACTTAGCATAATGCCAGAGGATTCCGGAGCCATGGTGACCAGGTTATATTGCTGAGTTGGACCCGAAGACCAGGCGGCAAAAGACCACAAAATCAGAACAAGGAAGACAGCGAGATGAGAGCTTGCTGTTATATTCAACAGGACCAGACTTACGATATGTAATGTCATGCCTGTGATCAGCGTTCGTTTGACACCCAATCGGTCAGCACTGAACCCTCCAACTTTTGAACCGATCAGACTTGCTATGCCAAATGCGAGTAAAGCTGAACTGAGTAGTGCTTCGCTCATTCCTGAAACGGATACAAGGTAAGGTGAAATGTACGTGTAGGCAATGGAATAACCACCTAACCAGAAAAATGTCACCAGCAGTGCCAGTACAATTCGTGGCTGTTTGAGCAAAGACAGTTGTTTCTTCAGCGGAACAGGCGCTTCTGCTTTGGAAGGCGGAATGGCGGCCGCAATTACCAGCATGGCGAGAACGCCAAGAACAGCGATACCGGCAAAAACAAGCTTCCAATCCCAAGATGCAGCTACAAGCCTTCCGAGCGGAACGCCAATGATCAAAGAAGCCGTAAATCCAGTGATTACTGTGGCGATTGCACTAGCTTGTTTGCCCTCAGCCGCTATTTGAGAAGCAACCGTTAATGCCGTGACAACAACAACACCCGCGCCTAAAGCCATCAACACTCGTGCTGCGACGAACAGTCCATAGCCCGGCAACAGGTAAGCAAGAACATTAGCCACAACGAATAGACCGAGGAAGTATAACAACAGCTTGCGACGGTCCCAGCGCGAAGTCAGTGCAATAATGACAGGTGTACCGAGAGCATATACGAGTGAAAAAATCGTAATAAGCTGTCCGGCGGCGATTAAAGAGATATTCATCGTATCTGCAATTCGATCCAAAATGCCGGCAATGACATATTCGGACGTTCCCACAAGGAAACTGACCAAGGCAAGAACATAGATTTTGAGCGTAGAAGACATGGAAACATAACCTCTTTCTGATTATTATTATATTTTTAGAAATATAGAAATAAAGACGATAGAACAAGACATGAATGCTCTGAATGCAACCCATCTGCGCGAATGGTAATGTTACAACCTAGATAATGAATATTGGAATAAGCGTAAACTTAGGTGACCTGGTTTTACTAATAAATATTGTGCGTTGTTTCAATATTTCTAATTATATAGAAATATGACTCAAATTTTTTATTTATTTAGCAGATAGGGAACAAACTTTTGTGCGGTCTCCGTGTTTAGGCTGTAGTAGATATACGTACCTTTCTTTTGCGATGTAAGCAGACCACAATCGGACAGCTGTTTCAGGTGATGAGACAGAGTCGATAGGGCAACCGTAACAAGGCGGCTCTCCAGATCGGCAGGACACAGGTTGCTTTCGCCCGATAAAATCTGAATGATTTTGTAGCGTGTTTGTTCGCCCAGCGCTTTATGAATTTTGACAACTTGTTCAATCTCATTCGAGTTTGATTGCATAATGATCGGTCCTTTCGTCTTTATTTCTTATTTCTAGTAATATAGAAATAACAGTAGCATATGTTGTTTGAAAAGTAAACTCTCGGACGAAGATTCCATACTTTCTACTGCGTCTGTGTTAACAGCCGAAAGTCTGGAGTGACTTCCCCCGAGAGTTATGTGAGTTGTATATTACCGATCTAGGGAATCAACATAGTCTTTGGCTTCCTTCAACGAAAGACCTCGGGCTTCACGCAGTCGTTTGATCGCCATAATTTTTTTCCCTTGTTGTATCAGTGTAAGCAGTTCCTGATCCAGATCCGTTTGGGCTGGTTGGCTTGTGTGAGAAAGAGATGCTTCTTTCGGCGACAAGGTGTAATTGAAGTCGGATCGGACGCTGTCGGTTGAACCGTTCTCCAGACGCTCGACATCTCTTTTCAGTTCATTTAATTGGCGTTGCAGGCTGGTGACTCTGACCAGTAACACAAAGATCAGAAGCAGCAAAACGATCCATACCAAGGTGTTCATTTCCATGATGTCATGTGCCTCACTTTCATTTATTCATATTTAGCCATTATTTTAGTTGAACCGGGATTTCCTTGACACCACGAACATTCATACCTGGTCTCCATTCCAGTTCATTCACATCTGCCTGAAGCTGTATATTTGGAAAACGATTCAGAAGTGTGCTGACTGCAATCTCACCTTCCAGACGAGCAAGCGGTGCTCCCAAGCAGAGATGAATGCCTTTGCCAAAAGCCAGATGCGAACTCTTCTCGCGTGTGATATCGAAAATATCAGCATCCTTAAACTGCTGTTCGTCCCGGTTGGCGGAATCAAGCGCAACAATGACAAGATCACCTTGAGCGATACGTTGTCCACGGAATTCAATATCTTCCAGAGCCCAGCGGGATGTGCTGAACTCCACCGGTCCGTTATAGCGAAGCATCTCTTCAATGGCATTGTGAATAAGCTCGGGCTGGTTGATCAGCAGTTCGCGTTGCTCCGGATGCTCCAGCAGGGCGAGAATCCCATTTCCAATCAGATTCACGGTTGTTTCATGACCGGCAATAATTAATAAGGAGACAACGCCAAGCAGTTCTTGTTCAGTTAACTGTTGCCCGGATTCTTCCGCAATGACGAGCTGGCTGATCAGATCAGTGCCGGGATCTTGGCGAACTTTTGCAAACCAGGCCGTCAGGTAATCCGTAAACTCTCTGGCATGCTGCTCAAACAGCTCGGCGCTCTCGGCTATGGAAGCATCAATTATCGTATTGGACCAGATGCGGAATTTGTCACGATCGTCAAGAGGGACTCCCAGAATTTCACTAATGACAATGATGGGCAGCGGGAAGGCAAAGTCATCGATCAGATTCATTTTTTCCTGTGACGGGAGGTTGTCCAGCAGTTCATCAGCAATGCCCTGAATATGGCTCCGCATGTCTGCGACCATTTTGGGTGTGAATGCTTTCTGCACAAGTCCCCGAAGACGCTTATGATCCGGCGGATCGGAGAACAACATATTATTGGAGAAGATGCTTTGATTGTCAGCGCCGTAACGTCGGACCATATCTTTGCTGAAGCGAGGATCTTTCAGGATCTGAACTGCATCCTCGTATCGCGTAATAATCCAGCCGAATTCCCCGTGAGGAAACATGACTCTGAAAACAGGCTCCTCTTTTCTTAACATTTCATATACCGAGTAAGGGTTATGCGTGAATTCTTTCGTGAAAAACGCTGGCTTTGAGGACTCGTTGGATTCATTCGGATTCAAATGCAAAATCTCCTCTCATATTTCTGCATAATACCTGCACCCTCTATATATTCAATACACAAGCTTTTGAAACCTTGTTTTTTCTTCATATGGATGATAGAGCAGGAAAATAGAGGAAGATGGAAGAAGACATGGTAGAGAGAATCGGTTATTATGCTTGGTAAAAATGAAAATGAGGTGAACGCTGACATGTCTTACGCACAACTTCCTTTGCATCATCACCAGATTCCGGCAAGTCGAATGGTTCTTGGCTGTATGCGGTTTGGGGGTGAATGGGATGGGTTCCCCATTACTTCAGATCTTGTCGTAGAAGGTCATCGAGCGGTAGAAGCAGCTATCGAAATCGGCATTAATCACTTTGACCTGGCGGATATTTACACACGTGGTAAGGCAGAGCATGTCTTGGGACGAGTTTTATCCGAAACTCCCGGTTTGCGTGAACAGATCATTATACAGTCGAAGTGTGGTATACGTCTTGTGGGTGATGATGAAGGGCCACAGCGTTATGACACCTCAGGTGCACATATCCTGGCGAGTGTGGACGGTATCCTGGAACGGCTCGGAATCGGATATCTGGATATTTTGCTGTTACATCGTCCTGACCCACTTGCCCATCCGCAAGAGATTGGGGAAGCACTGGCTGAGCTGCATCATTCCGGTAAAGTGCGCCATTTTGGTGTGTCCAACATGGGTTCTGAACAGATTCGTCTTCTTCAGCTTCATAGTAAAGTACCTCTGATTGTGAACCAGTTAGAGATGAGTTTAGACAAAATTGGATTCGTAGAAGCTGGTGTGACGGTAAATCGTCCTCAAGCCAGAGACAACGTGTTTCCCTATGGCACGATGGAATATTGTCAGGCAGAGCATATTCAACTGCAAGCTTGGGGTCCACTTGCTCAAGGGCGATTTACTGGCAGGGTAGTTGAGGGACAGCGTCCTGAGATTGAGCATACGGCTCAATTGGTTGATCGAATGGCCAAGGAGCGTGGGGTGACACCAGAGTCTATTGTACTGGCTTGGTTAATGAAGCATCCAGCAGGGATTCAACCTGTCATTGGTTCGATTCGACCAGAACGTATTCTGGCCTGTCGCGATGCAACGAATATTGAACTTACCCGTTATGAGTGGTACCAGCTGTATTCCGCCTCATGCGGGCGTAGAATGTAAGTAGAGACTTCTGAGAGATTGGTTAGTTTTGATCAAAATTTATAGATATTGGGTGAAATTTGAACATATAAGAAGACACAGGCTGCTGATGACCTGTGTCTTCTTTGTAATAATCGGCTTCATTTGGTTGAAACACACGATCGAAAGTGTAATGATTCCTAAGGTCATATGGCCTACAATGCTTTTAAATGGGTAATAAGCATGCTGATTCTGATCCGAAACCAGTGTGTTGGCACGGCTGTAAGGATATTTCACCTTCATATTTGCGCTAGAGGCTATGTCCATGGACTTAGAAGAAGTGCTGATAAGAAGGACGTTTCAACCATTTTTATCGTTTTACCGGGTAGTTGCTGGAGTGCTGTGATAAAATGATAGGAATAAGAACATACGATCTGTTTACGTGAGAGGAGACACCTTGACGATGGAGATGCTTAAACCACCCGCCGAGACATTATACGAGGTTGAATTACGTGCGCTGCGAGAGGAAGATCAGGGGAAACGTCCCCCGAACTGGCTGTTATCTCCCGCCTATGTGCGCGATTTTATTATTGGCAGGGATAAGCCTGCGTTATTAAATGGAGAAGAAATCACGATTACCCGCAAATTCTATGGCAATGACGTGTTAATTGAACGTGCAGTGGTTACTCTGGCAGGCAATCGAGGATTAATGCTCGTGGGAGAACCCGGGACAGCCAAGACCATGCTTAGCGAACTGCTGACCGCAGCGATCTCCGGTACCAGTCTAAACACGATTCAAGGTACAGCAGGCACAACAGAGGATATGATCAAGTATTCCTGGAATTACGCCATGCTGCTTGATAAAGGCCCTTCGGAAGCTGCACTTGTGCCATCACCGTTATATAACGGCATGAAGAAAGGTATTCTTACCCGTTTTGAAGAGATTACACGTTGTCCGGCTGAAGCGCAGGATAGTCTGATCAGTATTCTCAGTGACAAGGTCATGAGCATTCCTGAACTGGATGGCGGTGTACTGTTTGCCCAACCAGGATTTAACGTCATTGCTACAGCTAATATTCGTGATAAAGGTGTTAACGAAATGAGTGGTGCATTGAAACGTCGCTTCAATTTTGAAACAATCAAGCCAATTCATAACGTAAAAATGGAAGCCAAAATCATTGAATCCCAGGCACGAAGCCTGTTATTACATAGTGGAATTGATATTGATATTAACCCGGACGTGGTTGAATTACTGGCTACAACATTTATGGAACTGCGCACCGGCATGACACGGGAAGGGTACAAGCTTGACACCCCTCAAGCATCCATGAGTACGGCGGAAGCGGTGTCTGTCTATGTCCAGAGTGCGATGACTTCCTATTATTACGAAGATAAAGCTATTGGGCTGGATCGGTTGGTGCAGAACATGCTGGGGACCATTGCAAAGGAAAACGACAAGGATCTGTCCATTCTCAAAACCTATTTCTCCAAGGTCGTAAAAGAGCGTTCCAGAGAAGAGGGAATGTGGAAGGACTATTATGAGGAGAGAAAATGGATCGGTTAAGAGCAGTACTGGACCCTGATGTTGATCAGTTACAATCCTTGTTCGAGTCCCAGGTATATGACCTGAGTAATCATACGGTTTATTATCCAATACGACACCATAGCCCTGCATGTTCATATCACTTGTTACGATTAATCGGGGACTACAAACCGGATATTATTCTGATCGAAGGACCGGAGAGCGGTAATCCATTAATTTCGGTGCTGAGTGATGAGGCAACGATACCTCCTGTCAGTCTGTACTATACCTATGAGAGTGAATTGGAGAGAGAAGCTTGCTATTATCCGATGCTTCGTTATTCGCCTGAATATGTAGCTTTGAAAGAAGCAAAACGGCTGGATATTCCGGCGAAGTTTATTGACCTAGACTATCAACACTTCTCCACTCGTGCATCCAAATCCGGCCAGACAGAACAAAAGGAGATCTCCATTCAGGACGAAACCTTGCTTGCGGGGTCTGATTTCATTAACCGATTATGCCAAAAAACAAACTGCCGCAGTTTTGATGAATTGTGGGAAAAGGTGTTTGAAATTGGTGGTCTGGAAAAATCCACTCAGGCATTCGTGCAGGATGTATTCACGTATTGTACTTTATCCCGAATGTGCTATTCCACGGAACGATTACAGTCTTCAGGTGATCTGGCAAGAGAAGCACATATGAAACAACATATTCAACAAGCGGTGCAGGAGCATGACCGTGTGCTTGTCATTACCGGTGGGTTTCATACGTATGGACTGTTGATGTCAGAGCAACATGAATCCCAATTGGAACGGCCAGAAATGGATAAACGGCATACAGACCATCGTTTGGATGGACAAGGTAAACCAGGAACGTCTCAACAAAGTGCGGTTAATCCAGATACGGTTCACCAACAAATGTACCCAATGGTCTATACCTTTGCTGAAGCGGATCGGCTTAATGGATATGCGAGCGGCATGCCTTATGTAAATTATTACGATCAGATCTGGAACCAGCTGCTTCGCAAAAAGAGTACACCGTATAATCTAACGGCTCTGGACTTGTTATCCCGGCTGATGCGCCAATTACGGGATGGTCACGAACATGTATCAACGAGTGATGCGATTGAGGCGTACAGCATGATTCAAGGTCTTGCCGGGCTTCGGGGTAAAAGGGAAGGCGGCGTCTATGAGTTGATGGATGCAGCACTCTCTTCCTTTGTGAAGGGGGAGCTTACCTTGGCGACCGATAAACCGCTGCAAGAGCTGCAGCAGTTATTGACTGGAGACGTCATTGGAAGCGTGGCTCCCAATTCATTCAGTATTCCCATCGTGGAGGACTTCAAGGCGCGTTGTACAGAGTACAAACTGCAGATTCGTACAACAGGTCAACACAAGAAAGTGCTGGATCTGTATGCGAAACCGGAGCATCGTCAGATAAGCCAATTGATTCAATGCATCACCTATCTGGTTCCGGAATTTGCGAAACGGCAATCGGGGCCGGACTGGATCGCAGAGCGTGATATGAATCTTGTTCGCGAAACCTGGGTTTATATGTACTCATCCCGTATTGAAGCCAGATTGATAGAAAACTCTCTCTATGGCGGAACACTTGCTGGAGCAGCCACACGCAAAATGGAAGAACAGATGCAAGAAATACCGGATCATCATAGCGGTGAACTTGCCCGACTCATGCTTCAAGCGTTGCTCATGGGGCTTCAAGACACAGCGATGAAACTCTATGAACAGGTGCGCTCGGCGCTGAGAACCGACGGGAATTTTCTATCCTTATGTAACAGTCTGCATATCTTGAACCGAATTCATCAACACCGCAGGTTGCTGGGATTATCTGACGAGCAACATCTCCCTGATCTGGTATCCGAAGCTTATAGAAACGCCGTGGACAAGTTGTTACAGCTCTCCAGAGCCAATCCGGATGAACATGAAGCCATTATTCAGGGATTGAAGCTGTTAGCTATGCTCGCGGAGTCATCAGAGGAGAATTTTCAGGATGAGACATTCCGAATTCACCTGAATGAGCTTCTGTCTGATCACCAGCTTCCGGCTCAGCTGGAGGGTGTGTGTGTGGCTATTTCCTCAGGGCTCGGTGACAGGCCCAGGGATGAGATTGTTGATCGTGCTCGCGGGTATATCCATGGTACACCGGATCAGACCCGTCAAACGGCACTTTTTTTACAGGGAGTATTCACTGTAGCACGTGACGCTTTTTTATATGAAGATCAGCTGTTGTCTGAGTTGAATTATCTGATTGAACAGCTGTCATACGACGACTTCATCAGTATGGTACCGGAATTGCGGTTGGCATTCACCTACTTTACACCAATGGAGACGGGCTTGATTGCGGAGCGGGTGGCGAGTCTGCATCAGGTTGAACCAGAGGAGATGTTGAGGCCTGCGGTGGATGAACAGATGCTGATTCAGTCCAAGACGTGGGATGAAGCGCTTCGAAAGGAGTTTGCCGCATGGAAGCTAATATGAATGAAGCGAATCGGACAGCGGAAGGAACCGGAGAAATCAATGAAAGTTCCAATCCGGATGGAAGCAACCGAGGGGATCAACATTCTGCTGAAACCTTAAATCGATGGCGTCTGATTCTCGGTGAATCGGCGGAAGAAGGGTTGTGTAATACAGACCAATACACTTCTGTTGAATTTCAATATACGGAAATCGATGAGATTCTGGGGTATCTCTATAACCGTGAATACGGTGAAGAACAAGGTTATCGAAAAGAGGGAGGACGCGGTGCATCTAATCTGACTGTACCAAAATGGCTGCACAAAGTAAGGGATCTATTCCCCAAACCAACGGTAGAAATATTGGAAAAACAGGCGCTTGATCGTTATGGGCTGACAGAATTGTTAACGGACAAAAAGCTGCTTGAATCCCTTGAACCCAACATGAATCTGCTCAAGAACATTATGCAGTTCAAAGGACGGATGAAAGGTGAGGTATTAAAGAGCGCCAAGGATATCGTGCGAACTGTGGTTGAAGAGCTCCGCAGCAAGCTGGAATCGCAGACCCGAGCCAGTATCATGGGCAAGCGCAGTCGCTATACCACCAGTTCAGTGCGATCCTTGCGCAATCTGAATTTCAAGCGAACCATCACCAAGAATTTGAAGAATTACGATAAAAACAAGCGCAGGTTTGTGATTGATCGTCTATATTTCGACGGGAATATCCAGCCCCATAACAAGTGGAACATCATCATTGGTGTGGACGAGAGTGGCAGTATGCTGGATTCAGTCATCTACAGTTCGGTGATGGCCAGCATCTTCTACCGCTTGAATGCGCTGCGCACCCAATTATTCATATTTGATACGCAGGTTGTTGATCTTAGCGACAGGCTGGAAGACCCTGTAGACGTGCTCATGAATGTACAGCTCGGCGGGGGGACACATATTACGAAAGCGTTGCGATATGGCGAGACGTTAATCGATAATCCAGGCAAAACCATCTTTATTCTGGTCAGTGATCTGGAGGAAGGGTACCCGATCGCGCAAATGTACAAAGCCTGTAAAGATATCATCGATACAGGATGCAAGCTACTGGTTCTCACTGCACTCGATTTTAACGGGGATTCAGTCTATAACAAACACGCAGCACAGACATTAACCAATATGGGGGCACATGTAGCAGCAATTACGCCTAACGAACTCGCGGATTGGATTGGCGAGATCATCACTTAAATTCAAGGAGGAATGTGTAATGCTTACCGCAGACCGCGCAGTTGAAACTTTGGTGGAGAAATTCGCAGTAACTTGTTCAAACGAGTATTCATTAAAAACAGATCGAAGCTCCGAAATTATTGATTACGTCTTGGGAACGACAGACAAGTTCCCGGATATGTTGGGAAATTCGAGTCATTATGTGTATCAAACGATTGATCTGCTCATGAAGCTTGCCAAAAAAGACGACGGAGATATCTTTTACCGTGCCGGGGCTATTGTGATATATCTGGAATCCAATTATTCCAAAAGAAATTCATGGAGAACGGATGCCTTTACTGTCTGTATGGGAAATGACTCCGAAGCTTATGGATTAAGCGGGAAGAGCAAAAGCGCTGATCGCATGGATGGATTGTTGTCTCGGTTGGAGAAGATCAAACAGTTTGCAGGCGAGAACGAAATTTTGACTGAATTAAAGAGTAAATTAAAGCGTGCCCAGTGGCTTTTTGATTCCAAAAAAGCGGACAGTCAAGGGGATTACCGGGATGTAATTAATGCATTAATGCTGCTGCAATTATATTCAAGACTCAGTGACACGGCTTCTCATCTTGCAGAGGTTCAATCTTCTGTTCAATCGTTACCAGTGTTGTTTCAACATGTAATGGCTAATGATGCAGATAAGTTGCGGGACGAGTTACATACGTTGATTGAACCTGTAGTGGTCAGTAATATTCAAGGAAAGCATAACGGATCTTCCCAAGAATTGAAGGATGAATTCCTCAAGGAGAAGCGTAGTCAGCTCATAGCTGAACTGTATCCCAATACGTCTTTCTCTTCAAAAGAGCAATGTTCAAACACAGTATTCCATCAAACTATGGTACTTGTGAGTGGTGCCTTGTTGTACCTGATTAACATTAGTGGAGGTAAACAACGGTTCCTTGATACAAATAGTGAGATTGGGCATGTTTTGCTTCACACAGTACATCAATTACATGAGATTTATCCACTTGAAGTTCGCCGTTACTTGCTGAGTATGGACCCTAGAGCCAAGAGTCCAAATGATCTGCTTGCTGGACTTGTGCCTCTGGATGAACCTTATCAGTTGATTGAAATGTTGCGGGACGAGCTTAATTCGTACACGGTATCTTGGAACATGTTACAATCCGCGATCGCGAATCGTCCTGAACAAGCGATTCGAGCATACGAGATTATCAAACCGCCATTCCTCAAACTCTGCATTCAGAAATTCATGGAGGATCAAGGATTGACATTGCCTAATGCGGAGGGGTCACTGGAGCAAGCGGTATTTAACGCTCTTCGGCATCCTTTGGACGGGGGACGTCAAGGACTTGCGATTGCAAGATACTTAAGTGGGGAAAACACCCTGGAGGAATATTGGGAGGACCCAAATAGTCGCGGGTTGTTTAATCAACTGAATCGGGATAAGAAGCGTGTTCACAACCTCATTAGTATTAGTTTTCTGCCCTTGGATTCGGAGGCGATGCGCAGGTTTGCAATCCTGACTACTCATCCCGATTGGACACTGGATATTATCTCGGACATGTACAATTCATACGCTTTTAGTGGAGAGCAGCTGCTTCAACGTTACGGGCAAGACCCTGAGGTGCAACGTGAGAAATTGCTAACCAGCCTGATCTCACTTAATGGCATGACCGACTACAGATACAAATCGATGCCGCATGACGAATACCGCCGAATCATTCAGCAGAATCTGGACTATGCACTGACACAGTACAAGAAACTGCCAACAGATACACGCATTTTAATTCTGGAGATTACCTTTGAACAGCGTGATGAGTTATCGAAGAAAATATTGGCCGAAGCGATTCGTGCCGGATTGCAGGATTCTTCCAAAAAGGCCAACGGCGTGGCGTTAGCGGAATTCAACCGAATTCCTGATCAGGACTTGTATACGCTCATATACCTCTCGGAGAAAAAAGTGGCGATCAAAGAAATGGCTCTGACTGCAATCCGCAGTCTGGAAAACAGCAAGGAACTGTACGGTGAACTTTTGAAGAAAGAGAAGTCCGACGATTGGAAGAGCTTGATCCAAATTCTGCTAGATACCGCAGATCTAAGTCCAGAGTATGCCCATGCTGCACTCGCTGATCAGGCGGATGCCAAAAAGTTGTCGAGACTGAGCTGGTTGTCCTTGAAAGATCTCCCTTCACTGATACGTATTGAAGACAATCAGCCTTTAGATGACCGGATTAAACAGTATGCTTTGGTCCAATCATTGGATCATACATCCGGTCCTAATGAACGGTTGAATGAATTACGAGATTACGTAAGTGAGGCATCGCTCGCTCGTTTTGCAAGTGAACTGCTCCAGGTCTGGATTCAGGAAGGTGCTCCTGCAAAAGAGAAATGGGTGATGTATGTATCAGCACTCTTTGGCGATATTCACATTGTGAATATTCTGGCTCCGCAAATTAAGGAATGGACAGAAAACAGTCGTGGCGCGATTGCAGCAGATGCTGTAAAAGTGCTCGCTTATCTGAAAGATCCATCCGCTCTTATGGCGATTGACAAGATCAAACGTGGCGTGAAGAACCGTCAGGTGAAAGGTGCAGCAGAAGAAGCATTGCAACTTGCAGCCGATAATATGGGACTCACCTCGGAACAACTGGAGGATCGGCTGGTCACCACACTTGGTTTTGATGAAAAAGGAACCATGCAGCTGAGTTACGGAGAGCGTTCCTTCCTGGTTAAGGTCAATGGAGACTTACAAGTCGTTGTCTTAAATGAAGAAACGGGCAAATCCGTGAAGAGTTTGCCTGCTCCTGCACAGAAAGATGATCCTGAATTGGCAGCGCAGTCCAAGGCACGTTTCACACAGCTGAAAAAAGATCTCAAATCCATGGTTAACATTCAGGCGCAGCGTCTGGAAGAGTCATTGTCCAAGCAACGTCTGTGGTCTGCCGATGAGTGGAAAGCATTGTTTGTACAAAATGTAATCATGCAAAAATTTGCTGTTGGTCTGATCTGGGGAACGTATGAGGATGGCGCTCTGATCAGCACCTTCCGTTATATGGAGGACGGCACCTTCAATTCTGTGGATGAAGATGAGGTCGATCTGCCTTCGGATGCGCAAGTGGGACTTATACACCCGTTGGAACTGGATCAGGCAACGCTTGAAGGTTGGACAACGCAGTTGGAGGATTACGAGATCAAGCAGCCATTCGAGCAATTGAATCGTGAGATTCACCAGCCAGAAGATGAGGATAAAACGAAGAATGAATACGATCATCTGCCCGAGTCTGATTTTTCACCAACGGCTTTCCCCAAAGCACTGGAGAAATACGGTTGGATCAAAGGACCGGCACAGGACGGCGGCTGGTATCATGAATTTTATAAAGAGTACGGAGATCTTGTTGCAGAATTGCAATTCAGCGGTACGAGCATCACGTATTACGAGGGATTGGATGACATTACCCTGGAATCCCTTCATTTCTTCAAACCGAATAACAAGCAATATTATTACTATGGTGACAACAAACCCATTGCTCTAGGCAACGTTCCAGGTCGCGTGTTCAGTGAAACGATCTACGACATTCTGAGAGCAACGGGGCGTTGATGACGTGAATGGATTCAAGGAAAAATTCCGAAGTTTTTCGAAGCTGTGTACGGAGGATTATTTGATTCGGTATGCCAACAAGGGGTTGTACAAAAGGTCTTTGAAAGAGTTGGACAATGGTGTAAGTGTAACGTACACATGGAATGCATCATCTGTGAGTTGTCAGCTCAGTGACGGGACACAATGTACGCTTGAAAATACGCTGGATCATTGGGAATGCTCCTGCCCGGCCGATCATATCTGCAAGCATGTGCTGATTGCAATTCTGTATGATCAACGGGAATATACGGCAGAGGATTCAATGAATGCAGACGAGAAGCATGTGCTGGATAAGGACTCAGGGATATCGGATAATGATCCGTTGGATGTATCAAAAGACGTATCAGAAACAGAAACAGAAACAGACTTAGTATCAAATGTGGACGATCCAAGCGAAATTCCGCATACGGTATCACGTGAGATCGAGTCTCGCTTCCGCTGGATGACGGAGTCTGACCTTACAACACTGATTAAATCGTACAGTTCTTCCATGATTGAGGAAGTTGTTTTCCGACTGAGATACCCAGAGGAAATTAAGATCATTGAAGATTCACTTCTTACGGTTCATCTGACCATCCAGAATATCGAGGTGTCTTTTACTGAGGAACCGAACCTTGCCAAAGCACTATGTAAGGTGCAGCAGACAGCCGGGAAAATGGCCAAGCTTGAAGCTTTGCTACGGTACCGGAACCTAAAAGGCCTGGATGATACGGATGCATTAAGTGGACGGGTGTACGAGGCCAAGTTCTCTCTTCAGACAGTAAAGGAAAGTCGGGTTATGCTGGCAGGATTGTTGAAGACGGGACTGGCCCGCCTTCCTCAGTCCTACATGGCACAACTGGAGACTCTGGCAATTGCAGCTCATAGTGGCAACCTGCCTGACATAGAACGCAGTTTACGAGGGATTCAAGGGGAACTACAGTTGTTTTTCAACAGACATATACGTTTCTCCATGCAATCCATGTTGGATCGGGTAAGCAAGCTGTATCTTGCACTCCAGGTTCTTGAAGAAGAAAAGGTGTCTGCCATTCAGCAGAGTCAGCTCATTGGCAGTTTTCGAAGTAAATACTATACGGTGCCTTCACTTCACCTGTATGGACTGG
Organism: Paenibacillus sp. FSL R5-192; assembly: GCF_000517845.1. Lineage (NCBI taxonomy): Bacteria > Bacillati > Bacillota > Bacilli > Caryophanales > Paenibacillaceae > Paenibacillus > Paenibacillus sp. FSL R5-192. The sequence continues at coordinate 112,039 of NZ_ASPR01000049.1, read as the reverse complement.
GAGCTGATGCGTGGGAGACACGATCCGGTTTCCGTGGAATCACCTATTATTTCTATTGTTTCGATGATGAGGAAATTTACACCTATAGCGATGTACGTGCTGTATATTATGATGATCAGCAGTTCTCATATACAGAGCATTATGGTGCATTCACACCATGGTTGCCTAATCTGACCTTTCGCCAGTTCGTGGGTGAAGAAGTTCAATTCCATTCAGTTAAAGCGAATGAAGAACGCCGGATCTCTTCCGGGGAAGGTGCCAAACTTGCGATTTTGCCACGAACGGGTGTGGAAACGTTGAATCTGGGCAAAACCATGCAAGACGTAACGAGCGTATTTCAAGAGGAATCGCGATCGTTCGACTTGTTTGCTGCTCCCAAAGAACGATTGGCTGTGATCAAAGTTGCTCGAATCGTGGACCATAGCTTTGTCAAACAAACGCAGGAGCTTGTCCTGACGGTTGAGAATACCGAAGGGGAAAGATTGGCACTCACTCTCCCGTATTCATCTGACGGGCAGGCGATGATTCAAAGACTGGAGTCAGGATATGGTTCCCAATCGCTTGAACACTTCTATGCCTTTGTGCGTGTGGAACCAAAACGGATTAGCCCAATCAGTTTCCTGAAGGGTCAAACGGTGCTCAGTCTAAAACTGGATATCGGTAATGGGAGGATGGGCAGACTTGGAAGAATATAATCAGTTCATGCAGAGAATTAACGGCTGGTCAGAAGAGTTGCTGCTGCGCGGGTTATCCCAGTTTACGATCCGAGATATTGAGGTACTCGAGCAACTCGCAGCGGAATCCTCGCGGCTGCAGATGAGTTTCCTGCATGAGTTGTTGAATCACCTCATCAAGGAAGGACGTAGCGTGGCTCTTGGACAAGGTAATGAAGAGTTGCTGTTATTTCAGTATTGTCGTCTCACCCAATATGTACAGCTCAGTGTGCAAGAAGAGGCGTAATATTAGTTAGCAATCCAAGCGAAGGCACATGAAGCGATATGATGTAATAAATAAGATATAGTATAGAATATAAGAAGATTTGCGGAAGACCACAAGGTCACTGCAAATCTTTTTTTATCGTGGAGTAAGTAAAAGTCATTTGTTAAACGAATATAGGTACGAAGCACAGATCAACACGAGTATTCGTGATCATATGAGCATGGAAGGGAGGGGACATCTAATCGTGGAAGAAGAACAGATACGGAAGGCAATAGCGAATCGTGATCCTGAAGCCATGGAATGGGTGATGAACCACTACGCAGGTTTGTTATGGAAGATTGCTCATTCCATCCTACATCATGCATCGACAGAAGAGATTGAAGAATGCGTAGCAGATACATTTTTTGCTTTTTGGCAGAATCCGGATGCATTCCAGTCTGGGCGAAGTAGCCTGAAAAATTACCTTGCAACAATCACAAAACATAAAGCGATTGATCGCTACCGGAAACTTAATCGAAGAACTGAGCTTACATATGAAGAGGAGATTCATTCGGTGCAAACGGATGATTTGTTGGTTCAGATGGTCAGTAAAGAGACATATACGGAACTTAATCAAATGATTGAATCTTTTCCAGAACCGGAACGTGAGATTATGAAACGTCGGTTTTACGAAGGACAGAGACCCCATGAGATATCAGAAGCATTGTCCCTACACGTTAGGCAAGTCCATAACAAGCTTTATCGCTCCAGGCAACGATTGAGGACATGGTGGATGAACAGGAAATAAAGGAGGGGATCAAATGCGAAAATCCGAAAAAGAATTCACTGAGCAGAACCTCTTTAATATTAAAAAGTTGTTCTATGATAAATTGGCGCTGAATGAACCACCAACCGTTACGAGATCAGATTCATCATTTTATCCACCTGTATTATATCCATCCGCTCCATCCGCACAGACCAAGAAGTCCATGAATAGGAGAAGAAAGTATCGCAAAGCCATCTATGTTCCTGTAACCGCTGCGTTATCGTTATGTCTTGTGACAGGGGCAGCTGCATCGGTGGGCATCATTGACCTGCCTTCTATTCTTCATTTTCTAGGTGCAGATCGGATTGGCATTCTTCAGCCTGTTCATCAGGTGAGTGAAGATCAAGGGATTCGAATGGAGGTTATAGGTGCTGTCAGGGACGGAGATACAACGGAAATCTATGTTTCATTATCGGATCTGACGGGTCATCGCATTGACGATACACTGGATGTATATGATTACAGAGTAACCGGAGGTAATGCAAACAACGCTCAGATTATTCATTATGATGATGCGAATCAAACAGCTATTGTCCGATTCCTCATTCAAGGAAAAGTCAGCAAAAATCGGATTACCGTTCAGATCAATACGCTGATGTCAGGTGCATCTCGACAAGATGGTTACAACGTACAAGTGGACTGGAAGCAGTTGTTACAAGAAAAGCAAAACAATAGTTATGAAATCATGGAGCGAGATCGTATAAGTGGCTTGGGAGGTACAACCGATATTCAATTGGAAACCGATCCAATTCCCGTACTGCATCAGGATGTAACGAATATCCCTGTTGAGGGTATTAATTGGGTGCATATTTCCAATATAGGTTTTGTGGAGGGCAAGTTACACATTCAGATTAATCCGGATAATGAGATTGGCGAGTATAATCATGGATACTTCTACTTCACGGATGAGCAAGGCCAAAAGCTCGATATTCCCCAATATTCCATTAGCTACGGGAGATACATGAAAAATGGAGTAGACATTGGTGGGGATTACATTGAGTATGTGTATGATCTGTCTGCTGTTGACAATTTAGATAAGCTGAGAATTCAAGGCAGCTTTACGAGCATAAGTGAAGTTGTGCAGGGAAATTGGAAAACTACTCTTAACTTGAGTCAAAATGCTTTGAGTAAAACAGGAAACATTCAGCTTGATACAAATGGAGGCTTACAGGCAAATGTTACTCTTTCCCCGGTTGGTGTCACACTTACAGGTGAGGCACTGAGTATGATTCGGATGGAGGATCTGAGTATTGAAGTGCACCTGAAGGATGGTACAAAGTTGACTGGCGAATCCGGTTTCCTCCAGCTGGATCAGGATCTCATTAAGTGGATTTCCCCAAAGACCATTCCGGTGAATGATGTGAGCTACCTGCTAATCAATGGAGAGAAAGTAACTTTGCAAGATAAATAATATAAAAAGTGAATCAAAGAATCGGGGAATAAGTGCAATCAGAAGGCTGTTCTGTTATCGGAGTGGTAAGTGAGAATATTCTTTAGTTCAACTTATATAAAATGAATTACATGTCATATCCCGATTTATGACGCATACCATTAGGCGAATGCGGTCATAAGGGAGGAAACTAAGATGTCCATGAGCGAACCGCTGTTAACGCAAATTGTGAATCAACATATTCCGGCTGGCGCAACGGTCGTCACTATTGATAAACCTGTTCAACATCCAGCGATCTATGCGGCAGATCTTACCGGTGACGGTATGCCGGAGATTGCTGCAGTCTATCAGTTGAATGGTGAGCTGTATTTGCTCATTCTGAAATTTGTTCAAGGACATTGGATCAAGATGGCACTAATTAAGGGATTGGGGTATGGGGTGACTTTAATGACCGCAGCCCCTGTAACTTCAACGGCTAGGAACAATCTCATTATCGGTTGGCGGATTGGTTCTATCTGGTCTAAGCTTGCCGTATATGAGTGGACGGAATCCGGGCTCAAAGATCTGGCGCCTGACGATCTATACTATAGCTATGCAGAGATTATAGATATGCCTGGTCCGCATGGCCGAGATGGGAAAGTGGAGATTGCACTCTGGATACATGACACAGGGGAAGCCTATCGTGTGGAGATTATACGATGGCAGAATGGGAAATGGGTTCCTGCACCGGACGTATATGCAACCTATTATCCCAAAGTGGTGCAATATTACGAGCAACTAACCCAACAATATCCTGATTATATCTTTTACTGGTATTACCTTGCGGATGCTCAGTACCACGCGGGCCAGTATCCGGCAGCTCTCGCTTCAGTTCAGAAGGCACTCAGCTTCCCGGAAGCGTATCCTTCCAGAGAGGTACTACAAGAGTTGGAAAAGAAAATTAAGCAGGCGATGGTCCCTATAAGCCATGCCCGGGTAACGACATGGTTATATCCAATCTCCGTTCGAACCACGAGTGGGACGCGTTGGGGGTATATGGATGCACAAGGCCACATTCGGCTTGAGCCGGTACTGGATGACGCGCAAGAGTTTCAGCCCAATGGATTGGCTGTGGTTGTGAAGGGTGGTCGTGCCGGCGTTATTAACCTTCAGGGACAGTATGTCGTTCAACCTGTATACGATTCCATCAATTCCTTTTCCGAAGAACGGGCGATAACAATTGATTCTCAAGGATTTAAGATGATTAATGAACAAGGTACAGTCCTGACCAAACGGGCGTACCCGTATATCTCGAATATGAACGACGGTCGAGCATTATTTTACGATTCTAATCCTGGTCAGGCAGATGGATCGGTGAGTCGGTATGGTTATTTGGATGCGTCGGGCAATGAGGTGATACCTGCACAGTTCGCTTCTGCGAATGATTTTCAAGATGGTAAAGCGGTTGTGCAGATTAAGGACAATGAATATGCACTCATTAATCGCAATGGTCATCGGCTCGCAACGTATCCATATGCCTATGTGGGACCACTAGGGGATGGACTGCTTGCTTTTCAAAAAGAAACCTCGGGCAAATATGGGTACATCGACGAACGGGGTAATATTCGTATTCAGCCCAAATTTTCATCGGCATTTCCTTTTAACAACGGGCAAGCGATCGTTAATACAGCAGAGGACTACAAATCGATCTACGGTGTTATTAATACGCAAGGATCGTTTATCATTCAACCCGCCTATAATGACATCCGCGAACTAGGCGAGCATCGTTATGCGCTGGGGCAAGCGATTAACCCGGAGCAACCTTATATCGGCTCAGTGTATGCGATTGCAGATACCAACGGTAGAAGGCTTACGGAGTTCCTATATCGCGAAGTAGGCAATTACAAAAACGGCCTTGCTTCCGCATCGGATGGAAGACAGACCTATCTGTTGGATTTGAGTGGAAGACCTGCCGCTGGGTATCCCCATGTAGAAGGTTCGGGTACGCTGGAGGTCGTGGCACCAGATCTGATTAAGGCCTATGTAGACCAGCGTTTATCGTATGTGAATCGGGCAGGACAGATCATCTGGCGGCAAAATACAATCGTTCCACTTCATCCACCGTACCGTGTACGCGAAGAGAAGTACAAACCAAACAGGGACTACCTCGTATATTATCCGCAGGTGGAGGGATTAACGAACCAAGCGGAGCAAATTGCGCTGAATGCCAAGTTGAAGCAACTCTCTCAGGTTAAACCGATCCCTGCCGATCAGCAGCTGGATTATACGTATACAGGTGATTTTGATGTTACGTTTTATCAGCAACAATTGCTGCAACTGCAACTCACAGGTTATAACTACCCGGCGGGTGCAGCGCATGGTATGCCTACGATGATCTATGCGATCATTAATCTGACAAATGGTCAGTTGTATGAGCTAAAGGATTTATTTAAACCGAATAGTGACTATGTAAAAGTGTTGAGCCAGATTGTGGGGGATCAGATCAAAAATGATCCTCAATACTCGTATGTGTTTCCGGACACCTATACGGGGATTAGTGGGGAGCAGCCGTTTTTTGTCACAGCGGATGCTCTTCATCTCTACTTCAACCCGTATGATATCGCACCCTATGCGGCAGGGTTTCCAACGTTTACGATTCCTTTTGTCCAGATCAAGGATATCATTAATACAGAAGGTTCGTTCTGGAAAGCTTTCCATGAGTGATTGAGGGTACAGCCAACATTTTAACGAAAATATACGCTAGGGACGTTAAGGCACAAAGACAGCGGATTTTTCCTGCTTTAAGCAAATGTCCGCTGATGCTTAGCTTATATAACAGTCAAAATGTTGGCGCTACCCCATATAGAACTACTATAAATCAATCATTCCATCCTTTACATACATCAATCCACTCTGAATAACTAGAGTATTTTTCTAATTGTTCTATTGTAAGTTCAATAGCACTATTGCTACTCCCGCAAGCTGGATAGATTGTCTCAAAACGTTTTAGAGATATGTCTAGATAAACAGAAACATCATTTTTAATAGCAAATGGACAAACACCTCCAATGGCATGACCAACCATATCAATGGCTTCATCAGGAGAAAGCATTTTTGCTTTTGTTTTGAAATACTCTTTGAATTTTTTGTTATCCACTTTTGCATCCCCGGCAGCAACTACTAAAACAGCTTGTCCATTCACCATAAAAGAAAGTGTTTTTGCGATTCTCTCTGGCTCACAACCTAATGCAGTTGCAGCCAAATCCACGGTTGCACTAGATACTTCAAATTCGATAATTTCAGAATCCATACCATATTGTTTAAAAAAATCTTTTACTTTTTCAATTGCCATAATCATCACACCTCATTTTTAAATATTTTCTAGAAGATTATAGATGAAACTTGCCTATGTTCTTGGGTAAAAAATCATGTTGTAAATGACACATGGTTCTTGATAGGGATTATTATAGGAATGAAAAACATTAGCACGAAAGCGGAGTGCTTGATTTTCTTTTAGAACAATTTTTTTTGTGTTGACTACCAGCTCTAACATACCTTGTACCACAAAAACATATTCTTCCACACCATCAAGGTGCCTTTCAGATGGATGGTGACATCCAGGATCAAATTCGATATAAAATATTTCAACGTTACGGGTAGGGTCAAAAGGAAAAACAGGAAATGCTCTCATTTTTCCATCATTTTCAATGATAGCGTCTTTGGACCGTGTATCAACCACATTGCACTCATCTTCTAGCTCTTCCAATAATAAAGATAAAGGAACTTTTAAGCCCACTGCGATTTTCCAAAGAGTTGTAATCGTTGGTGAAGACTGTCCTCTTTCAATCTGTCCAAGCATAGGCTTACTTACATCAGTAAGTTTAGAAACATCTTCAAGTGTAAGATTTCTCGTTGCTCGTATTTCTTTTAACCGTTCTCCAATAGTTAATACTGGCGATTGCATTGCATCACTCCTTTTGTATGTTATAGCATTATAAAATTTAATATAACATACTTATAGTTGAGTTCAATAGGCGGCAGTTAAATGATGTAAGTAACTACTTCACATATTTATCCATACGAAATGGAAAATATTACGGGAGTTACAGATCAAAGAAGTCATATTTATCTATACAATCAAAAACGAAAACTTTCTCCAACAACAATTTTCTTTGCTTGGCGAGAATGTAAATACTTCACCAGTCATTCTCAAGTTACGCGACGAGGTCATATGTCCAATAGGGCTTATAAGATGCTGTGAGACAACAATAATCCGTGATGAGGTATTATTGCTCCGTGAAGAGGTAGTGATCATTCAGGGCTCTATGAGATATTAATGTGCGTATATAGCACTGAGCTATATTGAGAATGATTATTAATATCAGGAGGGGTGAGATGAACAACACATCTGAAGTGTCGGGACTAATGCAAGTAACGAAGGAGCGCAAAGGTCTGCTGATTACAGCAAGTATCTTCTCGACCCTGTCGAGTCTGTTGCAGATTGTTCCTTTTGTCGGAGTGTATAAGATCGTCGAGGAACTGCTAACGCATGCGGGGCAACCCTCTGCCATGGACAAAGATCTGTTGATCTATTGGGGGATCGTCGCATTCGTAGCCCTCATTGCAGGGCTTGTTGCGCTCTATATCGGAGGGATGTGCTCACACATCGCTGCGTTCAACATTTTGTATCAGCTCAGAGTGAGACTTGCGGAGCATGTTGCCAAAGTACCCATGGGGTATCACACTCGGACGGCAACTGGTGAGCTGAAGAAGATCATCGAAGTCAGTGTGGAGAAAATTGAGAAGTTTATCGCCCATCAGTTGCCGGACCTGGTAAGTGCGATCGTTATTCCACTGATGCTCTTGGGATATCTGTTCTGGCTCGATTATCGCATGGCGCTGACGCTTTTGGTTCCAATCGGAATCGGGTTCTGGCTCCAAAGTCGCCTCTTTCGCAGCGAAAAAGGCCGCCAGGCTTATCGTGATTTTCAACTTGCCATCGAAGAGATGAATGCGACGGGTGTTGAATACGTGAGAGGTATGCCGGCAGTGAAAGTATTTGGGATTACAGCCGATTCGTTTCTAACGTTTAAACAGGCGGTGACGCGGTACCGGGATATTTCGTTGAAAATAACAGATTTGTGTAAAACATCCTACGGGCTGTTTTTTGTAATCATGATCTCGTTATTTACCTTCATCGTTCCGGTGGGTATTCTGCTGTCGAGTGGAAATGCGGGGAATCAGTCGTTTGCGATCACGTTTATTCTGTTTCTGATCATTACCCCGAGTCTATCTGCTCCGTTATTGAAGTTAATGTATCTGGGTAGTGGGATGCGAGAGATTGTGGAAGGACAGAAACGGATAGAATCGGTGTTTGCCGAGCCGGTTGTACAAGAACCTGAGTTGCCTAAAGTTCCGGATACATATGAGGTTGCCTTTCGGCAGGTATCTTTTGCTTATGAACGTAAGGAGAGCGAAGCATATAAACCTGTACTTGAACAGATTGATTTTGTAGCCAAAGCAGGAGAAATGACCGCACTTGTCGGACCTTCTGGTGGGGGGAAGTCAACCATTGCTAATCTATTGCTTCGTTTCTGGGATGTACAGGAAGGTGAGATTACGATTGGTGGAATTCCGATTCAGGAGATGGGGACAGAGAAACTGATGGATACCGTGTCCTTTGTATTTCAGGATGTACATTTGTTCTACGATACGATTGAAGAAAATATTCGGATGGGCAATACATCAGCTTCATTACAGGACGTTATAGCTGCGGCTCAAACTGCTTGCTGTCATGAATTCATCGAGAAACTGGATGCTGGATATGACACCAAAATCGGAGAAGGCGGCACGTACCTGTCCGGCGGCGAAGCACAGCGAATTGCTATTGCACGGGCACTGCTTAAAAATGCTCCCATTCTGGTCCTGGATGAAGCGACGGCCTACGCAGATGCAGAGAATGAGCACAAGATCCAGCAAGGTCTGGCCCAATTGGTTCAAGGCAAAACAGTACTGATTATTGCTCATCGTCTTACAACGATTCGTGCAGCAGAGCAAATACTCGTGATCCGCAAGGGAACGATTGCCGAGAGTGGGACACATGATCAATTGCGTGCATTAGGCGGAGTGTATGAGCACATGTGGCAGGCCCATATCAGTGCAGCTTCCTGGAAGCTTGGAGGTGCAGTGCGATGAAGAATTATTTATACAATATATCTGGGGGTAACCCGCGTAGTCTGCTACCTTCGGTAATTGCAGCGATTCTGGACGGGATTACAAAGATTGTTCCTGCGGCGCTGCTTGTGGATATATTCAATACGATCTATAAGTCTTTTGCTGATCCGGACAAAGGACTGGATATCAACCGAATGTGGATTGTATGCTGCATCCTGTTTGCCTGGCTTCTGGTGGAGTATGCGGCTTATGCTTCGCTCTATGATAAGACCTATCGGGCAGCATACAGCCTTGCGGCCTCAGGAAGGTTGAAGTTGGCGGAACATATTCGCCATCTGTCGTTAGGATTTTTCGGAAAACGTGATCCTGGGGATCTGACAAATCTGATCCTGAGTGATTATGGTCAGGTCGAGCATACGATCTCTCACAATCTGTCACAGCTGATCAGCGCGATTGTGCTTCCGGTACTCGCTTTTGGCGGACTTCTGTTGTTGGATTGGAGAATGGCCGTAGCCATGTTTATTGCGGTTCCCTTAGGTGTGGCTCTGTTATGGCTTACGGATTCCATTCAGGCACGACTGAGTGAGAACCATGTTCGAGCCAAAAACGAAGCCGCTAGTCGGCTGCAGGAGTATCTGAGCGGTATTCGTGAGATTAAGGCCCACAATATGGGGGGCAAACGTTTTGAACGGCTGCGTCGTTCTTTTGACGAATTGAAATCCGCTTCCATTCGGTTGGAAGGCATAATGGGACCGATGATCATGGGCGCGATGTTGCTTGCACGATCAGGGATGACATGGATGATTCTGGTGGGCAGTTATTTGCTTGCAGGTGGTGAGTTGTCCTTACCGGTATTTCTGTTATTTTTGCTGGTAGGTACAAAGGTATTTGAACCGTTGACGGTTGTACTGATGAGTTATGGGGAGATGCGGTACTCAGCATATAGTGCAAGACGCATTATGGATGTGCAGCAGGAGGCCCAGATGGCAGGAACGGGAGATGTACAGCCCAATCAGGCGATTTCATTCGACCGGGTGACCTTTGGATATGATGATCAGCAGCCGGTGTTGAAAGACTTGTCGTTTACGATTGAGCCGCATACCATTACTGCCTTGGTTGGCCCATCCGGTAGTGGTAAGAGTACAGTCACACGTCTCATTGCCCGCTTCTGGGATGTACAGCAAGGAACCATTCGCATTGGTGGCAGACCCGTTGATCAGATGGACCCGGAGAAGCTGTTAAAGGATATCTCTGTGGTCTTCCAGGACGTGTATCTGTTCCAGGATACAATCGGCAACAACATTCGTGTAGGAAAGAAAGACGCTTCGCAATTCGAGATTGAGGAGGCAGCACGCAGAGCTTGTTGTCATGAGTTTATCTCCAGTCTGCCTCAAGGGTACGATACGCTCGTTGGCGAGGGTGGATCGACGTTATCTGGTGGGGAGAAGCAACGTATCTCCATTGCACGTGCTTTGTTGAAAAATGCATCGATCGTTTTGCTCGACGAAGCCACCGCTTCACTTGATCCGGAGAACGAAGCCGCGGTGCAGCAAGCGATTAATGAGCTAGTCGCGGACAAGACGGTTATTTTGATTGCACACCGATTAAAGACCATTCAGAATGCCGATCAGATCCTTGTTTTGGACCAAGGTCAGCTCGTAGAGCAAGGAACTCATGCGCATTTGTTAGATCACTCAGGCATCTACGCTCGGTTGTGGCAATTACAACAGGATGCAGAAGGCTGGCAGGTAAAAGTAAACGGATAATGAGTTCGATGAGATAGATAAAGTAACTGAAGCAAATAAGCCTCATGTGGCTAATGAACTGACATAAAAGGAGAATGACAACGATGTTTAAACGAATTCCTGTATGGATTGCACTATGCTGTATGCTCACCTTGGCGGCCTGTGGAACGACCCAGACGACCAATGAAGTGGCGAGCTCCTCAGAGGCAACCACACAAGCGACGACCAAAATGATTACTAACCCTAATGGAGAAGAGATTACGATCCCTTTGAATCCAGAGCGCATTGTTGATCTATCCGGCTCTACAGAAGAACTGTTGATCATTGGGAAAACACCTGTTGCAACGATGAGTGCGGATTACGGTAACCCGGAGGAAATCACTCCAACCATTAAGGATCAGCTGAGTGCAGATACCGTTAATCTGGGCTGGTATGGTTTCCCGTTCAGTATTGAAGCTATAGCGGGTGCCAATCCGGATCTCATCATATTGGGTAAGGATTTTAACATGGATCAGTATGAAACTTTATCTAAAATTGCACCTACAATTGCATTGCCTTACTCTTACTATGATTGGAGAGAACGCCTGACATTCTTGGCAGATACGTTTGGAGAAGAAAGCAAGAAAGATGAATATCTGGCCAAGTATGATGCCAAATCTGCAGAGTGGAAACAAAAGCTGCAGACGGCTGTACATGGTGAATCCTTTGCCGTCATTGAGACATATCCAAACAACCTGGTCATCTATTCCAATAAAGGGGCAGCTGAGATGTTATACGGTGAATGGGGCCTGAAGCGCACAGAGGGTATCCCTGATCCAGAGGGCTGGGGCGGTAAACAGATTGCGCTGGAGGCTCTGGCTACCGTTAATCCGGATCGTCTGTTATTGATGGAGAATAGCGAGAATAAGATGGTAGACAGCAAGGTGTGGAATAACATGAACGCAGTGAAGAATGAAAAGATCTATAAAATCTCTAATGTCGATAATTACAATTATTCGTACACAGCGATGGGGAGAATGGAGCTTATGGACCGCCTGGGTACGATGATTCTGGAAGGACAGAAGTAGTCGTTGGATTAGAGCAATTGAAACGATAGATTAAATTTAACTTTTAACAGAACCTAACAACGCCTATGTTAATTGTGGAATTGTGGAATTTGTTCGAAATCATGTAACTTGAGCGGTTCTGGCTGCGTTTAGACATTGGGGTGATCTGATGTTGGTGAACGCGGTTCAACGGTACATGGTATTAGGACTTATATTTATAGGGATAAGCTTGACTGCATATCTCGTTCTTGAAAGGGTTGAAGGGTACCATATTACAACGACAGAGTATTACGGCTTACGCAATGCAGGGGGATTAATATATATTCTTTCGCTTATCCTGGGATTCGGTCACTATTTAGTCGCTTTTTATGTTGTTATTATTAGCCCGATCTCATGGTTGTTGCGGAAATATGTATGTTTTCCTATGGTGAGAACTTTCATCTATATGATTGGGTTTGGATGGGGCGGGCTGTGGGTTTTTGATCTCATGTACAATCCATATTTCGTGAATGGATACCATCTGAACCGAATGACATCGATATGGATATTTGCCATCGCCGGTTTAGTTTATGCCATTGTGGAGAATAAGATTTGGCGAAGAGGGCAGATGCAGAACGAACAGAAGGCTACTTAACAAATGTTGAGTAGCTTTCTTGGTTTACATAATTATTATGGTGTTTTCATTAGGGGCTCAGTTAGAAAGGATTATGTAAGAGTAAGTAGTTAGTGAACATGAACAGCGGTTAAGTTAATTCGATAGTTTGTTATAAAATTCACAAAGGATGCAATTAAAATGAGTTAGGAGTTTTATCGTAAAAAGGTAAAATTTTCTGTTATACTATTTGGGTTGTGTACATAAAGTTAGATATTTTAATGAAGGGAGTTCATGAAGTAAATTAGCCATTTAGTTTAAAATTGTAGTTTGGAGGAAAGCATTTTGTATAAAGCAGGTTTTTGGATTAGATTAGGAGCAGGTGTATTGGATAGTCTTATTATTTCAATTCCGTTAGTGATTATTGCAGGTGTGCTGACGGGTAACTTTGATACGGATGAGCCGATTGCCAAGCTACTTAGTGCGTTATACTCAATTTTATTACCAGTTTACTGGTATGGTCGAACCATAGGCAAACGCATATGTGGAATTCGAATCCGCCAATACGATACACACGAACCGCCAAAAATTGGTACGATGCTGATGCGAGTTGTTGTAGCTGGACTTGTGTACGTATTAACTTTGGGTATCGGAGTTATTGTGAGTGCTTTTATGGTCGGTCTGCGTGAGGATCGACGTGCGATTCATGACTTTGTAGCAGGAACAGAAGTAGTTTGGGACTAATTCGAAAAATATAAAGAATTCGCTGTACAGGGGTAAAAATCACTGTGCAGCTTTTAAATCATTAGTACTGTTTCACAAAACTCGTATTTTGTACATATGTATACAGTTTGCATTTCCTCAAGCAGTTTCTTTTGAATATCAATCCTCTTCTACATAAAGACAAACAATGACAGCCAGTTCCAGTCAAGTTGATGTTGTTGAAAGAATCTAATTCGCTGATTTGCGATTTTTCTTATAAATAATCCATCTCCATTAAAGGATTTGATTAACCTTTCAACTCCATTAATTACGAGGTAATTATAATTAGTGTGCTCCATTAACGAAGTAAACAAAACATTAACTGACACAGATGTCATGTTCAGACTTCGATCTTGGGATTTGTAGATTTCTTTGGTTTTCCATAATAATCGACAATGAGTATTTCTCCCTCATGGCTCAATAGATTACCCGCTATTACTTGAGTTAAATCTGGACCTATATTGTTTAATAAAATAGTAACCTTATTCTCAAAAAAAACAGTTCCTGTAGTCGCTGGTGCTTCCATACGGTTCACTCCCATATTAGTAAAGTTCCGTTCGGATACTACTATTATTTAACAATTAGTTCCTTCACCTAGGAAACTAGGTGTTTTCTATGAGTGTTGCTCGTTTTCACTTTGAACGCCTGAATAGTGAACTGGAGCCTAAAATTCAAATACATCTGCTATATTGACATAAAGGTTTACAGATATTTGAATGCACTGACTATTCCATAAAAATCCAATATGAGAATACTGCTATTAGCTAGAACCATTACTAATCTGAATTTATAAATCGAATCAAAGTCAGCATCAGGGTCATCAACTACCTTCTCAATTAAATCCATCATGCGTTTTGGAAATAACAATGCAATAGTTGTAAATAACATCGCAAATCCGCTTAGCAAAATGTAAATAAGAGCACTCGCAGCCGTTTTAATTAACGAATCAGCTTCTCGAGTGACGGTTGAATTTTTTGATGCTTCGTTGAAATTTTGTGTTATCTGATTAAATTCAATAGACGACCAAATTGAGATGCTTATATTAACAATCGAAATAAGAATCAAATATATTATTGCCAAATTAACTGACCAATGATTAGTCTTCATGTGCCTTATCCCTATGCCTATTATCAACAAAGAGATACGTGTTACGTAGCTAAACCATATAATAACGAAACTTTCCTATGAACTTCTTTTATCTTGCGATCAGTAAGCTAATGAAAAAATAGAAACGAAGACACTGGAATACATAAGAATCTCACTATCAGTCATCCCTAGTTATAAATATAAGACTGATAAATGAGGGGTGGCCTGAAGCAGCTGATTATCAAAAGGAGATTAATTCCATTTATAAATGCTAAAACATCCTCCTAATAATAGGTTGATAAGTATTGTTCAGAAAATACTGATTTATAAACGGCAACTTTATATAGATCTCTCCCTTTCAAGCAAAGAATGATACACGTAATTAAGATTACTACTGAAGTGAAAATTGAAATGTGAATACATCAGTTAACATGTGATGCCCGCTGTATTAGTTTTTAATGAATCTCTTGCTTCAATTGTACTGAATGAATTACTAATGGAGTTTTAGCATCTAATATCGGAAAAGAACTCTCTGGGTTATGAATAGAAACTATTCTTCTTCTTCCCGTAACCTCTCTTCGTAGTCATCTTGAGCTTCTTTTTGTCGAATACGTTCTTCAAGATCTGCTTCAATTTCTTCCACGCTAATGTGTTCCTCATTGGCAAAAGCTGATTCTTTTTGTTCCTTATTTCGTTCAAATTCTGCCTCAAGTTCATCAGTACGTTCCTGGTCTTCGTAGGGTTCTGTATCTTCTTGAAATGCATCATCATAATCCTCATCATGACCTAGCGGATCAGTTGAACTGATCACTTCAACTTCATCCAGTTCAATGTAAGGTGAATCAATATCAATTAATTTAATTTGATCGTTATGTGTACCAGAAAAAATTTCAATATAAACCCTTGCATCTACCTGACATTTTATTACACTAGGAAGCTCAATGTTAGGTTCTCTACTACCAACATAATAATTATGATCAACATATACAGTAAAATTCACCTTACAATTAATAATCACTATTTCATCATCAATATCATTCATATAATTATTAATCTCTATATCTTCAACCACATCCACTGCAATAAAGTCTGAATTATATTCGATACTTTCTATATTTGTAAGCTTTTCTTCAATTTCTCCGTGCATATTTTCGTTAATATAAATTTCTATTTGCTCAGCTAATTCATATTCTTGATTATCAACTTTCTCCTGTAGTTCCTCGAAGTTTCTGCTTACAAATTCAAGACTCATTTTAATAAAATCATTGAAGTATATGACAAACACTTCGGCATTGTTCGCTTCCATCTCTTTACGTAGTTCTTCTCGTACTTCTACAATCTTGTTATCTGTTAGTTTGAACCAATCTTCTTTTTTATCTCTTGTTATAAACAAAATAGGTTTTTTTTCTTCATTGGACTTTTTTAATAATTCCTTCCAAATGATTAAATCCCCGAATTTATTTGTGGCTTTGTTTCGATCACTGTATCCTGGCGGGATACTATTTTCATATCGTATGGTACCTTCTTGTTCAATATCTGAGACCTCTTCGTCAGTAAACCCAGTGCTAGTTCTAGAACAAAGTGACTTTTGGAATACTTGTACCAATTTTGATTGAAGGAAATCTTTGTTCTCTTCGGTTGATAAAGCTACATTTAATTTGAACTTGCTGATTGCATCATACAAAACTTTATTTATATCGATTTCAGCAATTAAATCTGACAGCAACTCATGACCTTGTTCATCTAGTTTTTTGTGTAGCGATTGAAATTTTTCATCTATGGCCGAGATAGTTTTATCGAACTCCCTATCAAAATTATTTAGACTTCTAATTGAACCAGTTATTTCACCGGTATAATTGAGTTGGGGATCCATCTCAACATTAGCAACATGGGAAGGAATCCAAATACGATCTTCAATAAAAAGTAGAGTGTCCATTGCATATTTAGAAAGCGGTGAATTACATTCTTGTAAAAAAAGCAATGCAGATGTGTCAACGGATATGAGAGCACTTTTCCAAAGTCTCCTGAAATCTTGTTCACTTAGATAACTCATCTATTCTCCTCCATTACATATTCAGCTTGTATGTTTCGCATTTACCAGTAAAACTTAAAATCAGTTATAAGCGTGACCATGTGACCCAGATCTCTCCTCTTTATTTAACTCAGCTTTAATTACTCACTAAGACTACGATTATGTAAAATAAGAAATAAGGAATTTATTTCTGTACATAGATTTTTCAGTACATCATAGGAAGGCAACCCAAGCTGCGCTTGAAAAGATGGATGAGCCTGCATATTCCTAAATTTTCTTATGTTATGGAATTTATACTTTTGTTCAGTATCTATAATTCTTCTCTTAGACAATCTGTCAATCATAGCTGAAAGTGTCACACGGTTACCTTCAGAGTAATTTGATCCATAGACCTTCTCGTGAACATGAGCAACGGTAGCCTCAAAAGCCTTAAATGCTTGATCCAGCGATAGTGTCAGGAAACTCCAATATAAATAACCGTAGGCAAAGAGAGCTTTAGATACTTCTAACATCTCTTTTATGTCTGGAACAATATGTTCATTAAGATCAAGCTTATCGATCAACTCTATCAAGTGACTCTCCGTAATTTTTTGTTCTTCACCTGTCTGTAGATTGGGCTTAACAAAATAACTAAAAAGTTCATCAGCTTTATAAAAGTTCTCATTTGTTATTCGTTTCATATACATACCCCACTTTTCCAATAGTTTACTTGCTATACATCATATATAATAAATATTATCGGCTACTTAACTGATGAAACATAACCCTTGTTAAAGTTTCAAGTACTCACCTATACTTATGGATCAGAGAAGAGAATGATTGACTAAAAGTTGCAATTACTAGGAGTGAATATACTTTGTCAGCACAAACAAACGTCTCCTTTTCGATTTCTCATAGCCACAAAGCTGCAGAGTGGGATACAAAGAAAAATAAAAGGATTTCACCGAACGATGTAACTGCAGAATCTCATCGTTGAGCATCGTGGGTATGTGAGTTTGGCCATGAAGAGTTTAACCCGGTAAGGATCAGGGTTCGTGATGCCGGCTGTACTGACAATTTACTTCTGGTGAAATGATTAAGTACATCTCCCCATTCTGATGGCAACCAAACCTCATCACAGCTGATACTTTCTAAGATTGCTATTATTCCCTTATCATGGTCACTGTCTTTGTGTGTGCACACAGTAGCATTTACTTTATCCTTACCTACTATGTTTTGAAGTGTTTAGCCACTCTGATTCATCTCCACCATCTACCATTACCGATTTCTTTTAATTATGTACTCTTATTTCTAAATAGAACGAGTCACCTTTATTCAACTTAAACGCTATAAACTTTCCCAATATCCCTTCCTCCTCTTCCCATGGATAATAATATATATTCTCATTTACTCATCACTTTTTTTACATACTTCTCGGCCTTGTAATCCTTACGAACTTCATGCAGCGTAGTTGAATTTGTCTCTGACCAGGAATCAAGTAACCTTCTGGGTTCCGCTTCGATTATTTTACGTGCTTCAAGGGTGTCACCAGCCCTGAAGGCCTCAATAATGTTGGATAAGTCAGTTCGATCAATCAATTTCACATAATTGATACCTGCCAGCATTTCACATGAATCTGTGAATCTGGTTGTTGCAATGACAACCGCTTTTTTGGCCTTATAGTATCTCATACAAGAGAAGACTTCTTGAACGGCACTAATGCCTACCGGATTTTCTACAGCGTATCTTTTGGCTTGGATGACATTTCTGACTCCATCCGGATCAGTAAAAACTACGTCAGCTCCAAAGTCACGACTACCCACAGTCTTATATACACCGGAGTAGCCTAGCTCGATTAATAATCTGTATAGGTACATTTCAAAACCTGAGCCGTCACCCATCCTATCAATATCACCTAAAGTGATATCTCTTAGATCGTAATCCTCCTTATCAAATACAACGATAGTCTTTTGTTTTCTCGACAAGATGAGAATTAATATAGACAACACAAAAACTGCAGCAATAATCAGCAGAAAAATAATATAGTCCATTAGGTCTACCCTCCTTCTAATTTCTAGTACAACAATACCATATATTTCAAGGTTATAGATAGAATTTGTGATCGTAGTATTATGAAAATCAAGATTTTGAACTCTGTTAACAAGCCGTAGGCCAAGGTTTGAAGCGGATGACCCGGTACTTTTGTGAGCTTTTAGGAGTCTCCAGATCCGGCTACTATCGTTATCTTCAAGCAGCAGATGGTACGCTTAAAGCAGGCTCAGCGCGATGAAGATGTCTTTAAATGGGTGAAGAGAGCCTTTCATCGCCCAGGTTTTAAGAAAGGTTCACGTTCCAGCAAAATGACGCTCATCATGAGTTTGGTATCGTGTATAATCTCAAACGAATTCGCAGATTGATAAAGAAATTCGGTTTGGTCTGTCTTCATCTGAAACCCAAACCATTCAAACGGATGGTTAAGGCGGCTCAGGAGCACCTAACATTACCTAACCTTTTATAGAGAGACTGCATGAAAAGAATCCCTGGTCTCGCTCTTCTGACGGATATCACCTATCTACCTTAGTGACAGTCCAAGATGGCCTATTTGTAAACCATCCTCGATATTACTATCTAATCCGAAATGACACCAAGTTCCTGTCCTTTTCGGCAATGGAATAATGTCCTTGTCCCTCTACAAAAAAAGCCGCTATAATAGCGACTTCAATGAGACTATGTTCTTGTTCCTCGACACCCTTTAATCCTCTCTCAGCACAATCTTGCTGGCGACATCCTTGATCCTATGGCTGGCAGATTTTTGTTTCGCGTGTTTCATACATTCCACTTTTTAAAGCTATAACATTTGAGATCTTCACATAAGAAGATCTCGTTTTTGTGATTTGCTACAAATTACGGTAATTGCATTGCTCGATTCATAAAAATCTCATCTACTTGACTCAATGTCATTCCAAAATGTGTACTAGCTCTTTCAAGTATAATGGGATCGTGTATTTCAGGAACGTAATTGTTTCCGTAATCCGTTAAGATATCGAACTCCTTCATCATATAATTGTAAACTGTGTCAGCATCACTGTTTTTAGTATCACCGAATTGTTCACTTTTAGTTGCATAATATGCGAAGGAGGTTGGGGTAATTCGGTTTTTTCTGTAGAGTGCTACGTAATCATTAAAGCTAAAAGGAGATTCATCTTTGTAAAAATCATTTAAATATTTGTAGTAATTAATCAAATCCTCATTTCGACCCTTATAGTTCTTAGGGATGCTATATAAGGACTCTAATGCTTTTTTATCATCTCCAGCTTGGCCATAGATATGATATTTTGAAAAGTGATACATCATCTGGAGATCCTGATCTGTTGTTTGGATCTTATCAATAAACTCCGTTATGAGAGCGTATTGTCCTGTGGCTAAATAGCCATTTAACTCATCCCAAACCTTCTCGCTCTCGGTCGCTGCGGTCTGAGAATCACTCGTGCTAAAAGAATACGTATATCCGATCATTTTTCCAAGAGTCTCTTGGGACAAAACAAATTCACCCTCAAGATTCTCACCTTGTTTACCAATTATGTTTTGAACTGAAATAGGTTGTATGATACCTGCTTGAGACGTGATTTGAAGGCTATACTTTCCAGGAACTAACCCTGCTCCATTATTAGAAATCAACTCACTTTCTAACTTACCATTATTGACTTCAACTTCTTTCTGAGCTGAGAATCCATCTTCACCTGTTATAGATAAAACAAGTTTCATTCTATTTGGTAAATTAGTGGTGCCGGTGAAAAGGAGTCGGCTATCCTTATCGAAATCTTCTTTTACGGAAAGTTCAACATGGAGACTACTACTTGCTTTCTCTGAGCACGCACAGAATAAGAGAATTATACTAAGAAAGAGTAGTATAGATTTTGCATTGATTCTCATAAGCTATGTTTATACCTCCAATTTTTATTACTCCTTATATCGGAGAGACAGTTTTGAATGTTGATACCTTTAGAGATTGCAGTTATTTCGCAAGTTATAGACTTTTTCTAATTAGAAAGGATTATGGGTTTGGCTTATTAAGCCATCTAAGTCCAGCTTGTCCTAAACCTAAAAATTCTACTACCCAGTTGTATATATTAAACGGTTCTAATCCTATAAAATATAAACTACGCGTACAACTCCTTACAGTTGCACGCTCTTTTTTATGTCTTTGTAAGCCACAAATATCCAACTAATTACTAAAAAAGCATGTCAAACGTAAACCAAACGTATCTTTTAAATAAGTATCTGTTGCTAGGATAATTTGTTTCATAGAGTTTGTGATCGCTAATATTGATACTCCTGGTTGGACAATAGAAATTTCAAATTCTGTTTCATAACCAGCTCTCACCATCTTTTTTAACATATTTAAAGTTTGTAAGTTCCCTTTTTCAAATCGTGTTTCACCATAGCTTTTCTGTCTCGAATTTTCCCTTTCAATCATTCTTTGTATTATTTCTAATACATTATCATTCCAAACAATTGATTTTTCAGCTTGGCCGCAAACTTCATATAGATCTGAGACACGAGAACCGGGATGCTCTCCGTGTGAATACTTACAATGATAAAGATGAAATATAATTTTTCTATGCTGCATATCAATTTTAATAGAAACAATATCAGCAATTTCCCCTGATCCATCATCGTCAAAAATTATGTCTGAACTTTGATCGGTTTTAAGTGCATATGATCAATGTTTAGGTATTCATCTAATCGGCAATCGGATCAAGTTCTTGTCTTTTTCGGTAATCGGTACAAGTTCTTGTCCTTAGCTTGGGACAAGACTTGTACCCATAAAATAAAAAAGCCGCTAAAATAGCGACTTTCAATGGGACAATGTTCTTGTCCCTCGACAATAAACGACCATTACCAGGTTAAGGTGAACGACCATAACAGTAATTTGCTTTAAAGTTGTTGCTATTACCTTATACGTGTTTAGTGATAATCTCATTAATTGCACTAATTGAAGGTTGGAAGAAGTAACCCCCACCTGTCATCGTTACAAACTCTTGTAAATTTAGTGTTTTGTGCTCTAATACAAATGTTCTACTCCGATCAGTTGATGTATTTTGTCCGATTATAGGATCTTCTCCTTCAGAGCCCGGAGGATTTTTCTTATTATTTGCCCAAGTTTTTTGCAAGAACTCAAACTGTCTTTCTATGGATGTTTGATATGAAATAAACAATAATCCTCTTTCTTCCTCGGGCACCTCATTAAACGATCTTCCAAATGGAATACCTCTTCTTATAATGCGTCTAAGTAGTGTTTGCTCTGCAGAACCTAAATCAGTACCCATATCCCGAGGATTGACTTTACGTATATGTGCTGAAAAAGGGCATATTCCTCCAAGTCTATCGTTCGTTGCGCCACTTATTACTCGTCCGCCTACTTCCTTACTCATTTTGATTGGGGGCTCCACTTCATTGTATGAAAAGTGATTGCTTTCATACGCATCCTTTCCTATATTTTCTTGATCGTGCTCTGGAGAACGAATGATAGGAGCACCACTTGGCCATCGTCCCATTAATTTGGCTCCAATGAGATCCTCCGATAGTCCGGTCTGCACTTTAATTTGTTTTAAAGAATCTTGAAATGCTTTTACATCTTGGCGTAATCGTCGGAAAACCAAATATGAACCATTACGAGCCCATTTTGGTACATTAATGTACATATCAGGTCCCTTGAGTAGGGGTTGGATATCATCATCAGGGTGAGGCCTTGCTCCTTGTGCTGGGTATCCAAATACAAATTCCCCTGGCCAAATGAGCAGTTCTCCTGGTTTCGAGAATGAAAGAGATCTCTTTTCATCAGGGTCAATGAGTCTTGGAGTCAGGTAATCATGATCACCATCAGAGATTCGCCCTCTTACCCCTGGTTGCGAGATCCCGTCCTTAAACCCAAAATGCTCATGCCCTGGCTTGTCTGGTAGAACTCGTCCTACTTCTTCTTGAATTAAGCGAAGTCCTACATTTTCGGAAATCATCTTCTTTATAGTGTTTACTCTTTCTTGCAAAAAATTTTCATTATCGCTAGCAACGATTAGTACAAAGTCTGGATAGTTGTTCCATCCTCCATATTCCCATTGTTCCGGGTTCAAACGATCTCCAAGAGATCTTCTCGGCATGCCATCTTTAAAAGCTTCGCTTGTAAAATGTACTGATTCATCGGGAACTAGTTTTTCAAGTCCAACATAAGTGAATGCGACATTTATCCAGGTTGATGTTAGTCCTTGTGGATCTCGACCACCAAGTCTTTCACGCATCGACTTAAATAAATTATTAAAACGCAAAACTTCCTCCAGAGAGGAAATCTCGGGTAGAAGTTCCTTCAACCACTTTTTAGTCTGCTGAGGCTGGATGATCTTGAGAAATAGAAAGTTCTGAAAGTCTTTATTAAATCCGGCTAAAATATTTCCTTGGATATCCTGTATATCCAAGACCGGTTCAGATTGCTCTACCATCCATCTCAACCTTTCATAATTTAATTGCGTCTACTGCGCTGCATATCTGTTGGATGTATCATCATTTCAGCTACTGCAGCTGTATTTCCTGGACACTGATGCTGCACATTGTCTGCCTCGCCTTTACGGCATACAATGCCCGTTAATTTAATATCAATGAACCGAGCAACCTGACCACCGTAACGAATCGGTTTATCGTCAATTAAAACTTCTTCTCCATCTGGAATTTCATAGACCGCCCTGACTCCTAGCACTTCCTCACCACTAGATCCATCTTGTCCTCTGATTATTTTCCAATATGTTTTTGGATCGGTACCAGACTTAGTTTTCCACCCATTTGTATCTAAATCATCAATATATAGAGCAACAGGATTTTGTATGGTTATAAAGTACTTATCTCGTGCGAAATCATTTATGATACCCCCAATAAGTGGATCGCTCGCACGTCCTGCGTTTCCATAGTCACTACACTCAATCAACTCATCATATGCCTTTATTTCGTTGCCGTCTTTTATTCGGAGAACAGTAGCACGGGCAGCGATATTAATTTCAGCTGAAAGTGTATTGGACTCATGAGTTAAATGCATCTTGCCTTTTTCGGTATTCCATGCATTGTAAGGGTTATACTCTTCATTCATAAATAACTCTTCTTTAGAGATTCCATTTTTTATATATTGATTGTAAAGTTCTACAATTTTATCTTGATCCAGGGACTTCCAATATTCTTCTCCTTCACATGTAAACGTCACACGTTTGAGCCTACCCGTTTGTTCATCACGTTCTACATGCCATTCACAATATTCATCCTGTGGGCGATAAATATACTTTCCATTCTGAATTAACGTCTCCTCTGCTTCTTTATAAGCTAGCTCCCAATTATCTTGATATTTGTCCGCGATCAGTTTTGGGAATGCCTTCCAACGGATTGTTTTGGTAAGGTAATTTTCTGGAGTATCTATCTTTACAGGGTTGTAAAATTGACATTTTCCGACTCCAACTTCGGATTCGACCTCTGAAATGCACACGTCAAATCTTGTTGATATGTAATCACTCCATTGATTCTTTTGTTCTTCATTCATGTCTTCCAGAAAAGCAGGTGGATCAAATTGTTTAAGTTTTGCCATAGTAAGTTCCTCCTTATTAAATTTAAAATCAAGCTTCACAATGAGTTTTAGATTTATGTCAAAACCACTTGAATACTTTTGCATTGCTTAATTCAGATTCAGGAAGATCCTGTGCAACTTGGGTTTATAAAGTTCCTCTTGACGAATTCATGTTGCCTAGAAAAAGCTGCGATTCATTGATGGCACGTATATGCGTGCCATCATAACCGTCATTTAATCTAGAGACATCTAACGGAAACTGTGTTTTTTAATCGACTGTTTCTGCAAAAGCGATATAACTAACTAGCCCTGTAATATTTAACTTTTTCTCAATTAGCTCAGGTGATCTCATTGAAATTACTGTATTGATCCTAGCAAATGTGTTATTTATTTCTCTTACAAGCAATCCTACAGTCAGATTGCTACTTGAAATGTTTATTATTTTTCCAGACTCATCTTTGTAGTTAGGCAAATCAATACTGAAAGTGTTTAATGCGGTCCAACATGATTTAATAGGCACACCAAAATCTATATAATCATCAGTAACAAAATTCTCTGGATTATCTGGATCAGCATCAATTGTCATTGATCGCAATCGTGCATCATATTCTCTAATTAAAATCGCCACAGTTGTATACCACCTTCACAAAGAAATTTTCTTCTGACTGTCCATCCGTATGTTTTATCCTTTTTTGCTATTTCAAATGTGGATAACCCAAATTAAGCTGTTCCATTCCTCTAAGTGTTTAGTAGTACTATAAGATAGCTTTAATCGTGATGCCATCTTTTCAGTTTTTATCCATCCTCCTAATTCAATATATTCGCAAAATTATTATTAATAAACAGATCATAAATTATACATTGTTGGCAGTGGTGAAATTGACAAAGGTCAAGAAAATTTGAATTTTGATGGCGCTTATAGATGAGGAAACACAAAGACGTTAGTGGAACTGTAATAACTAATTTTACTAAGAATAAATGTTCTTAGATGGAGAACCATATAAGTAAATTAATTTTATGGAGGTAAGATTTGGATGAGCTACATAGATGGTGAGATTTTAACTTTTACACAGAACAATAATGAAATAAAACTTCGAGTGTATGGAGATGAGTTTTACGCGCGGTATGAGTCACTGGAGGGTTATACAGCTATATATGATGATAAGTTACAAAAGTTTTGTTATGCTTCCTTGGTAAATGGTGCTCTGACTTCAAATGGAATAGATATTACTTCTCCTCCACCAGCTGATTTAGAAGTGCACTTATTAGAAAATTCTGTTGTAAAAAATGGTAAATTCAATAAAAAATACAATGAACTTATTTCCAGTGAAAGTAATCCACATGAAAACAATACGAATAAAACTTTAGGGCCAAATAAGGGACTTCTCGAAGGAAGGTCCCTCGCTAAAGGGAATATTAATGGGTTGACAGTACTCGTTGATTTCCAAGACCTCAAATCTACTGTCACCAGCGACGATATTAATGAGATGTTAAATGGAGAGAATTATAAGGAGAATGGAAATTATTGCTCGGTAAATGAATATTTCAAAATTATATCATCTAACCAACTCGACTATAAAAACACGGTTATTGGACCTATAACCTTGCCTAATACAGTAGAGTATTATAAACGTAATCTTCTTGTGAAAGATGCTTTAGATATAATAATAAATGATCTCAATGTTGACCTTTCTGCAGTTGATTCAACTAATTCTAAAATTGTAGACTCCATCAACTTTTTATATGCGGGCAGAACAAGTTATGAAGGGAACCTCTGGCCCCACAATGGTAATGCTAATTTAAACTACAATGGATATAAAATTGATTTATATATGCTTACAAGTATGGGGAGGAATAAAAGTGATCTAAGTATTGGGACATTCTGTCATGAGACAGGCCATTTACTTTTACGTTTCCCTGATATGTATGATTATGGTGAACGTGATGGAGACAATATCAAGAGCAGTGGTATTGGCATGTATTGTCTAATGGGTTCAGGTAATCATTTAGATAATGGTCATACCCCCTCTCCAGTTTGTTCTTATCTAAGAGAGCTTGTAGGGTGGGCTCCTAATATTATTAATCTTAATGAGATAAACGGAGAACTTTCCATAAAGCATGGTGAATATAACACAATTTGCATGTATAGTACGCATAGCGAGAATGAATATTTTATTTTAGAAAATCGCACAAATTTAAATCTAGATAAATATCTCCCTTCCAGTGGTCTGGCTGTGTATCACTGTGATACTTTAGGTTCTAATGAATTACAGACAGGTAGCTCCAATAGACATTATCAATGTGCACTTCTACAAGCAGATGGTAATTCCGACTTGGAAAATGACGTTAACTCTGGTGATGGTACTGATCTATATTCCGAGAAAGATGGTGTAGTTATTTCTGGGAGTACTAATCCTTCAAGTAGGTTGTGGAATAACAGTGACTCGGGA
Source organism: Paenibacillus sp. FSL R5-192 (assembly GCF_000517845.1). NCBI lineage: Bacteria > Bacillati > Bacillota > Bacilli > Caryophanales > Paenibacillaceae > Paenibacillus > Paenibacillus sp. FSL R5-192. The sequence continues at coordinate 85,463 of NZ_ASPR01000049.1, read as the reverse complement.
TTAGTTATTTCAGACATTTCCAGTCCAGGATCAGTTATAAAACTAAAGATATTAAACAAACCCAATTAATATTGGGGTTGCCGACGTCCTGTTAGCTTATCCCTCTAGCTTCTTGTTATCTGTACGAATCGTAAGCTCCATATAAGAAAATATGAAGAAACCTTGTCCAACAATAACCATTATGGTTTTGTATGGACAAGGTTTCATTTTCCAAACTATGGCTGTCAAAAATCACAATTCCCCAGAGTTAGATGATTCGGATGTTTGCTCATTGTGCACATCGATAAGGTAACTTATTGCCGGTTACTCGTTCTAACTTAGCCTTTAGGTCTTGTATTTGGTATTCAAACTGAAAATTTGCGTGATCGAATCAGGTATCGATGCTTTGAGTTCTTCCAATAATGCTTTTTGTTCTTCTAACGTTTGTAATCGGTCTTTCATATCATCAATCCATGAGTGGATTAAATGATGTCGGCGTCTTACGACCTTGTAGAAGAGTTCACTAACTACTCTTCATACAGCTATTGCTTCATCTATATAAACTTCAGACAACTCACCCACAAAACTTCCTTGTATACCTATTTTTTTAATCGCCCTTCATAATAACCTTCTTGTTATATACCCTGCATCACTATTAGCGGGCTCCGCACCATCATTAATTAGAAAAGAGCCGGTCTCACATGATCAAGTATCATTCTAAACGACTTTAAATCGTCAGTATATTGTTTACCATTTAACTCCATCAATTTTCTATTGGGATTAAAGAAGAAAACCGTATAAAAATATCCTTGTCACCATTAAGAGCTGTTGCAATACTTTTTAGTCCGCCTCCATAATCAATATTGGGATTTTGCATTTTTACAAATCCTGTGTCTTCTTTTTTGTAACACATAAATACATTGTTCCCAATTTCTAAAAATCTCTCGCTTACAGAAGCAGGATGATCCAGTGAATCAACCCCTGGTTCAAGATTAGGTCCACCTGGTTCACCAACAGGCATAAGTTAAACCAATGTTATCACACACTCAACTTGCTCCGTAAATTAACATTTTTTGATTTCTTAAAAAAATTAGTTAATATGCCCAATTGGTACAAGTTCTTGTCCCTAACAATGACAAATCAGCACTAAGTACGGTATCTGCCCCTTGATCCAAAATCACATTCGGCTTCCTCCCCTTTTCTTTGCTAAAGTGCTTGTTAACGAACTTGTTTTATCTATTTCAAATGGGATTACAGTTCAAGTGGAAGTCTCTCCTAGCGTTGAAGCTGGTCTCTTATTCATAATCCAACCCGTAGTCTGTTAATCGCTCAAAAGAGACTCGCTTCTACACTTAGATATTTATCTAATCGGAAATGGGAACAAGTTCGTGTCTTTCAACAGCTAGTTTCATTACGAAATTTCGCTTTTTTAATGCTTGGCAGCCTGTGTTTACCCTCAGAAACGCTGTTGCTTCATCGTGATGTGACAATTGTATAGTGTGTATTTGTCCCAATAAAACCTTTACCTGAATACTTAGATATTCATCTAATCGGCAATCGGACTATGTTCTTGTCAATTCCGGCAATCGGTACAAGTTCTTGTCCTTTGCTTGGGACAAGAACTTGTACCGATAAAATAAAAAAGCCGCTAAATTAGCGACTTCAATGGGACCATGTTCTTGTCCCTCGACAGGTATATTTACTCCATCCAAACATTCCTGCACTAGCCGGAACCTGCCTGCTATTCGTAGCGAACCCCCAATTAATGAAAGTCGAGAAACGGTACAAGCAAAAATACACCCCCTAGAATTTCATCGGCTAAACTCAGGGGTTTAATCCAATGTCTATTCTAAGGGGTGCACTTCATTTTCGAATGATGAAACTAAATTCTTCATCTTTTTCTTGCGACATTCTTGATCTCTAAATGGCGTTTTTTTTGTTTAGCACGCTTCATGCATTCGTTGTTTGTAGTAGCTTCTCCCCTCCCATTTTATATGTAGCATCAATGTTTAATTGTCTATTCCATCAAATCTGTTACTGCACCTCTTGAAGCAGAGGAAACTAATTTAGCATATTTGGCAAGTACACCGGATTTCACTTTCAGTGGCGGTTGTACCCAAGCTTGCGCTCGAGCGGCCAACTCTTCTTCTGGCACTTCAACCTTAATTTCCTGAATGTCGCTATCAATGGTGATAATATCTCCATTTTGGAGCAAAGAGATCGGTCCACCTACTTGTGCCTCAGGGGATACATGGCCGACTACAAATCCATGCGAGCCACCCGAGAACCTACCATCTGTTATGAGAGCAACTTTCCCACCGAGACCTTTCCCTACAATTAGTGCTGTAACGGAAAGCATCTCAGGCATACCTGGTCCACCCTTAGGACCACAATAGCGTATGACCAATACGTCCCCTTCTTGAATTTCATCATTCATGATCGCTTCTGTCGCTTCATCTTCGCTATCGTACACCTTTGTCGGTCCGGAAAACTGTTGTATCTTCATGCCTGACATTTTGGCAACAGCGCCTTCAGGAGCTAGGTTTCCTCGAAGCACAACCAGTGGTCCATTTGGTTTAAGCGGATTATTGAGTGGACGTATAATCTCTTGATCATTCTGAAGTGGAGCAGCTTCCGCTAAATTCTCCGCCAACGTTTTACCAGTTACGGTGAGGCAATCTCCATGAAGTAATCCCTCAGCGAGCAATAGCTTCATTACCCCGGAAACACCACCAATATCATTCAGATCCTGCATGACATACTGACCACTTGGCTTCAGATCTGCCAAATGAGGAACACGCAAGCGAATTCGTTCAAAATCATCCAAGGTTAAATCCACTTCTACGGAGTGCGCAATAGCTAGCAGATGGAGAAATGCGTTGGTTGATCCCCCTAGAGCCATAACAACGGTGATCGCATTCTCAAATGCTTTCTTCGTCATAATGTCTCTTGGGTAGATTTCCTGTTCAAGAAGTGAGATGACCTGCTTACCGGCTGCTTCGCATTCCAATGCTTTATCCGCTGAGATAGCTGATGTCGAAGAAGAACCAGGCAAACACATACCCATTGCTTCTGCAGCTGCGGCCATCGTATTAGCGGTATACATCCCCCCACAAGCCCCTGGACCTGGACAAACACTGCATTCGACCTTATGCAATTGTTCGTCTGTTATTTTTCCATCTTGATATTGCCCAACGGCTTCAAAAGCTGAAACGATATCCACTTTTTTACCGTCGAGATTACCAGGTTGAATGGTTCCTCCATATACATAAACAGAAGGAATATTCATCCGTCCAATAGCCATCAAACATGCAGGCGTATTCTTGTCACACCCACCGATTGCAACAACGCCGTCAAAACGCTCGGCTCCGGTCACAATTTCAATCGAATCAGCTATAGCTTCCCGACTTGGTAGCGAGAACAACATCCCGCCATGCCCCATCGAGATCCCATCAGAAACGGTAATCGTATTAAAAATTAGTGGGGCACCGCCGTTATTACGTGCGCCCCGCTTAGCTTGCACCGCTAAATCATTGATGTGCATATTACACGGTGTTACTTCACTCCACGTACTTGCTATTCCGATCATTGGCTTTTTAAAATCCTCATCTTGAAATCCAACTGCACGCAGCATCGCTCTGTTCGGTACCCGGTTAGCACCTTCACTGATTACCTTGCTTCGAATGCGAAGATCTTTTTTATTTTCCATGTTTCTTCCCTCATTTCAAAGTATTTCGTTCAGTTCCTGCATCGGTCGAATAAAATTTTGTTTCATTAAATTATGGGCATCGTTGCTATTTTTGCCTTCAAAAGCTTTAATAATCTGATCATGTTCTTCAACTGAAGCTAGTGTAGCCGTAATAGGTTGTTTTAAAAATACGTATTTAAATCGCCTAATGTGAATCTGAAGAGATGTATTAAATGTAGCTACATAAGGATTATCTGAGAGCTCCACAATATAATTATGAAATTGCTCATCCACCTCCATAGCCTGATAAACTTGTCCATTTTTAATAGAACTTGCGAATTCCAAATTTATGGATCTTAGTTTCTCGATCTGTTCTGGAACAATAGTTTGGGCGGTGATTTCAGCAGCTAAGGCCTGAAGAGCAGCCATCGTTGAATACATCTTAAAAATATCGTTTTTCTCAATATTCGTTACTTTTGTTTCTTTTCCTGGATGCATGGACACGAGGCCTTGAACTTCGAGTAACTGAAATGCCTCCCGAATCGGTGTCCGGCTGACTCCAAGTGATTCAGCCATTTCCGCATCAATAAGCTTTTCACCTGGTTGCAGTGTTCCATCAATGATCCATCGCTGAATCTGAGAAAACGCTCTTTCTTTTGCGGACATACGGACTGGTAAGGAAAAATATTTAGGAATTGGCATTGTTTTCATCCTCATTACAATTATTCTTATATGCAATATATCGCATACACGATCGAGAAGCAATTATTTCATTTATTCGCTCAATTAAGTTTATCCAGATAACTACCTGTTTTTATTGAGAGTCTGAGACAAAAAAGAGAACTATAATTTAAAAGTCTTTCTTTGAGAAATGTTACATAAGGAATATATTTTAATGTGAATGTTCTTATATAAAATTATTTGGTACTAATGAGGGCTTATGTACTTTTTACTTAAGTACACATCTAATCGGCAATCGGACGATGTTCTTGTCCCTCGACATGAGTTTGTAGTTTTAACTCCCACCCCTCCGTCGTATAATCTACCTAAAACGCCGAACTCATATTCCGAGTTCGGCGTTTTTAAAATTCAATGGACACAATTAATATGCCGGTTTGATCGACTCTCGCATCCTCCAGGTTCATGAATTTATGCCCTTTGTCTAAATAATGGCAAATGAATGCCTCAAAGAAGAATGAACCGTCAAAGCCGGCTTTCCAAAGGCTGTTGCATATTTCTCAAAAAGTTTTTCTATAGAACGTTGTGTTAAACGTCTATTTTTAAAATGCAGTTCTGCGTCCGCAGGCTTTTGAATGCCTTCCAGCCCTTAGTTTCGGGCTAGATGTTTTTATTTGTCAGTAAAAAGTATTTTCGTATAACTTCCCCGTATGCGCATCAAGCACTTCGGGCGTCCGCTCGTGCTCGCTACCAATCATTCGATACACTAGTTCGTACGGGGACTCTTCCACCCTAGCATTGTGCATCCGTTCCCATTGCAGACGCAACTTGGCCTGTGCCGTCCATCGGAGGATGGCTGTCTGGTAATCAAATGAAGGCACGGTCTCCAGCTTCTTTAACTGTTCTGGCCTTATGGAGGGGGACATCAAACTTTTGACCCTCCCATTAGAGCGGTCAACAGCTAGTTGATAGCATTCATCCCTGACAGATATGTCTTGAACATATACACCAAAGCGAATGATTTCCAAACGATCTTCGTCGTCGGTCTCTTCAGTTAGAAGCTTGAGATACGGCAACATTTCAGCTGCTAGTCCTCGGACATAGTCCATAGCTACTTCTATACATGCGTCTCGATCCCAGGTTAATGGAGCTAGTTGATCTGGCTTACCATGCGAAACAAAGTCAATCAGTTGTCCGGATTGGCTGTCTACTCGCGCCTTGACTGCTCCCTCCATCTGATCAGCCCAATAGGCCTTCCAAGACCGGTCATTCTTGGCTGGACGCTCTTCATTCTGTTGCTTCCACACCATCAACTTGGTGTTCGAGCCAATATTGTCGTCTTGTACTAACTGAAATTGGTCGTTGTTTACGCCAATCCACTCTTCTAGGCTTCGTGCGGGCGGGAACTCACCTGGCCACTCGTCCAGAGTTCTTGGGTCAGAGGGTACAGCTTCTGCCCTATAGGCTGTCGGAACTTCCTCCTGTGATGATGCAGTATAGATTAGCCCTCTACTTCGGGGGGCGTAAACAAGATGGACCTGATCGTCACCATCCGTGTACACGGCTTTGTCCAATACGCAATATTCCACATGTAGCAAAAAATTCGCCTTCATACACGCCATCTGTTCCTCTTCTGGTGTGATCATGGTTGGGAGTGCTGGCCCTGGAACGGTTCCATAGTACCTAAATCCGACCACGCGACCGCCGGGATGAACCATAATCAGGCATCCCGTCTCAGGAAGCGGCAGCCCCATCGCCTTCTGCTGTCGTGTGTACACCAACATCCCTTCCATCCACTCCATCTCACAATACGGAAAATCACGCAGTGCGCCGGGATAATGATCTTCCAGGAATTGCTCTGCCTGCTGTTTGAGCTCCTCCTCAGATATCCGTGTCTCGTTGTCCAATGAGGCCCAGGAAATGGCATAGTCTAGCAAGTTGCCGCCCCTGGAGAGCGTGGCAGAAACGGCGTCATCACTCCCCGTTTTAACCCATAAGAATCCCGCTTCTCCCTTCCCTGTTCCCCTCCTGGTGTTCTCTTGATAGTCATTGACGATCAGATCATAATCCGGTGAAACGGCAAACTGGTGCTCTGCCTGTTGTCTTAACTGCAGGCGTAAAGTATCCAGGTCTCGTTCGAGAAAATCTTGAGCCATTTCGTTGCGCAAATGTTCCAGCCCCTTCCGTAATTGTGTTTTTACAGTACCTAATGGCATATCCAGGAGATGGGCGATTTGCTGCTGGGTCAGGTCCTTCTTATATTTTAAGAACAGGAGCTGACGCAGCTTCGGATTCAGACTGGCCAATGCACGCTCCAGATCCAGGGTTTGATCGATATCATTAACGACCAATGGCTCTTGCGCCTGCGGGTCTTCGCTCAGGTGAACACGCTTGGATTTCTTCAAATGATTGAGCGCCCGGTTCACCACAATTCTGGTAAGCCAGCTCTCAAACGCTTCGGCTTGCTGCAGCGTTTGCAGTGACTCATAAGCCTTAACGAGGGCATCCTGAACGATATCCTCCGCATCTTTGGACTCCCGTACATAATGGCGAGCCACTCGGTGCAGCTTATCCGTTCGATCCTTTATAAGAGATACGAAGGCATCGTGATCTCCGTTCTGTGCGGCGTTGATTTGTTGCTGTGCATCGATCATTGTCGTTCACCTCCTGTTATATAGACAGCTAACTCGGGGGTTTGGATTTAATTAATGTAACATTATTCTTATAGTTGTTCCCAAATAAGTGCATATGCTGATTATTTAGATATACACCTAATCGGCAATCGGTACAAGTTCTTATCCTTAGCTTGGGACAAGAACTTGTACCGATAAAATAAAAAAGCCGCTAAAATAGCGACTTCAATGGGAATATGTTCTTGTCCCTCGACAAATCATTTTGGAATGGGCTGGAAAAATATTGATTCTCGTGATGTCAGGGCATCCTGTCGTCGATCGCTCAGCATGGGCCAGTACCTTCAGCTCTTTCACTTCATCAGTCCAATTATAAAGGTGAACATGAGTTGTGGCTGGATCTTATGGCAGATTTCCAGTGCTCGCTTCGTTGAGCCCCTTTACTGCCCATTAGCCCTTTCATCTCTGCTGTACCTTCTTCCAACAGAATTACCCGTTTTGTCGTAACAACCCCCGCATAACTTCATCGTCGAACGAATTGAATACAGTCAACGTGATAGATCTACGAAAACACGTTACATGCAATTTTAGGCAGCTAATTAAAAGCTCGACTTATTTTAAATTTCAGTATAATCTTGTAATTCTCTTGATCTTCAGATGAAGAGAATTGTCCTATCATCCGATGCATAACTTTTTCTATGATTTTTTCACCCAATTTATAACTTTCTACAGATTCATTCTTTATTTTTAATTTGTTTTCTACACAAATCACAAAATGATGATCTTCTATATAAGTAAATAAATTAATTTTTTGCTCTCGATCTGCATATTTTAGTATGTTCGACAGAAAATTATCAAATACACGTCCAATATTTTCCATATCCACAATAATTATGACATCCGTAGGGGAGGCATTTACAAGTACCTGAAATCCTTCCGCTCGAAGTACAGCTGTAATATCTGACAATACATCATGAATTGATTCCCGAACTGAAAGGGTTACTAAGTCTGCCTCCCTCTCTTTATCTAATAAAAAATATGAAAACAGATCGTCTGTACGATTCTTAAGTTGGAGAGCCTTTTGATACGCACTCTCGATTTGATACCTTGTTTCTACACATAAATCTTCTGGTGTATTACGGGCAAACTCTAAATACATGATGAGAGATGTCAGTGGCGTACGCATATCGTGAGACATTTCGGTTGCAAGATTTCTACTCTCATTTTGCAAATTTTCTATCCTTTCTAACCTGCCTAAAAATGCTTTACGTAGTTCCTCTATACTTTCCGCAATCATCGCCAATTCATCATACCCTCGTACCGTTATAGAATAGTCTAATGAGCCGCCTTCAAGGATATGAATTTCATTATTAATTGTGCGTAAATATTTGATCCCTCTACGTATTCCTAATAAAACAATGGTTATAAATAACATTGCGGACAGCAATATTTCAAGCATGTAGGCCACATTATAGTAGTGAGAAAAATAAAATCCATAGATTGAAACGTTACCTGTCCCATCCTTAAATTGTACTGGGTAAGAGTTCCGTCGATCATAATCAGTTTCAGGCTGACTTCCAAATGCTCCTTCGTCATCAGCATGGTACAAGGAATCATATTGAAGCACCTGGTTCTGAAATACGTATAAAAATAAATTACTCTTCTGACTTTTAATCCAGTCTGAAAACGCAATACGATCTGTCGTTGACAGATCGTTTGCTGAAACATATTCTGAAAATTTTTGGACGTAAACTTGAGATTCGGACTTTAAACGCTCATCAGAAGTAAAATAATGATCCATAACCCGATTGCTTATGGACTGCAAAAGTAAAAAACAAAGAACACTTATGGTGAGAGCAATAATTATTAAAACAGTCAACTTTTTAGTTATAGTAAGTTTATGAGTGGCCAAAACGGTAACCTCTTCCCCATTCCGTTAAGATATACGCTGGTTTTGCTGGATCTTCTTCGATTTTCAATCGTAATTTTCGGATGTGTACTACTACCGTATTATTTGAACTGTAGAAATAAGGTTCTTTCCAAATACTCTCATAAATATTTTGGGCAGAGAAAATTTTATTTCTTCTGGTCATCAACAGTTTAAGTAGACCGTACTCCAGATCGGAAAGCTCAATCTTCTGACTGCCTTTCCATACATCGTTAAATTGTTCACTTACTTTTAAGCGTCCTCCGATAAGAAATGTTTCGCCATAATCCTTTTTATCTTGATAAATCGTATACCTACGCAACAAAGCAATAACTCTTGCCAGAAGCTCCTGTACAGAAAAAGGTTTAGTTAAGTAATCATCTCCACCAGCAAGCAAACCTTCCGTTTTGTCCAAAGTTCCGGATTTAGCAGTTAGAAAAAGAATAGGAACATTGTATCGTTCTCTGATTCGTATACAAGCCTCCAGTCCGTTTATTCCAGGCATCATAATATCCAGAATCACCAAATCCAATGACTCATTTACTAATTCAATTCCCTGTTCTCCATCTTTAGCTGTTGTTACTTCATAACCTTCACGGACAAGAGACATACGTAGCAGATCACGAATTTCCTGATCATCTTCAACCACTAAAATCCGGCTTGTCATAGTTCACCTCATACTTGATTTAACTTTTAGCTATCCGTGCGAAGCAATGGCTGTGTACTGCAACGGAAAGCTCCACCGAAAGAACGAGAAATTTCGTAATCAACATATTCTACTTTGATTCCTCTTTTCTCAAGCTCTTTTCCAATTGTATTTTTGAATGCAATGTCCGTAACATATACTTTGCTACTGATTGGCAATCCATTTACTGCCAAATCTTGAGCATCCTTGTAACTCACTTCGATTTTGTCCCAATTTTTAAGTTCTTCTGGGAGCCCATTGGCTAACGAATCCATGCTAACAATCATTAATCCATCTCTTACAAAACTGATAGCACAATCCAGGTGCAATGTGCCAGGCTCTAGCTTCACCTCAACCACCTTATAACCTGATGGTGTCAAATAGTTTCTGAGCCAATCAATACCGGCTTTGTTTGAAGCTAGACCAGAATTACCGACGAATACAGTCTTTCCATACACGAGGATATCTCCACCTTCAAGGTAAGGACCGGCAGCAGAGTTGATTCCTTTAGAAACGTCTGGTTGTGGGACAGCTACATGCGGAACGTTATTTTGGGCTGCTTCCTTATCCAGAATACTTCTAACAGGTAAAACCTCAAGTCTCCGGTAAGCCGATTTAAATGAACCTTCAATTAGATGATTTCCGATTGTGAAGAATGGATCTCTGACAAAGAAATTAGTTACTCCTTCGCCACCTGTAATGCCATCTTTCACAGCCCCTAGTTGTTTTTCTTTTTCATTTAAAAGGCGTGGACGTTGAACCTCAACCCCGTATTTTTCAAGAACCTTTTTAAGGTCTTCACGCTCTTTTTCCCACTTTTTCTGTGCCTCTGCCGGATCCGTATTCATTATAGACATGCCTCCTTCAGGCATAGGCATGTCTCCTTCTGGAAAATCATCAAAATTGAAGTGCATAAAAGCTTCAGATTGTGTCAATACAACTCTTTTTAGCGTGGCGAACTCACTCTCTACATATACATTGTTTTTCTCACTTTTTGTAGTCACAGTTCCATTCACTTCCGTAACTCTATTAACTTTAGACACACCAGTCGCCCCTGCCACTGGTAATATGCTAGTTACCAGTACAAGTGATAATGCTGTTGATCCAACCCACTTCAAACTCTTTCTTTTCATATTAATGCCCTCCTAATAATTTGTTTTAATGCTTACAGTTTGAATTATAGAGAGCAATTCTTAACAGTTTATGAAGGCATACTATTTTAATTTAAACTCCTTCCCGTAAGGTCTGACAAGAGATCTTTAAATGAATCACATCTTCTTCCATCAAAAACTATACCCGCTTCTCCATGTTTTGGCTCATGCAGTTTAATAGAAGGATTGCTAGATAGATAGGTTTCTTCATATGTAAAGCAAAATAAGGAACGTACAAAAGGGATACCGTGCCCTAGGCTGCTTGGTTTTAGACGATCAGATTGCTTTGCTAAGTATTCCTTCAGGAGATTTAGAGTTACTCCCGAAATATCTACAATCCCTTGATCAGAAACCAACATCTTGAGTTGTAAAGCATACGCACACAATGTATTCAGGCTCAACCCTTGAATTCGTTTATCTGCCTCATAATGATTCCAAAGTTCACTTAAATTCATAATAAAATCCTCCTATTAAGAGCAATTAATTTTAGTTTGCTTCAAATAGAAGATTTTAATTTGGGGCTATTTAACTAAAGTTTCCCGTTAGTTGATTAATGATCTAACCCTTGCCCCCTTTAGAAACACCACGGAAAAATTCATCTTGAATATTAACTTTAAATACTACTGAACGTTGTTCTTTAACTGTCATCTCAATAAATTGTCTCTTATTCATCATATTATGCAATGTTTCCCCTCCCTTTTAGAGATAAAGTATTCTATATAAAGGAACCAAGTTCTTGTCCCGCGACAAATAATAACTAACAGTTCAACGGCAAGTTTAAAGGCCATCCTTCTTTGTGGGATGGCCCTTCCTGTACATATTCCTCCATTAATAATACTGCCTTATAGGTTTTGTTAGCATTATTCAAATTATAACTGGCTGGAAGATTACTTGGGTCCTTCAGTAAAGCAGAACTAATGTCTAAAGTGCCTTGTTTATCCCTTTGTTGTTTAGAACACTAAGGAGATGTAAGCATCTCTTCAGCAATTTTGACCAGATCCTTTTTACCTAAATTTCTGTCTCCATTATTGGATATTTCATACAAAAAATGATTGTGATCGTCCCTCCATCCAATCCGATGGTAAGGAACGGAATTAGTTTCCCTATCCTTAATATCGGATTGAATATAATAGACCTCATTACCTTGGATGTTCAGCTTCTCGGATTTAGCGTGATCGTCCTGGAATATGGTCACTTTGGAGTCGGGGAATATTCTTGTTGCCATTACAGTTACAACGTTCTTCCCCTTGACATAGCGTGCCAAAGAGAAATCAGCCTTATTCCAATTCAGTTTTTGAATATAGACCCGTTGCCCATCCGAAGAAGATTCAGCTTGTCTTCTAAGGTCGTCTGTTAACTTCAGGTAAGCAGCATCTGAGAGATGGTTTGTATACAGATCGGCAGGATAAACGTATCCGTAATCAAACTGGTACCCTTGAGGAAGTTGCGTTATTGATTTTAAAACTGGAGCTTGCGTCCGTGTAATTTCAGCTTGCAAACTGCTGAAATTTGAATACTCGATCCACTTATATTCAAATTTTACGGGGGTTAATTTATCCGCGTTGTTAATTAACTCATCTTTGACATAATAGGCTACATAATCCCCAGGTTGCAATTGTTCTTTAATCTGATTTGTGTAAAAGCCCAGTCTTTTTGTGTAATTGGTAACAAAGTCAGTAGGCTCTTTTGCGGCGGCAGTGTTTAGTACCACCTCTCCTTTATTGTTAAGGAATTCAATATATTGCGAGGCCGCATACCCTGTCACTGATACTCCAAGAACGAACATTGCGGTTAGCCCGGGAACCACGAATCTTTGACGAACTCGTGCTCTGGCATGCAAGCCTCTCTTGTGAACTGCCAGCTTATGGACCCGAGTCATGACTTTGTCAGTGACATCAAAATTCTGAAACTCCTCTTGGATCAAGAGATCCATTTCTTTCAGATTTTCGTTTTGAGAAGTACGTTGTAATTTTGGCATAGTTCTTCCTCCTTTGGTTTCATCCATTTTTTGAGTTTGATTTTGGTTCTAGCAAACTTTTTCTTGACGGCATCGGGACTTTTATTCAAAATTTCAGCTATTTCTACAAACGATTTTTCTTCAAAAACGCGCAGAATCAGTAGGTTCCGTTCAACCACATTTAGTTTTTCAAGCGCCCGGCTTAGTGGTTCGTTAAAGAGTTGGTTATCCAGCATCTCTGCAGGACTAATGGCAGATTGATCTTGAGCCATTAGTCTGAACTTCCATTTCTGTTGCATTTTTTTTCGACGGATTATGTTTATGCAGTGATGATAGGCTATTTTGTAGAGCCAGGCGGAGAAATTCACCTCAGGTTTATAAAGATCTATTTTCTCATAGGCTTTAACCAGAACGTCTTGAACAGCATCCTCGGCTTCCTGTTTGTTTGAAATAAGTCTCCAGCAATACATAAATATCTGTTTTTGGTATTTTTGAACGATATAAACGTAGTCCTGAATTTCGCCCGCTTGTACTCTTTTAATTCTGTATTCGGTTTCCTCATCCATGTTTCTTTAAGGCACCTCCCAGGTATTCGCGATGAAGTTTATATATGTATAACAAACGAGGTAGTTCTAAAGGGACATTTTTTTAGAAAAGTCTCTAAATTGTTGTTCAACCATATCCTCCTTATTTGTTTGTGATACAGAATCGGTCTGGTTAATAGGTCTCAGATTATTGACAACAGTACCAATCAAAACCCAAACACTGTAAGAGCAAATTCAACATCTAATGTTTCAATAATAGAGCGTTAGAATCTCTGCTTTTATAGAGCGCGGCTAAAACTCTAGCTTGCCTAAAATTAATAAATAATGGGATTTTGTTTAACCAAGCTTGAATCACAGTATTTTCCTGACAATAGCCGTTTAAGAAGTTGCAATAGTAACGCTTTGCAATTTCCTTCCTTACATATCCAGACACAACCCAAGGAATAGGGATTTCATAGAATAAAGGAGTAGCAATATCAGAAACAAACCAGTTATATTCCGCACGGAGCAAAATTTCGGCATTCCGCAGTAGCATTGTCAGGAGTATCCAGCGTAAACAGATGATATCCCACCACATCATATTTTTTGCTAATGGCGGTTATGGCATCAAAATTGGGATGAACCTCATTCAAGAGCTTTCTACTGCGGATCGGAATCAAAATGTCCCGCAGCCCCGTCGAAACAATCTGGATCGGTTCTTACTACTGTATTTTTTCATCAGCTGCCTGATCTTTGGCTCTGCCAAAAACAGCAGACCGATCTTCCATCGCGCTACTCGCTTGAATCGTTAACTTCTCAACGGGTCTTACTCGTGTTTCTTACCCCGGATTCTCAGCTTATTCGGCAGCTAAGGGTGCAGTGGAAATTCTAAGCATCTATATGGCAAAAGAGCTCGGTCACCGCGGTATCACTGTGAATACGATTGCCCCTGGTGCAATCGAAACCGATTTTTTAGGCGGCGCTGTACGTGATACGCCATCTTACAATGATGCGTTTGCTTCAATGGTTCCCCTTGGTCGTGTGGGTGTACCTGACGACATTGGTCCCGCAGTTGCCAGCCTACTCGATCCTGATAATCGCTGGGTGAATGCACAGAGAATCGAGATCTCAGGTGGTCAAAACATTTAATTTTTCATAGGAATACAATGATATTCCGTGACTTTTTGTAAATTCGCTTTCTTTACGCAATATGATTTCCAATACTAAACTATTTAGGTAATAATCTAATCGGGAATGCTACAATATTCTTTTACCTCTTCATCGGAGGACTAAGAAGAAGCCGATCACAATGATCGACTTCTTTTCTGTTCTTATTGTGCTATTACTTCCCATAAGTATAAAAAACACAATTTAAAGCAGAATACGATCATTTGCTCCCTCTCTCGGCTGTAGCTCATTCATTGTAAAAAGCGAATAACTCCTTATTTTGATCAGATCAGCCTGTTCATGATTAATTGCATGGCCTGAATCAGGGATGATTTGTAGTTCATCTGGTTGTCTTATAGCTTTTGGATAGTTCGACAATCTATCATATTTACCGATCAGGAACAATTTGTCGTGAATCCATTTCCGATTTGATACCATTTTGACTTAAAAATTTTATTAAATCATTACTCAGCTGCACAATCTCATTGTTAGCATGATTCGCATAATCCGGCAACATCATATCTCTAACCATTTTAGTTCGTAGCCATGCCATAAAGAAAAGATCCAAAAATAAGTTTGGAAATTTAAGCACCATTTTAAGCATTGGTGGATCAATTGAAACGCCAGCTTTTTGTATTGCCTTGAGATGCGCTTTTAAAGTGACTGTTATTTTGCGTGCCATTTTTCTGGTTCGGGCAGTTTTTTTGTCAATGATCTTATTTTCAGAATGCAAAAAGCTTAACATGGCAATGTCTGATACCGAATGTGTAATTAGATACGCTTGCATATCCTTTTTAATGACGTAAGGAAGCTTTGCAGTTTTTAATATTTTTGCGAGGTTTTTTATACGTTCTGTCACTACACCATTAATTTCTCCGAATGCAGTTGCCGCTATAATCTTTGGTAGAAATCGAGCATGCAATACTCCATCTTTAATCTGTCCACCGAAACCCGGAAAAGCGGGTAATAGTCTATCACCTACGATATCCAGCCACGAAGAAAATCCCATTGAATTACTAGTCATCGTAACTATATTTTTGCTTTGATTATCTTTTAGCGTTAACAACGCTGATTCGGACCGATCATAACGAACGGTAACGAAAATAAAATCGTATATGTCGTCGTTTTGGAGTGTATCAATGACATTCACTTTTATCGATCTAACTGTACCTTTTTCCATATATCGCAGGCCATTTTCTCTTAATGATTTATATCTATCAGAACGGGCAAATAGGGTAACGTCAAACCCTGCTTCTATAAGCTTAATTGCGTACATGCTCCCGATGACACCTGCACCAAAAATTAAAATTCGATCTTGTTTATTTAACATTAAAATCACTCCTACCTATTATCATTTCTTGTTTAATCATCCGACAACATGTTGTATGATGTGATTATAAATTTTCAATATTCATTGATCAACCATCAGTTTTTTATGATTTGTCGGATGATATTCTTAGACGCTAATAGGAGGAAAACATGAAAAAGCAACCCCAAATAACAGAAAAAACAAGACAAACCTTTGTTGAAGTTTTTTGTGAGTTATATAGCCAAAAACCAATCGAGAAAATTTCAGTTCAGGAAATCGCGAATAAGTCAGGATATAACCGTAGCACCTTTTATCAATACTTTACTGATATTTACGAATTGTTAGATGCTCTTGAAAATGACTTATTGAACGACATAAAAGAAGAATTGGCGAAAAAAGAGCTATCGATGCATACGGTTCAAGATGCGCTCCATTGTCTGGACAAAAAAGAACATCTTTTGGTTCTCCATGCCCTTTTAGGTGATTATGGAAGTCCCCGTTTTTTAAAACGCTTAAAAAAAGAAATTACTCTAAATCAGTTGGAATTAAATGTTCCGCAAAACCCTGCCTTAACGCCATACTTGATTGAGTTTTACCTGTCAACCTCCCTTTCCTTATTTCGTCTTTGGCTCCAGCGACAAAAGGATTTATCGTCAGAAGAGTTTTTCAAGTTAGTGGACAACCTCTACTCAAAGGGGGTTACGTCCTATTCTAAAGAATGAGTCTGGCATTCAAACCTAATCGGTGTATAGTACAATAAAAAAACTGCCCTTTCTTGTGGTACGGTTCACGCTTAAACTATCTTGCCCGTTAGTTTAAGGAATTGAAGGACAAGATGACGATTAGATACACGCCTAATCGGCAATAGGAACATGTTCTTGTCCAATACGGTAATCGGTACAAGTTCTTGTCCTTGGCCCGGGACAAGAACTTGTACCGATAAAACAAAAAAGCCGCTAAAATAGCGACTTCAATGGGACCATGTTCTTGTCCCTCGACATTGTAGGTATTGTTGGCTCGGGACAAGAACTTGTACCGATAAATAAAAAAGCGGCTAAAATAGCGACTTTAATGGGAATATGTTCTTGTCCCTCGACAGCACCAATTAAAACTGCATTGCAGGTTGTATTTAGGTTATTCGCCGAAACGAATATTTTTAACAGTTTTATTGACTAACGAGAAGTTCTGGAAAGTCCGTGGTCCACCCTCTCCTAATGGCGCCTGTGCTTCAAGGCCAACCTTAATGGTCTCTTCCACTGGTAGTGTAAAGAAACGCATCATCACATATTTGAGACCATCCAGTGAATAGTGGAATGCAAAGGAATTGCCGACTCGTGCTATTTGTAGCCAAATGGTGTCACTGTCGATATTGGACCCGTTTGCATCATCCGATGTTTGATTTGTTACTACGCTAACTACTGCATGTGTATCAAAATCTGTTTTTTCAAAACAAGCTTTAGCCCACACCTGGAAATCCTGCATAATCATAAGTGTTGCTGAATCATAAGTGTCCTTAAATCCATGGGAGACTTGAGCACGCATTACAAAATCCCCCGTAACTTCTTGATAATAAAAAGGTGCATTGGCAAGACTCTCTGGTGTGATCCCTTCTTCTGAAACGGGTCCAGGTCCACAATTATTAAAGAAATCGGATTTAGCAGTTGCCTCAATAATCAATTTGTCATTCTCAAAGGTTGCTTTGCTTTCATTAATCCATTTGAAATGTTCAAAAGCTGATTTTTCCATCTAATTGCCTCCTTAAATTATGTCACAAAGTATCACTAAAACTTTAAGGCTTAATAACCATGTAACTTAGGTCACTTTATAAACGTATATTGAAATCATGTTACAAAATGGCAATGTTTCTTTTACCGAATTACTGTGGTTGACCTCTGAGAATTCTATCTTATATTAGTTTCCCCCTACTGTCGTGTACAGTGGCATTCTTTTTAATAAAACGATCGTTCTTGAAAAAGAATACATTGATTCTTAGGTGTTTGAAAACTAGGAGTCAGATTAATGACTTTTCCAAATCAAATATAGCTACTTGGGAACGATCAGTCAACATATCGGTTACATGGATTGAGATCGTTTTTTGTAATCGTAGTCCTTTAGCTCCTCTTTTTTTGTTGTATTTACAACAAAAAAATTATCGTTTATAATCATTCTAAAAGTATGTTTAATTTGTTTTTAATTACAAAATGAATTTCTGAAAGGATTATAAGAAATGAAATCAAAAAAAATAGACTCAATTGAGGGGCTCAACATCGCTTTTCAAATAAGAGAAGAAGTGTTTGTGAAAGAACAAAATGTACCAATTGAAGATGAGTTTGATGATTATGATAATTTAGATGGACAGTGTGAGCACATCCTGGTCTATTTTAATGAACTACCCGCCGGAACAGGCAGAATTATTATTCGAGATGGCGTAGGTAAATTAGATCGAATATGTATCTTAAAACCTTATCGCGAATATGGTCTCGGTAAATTAATCGTTACATCACTGGAAGAAATTGCAGAAAATAAAGGAATATCCAAAGTTAAATTACACGGACAGACACATGCAGAGGGATTTTATCACAAGCTAGGATACCATACTACCTCCGATGTATTTATGGAAGATGGAATTCCGCATTATCTAATGGTAAAAGATTTATTATCGAAATGATGCCATTATCACGTGTAAATCAATGTTTAATTTATGCAATAGGTATCTTAATTCTAACTCTTGGCATTACCTTGACCATACAATCAGATTGTTTTTCAAATTTTTGTGTTTCGGCTGCGTTTTGGTTGTTGCAGGAATAGGAACGGCCATGTATCTACAGACCAATTTTGCACCGATTCCGATCGATCGGTTAACACTCTCACTAAAAAAATAACTCGAACGAATATATTTTTTTCGAGATTCGAGAACTCTGATTAACGTTGTACTTCTGTTCACGGCATTCATTTTTGGTGGACCCATAGGTATAGGAACTGCACTGGCTGTCTGCTACAGTGGGGCCATTTTAAATGTTTTTATGCCATGTATCAGAAAGATGATAGAAAAATTGAGTTCAACAGAACCAGGAAGTAATGAGGTGGATGGAAACAATTCCGCTAAAATCATCGTGTATATAAGACTTTAGTCTTTATGAGTTGTATCTACTCATTATTTAGGTCTTTGTCTAATCGGATATGGGAACAAGTTCTTGTCCCTCAACGGCTAGTTTTATTATGAAATCTCACTAATGTAATCCTTAGCAACCCGTGTTTACCCTCAGAAACTCAGTTGCTTCATCTTGACGCGACAATTGTATAATGTGTATTTGTCCTAATAAAGCCTTACCTGAATGTACTTTTTACTTAGATATTCATCTAATCGGTAATCGGACCATCTTCTTGTCCATTTCGGTAATCGGTACAAGTTCTTGTCCTTGGCTCGGGACACGAACTTGTACCGATAAAACAAAAAAGCCGCTAAAATAACGCCTTCAATGGGAATATGTTCTTGTCCCTGGACAGCATAACACATAGTGCTGTTATTGAGCTAATGTCAATTTATATGATCTCTTGACTTTAAAAAAATAGCCCGCTATGCGAGCGAGCTTGATAATCATCTTCATTGAGTTAAAGAACATAAGGAGTTGCCTCTACACTTTTATTGTAATTACTGGACTACCCGCAGAAATATGTTGTGCCCCCATCCGACTTACTGACACATAATTGTCAGAGTTCGTTATTATCAGCGGAGTAATCAATTCAAAACCTCTTTCTTTAATTTTCGCCAAATCTACTTCCATCAGGACATCACCGACATTCACCAAATCACCTTCTTGGACTTTGAGAGAGAAGCCCTCGCCTTTCAGTTTGACCGTATCAAGGCCAACATGGATAAGAACCTCCACACCATCGTTGGCAATGACTGCAATCGCATGTCTTGATTTGGTTATCGTGGTAACTACACCTTCAACAGGAGATACAATCGTTCCGTTTGAAGGGATAATTGCAATTCCTTTGCCCATCGCTTCACTAGAGAACGCCTCATCTGCAACATTTGCAAGGTCAACAACCTCTCCAGTCACAGGGCTATACACCGTCATCTCTGCTTTCGTAACAGATGAACTTGAACCTTCATCCGTTTCCTCAATACCGGAAACAGATACGGAATCCGTTGTGCTTTGCGTTGCTAACTCGCCGGATTTGGTGCGGGTTTGGTATCCCCACAGATAGGTCAAAATGAAACCAACCACCAGACCCACCGCCATTTGCAACACATAACCATAGAAGCCGGGATCAATGCCTTGAGGATTGACTGCACCAGGAATACCGAATACGCCGGATGGAGCAAATGCATAAACTTTGGACAAAAAGGCTCCACCGATCACTCCACCAATACTACCACCAATAATCGCCATTATGAGCGGTTTTTTTTGAGGAAGCAGTACACCGTAAAGTGCAGGTTCACTCACACCGAGCAATGCTGTGCCACCCGTTGAAATACCCAGTGTTTTCAGCTGTTTATCCCGTGCTCTCAGTCCAAAGGCCAAGGCTGCGCCTGCCATCGCAAACTGATTCGCTGCCAGTAACCCCATCACAGAATCGTAACCAACAGTTGCCATGTTGTTAATAAAGATTGGGATAAAGGCCCAGTGCAAACCAAACATGACGATCAGAATCCATGGTCCACCCAATACAAGTCCAGCAAGAATCGGATTAAAATTGTAGATAGCCGTTGTAATATCAGCAAGACCGTTACTGAGGTATGTGATTACAGGACCGATGATGAACAGTGTCAGTGGCACCGTAACCAAGAGTACGATAAATGGAGCCAGAAAATATCTAAAACCTTGCGCGATACGCTTCTCAATAACACGATTTAACAGGGATGCAAACCATACTGCAACAATTGCGGGGAATACGGATGATGTGTAATTCATGATATTCATCGGCAGACTGAGGAAGGTCAACTGCTGCTCAGAGCCTACAAAACTCACTAGCGCGGGGTAGACCATGGAACTTCCAATAATCATTCCCACATATTGATTCAAGCCAAAGTATTTGGCGGCGGAGCTACCCAGGAAAATCGGGAAGAAATAAAACAGTGCATCACCGATAGCATTCAGTACGATATACGTTCCATCCGTTGCCGTCAGAGCACCGAATGCAGATAGACAAGCCAGCAATCCTTTAATAATACCACTTGCTGCAAGCGCTCCCATAACAGGCATAAAAACACCGGAAATCATGGATGTGAAGCGGTCAAAGAGACTTTTTTTCTCACCTTGTATCTCATTGGAGGATTCAGTATTGCTCATGTCTCCCAGGAGGGAAGACAGCTCATTAAATACGGGAACAACCTGATTCCCGATGACCACCTGATATTGTCCTCCTTGCTGAATAACGGTCAGCACGCCATCCATTGCTTTGATCTCTTCGGCATTGGGGATTTTGCTGTTTTTGAGTTCGAATCTCAACCGGGTTACACAGTGGGTAACCTTATTGATATTTTCTTTGCCTCCGACACTGCGTAACACATCCGTTGCCAGTTGACGATGATCCATGCCTGCTCACTCCTTCATGGGTGAGATATGGAATGAACAAATAAGCTCGTGTGCATTCAATGTGCATTCCATATCTATTCTCAGTACTCTAAATAGACATTACCTACAATACCTGTCGGTTCCTGAATCAGGAACTGGGACAGGAAATCTTGCTGTTCTTTTACAAGCGTATTCGTCACTTCAATCACAAGTCTGTTGCCCTTTGGTTCTAAATATCCGCTTGCTTCGTACGCATAAGGCGGACAGATTCGCGTTCCGATATCATGCCCATTCAGCCACACTTGAGCTACTTCGTACGGTTCATGAATGACCAGCCGCGCTGCTGCCGGTACTTCGTGCATATCGAACTCTATTTCATATCGCACGGTCCCCGAGAACTCGGGTAACATCGTCGGTACGGCAAGTGAAGTAAGTTCAGCACATGTCCCATATGCAGAGAATTCCGGGTATTGCTTAGCCGTTGCCAAGGAGAGCTTCCACTCTCCTGTAATCTCGTGTAGGTTGGTGTATGAACAATGTGCAGTTGAGACTTCCGCGATCTCCTCACTCAGTGCAGTCCCCTGCACAATCAACACAGATTCATATTTTTCGAGCCTCAAGGAGAATGATTGCTTGTTTCCATACATCCTGGTGTGAAGTGGTGAGAGTGTATTCGCAAAAGCATTATAGATGTACATCTCATCCACGCCTTTCAAAGCCGGAACGGTAATCGTGGTCTCAATCGCTTTTGCCGGATCTTCATTGAAGAACATATATACCTCACCGTCGTTATGACGGTAGTGGTAATAACGCAGGTAGGGCTGGTATTCCGAAACGGTGATCTCATACACATGGTCACTCCGCAGGCGCGTCGCCAGTTCATCTAGTGCAACAATACTCACAGATTTATGCTTCTTCAGATCTGACAACTCGCTCGTGCAATCCTCTCCTTCACTGCTTCGAGCAGGAAGTCCATCCACGAAATAGACCTGTAAACCCGCTTCGGCATAGGCAACCAGTTGAGCAATTAATTGACTCGGTAGCGCTTCGGCATAAGGAATAATCAGGGCAGGGAACTGTTCACGGTTCATCTGGAGTTTTCCGTCTTTCACCTGCGCCGAGATCACCAGTTCCGATGGAACGATGTCAAAATCTATCTGGTTCTGCGTAAGCTCTCTCGCGGGCTTCTGGAACAACATATACTCTCCAGCCCACTCCGCTTCTGCATGATACAGAATGGCTGCCGGTGCAACATGCACACCATCCGATAACAGATGACTTACTCTGTTCATGTAGTAAGCTAGTATTGGCAGATACCGATACTGCGGATCATATCCGTTCGCGTATAGATGAGGTGGACAATCTGGATCAGGATACTTTTTCGGCGAAAATGCATGTGGCACAAAATGGTTCACACCCCGTACCAGCATGTGGTCCGTTAGCCATTTCATCAGTTTCAGCCCTTCTCCGAACCCATATGCACCGTACACTTCACACATGGTACGACCGTGCTTCTTAGGGTCCAGGTGTCCGAGTGAGGTTCCCATCTTCGCCATTCCATAATGGAAGAACTCACCGTCCCATCCAGTGGATGTGAATGATTTGTAATAGCCATCATCCATGCCTGGCAGAATCTGATGAAGCACCACGTCAATGCCGGACATATCCTGCCCCCACAGACTGCGATAGAAATGCCCTGTACCATAACCGAGTCTTGCATGAGCGTTATTGTCTTCAATGACATGCCCAATGTACTCTACACCATGGGCGCGACACCACTCTCCCAATCTGTCCGTGAAATGTTCTGCGTATAATCGAGTGATCAGATCCATGTAGCGATAGCGCATCTCTTGTCCTTTCACACCTGCATTCGCCCACAACAAGGGGAGTGAACGAATAACATCATCGTCGGATCCTTCCTGCTTTAACATGTCCTGCAAATCTTCACACCACGGAAGAATCATATCTAGGCGTCCGATGGAAGCCAGTGGTCCTTTTACATTGCCAAACCTTGGCTCATCCGAGAAAAATCCAGCCAGTGTCGATCCAAAATCATCTTTGTATCGATCATAATGTGCCTCGTACACCGTATCAATCAGCACCTGTGTGGCTTCGGGCACAATTGGATTCAGATATCCTTCGGTTGCTTTTTCCCCTCCATCATAGGTAAGAACCAGCGTAAAGATTCTCCAACGCCCCTCAGGCAGATCCCATTGCACCGTTCCTTCATGTAATTGTGAGGTCAGATCAACCAGGGAATCGGGATCAATCTCATCAGGTCCCGTTTTGCGAGCGGCAACTACACCAACAATCCGATCTTTAGCCGAGAAGACTTGCTTTTGTTCTCCCTCATGATCCGACTTTACTTGCTCCACTCCAACACTAATACCTCTCTGGCCGGGTCGTTGCAGCGCCCATTTCACCAGAATTCCCGCCTGAAGCTGGGGTCCGACGAAATCCTGTTGATGTATTTTCAGAAACTGCTTCTGGTACTGGGGATAATCCGTCTTGATTCTGCCAGCGGCATATCCTGTAGGAAAATGAGAATCATCCAGAATCCACACTTTCATCTTCCGGTTACGCGCCTCATCCATGATGATATCCAGATCTGTCCACCATTGGGGCCCTACAAAATCCGGATGCGGGCGGGATTCCACGCAAACCGCCTTGATGCCACTCTCATCAATAATCTGCATATGTTCACGCAGTACAAGTTCTTCTTCACCATGCTGCCAGAAGAAAGGCAAAATATAATTGTTCTCCCGGTTTTCCAACACCTCGGTCATCTTTCTCATCAAAAACCCTTCCCTTCTGCTAGACAGACAACTTCGTTGTTTATGCTCTCTCCTATCAATTAAGTGTCAAAATTACATATTATATAAAGAAAATCCCATATGAACCAAAACATAAATCAATACATTAAAATCCATTAATCAATCGTAAACAGACCAATATAAATATAAACAAAGATGTTTAATCACTTCACACTTTTAATATAGCGCTTTCAAATGAAGACCGAAATATCAAAACAGTACATATTGACTGTCATAAATTCAGATGTTAAGGTTACTACAAACTTCAGCCGACTGGAGGCAGTGAGCATGAATCACGACCAATTGGATGCAAAGCTTCGTAAGCTTACGGATAGGGATCTGCATTATCAGGCTCATCCTTCTGCACACTCTGCTACCTACGATTCATTGAAGAGAGTAGATCATGAAGGACAGAAAGTTTATGTTTTTGCGGACATGATTGGAGAGAAAGACAACATCACCATTTCCAAGCACACACGGTTTGCCGAGGTTCCGCTACATATTCACACTTTTATTGAGCTCAGCTTCGTATATTCCGGTCAGTGCACCCAGATCATCAATGGAAAAAAGGTCACGCTAAAGGGCGGACAGATCTGTATTGTAGATACAGGCATTCCCCACGCCATTCTGTCCACAACGGAAGAAGATGTGATTATTAATATTCTGATTCGTAAGCGTTACTTTTCCTCTTCTTTCCTGAGCAAACTGGCCAACAATGGCATTCTGTCTCACTTTCTGGCGAATGCCATCTCAGATCGTAAGAATCATAACCGGTACATTATTTTTCATTCCGAGAATAACACCAACATTCCTATCCTGATGAGACAACTGCTCTGTGAATTTTATGACCCGTCACTCGGCTCATCCGAGATGATGGATTCCTATATGCTGCTGATCTTCTACGAACTGCTGCGTGTGTTCCAGTACGACACGAATCGTCCTCGCACACTGACGCAGAACAAGGTGACGATCATTGAAATTTTGAAATATATTGAGAATCATTATATGGACTGCACCCTCACATCCACCGCGGAGCATTTCAACTTCAATGCCAACTATTTGTCCACCTTGATCAAAAAAACAACCGGTCAGACCTTCAAGGATCTGGTTCAGAGTGAAAAATTCAACTACTGCGCGTTCTTGCTCGCCAATACCAATCGCCCGATTTATGATATTGCCAGCAGTACGGGGCACAGCAACTTGAGCTTCTTTTACAAAAAATTTCAGGATCACTTCGGCATTACGCCTCAGCAATATCGGGAACAACATGCTGCCAGAATAATGGAATGATAGTGAATAAAGAACCCTTTGCATCTGTTGTGGCTTCCCTCTCGGGCTCAGTGAAATGTTTATAGTTCAACCAATATTGTCAGCAAAAAACAAAAATACTTACTCCCAGGCTTTTATGTCGCTACATGAGTTCCCTCGCAGTAATATTTAGATGAATACCTAATCCGAAATGCCACAATGTTCTTGTCTTTTTCGGCAAAGGAACCAAGTTCTTGTCCTTAGCTTGGGACAAGAACTTGGTTCCTTAAAACAAAAAAAGCCGCTATAATAGCGACTCCAATGGAACAATGTTCTTGTCCCTCGACAATAAAAAAAGTCGCTAAGCAGTTTGATTATAACCTGCCCTATCCTCGGTTTTATTGAGCTATCGTTTCCCGAATCTTTAGATTGCAGCTTCTTCCATAACTCGCCTCAATTTCTTTAGACAATACATTTGTTTGTTCCCCTAGATATTTCAAGTCGTTAGTCAGAACTGTTGTATCGTCGCCTAACCGAGCCATAACTGATACACTTACAACATTTCGAACATCAACATCATTACTTAAAGCCATTTGTTTAATAAAACCCACAAGTATTTTTTCCTCACTTTTGGTTAATTCATGGTTAATTTAAGTGTGAACAACATTTTTATAATTTAACGTTATCTCTTTCCTCTTTAAGCAAGGTTAGCCCCACTCAACTCTTCGACTTATTTGTTAAACTATCCTGCCCTTATGATACGGTTCGAAGTATTATCTGTAGAGCGAAATCGAAGGCACCCAATAGGGTGCCTTCGATTTTCTTACTGTCTCTCTTTGGCAAGTTGGATAAACGAACTCAAATCCATCAACCAACCTTGTTGGGACACTCGTTCATTGTAAAGAACGTGCAAGTGCTGCAACAGAACCGCGGAAATCGGGTCTGCCGTCAGCCGTCCACAAAAGCGCTGTCACAAATGTATGGCGATTCGGATCGTACAGCGGATCTCCTATAATGTTCTTGTACGTTCTTGCGTGAAACACAAATAGCGTCTCTTCGTCGTCCTCTGACACCGTGAAGGAATTATGACCGGGACCATACATTGAGATACTCTCATCTGTAGAGAAAACCGCTGCTTGAGACTTGCGCCATGAGGTGGCATCGAGCAAATCAGCATCCGCATCGGCTTCAAGTAAGCCCATGCAATAATTGAAATCGGTGGCGCTAGCCGAGTAAGAGAGGAATACCCGATTACCCTTGCGAAGAAATGCCGCGCCTTCGTTCACTTTATAACCAATGATCTCCCAGTCATATTCCGGCATCGAAATCATCGTTTGCGACCCAGTCAACGTCCACGGATTGCTCATTTTAGATATATACAGATTAGAGTTACCTTCAATATTCGGATCCTTTTGTGCCCATACGTAATACCGGCTTCCATTATGCTCAAAGGTAGTGGCATCGAGGGCGAAGCTTTCCCACTCGGTACGAACCTGCCCTCTTTCCGTCCAAATGCCTTCGAGCGGATTGGCATTTTCATTCTCTAGCACGTACATCCGATGGTCGAACAAGCCTTCATTCGTTTCCGTCGTGTGTGCGGCAGCGAAATACACGTACCATTTGTCATCAATAAAATGCAGTTCGGGTGCCCAAATATTGGCACTAAGGATACCAGTCTCGCGCTTTCTCCAGATCACTACAGGAGTTGATGTAACAAGCTTCTCAAGGTTCTGGGCTCTACGGATTTCAATCCGATCATACTCCGGAACGGATGCTACGAAGTAATAATAACCATCCGAATGTCTGTAAATAAAAGGATCAGCTCTCTGTTCAATTAATGGTTGAATGTCGTGTGACGCTCGTTGTTGGATTTCCATCTTATCACCTGTTTCATCATAATATAGATTACCCTTTAACAGCGCCTGCAGTCATACCGTCTATGAAATATTTCTGAAAAGCAATGAATAGTATGAAAATTGGAATGATGGAGAAGAAGGAGCCCACGATTAATAAGTCATAGTTATTGCCATAAGGAGTTAACAACGTTTTCAAACCGATTGGAAGTGTATATTTACTCTGATCTCCCAACACCATGAATGGCCACAATAGATTATTCCAGCTATTCATACCATTCAATATGGCCATTGCTGCAAACGATGGCTTCATAATCGGCATAATTAGTCTGAAATAAATCGCATACTCGTTTGCGCCATCAACCCGCCCAGATTGAATAATCTCTTTGGGTATGCTTCGTAGATATTGCCTGAAGAAAAATATTGTCGCGGCATTGGCTATACCGGGCAGAATGATTGCCGAATAGCTATTCACCATTCCCAAATCATTAATTAGGCTGTACAAAGGAACCAGCAGTATTTCGAAAGGCACCATCATAATGAGTAAAACACATATAAAGAGGAAGTTCTTACCTTTAAAATGATATGCTGCAAAACCATATGCAACAAATGCGCTTACAAAAAGTGTTAAAACCACTTGAACGATTGTTAAAATCATACTGTTCCAAAACCACACAAAATAATCATGTTCTCCAGTAAACAGAAAGATGAAATTATCAAAACTCATGATTTCAAAATCCAAACTTAGGTTAAGTCCATATCTAACTAATGATTCACCTGGTTTAAAGGAAGATAGGGCCACTGCGTAGAATGGGATCATAATTATAACGAATAGTATAATGAATAAACAAATAATTACTATTCTAGAGATGAAATCACTCCTCGTCTGACTTCTGCCCACTTTAATCCTCCTCCTTTTTGAACATTCCACTAAATTTCAACTGCGTTAAATTGATAACCATAGCAATGACTAACAGAACGATACCAACTGCAGCTGCGTAACCCAGCTTATTCTGCTCAATCCCTTGTCTATACAGATATCCAACAATGGTTAAGCCAATATTTTGGGGTGATTTGTTACCGTTGAACATCATCAGGCTCTCGGTAAACATTGCTAAACCTGCATAAACACTAATTGTGGTAACATATACCGTGGTTGGCTTCAATAATGGCATTGTGATCGTTCTAAACTTCTGCCAAGCAGATGCACCGTCAATTGAAGCAGCCTCATAATATTCATTGTCAATGCTTTTCAAACCCGATAGATAGTAAAGCATATTAACGCCTGTCCATCTCCAACATGCGAGGATTAACAGTGCTGCCATACTCCAATTTCCGTCTTTCAAAAATTTGATAGGCTCTACACCAAATATACCTAGGAAACTGTTCATTAATGAACCTTCCATCTCACCGAATGTAAGGCGGAAAATGGTACCCGCAACTGCGACAGATGTCAATGCAGGGAGAAAGAAAGAAGATTTAAAAAACTCTCTTCCCATCATTAACTTACTGTTGATCATAACGGCGAATAACATGGGAAAAGGAATCAACAGCACTAAGGTTCCTAACATGTACACAATGCTATTTTTAATAGATGTCAAAAACACTTTATCAGTGAGTAATTTCGAATAATTTGCTTCACCAATCCATTTAGGATCCTGTCCCAGCATCCTATCTTGAAAGCTCATTACGAATGAATTTACAAGCGGAAAAAACCAGAATACCAAAAATATGAGTATAAATGGCAATACAAAAACATAAGGTGCAACTTTTTGAGAGTATACAAATTTCTTTATCATATTCTCAATCTCCCTTGACTATGGTTAAACCTGCCGACCACTGTACCTGCCGACAGGTTTAATCAAATCATTTACTTATTATATTTATTTCAATTCTTGTTCAATTGCTGCTTGTGCTTCATCCAACGCTTCCTTCACGTCTTGGCCATCTTCAAAGATAGCATTCAAAGTAACCGTATTGAATATATTGCCGATGGTTGGTGAAGCTTTAACGGACTTAATCGCTCTAATTTCGTCTTTGATTTCATTCAAAGTATCAAATGCATTTGTTTTAAAGTATTGGACGTATTCATTTTCAGGGTTTTTCGTAACTGCATCATCTTTCCATACTTCCATGTTGATTGGGTCAAATCCAAGTGTATTCCAGATTTCTGTAGTAGCTTCTTTCGAAAGCTTAGCAAAGGCTACAAATTCTTTTGCCAACTGAACGTCTTTACCATTCTTAGTAACAACTGTGCCAGTACCGCCTAAGCCAACGGAACGAGGATTACCTTCTTTGAATACAGGCAATGGAGCTATTGCATACTTACCTTTAAGGTCTTTCATTTCGTTTACAAAGCGGGACATGTACCACTCAGGCATCAATGCACTTGCGTAGTTGCCTTTGTTATATTCACCTTTTGCTTCTTCTGTGTCGGGTTGTCCGCCAGGGATCGTATGAATAACATTGTTCTTCTGCAGATCGACTAACATTTCATACGCTTTAATCATTTCAGGCGAGTTCACTTTTGGATTACCATTTTCATCTGTAAAATCGGCATTTTGCTGAGCTAGTAGCAGCGATGCTTGCCACGAAGCTGATGTATCAGCAGTACCTAAGTACTTGCCAGTCTTTTCGTAAACCTTGATACCTGCTTGTTTGTAATCTTCCCACGTTTTGATTGTCTTGTAGTCAACACCTGCTTGTTCGAGAATTTCAGTGTTGTAGAAAGCAAGCGTAGCACCTACGTGATAATCAAAGCCATAAACCTGATCGGCTTTGGAGTAAATCTCGACACGTGAAGGAACAACAACGTCTTTGTATGGTGTAAATACATCATTCAAAGATTCCAGGGGAACGTTGTCACCTTCCAAGAATTTAGGGAATTGACCAAGCTCAATATCCGCGATATCAGGAGCACCTTTTCCGCTTGTAACTGCCAATAAGAGCTTGTTGTGCATATCATCGTAAGGCATAACCGTTACATTCAACTTAATCTGTTTGTCTGGGTTCTGTTGGTTCCATAACCCCAGCATTTTATCCAAATGCTTGCCGTGCAAATCTGCGAATGTCCAAAATGATAATTCTGTTGCATTCTCACCGGCATTAGCGCCTAATTGTTGTGTTTCCGTTTTTGAACCAGAAGGACTACCACATGCAGTAAAAACAAGTGACATAATCAGGAGAGTAACGATGGAGATTAAAGCACTGCGTTTTTTCATTTGTTCGTCATCCTCTCTTTTTTGTTATGCATTTGAAAAGTCGGCTGACTAGTTAGTTCTGTTAATTTAAGCGGTTACAATCCATCTTGGCACCACCATCCTTAACATAATTCTAACCTTTCAAAGAAAAGACCCCTTCGCAACAATTTTCAGATTCCATATTGTAAGCGCTTTACATGCCGTATTATAATATATATGAAATAAGCTTTATATAACCAATTGATTATAAAATCATAAAGTTTATGGGGAGATGCTACTCTTTGAAAAAGCTGGCGCTCTACAAACAAATTCGAGAAAACATTATACAGAAAATTAAATCAGGGCAGCTTCGGCCAACGGACCGCATTCCTTCTGAACAAGAACTAATGGACGAATTCAGAGTAAGTAAAATAACCGTCAGGAACGCCCTAACCCTACTAGCTGACGAAGGATTAATTATACGCGTACAAGGCAAAGGCTCATTCGTGTCTTCTAGTCTTGTTGTTTCTAGCATCAATTTCTCGCCATCCCCAAGCAGCGCGTGCTCCATGCCGCTCATCGGCTTCATCATTCCGACGATGAGAACCCGTGTCATTCAGAAGCTCGTTGACTACACGGAACACTTCCTACAAGAAGCCTGCCTCAGCATGGTACTAAGCATCACGCGCGAGTCCTCCTCTATCGAATCAAACGTCATTCGTACACTAACGGAGCTCGGTGTGAAGGGATTGATCGTTTTTCCAACAGAAGATGAGAAGTATAACGAATCATTACTGCGTCTGTCGCTCGATAAATTCCCGTGTGTGTTCATCGACCGTATCTGCGCAACATTGAGACGTACACCATTACATCCGACAATTACGGCGGTGCGTATAAAGCTGTATCCCATTTGTTATCCAAGAGTCATCAGCAGATTGCGCTCATCTCACCTGAAAATGCCAATACAGCCGTCGAGGATCGCACGCTCGGCTTTGAGCAGGCGTACACAGATCAAGGCATCTCGATTGACAAGAGCTTGTGGTGTCACATCCCTCTCGACATTCTACGCAGCGAGCAAGCATTGGACTATGTAAGCAACTTCTTGCAGAACCACAGTGGAATTTCGGCAGCCTTTTCCTTGACCGAAGAAACAGCACGCCTTACATCCGCCGCTATCAGTCTTCTGAACGTTCACTCAAATATCGACTTGCTATCTTTTGATAATCCACATCTTTCAGGCGTAGCTTATGTGCAGCAGGATGAACAGGAAATGGCACGAACAGCCGTAAAGCTGTTACGTGAACAAATGGATGATATCTATTCTCCTAAGAACGCCGTTATTCCCGTGCAACTCATCTTCCCTTGACACGACAAACGTTGCAGCCTACACAATGATCTTGTCTTCAGCTTGGGACAAGACTTGGTTCCTAAAAACAAAAAAAGGCACCTCTGTGGAGAGATACCTTTAGCTATATTATCCGCAAGACATGTTTCTGGCTGAGCAACGGATAAACATTGAATAATGCTGCAGATTTCAAACACCATAAATAAATTTAGTTGTCATTGTATACAGCCTCCCTTTTTCGCAGTACCACTACGATATCTGTCTGAGGTACAAATAAATTATAATTCGTTACATGCACTTGTCTCGTTTCGGTTACTGATTCTATCTTTAATTCAGGAGGAAGACAGCGCTCTATGTGAGTAATTAATGTATCTTTGGTAAATCTCCAAATTACACCATCAATTGAAGAGTTCGCCATATAACCACCGTCCGTTACAGAACCTGAAAGAGACTTGAGAACAACCGGGTCCGCAATAATGATAGATCCACCGTCACGTAACAGTCTGCAGCTCTCTATGAAGGCTTTTTTGTGATAGCGAATGTGATGAAAGCTTCTTGCAAACAAAATCATATCGCAACTATGATCAGGTAAAGAAGTTGGTTTATCAATGAAAGCATGGATATAAGAATTAAACCTTCCCCACTTCTTTCCAAGTTTTAGAGCATTTATATTCGGATCCATGTTGAGAAAACGAACATCCTTCTGCTTGCGAAGATACTTGTTCAATAAACCTGTACCACAGCCCACCTGAAGAACATCGCCCTTTAAAGGGGGTAAAACTTTGTAAACATTACGAGGAATAGGAAAATTTTGAACGTACATGGCCAATTCGTAGAAAATCGGATAACGCTCTTGCAATCGAACCAATTTACTGGTGTAGAAAGGATTCCGCTTTTTGTGACGTTTAAAGTCCCATTTGTTCAAATAGTAGACAGGGGTTAACAGCAAGAACAGAATAATAAAGACACTTTGGACGCTATAAATTCCAAGTTTACTAAAACGATCATTGGAATTATGAGACATCATTTGTTTAGAAGTATTCAAAATGATCACTCCCCTCTCACAACGCTATAAATGGTGTAGAACCTCTTTAACATAATAAACGAGTATTTTTTGACTCCTTCACCCCCGTCCATTTGAAGCTGACAAAAGAAGAGCCGTTTACGATGATGCATCACATGTGTTTCAACCACTGGATTTGAAAGAACAGGTTCCGTTATATATTATGAACTGTCTGTATAAGCCGTTTTTGGAGAAATCATTTTTTCGTGGAGGCCTCAATTGGACAATGTTTGTCGAGCGGCGTAACGAATTTCGCAACGTATTCTAACAAATGTTACATCAACAGGAGGCTGATGCTACGCCTTAATTAGCTGCTGCTCAATATCAATCATAGTCGTCTTGGTTTGGAATGGTACAATGTTCTTATCCCTCGTCTGAGCATCGAAAAAGCCGCCCACAGGCGACCTTTTGAGCAAGAATACGATTTTCAATTTGAAGTATGATCATCAGGACGATGGATCATATAGGTATGCAACATGTTCTTCGATCCAATCAATTTGCCTGAATCCATAGCCGGCCATCGTTTGCTGCACATCCAGCACCTCTAATTCCGGTGCCTACCAAGGCGTTTTTTTCGTTTCCATCGGTCGTCCCCTCTTTCTGCAAAAACTGGAACCAAGATGCGAGCACCCTTACATAACTTGTGCGATACAAACTTTTAAGATACGATATGTATCTTTGTGAAAATTATAAGACACAATACGTATCTAAGTAAACAACTATTTCATCCCTTTCTATGGGTTAAGTATTTCCCTGTAGCGCTACTGACCCAAGTTAAAGCCCACTCTCCTCTAGATAGCTTTTTTATTTTGATACTCATCTAATCGTTAATCGGACTATTTTCTTGTCCCTCGACAGGAAAAGAAGTTCCCTACTAAAACTCGTCGACACGCGCTTCACGCACTCAACTGGATAAAGCCATTAGGATATATGTGTGTCAACAAAATTCTAATTAAACATAAAGCCTTCTCTCCGAAGGAAAGAAGGCTTTATGTTTAATTAAGATAAATTTATTAATTCAATCAGTATACTGCTGAAGTATTCTTTGTTCAGCAGAGATTTTCTCCAAGTTTGAGTGAAACAACTGATCCTCCTCCTATCAAAAAAGCAGCCCCGTCAGGAGCTGCCTCATGTATTATGCCTTATATTGTAATCTTATCTGTTTCCGCTAACCAGCTAACTTACTCCGCACCCGGATAAGGATTGATCTTCTGGATCGTTCCATCTTCGTTGTAGTTCAGCTCCGAATATTTAACGCAGCGCTTGTGGTTGACGCCTTCCGACAGGGAGCTGTCGTGATAGAACAGATACCACTTGTCTTCAACTTGCACAATGGAGTGATGGGTTGTCCAGCCGATAACCGGAGAGAGAATCTCGCCCTTGAACGTGAATGGTCCCATCGGGTTCTTGCCGATCGCATATACGAGCTTATGCGTGGTTCCTGTAGAGTAGGACAGGTAGTAATAGCCGTTATATTTATGCACCCATGGGCCTTCAAAATATCTCCGTTCCTCATCCCCAGCCAGAATCGGATTCCCGTCTTCATCGACAATCGATATCTCGGCAGGCTTGCCTTGGAAGGACAGCATGTCGTCGCTAAGCAGTGCAACTTGCGGTCCAAGCGCCGGCTGGTCAGGAGCAGGTCCTTCTGCATCTGGCACGAAGCTGCCAGTCTGCCATTTCTCCAACTGGCCACCCCAGAGTCCGCCGAAATAGATGTATGACTGATTGTCGTCATCCACCAGTACGGCCGGATCGATACTGAAGCTGCCTTCCATATAATTCGGTTGCGGCATGAATGGGCCTGCCGGAGACTCTGATGTTGCCACACCCAGACGGAAGATGTCGTCATGATCCCGTGCCGGGAAAAACAGGTAATAGGTATTGTTCTTATAAGCGGCATCCGGTGCCCAGAGCTGCTTGGAGGCCCACGGAATATCTCTCAGATGCAACGCTTCGCCGTGATCAACCACCGGGGAATCGAAGTTGTTCATCGAGAGGACATGATAGTCTTCCATTTTATACTGGTCGCCGTTATCGTTGCTCGGCTCGTCATGATCGAGGTCATGGGAAGGATAGATGTAGATTTTGCCCTCGTAGACATGGGCGGACGGGTCAGCAGTGAAGATGTGGGTTACGAGCGGTTGGTGGGGCTTAGGTAGTTGTTGTTGATTCATAAGGCATCTCCTTTGGTATTGGAATAATAAAATACTTCATGTACGGGATTACGGTAATTCATTGATTGCACCCTCAGAATTAAAAGCAAGCGTTTACAACCTCTAATGTTATTGTATAAGCCCCGCTTATTCTTTCCTAGTACACATAATAAAGATCTTCCCCCGAAAAAATGTACAATTCCCGCCCATCTCATAATTCTTATATTCTACAATGAAGTGATGTTTTTTGCGTTGTCTTGTCATCGGTACAATTTCTTGTCTTTGGCTCGGGACAAGAAATTGTACCGAAAAACAAAAAAGCCGCTAAATTAGCGGCTTCTTCATCTCTTTCAAGCGTTTCTTAGCACAAAATATATGCCTAGTTCTCAAGCTCATCTACTTGGTTACAACTGTATGTTATGACCTGCTGAAATCATCACCAATGTTAAAACAGAATGGTATCGGGGGTAACCCCCTCAGGATACTCTTCTTCCCATACGTTTTTCTCTACATAGGCCTGGTACCACATCTCTGCAATTACATCCGGATCATTAATTGCGCCGGTACCTGACTCCTTGATCAATAAACCTAATGAGCGGTGGCCCACAAAAATCCCTTGAGCAGACAATGAAGTATGAAGATTAGCAACATAATTGCGTAACCCTGCAAGAGCAATACCGATATTCCCCATCATGGACACAGGGTACATGGCGGATAATCCTGAGGTAAAGAGCAAGGCTCCCTCTTTCCTAGCGAGCATATCAGGGAGAACAGCATTGACGACATGGATGGCACTAACCACATTCGCCTCAAATGCATCCCTGGCGTTCTCCGCCGTTAACTCCAATACAGAAGTGGGAGGATAATTGCCTGCTGTTGGACTGAATTCCAACACATCAATCTGACCATACTTTTCTTTCATGTTGGTCATAGCCTGTTCAATCTGTTCCTTGTTAAAAATATCTGCTACGAAATAAGATGCCTCGATACCATCCGCTTTCAGTTCCTCCACCATATCTTGCAGTTTTGCAGCATTTCTTGCAACTAATGCCACTTGGAAGCCGCGCTTGCCAAAGCTCTTCGCAATAGATAATCCTAATCCCTTACCTGCACCAACAATCGCCAGTGTTTTCATTTATGATTCTCCTTTTATGAATGAGTTAGTGAGTTCAATTGACAGTTGTAATTGTAAAACGTACAATTAAAAGACTCAATGGTCGATATAATTCAATGTGTTAAATAAACATCACTTTTGATAAATCTGACTATTA
This sequence comes from Paenibacillus sp. FSL R5-192, assembly GCF_000517845.1. NCBI lineage: Bacteria > Bacillati > Bacillota > Bacilli > Caryophanales > Paenibacillaceae > Paenibacillus > Paenibacillus sp. FSL R5-192. The sequence continues at coordinate 49,315 of NZ_ASPR01000049.1, read as the reverse complement.
TTTATGGAGGGGAAGCACGAATTGGGTAAAGATAAAGTGGATCTGCGCATTCTCAAAACGCGGAAAGCCATTAAAGAAGCGTTTCTGAGATTAGTACAAACCAAAGGCTATGAACGAATTACTGTGCAGGACATTGCCAAAGAAGCGATGATAAATCGCAACACATTTTATTTGCACTATGTAGATAAACCTCAATTCATGGAGAAGTTATTTCAGGAAAACGTGGAGAGTTTAAATGCTTGCTTAAGCCTGGAAGTGAGTTCAATTCATGAGATGGATAAAGATATGTTTGCTACCATGTTAAAAACGATTTTCGACGATATTGAAGCCAATATGATATTTTTTAAGACAATGATCACTCAAAATATTTATCCAAACTTCTCCGTTTACTTGAAAGAGGCTTTTAAAACGATCATTTTTTCGGGAATCGGCGATCATCGCCACGATGAGAAGATAAAAATTGGCATCGAATACATGATATCTGGATTGGTAGGAGTAATTTGTCTCTGGATAGTTGAACCGGAGAACTACAGGGTAGATAACTTTATCGAGCAACTGAGTGAAATTCACTATTCTAACATGGTTGACTTGCTGAAGGATACTTGATAATAAACTAGTATGATCTGAACAGAAAGGCTATTCTTGCCGAATCTGATCTGGCTCGACTCCCTGCTTAGATCTGTCAGAACTAGGCAGGCATAGAATAATGTTTGCAGTCAGATACGAAGATAACGGTACTGTCCTAACTCCGGCGTTCTCAACGCTTCCAAGTACCATGAGCCTGTCATGAATCCACATGACAAAAGCTACGTGGCTATAATGCGAGTCCGATATACTTTGAATCAACTTGCTTAATGGGTAATTTCCACCACTACAAAGCAGAATATCCCCCGTTAAGTATAAATCCTCATACATCTTCATATTTGGACACGAACATTTGAATTACTACCTCTGCCAAGAAGCCACAATTCGTGTTCCTAAGCATGAGCGTGAGATACCAAGAGCAATCTACGAAACCGACATCGACGAGTTCGTAAGCACATATACGCGTCCCGATGGTTGGCGCAGATTGATTGGTCTTTACCGGAAAAACGTTATTTCTAATAAAAAAATCGTTATTTACGCGAATTCTTAAATTCATGTGCTTTTTTCTTGCCACATGATCTTCATCATGATGCTATTTAGATAGATACCTAATCCGAAATGACACAATGTTCTTGTCCTTAAAACAAAAAAAGCCGCTGTAATAGCGACTTTAATGGAACAATGTTCTTGTCCCTCGACAATTTCGTTCTGTTTTTGTTTTTATAAGTTCCCCTTTCTTGCTTTTTTTAGCGATGTCACTCTTCGATCGAATTCATAATAACTTTAAGCCTTGCGAAGCATTTGTCTCTCGCTTAGATGTGAAAGCATATCCTTCGTCATGGCCTTCAGGTCGTAGCGAGCATGAAATCCCCATTCTGTTTTCGCTGCCGTCGCATCAATGGAATGCGGCCAGCTATCGGCAATCGCCTGTCTCTTCGGATCAACGTCATAATCGAGGATAAAGCCGGGAAGCTCATCCCGAATCGCTGCAGCGATCGCCTCCGGATCCACGCTCATTGCGGTGACATTAAATGAATTTCGGTGCATCAACCGGGAAGAATCCGCTTCCATCAAATCGATGATAGCGTTCAGGGCATCCGGCATATACATCATGTCCATGTTTGAGTCCTTGGCGATATAAGATGTATACCGGCCAGCCGTCACGGCTGCGTAATAAATTTCCACGGCGTAATCCGTCGTTCCTCCGCCGGGAGGCGTCATATAAGATATCAAACCCGGGAATCGCAGCCCCCTAGTATCCAGGCCGTATTTGTGAAAATAATAATCACAAAGCAGTTCGCCGGACACTTTGTTCACGCCGTACATCGTATTGGGCCTCTGGATCGTATCCTGAGGGGTATTGTCTTTCGGAGTCAAAGGACCAAAAGATCCAATGGAGCTTGGAGTGAAAAATTGGCAGCTGAGCTCCCTGGATATTTCAAGTGCATTCATCAATCCGCCCATATTCAAATTCCAGGCAAGCAGCGGTTTCTCCTCTGCGGTAGCCGACAGCAGTGCAGCCAAATGGATGAAGGTATCAACTTCGTACCGCTTGGCGATTTCGAACATCGCCTTATCATTCGTCACGTCCAGCAGCTCGAATGGCCCCGATCGGGTAATTTCGTGGGCTGATGACCTGAGATCCGTAGCAACGACGTGATCCGCACCATAAATTTCACGTAATTTAACAACTAACTCAGAACCGATTTGACCCAGTGCTCCGGTCACCAAAATCTTGTTCATAAGACATTCCTCCCGAAATGTACTCCCGCGAATGCAGCTAAATCAGCTTCATTTCCTTGCCAACTTTCTCATAAACGGAGATCACCTGGTCGAGCATCTCCTTGGTATGGGCAGCTGTCGGCATGTTGCGTATTCTTCCGGTTCCTTTCGGAACCGTCGGAAACAGGATTGCCTTGGCGTAAACACCTTCTTCATAAAGCCGTTTGCTGAACTGTTGGGTGGTTACTTCATCGCCAATGATACAAGGTGTGATCGGCGTTTCGCTTTGGCCTACATCATATCCAAGCCGGCTCAAGCCATTTTTCAAATCATTGCCGTTCTCCCACAGCTTCTCGATCAGCTCTTTGTCATTCATCAAAATGTCGACAGAAGCGCTGCAAGAAGCGATTGCAGCCGGAGGTAGCGATGTCGAGAACAGAAACGGACGGCTTCTCAGCTTCAACCATTCGATCAGTTGTTTTTTACCCGCCACATAACCGCCGACAACGCCAATCGCCTTGGAAAGAGTACCAATTTGAAAGTCAATGCGGTCGGACAATCCAAAATGCTTCACGGTTCCCGCACCTGCTCCGAGAACGCCCGAACCGTGGGCATCATCCACATAAGTAATCAGATCGAATTCTTCTGCTATTTTCACGATTTCAGGCAGCTTTGCTATATCACCATCCATGGAGAAAACCCCGTCGGTGATGACCATAATTTTATGGTATTGACCAGATTCCTTGGCATCTTTCGCCTGTTGTCTTAAATCATTCATATCCGAATGCTTAAAGCGAATCACCTTGGCTCTCGACAGGCGGCAGCCATCAATAATCGAAGCGTGGTTCAGCTCATCTGATAAAATCGCATCATGCTGGTCCATTACCGCGGATATAGCAGCCATATTGCAGTTAAATCCCGATTGATACACGATAACGGCTTCCGTTTTTTTGAAACGGGCCAGTTTTTCTTCAAGCTCAATATGAAGATCCATCGTACCATTAATTGTTCTCACAGCCCCTGCGCCTGCCCCGTATGTCTGCGACGCCTTAACTGAAGCATCAATCAGGCGGTGATCTGTTGCCAGTCCCAAATAGTTATTGGAAGACAAATTGATTAAGGACTTTCCGTCGATACGAATAACAGGACCATTTGCACCCTGCAGCGTATCGATGACGTTATATAGACCTTTAGTCTTTAGATCTTCGATGTTCGAACTTAAAAATTGGTCCAATGCTTGACTTGACATTCCATTCCCTCCTCGATATACGAATGTCCTCGTACAGGAGACACAGTATTCTTCGAAAAAACCCTGTTATAAAAGGAAATAAACTAAATTCAATGTATCATCATTTTTATTTTTTGTACACATGTGGCGGACAAAAAAATAAAAAAATCCGCAAAAAAACATAGCGATTGCTTCCCCATTCTCGGAAGCAATCGCTACTAAATCTTTGCTATACTTTTTGTTACATTCTATACTAATTCATCATGTATTAAACTATTATTATGCAATGAGAAACTCTATTTCAACCTGTGAGGTGATTTGATGAACAAGATTTTAGCGATCTCGATTTTGGGAATGGGTTTAACAGGTGCTGTTTTAATCATCTCAATTGCTCTGTTGTTTAACCCCCCAATAGGAAGTGTGTTGAAGATGGTTACTGTTGCTTCAACATTATCTTTTATTATATTTGCTGTTTCGGCTTTGATATTTCGTCGGCGATTAGATGATGAAAATAGTGAGTAGTATATTTATACTTCCTCGATTTAGGACGAATGCTTCGCAGTTGCAATCCTAACAATGTTTCTGCTTATCTTCAGAAAATAATGAAACATGCATCCCCCCCTACAAGCACCCATGCTAGAAAATAGAATCTTCTGTTTTAAAATATATAGAAGCAGCGGATTTATATCCTTATTTTTCCATAACAGTCCAATATAGTTGTACCGTTCTTCCTGTTCGATCCGTTGTTTCTCTGTGTAGAGCGTTTGAATGGTTCTACAAAATCACTTCTACTAAGCCTACAGCATGTAAGATACTCAGCATCACCAAAATTACCGATCGGACTGTGAAAAATAAAAACATCACTTTGCCGGGCAACACCTACTGTTTTCCCTTTATATCCAGGTATGTGATCGCTGACCTGCACTTGGGGCGTCCTAGTCTACGGAGGAGCCCTTTTTCGTGATTTAAATACTCCTACGTAAACATATACAAAAAAGGATCGTTAGCATTTCTGCAACGATCCCTGTCGTCAGTCCGCTAGTTGAAATCAGCAGATGATCAATTTGATGCCTTATTAAGTTTGATTAAGCTAACGTTTCCCGTTAGCTTAATCTCGACAATAGATCGCTTTCTTTGTAACGATCTCTCTTAAGCTTTTAGATTCTATAGGATAGCAGTGGATTTAATCTTGAGTTTCTTCGAATAACTCTCTGAGCATCCTATCCTTGTTATTCACAAACTCTTTCATAATCATATAATGGTCGGTTTCTTCCAATACTTGGACTTCGACACCATCTGGCTTTAGATTGTAAATAATCGAATCTGGATATGCCATAAGGATTGGGGAGTGGGTCGCAATTATAAATTGAGAGTTTTGCAAAACAAGTTCATGGATTCGTGTCAGCATCGCCATTTGGCGAAGGGGAGACAATGCAGCCTCAGGCTCATCCAGTATATATAATCCCTTCTCCCCGAACCGATGAATGAAAGTGGAAAAGAACGACTCTCCGTGCGATTGCTCATGCAAGGACTTCCCACCGTAAGATTCTATAATAGGGCGAGCGAATGATGGTTGGCTGTCCAACTCATCGATCGTCGTGGCTAAATTATAATAACTCTCTGCCCGGAAGAAGAAGCCATCCTTCGGGCGTCGCGGACCTCTGATCAATTGTATATATTCATATAAGCTCGAGTGAGTAGCCTGGGTTGAAAAGGAAAAGTTGATCGTCCCACCCTCCGGGTTAAATCCCCATGCGACAGCAATGGACTCCATCAGTGTTGATTTGCCCATCCCATTTTCACCTACGATATAGGTTACCTTGGGGTGAAAATCAAGAGTATTTAGGTTTCGAATGACCGCCAAATCAAAGGGGTAACGATTATAGGTGGGTACTTGTTGCCGCTTAAGCTGAATTTGTCGTAAATAGGGATGCTGTATATTAATATAGTTCACTCCCTTTTAAAACTTTGATCGTTATGCTTACCTTTTTTTGGAAAACACTGACTGATGTTTGTCTCAAGCTTTAGTTTACTCCATCAAACAAATAATACCATATACCGAAAATAACCTGTCCGTAAATCGATATCCGGTAAACATTCACCTCTCTCCACTGCTTTGATCTAAACCTTAAATTTCTCTCGCATAATACATCCACAGTGCAAAAAATACGATTAAAACAAATAATAAGCAAGTTAGTAAGGTATAGAATATCAAGGGATTAAAGAAACCGGCGATCACGGAGGCAATGCCCATACCAATGAGAATGATTGCTGTGCTGAGTGTGCCGGCTCTCTGGAGTATCATTACACTCCGCTCGTCATTCTCCTCAATATACTGCTTCTTCAGCTCGGCTTCATTATTACTGGCTTTTATATACCTGACGAGGAAAAAAGCGACGGCCACTTCAACCCCGATAAAAGCTCCTGTGTGAAATCCCTTTATAAAACTAGGTAAATCGGGTAGTCCACCTCGGTAAAATATAAGTCCTACATAGATCAATAGGGTAGCAGTCGCTACCAGTGACAGTACGTTTTTGCGAGTTTTTACTTTAATCTTGTACTTGTCCATTTACATTTCCTCCACTTCGCTGAAATCAAAAACATCTTCAATGGCGAGTCCAAAAAAGTTGGCAATTTTGTAAGCAAGAATAAGGGAAGCCGTGTATTTTCCCCTTTCAAGAGAGGTAATGGTTTGCCGGGTAACACCAACAATTCGTCCCAGCTCTTCCTGTGACAGCTTATGCTGCTTACGCAGTTCTGCAATTCTTGTCTTCAAGTGATCACGTCCTTGCAATGTTTACTTTGCATTTTTAGCATAGTTCACTTTGCATTATGTGTCAAGTACACTTTGCATTATTACTTGCATCTGAATGTAAAACAAGCCAAGCCTGTAAAAGGAGGGCTTGGCTCGTGGGAATGGCCACTAACAATCCTGTTAGTATTTTTCAAGTTCTGTCTTTAAATCCTCAATTAGTATATCGACTTCTAATACAGCAGAATCAGCATTATTTAAGAATATTGAAGGTTTAAAACCCTCTTTTTTTAAATTGGGTAGAAAATCGTCTATGAACTTGTACAAATCCATACTTTTACTTGAGTAAATTTCCCAACCATCAGTTGCACAGTATTCCGCGAATTCTTTCTTAGGCCAAAATGGAAGTAATTTATTACCTTTATCATCTTCAGTAACTGACCAACCATTCTCATAAAGCCCCCACACTTCTTCTGAATCCACTACTTTTTTGATGAAGTATTCATAACGAATATTTGCAGGGAGATTGATGACTGATTCAAATTCTTTCTGATTCATATTTCCTCCTAATGATGTTGTCCTTCGACAAGAGTTGCAGCCGATGAACTACATTATCAAGTCTAAAATTAAACGACCGATTCCCAGGTAGAAATATTGGGAATCGGTCGTAAGCCAATTATAGAGTATGAGATTTCAGGATCTCCGGTTTGCCCAGCATCTGTTCCATCTGATCTTCATTCGCTCTATCCGAAATCGCAAATTACTGTTCTTTATACACGCGTACATAATCTACCTGCATAGTCGCCGGAATATCGGAGGCGTTCGGGGTACGGCCGCCGTCAAAGTTTCCGCCGACTGCCAAGTTCATAATGAGGTAGAACGGCTCATCAAAAGGTGCATTCGGATTATTCGGTGCAGCTGCGGAATACCACTGCTCGTTAGTGACTTTATAGTAAAACTTGCCGTCTACATACCATTTAATATTGTCCTCTTCCCATACTACTGAGTATACATGATAATCATTGGCAAAAGTTTGCCCCGCCGGGAAGTGATAATCGCCGCCCGAATACTGGTTCCCGGGCCATTGTCCACCAAAGTGTATGGTACCGCTTACTGATCCAGGCAGACGGCCTCTCGCTTCCATAACATCAATTTCACCTGATGCAGCCCAAGTGCCGTATGCTGAATCTTTTGGAAGCATCCACAGTGCTGGCCATACCCCATCACCTGTAGGAAGCTTGGCACGAAAATCTACTCTGCCGTACTTCAAGGACAGTTTATCCTTGGTGTTAATCTTTCCCGAAGAATACTGTGCATACCGATTCGGGTCTTGTGGGAAAGATTTGCTGTCGTTCATGGCTTTGATATTCAGATTCCCGTCCTGTACATATACATTTTGGGTGCTGTTTGTGTAGTGCTGCAGTTCTGCATTTCCCCATCCCCAAGTACCGGGATCGTTATTGAGATAATATCCTGTTTCATAGTTCCATTTACTTGTATCCAGCGTAGTTCCGTTGAATTCATCCTGCCAAATGAGGTTCATGCCCGCGATTGCCGGGTCGGTTGGCGTTCCGATTGAGATATCCTCTTGATCGGATACATCCGGACGCGGAGCATTTGGATTGCCGATGAAAGTATAGTTGACGAAGTTGTTGCCAATATTTCCACCCGCCTGTCCGTTCAGCGGATATCCGATACGGATCTGCATATTTTCTTGGATTGGCTGGAACCAAAGACCATAGATATAATCGGCCCAGTAACCCCACTGGTTGGCATCGGACATATTGTTATACCCATTACCGGAGTATGCAAATTTGCTCTGGCTGGAGTTACTCAAATCAACCCATTGCCCATTCATGTTAATTTGGTATACAAAATTGCCCAGTTCCTTGGCGATTGGCGCCCCTCCATCAATTTTGGGAAGCGGAACCCCAATGGAACCATTCGCATCTGCTGTGAAGGTTGTTCCTTCGTATGGCGTAATGACATATGAATTTCTTGTAGGTTCATTAAACGTAATGGTATAAACAAGATTAGTCGAAGAAGTCTTTGATTCCAATTTGACATTGATCGACTCCGTTACGTTAAACCAGTACCCACCGCCGCCATCCGTGAATTGGCCAAAATTGTGATCGTAGATCCAGCCGCTGGCTGCATTATTGTCAATATCAATCCAGGTGCTACTGTTTACAGGTTTGACATACACCTTCAAATCATCCGCAACAGCTTCATAAGTGACCGCAGGATTATTGTTGAACGTTGGATATGTAAAGCCTGCACCGCCTGTGAAACTTGCTGTGATTTGTGGACCTTGTGTCGGATTCATCGCTGTGATGGTTGTTTTGTTGATGTTTTGGAATACAAGTTGATACTCCAGCTTAACACCATTCGCTTTGGAGTATAGCTGAATCTCGGTTGTTGCGGAGAGGGTGAACCAATAACCATTGAAGCCGCCATCGCTCCAGTGCCCCCAGTTTTGGTTATAGATATAACCGCCTGCCTGGTCGATATCAACCCAGTTGTTGCCCACTTTTACATTAACGCCCACATCACTGTGAACATCATTCCATGTCGCGGAGCCTCCATTGAACTTAGGCATAACAAATCCGTAGCTGGCCTTGCCAACCCCTGATTTTGAAATAACAGGCCCGTCTGCTGATGAGAAGTACTCCATTGAGGTTACGGTAGTTCCCGCTGCCTGAACCTTTGAAGCTGGCAGTATGCCAATACTAGCCAGCATCACAACCACAAGGAACATACCGAGTCCCTTTTTCATAAACCGTTTCGCCGTAAAGTGAGATGGTTTCATAATTGCCCTCCTTTAATAGAATAATAGCTTTTCCCAATACATGTGCATTAAGGAAATTGCTTACATAGGGGAATATCTTTATTCTATCGAATAGGTTAATTCGCTGAAAAGGTACAATTGTTTTTGTGGTATCCCATTTTTTTGGCTTTTGATTCAATCTGCCTTCTGCCGCATCATCTGTCGGTACTCTGTGGGTTGGATCTGCATCACAAGTCGGAACGCGCGTGTAAAGCTTTTGTAGCTTTCATATCCAACCATAGCAGCCACCTCAACAATTTTATGATCGGTTTCGGCGAGAAGCCGCCGCGCTTTATCCAGACGCACATCTCGTAGGTATTCAGCAAAACCTTTACCAATATTCTTCTTAAACAGATTTGAAAAATAGGCATAATTAAGCGATACATGATTGGATACCATCGCGAGGTCCAGCGGTTTGTGGTAACTCTCGTGTATAAAACGAATGGCTTCATTTAGATCCTGCGAATGGCGATAGTTGCACTTATAGTCATAATATAACTGATTCAACCGAAGCAGCTGCTGTTGCAGTGCTTGTATATACTCACGCATCCCTTGATAATCAAAGAGATTACGCAATGATTCAAGGTCCAGCACTTCTTCCCCCATATAAGGGTGGATAACTCGTTCGTATTCCTCCATCATCTGAACAGTGGCGGCGCAGAGCTGTTGGGTATAGCGAATAGGATAGCGTTGCAGCACCTTTTTGTGAAATATTGCAGAAATACCCTGAGTAATTGTTCCGCTGTTATCTGTTCCAATCGACTGGAACAATTCGTATAAGTCTTCATAGGGAAGTTGCCACTGCTGTTCCATATGCTCAATATGTGCTGGGAAGATACTATACTGATCAGGAAACAGGTAACTGTGGCGATAGAGCTCAAGCACTTGGGTATAGCTGTCGGGTAGTTCTTTTAACCCCTGAATCGGGTTAGTCATGGCCGTTATGGCATTGATCTTTCCTTCCTTGAGCGCTGCAGGCAAAACACTTGGATCTATGGACGCATCCACCGCAAGGATCAGGTATGGGCGATGTTGCAGGCAAATACAACTTTGTCTGCCAAACACACGATAAGCAATGGCTTCCATGCTATGGGCGCTGCTGGCTCCGGGCTGGTTCATGCAAACTTCTTCCCGCAGCAGGGCTAGGCGATAATTACGCCATAACGCATCATTTTGTTCCTCAATCTGAAGGATCCATGCGTCATCACTTAACGCACCTTGCATAAACATTCTTAATTCTTTACGATCGGTCTCTTGGGCGAGGCGGGATACACGCTGCATATTATGCGTAAGTGCCTGCCGTGTCTGGATCTCTTGCCATACATGCTCCAGGGAATGTTGCAGATCCTCTCGCTTCAAAGGTTTGAGCAAGTAACCCTTTGCACCAAGCCCGATCGCTTTTTGGGCATATGTAAAATCACTATAACCGCTGATAATGAGGTATTCCACATCCAGGTATTCCTCTTTGGTTTGAGCCATGAGCGTCAACCCATCCATATCCGGCATCATAATATCGGTAATCACGATGTGAATGCAATGCTGCCGCAATAGGGACAGCGCCTCAATCCCGCTCACGGCACAGTATATGTTGTTCAGCTCCAGAGGAAATTGATGCAGCATGGCCTGCAGGCCGTCACGAATGTGTTTTTGATCGTCCACAATCAGGATATTAATCATGCTCTACCACCCTCCAAGATTTACATTTTCCCAAGGCAAGCGTATCGTTACGCAGGTATATGCACCTTGCACACTATCAATCCAAAGACCGCAATTCTTGCCATAATGAAGCTGCAACCGCTTATTCACGTTTTCCAAACCAAGTCCGTTCCTGCTAGTCACCATCGGTGTATCCGATTCGCTCCGCAGTACTGCCTGAAGACGGTGTAACATCTCAGGCTCTAACCCCACTCCGTCATCTCTTATGTTAATGAAAAGCAGACTGTCATTCTCCACAGAAAAGGTAATCTCTATAGATACCCTGCCGCCTGAAGGTGCCCCGTGATGAACTACATTTTCAACGATGGGCTGCATACACATCTTGGGAATGGAGTAGCGAAGTATCTCCTGAGGAAGATCGGCCGTCATAACGATACTGCCGCCTTCCATAAAGTTGATAAATTCAATATAACTTTGGATATTGGCAAGCTCCTCACGAAGAGCAACGGTATCGCTACGCCACTGCATGCTGTAACGTAGTTGGGAGCCCAACGACACCAATGAATTGGCTATAGCAGGCTGCCTCTGTACCTCTGCCACCATACGGATCGATTCCAGGGCGTTATATAAAAAATGAGAATTAATCTGCGAATGCAGGGAGTGCAACTGTGCGTTTTTGGCAATTAACTGTTTATCCACGACTTGTGTCATTAGACGTTTGACCTCATGTAACATTTTATTGTAATTCACCGCCACCTCATCGATTTCATCCCCTCTTTCGTTCTCATCAAGGCCTGTATCAATCATTGCATCCAGCTCGCCTTTTCGTACCTGACGCATGGATATCAGTACGCTGTCCAACCGCCGGAAAATACGCCGTGTCGTTTGGGATACGAGTAGCATAATCAGCAGCAATACACATAATGTAATCGTTACCACAAATGCATACCAACTGCGCGGCCCCTTCATCAATGCCTGATGGGAAGCAATCTCAACCACATAAGTGTTCAACGGAGCGATGTATCGATACAATGCATAGAAGCTCTGATCTCCCACCTTAACCTGAAGCGGGCTTTCCTGCGGCAATATATCCAGCTGTCGATGAATACTGCCAAGGATCTCCTCCATCCTCTGCCCGTACTTCTCAGAAAACTCATGCTGGGGATTGTAAACATACTGAGGAGGATCACTTGCGTTCATCAATACCGAAAAGAAGTCCCCCTTGCTCTCCTGGAGCAGGTCGCTGAAAAACATGCTGTGCGGGACTCGCACTTCCATAATACTAGGGCGTTTTTGTTCCTGACCTTGAAGGCGAACCAGACGATAGTAGGATAAAGTGTGTTCACCATCCCTAAAAGAAAATAAACGGTAAGCCGCACCACCTTCGTCCCGTAGCTTTATCCAATAATCCTGCGGCCAAAATTTCTTATAGTGATAGATTTCAGGCCAGATTTCGTACAAGTTTGGGTTATCGACGTAAAAGCTAAGCTCACTGATCATCGCATTGCTTTGAATGATATTAAGCATTTGCTCAAACTGGTTCTGCTTAAACTTCACCAGACGCAGTCCATCCACAAGCATATTGGAATGAATAAAATCCACAAATGACTTTTGAGTAAGGGCTGTATTGGAAGCGTTCTCAATCATATCCATTCTTCTGCGCAATTGTTCATTCAGCCATGAAACGTGGCTGTTGCCCGTTGCCATAGCGTCCTTATATAGCTGGGTTTCTTGCATGCGGATATACACAAAGGATATCAAAATAACAGGTATAGCAATCATTAGGCTAAATGCCAGAAACAGCTTTTGGGATATACTGGCATTGCGATAAAGCTTCCTCAATCTCGTTAGTAGGTATTTCATTCTGATGTATTCACCACCTTTGTTATACCGTATATTACTAGTTATCACGTAGGTAACAATGTATTAGGGAATGGTTATCTGGCTATCTTGGCTTTTCGCAGTTCCAGTTCAGCCTGGCGATATTCCATCACCTGGTTAAAGCCGTAGTTCACACGACGTATCAGAAAATTTTCGAAAATTTTGTCAAAGGCAGCTTCATCCTTCGCTGTAATCAGCTCTGGCAGTACTTCTTCCCAATTCTGAGAAATACGTGACCAGGCTAACGCTATATCGGAATCTCCTACAGGATCTAGTCCCTTATAGATGCCGCTGTCCAGATCGGCCTGTTGGTTGGCGAACTCCTCCATTTGCTTAATGGATGGGGCATTCTCTGGTCTCCACTTGTTAACGAAAGCAGGGTTTCGCAGCATCCAGTAGGTATCCATAATGCCATATTCCTTTTCCAGCCGCTCCCTATCCGTGTCATACAACTGAACCATCGCCGCAGTCAACTGCGGTTTGCCGTTTTTCATCGCCCAGGTTTCACCTTCTTTGCCCAAAAATATATCCCTTTGGCCTTCTTCGCTGGCCAGATAGGTCAAAAATCGAATGGCCCGTTCAGGGTTTTCCGTGGATTTGCTAATCAACGTAACCATCCAGCCATCCATGCTGCCGGGAAACAGTTTGGCGGATTCTCCCCTGCTGCTCCGGGGTCCATCTACAGCAATATAGTATGAATTCTGATTCGTAAGGACTTCCAATTTCGAATTAAGGTCCGATATGTCTGTCCATTCCCGAATCATCATAAAATATTGGGCTTGGTTGGTTTTTTCCTGCACCTGTGCACTGGAGTCGACCAGAAAATCAACATTAATCAGGCCCTGCTCGTAAGCGATACGAAATGTTTTCAGCCACTCAATATAATCCGGATCTGTCATTCGGTCGTATACTTTACCGTTCTGTTCATGGGGGATCGCAAGCAGATTTTGCAAATATTCGGTCATCCCATAGGATGCATTCCCCTGTGCCCAAAACGGACTGATCAGCTGACCTTTATAAACAGAATATTGATTCTTCAGCAATTGCAATGCATTTAGAAAACCTTTCGGTGTGGTAAGGTCCGGTTTGCCCATCGACTCATACAGATCTTTTCGTACGAGAAAGGTTTGGTTCGCTCCCGTCAAGCCGGTTGAACGCATCTGTTCGGGACTGTACGCATCATTGGGGATGACATAGGTATGGCCGTCTTCCTGCCGATACCATTGTAGAGAACCATCACCTGCTACCTTGTAAAAGTAAGGATCGTACTTGTTTGCTAGCTCATCCAAGGCATAGATGAGATTACTCTCCCGAAGTTTGTTAACCGCACTCTCCCAGGAGCCGATAGTTATCAGATCCGGCAGACTACCGGTCGTCAACATTCGTGATAACATCTCGCTTGGTTCACCAGTTGATACTTCAAATTCGATATTGACCCCTGTTTTTTGGGTGACATATTTGGAAGTCAGGCTCTCACCCCAAGTATGCCCGTACCATTCGGCTCCAACGAACCACGTTAGATTCACGGGGGTGGTATCCAGCTTCCATGATGGTTCTTCTAGATTCAGATTAAGGCTCTGTATCTGCTCCGTGACGTCAGCCTTTGTCGAAGCACTCTTATCTTCCACTTGCTCTGACTCAGAACAAGCAGTCAAGCCTGACATCAGACACATCATCAACAAGGCTGTAATAAAAGGACTTCGAAACATAAACACCTGAGCGCCTCCTTTCTATACTGGCCATCTTCATCCCCATCTGCACCAGCATTCATACTAGTGGTGGTACAACCGATTTTACTACCCTTGGATTAAAATGGAAATGGTTTAGTGGTCGATTCGCAGATGATCCGCAACATTCCCCCTAACGAAACATAACTTGTAATAAATCAATGGAAGGGAGACCAATTCGTGTATTTAATCTGGATACTTATTGTCGGTGGGCTAATTGGCTGGTTAAGTGGAAATCTGATTGGACGGGACGTGCCGGGAGGCGTACTTGGAAATATCATTGCTGGCTTTGTTGGATCGTGGTTAGGGTATGAACTGTTGGGACCGAGGGGGCCGGTGGTGGGTGGATTTCATATCATACCCGCGATCGTCGGGTCAATCATTGCTCTCTTGATTTTCTATGCTCTGGCGCGCGCTGGAGCGTTTCGAAGACGTTAAAAGGCGGAGACGACAAGTTTTACCCAATTGATTGGGTATTGACGTAAAGCTTCTTTCGCCACCTTTGCATCATCTTCTTCACAAAGCATAGTATCCATCCGGTAGTCGAATAAAGCCGCCGATCCTGTTGATCGGCGGCCTTCTTTGGTTTTATGGAAATTAGAAACCACCTCTAGAATGAATGATTTGTCCGGTGATCCATTGGGAATCGTCGCTTGCCAGAAAAGCAATCAGACGGGATACATCTTCAGGAAGACCGATCCTGCCCATCGGAAATCCCGGTAGCAAAGCTTTTTTCACTTCTTCTGACATCCAACCCGTATCAGTAGGCCCGGGATCAACCGCATTCACAGTAATGTGAAACGGAGCCAGTTCAGCAGATAGACATTCGGTAAAGGTGGAGACAGCGCCTTTTGTTGCGGCATAAGCGAGATTGCCAGGCATCGGCCCCTTACCTTGACCGGACGTGAGGTTGATGATCCGGCCGCCGCAAAGGTCCTGATGGACGGCCAGTTCAACCTCCAGCATACGCGCAAATTCGGCCGATAGCATGAATGTACCTCGAATGTTCATGGCACAGTGCGCATCGATCAATGATGCATTTAATTGACGGAAATCAGCTGCTACACTGTAGGTAGCGTTGTTGACGAGAATGGTCGGCAGCCCGAGAGCCGATCGGCATGCATCAAGCAGTTGCGCTGGAGAATTGGGATCGGTAAGATCGACCTCCATATGCGCTACCTTAACGCCATAGGAGCGAAGTTCTTCGGCAAAGAAATCCGGCCAGTTTTTGTCGGCATCCCCCGGATTCTCTGTTTTATCGTAATCGTACAGATGGGTATAGAACACATTAGCGCCTTCTTGTGCCAACGTGCGGCAGACAGCGGTTCCAATACCTCCGGGGCGGCTTGTGCCTGTCACAATAGCGGTTTTTCCGTATAGTTTGGTCATTTTATTACCTCCGTTTAATAAGGGAGGGAGAAAACCATTTTTCATTGGAGATGGAATTATCCTAGGTATAACAAAAAGCGGATACATCAAGTATCCGCGCCCGGGTTTGATTCAAACGGTTCCTCGCGTCCCTTGAATGATTGCGGATCGGCATCACAAACCAGGCGTGTGGTTATAACCAAAACACCAAGTCGAGCGATCCAGTTTAGATAACCATTACAAGGAAGTCCACATTGTCCGGCGAGTCCCCTTTCCTACATCTCCACTTCAAATATTACGAGTCAGACTCAATTACTGTCAAGATGATAAATACATGGGATTACATTTCCAGTGAATTGGTTGGGTGGTCAAGCATCCAGCTAACCTGCAGACTGTTCACTTTTTTGAGAGTAACTTTATATTCGATTTTTACAACTTCAATTCATATCGTATATCAGGTAAATTCTCTTCATTTTCTTGTCCTCTACCAGTAATTTCAAATCCATTATTCTCATAAAATCTTTGGGCATTTTTATTCACTTCAAATGTATATAAAGTTAATTTTCCATTTGCTTGTGCTTTTGCTTTATTAAGCAAGGTTCGCCCTATTCCATTCCCCTGATAATCAATATGAATATAAAGTTGGCTTATCTCGGTTTCACTATAGGCAATCATTCCAACTACTTTTTCATCAATTAACGCTAAATCTATTTGATACTGTTTAGATAGTATATGATTTAAAAAATATAGATGGTTTTCGAAGCTATGGGTTTCAGCCTGACCAATTGCCCGTTCCTTACTATCTCTCCACATTTTCACTGTATGTTCAGCATACTTGGGATTATAGTTAGATACTTTAATTTCAAGTTTGTTCATTAATATACCGCCTTAAATAGAAAGATTTTCAAACGATGCAGTATTGACTTGAAAAATATCTTCTTGATCCAGGATTTCCGTTCCATTGTAAGTAATAATTCCTGATGAGAAATCAATATCATCAGTGTTCTATGGCCACCAGTTACCTCTCCTGCCCGTCTATTATATGCGTTCATTAATTCTGATCAGTAATTTCTTTAAGATTTGCTTCTCCTCGTCATTAAGGGCTTGAACGATTTCATCCTCCACTTTTTGAAATGAGTTATTGAAGTCTTCAATCAAGTCAACCGCTTTTGGTAATACATAAATATTTTTTTGCCGTTCATTATTGGCCGGGATTTTACGTTCGATGAAACCTTTTTGCTCTAGACCTTGAAGCATGCTTGTAACGCTTGCTCCACGCAGATGAAACCGATCTGCAAGATCCTTTTGAATAATATGATTATCTTGATTCTCATAAATATAATCGATTACTTTTCCTTGTTGAGAACTTAATCCTAGCTCTTTTATACTCTCATCCGCTCTTTTCTTTAACTTAAGACCGATAATTTGAAACAAATCCATATAAGGCGTATCTTCTCGGGAATGCATGACCGTCCATCGTCCCCTCTGTAATTGTTAGGAATCTAATTGTAAGTAGCTAAAATATACAGTGATCCCAGTAGGCTTGTCAAACAACAGTTAGACTATTGACTGTTAGATATCTAACAGTTATACTCCGAAGTGTTGAATCACAAACACATTAGGAGGAGTTATGATGGAAAAATTAAATCAGAATGCTGGGTCAGAAGAAATTACGGCGATTACAAATGTACGAATCTTTGATGGATATCAAATTATTGTTCCCAGACATATTGTCATTAAAGGAGTGTCCATTATCTCAGTGGGCGGAGACATCCCAAGTGACGCAACAATTATCGATGGAGAAAATGCGACATTAATACCTGGTCTGATTGATGCACATGTCCATACCTCCATTGGTGGATTACGAGATGCCTTAAAATTCGGTGTTACAACAGAACTTGAAATGAACGGCGATTTTACGAAAAGAGGGCGCGAAATTCAGCTAAAAAATGTGGATGACATCGCAGACGTTCGATCTGCTGGGACAGCGATTACCGCTCCTGGTGGGCACCCAGATGAATTATTGCCTGATGGAGATGAAATACCTGAATTCGTATTAAAGGAACTAGAGAAGTTATCGGAGGAAGACCGGGAAGCAATGTTGGCCGCCTACGCTCACGATCACGACGAAATACCTCAAGTGACAACGGTTGAAGAAGCGATCAAACATGTGCATACCCAAGTGGAGAATGGATCCGACTATATTAAGATCATGATTGAAGAGGGAACGGTTATGGGTGCACCTGGCCTGCCTGTTCTAAGTGACGAGATTCTAAAAACAGCCGTTACTGAAGCGCACAAGTTCGATAAGTTGGTCATTGCCCACGTTTTGACGGCTCTTTCATCGAAAGCAGCCATCGATTTTGGAGTCGACGGTTTGGGCCACTTGTTTATCGACAGACCCGAGTACACGTCCGAATTGGTCAAATCCATAGCTGATTCTGGAGCTTTTGTTACACCGTGCTTGGTGTTGAATTCATCGATTATAGGTAATCCGGCATCAGAATTGGCTAATGATCCACGAGTTCATTCCAAATTAAGTCCGGATTGGATCGATATCTTGAACTCAAGCTTCAATACATTCCCACAAGGCAATATGGAGAACAGCTTTAAGAATGTGATGGATCTTCACCGTGCCGGAGTTGATATTCTTGTAGGGACGGATGTCGCACCGGTTCCCGTTCCGAACCTTGGTGGCCTTGCTCATGGGGCCAGTGTTCACCATGAAATGCAGCTGCTGGTGAAGGCTGGGTTCACTCCGATTGAAGCTCTTCAGTCGGCTACTTCCAAACCAGCCCGTTGCTTTGGTCTACATGATCGTGGCCGGATTACCGAAGGTGCACGTGCTGATCTTATTCTTATAAACGGTGATCCGATCACTAATATTTCAGATACCTTGTCAATCCAATCCGTGTGGTTCAATGGTTCGCAAAAACTAGGCTAAAACTAGTAGTTTATATTTCCTAATTGTAAAATCACTAAGAAGAGGGAGTGCAAAATGCAGTCCCTCTTCGACTTTAATCTAATTATGCTTTTGGAATTGCCCCTATTTGTTGAAGCAAGCCAAGCATATCGGGTTGACCATACTCTTCAATAATTTGGCCATTAGAGATCCGATAAAAATTCATTGCATTTACTTCGATTTTTTTGCTCGTTGGTGGAAACCCGAGAAACTCTCCGTCTTGTGTGCCCTTCATGACAAAATGAGCTACTAGATCCTCTTCTGCTACCAGCTCCTTAACAGTCCATTGTATATCGGAAAAACCAGATCTCATCATATGAATTATGGAGAGATAACCACTTGGACCATTCATTGGTTCTTTTTGCATAGGTACATAAAAAACAGCATCTGGAGAAATCAATTCTTCAGCAAGTTCCTTGCTTGCCGTATTAATGAAGTTCGTGAAACGGTGCATTAATTGTTTGTTTTCTGTAATCGTCATATTTAAACCCCTTTCTATTTTCGTGAGCATATGCCTTCACTTAAATTTTATCGCTACTTTAGATAATTGGTAAGTAGGCACCTTTTTGTAACTATTATTTTATCTCTAGGTTGCAGAGAAGTTATCATTCGTCTCTACAATGTCATTGGATATAACGATCTTACCGTTTGCGGTGTTACTTTCCATTAAAAGATGTGCCTTTCCAATCTCCTCGAGTGTAAAGACTCGAGCAATAGGTGGGACTATACCATGTTTTTGGATATGCTCAAATAAAGAGATCAGTGTACTTTCTTTGATAACTTCACTGGTGAACGCTGTAAAATACACACCTGTGGGTATATCCACTAAAGGTTCAAAGGCATCAAGAGTCCATTCATTTCCTAATATTCCTGACATGCAACATATCCCTCGTTCTGAGATGAATTGCAAGGACTCCTTTACAGTCGTTGTACCAACCAACTCTAGAACCTTGTTTACCCCATTTGGAGCAATAGCATACACCTGTTCTCTCAAATGCTCATTATCGAGCAGTGCATAGTCTGCTCCAGCTTGTTGGAGAAGTGCAAATTTCTCTTTGTCTCGAGTCGTTGATATAACTGTTGCTCCTACACTCTTAGCTAGCTGAAGTGCTGCTAAGCCTACGGAACTTGTCCCACCACGAATAAGCAGCATCTCTCTTGAAGTCAATTGAAGACATTCAAATAAGGATGCATACGCGGTATAATACATTTCCGGTATCGCTGCAAGTTCAGTCCATTTCATATCGCTAGGAATAGGATACACTTGGTCCGAAGGTATAAGTGCATATTCAGCATAACTTCCGTCAAATGCACGGCCTAACCCTCCCATTAATGAAGCGACGGTAGTTCCCTTTATAAATGTGCTATCTGAAGGGTCTTCAATCTCCCCTACGCATTCGATCCCAATAATACGCGGGAATTGAACGGATGGTGAATGCCCCTGTCTAGTAAACATTTCGGAGCGATTTATTCCAAACGCCCTGATTTTTACAAGTACCCACCCAGGTTTGACTGCAGGAATAGGTACTTCTGTTATCTGTAGTTCTTGTGGGGTACAGACCCTTTCCAATATAACTGCCTTCATTATTTATCTCCCCGATCTCAAATGTATTTGTTTCTCAAACAGCATGAATATTGCGTTCGTGACAATGGCAAGTCCTGCTGACAATAAGCCCCCCCACAAAATTTTATCGATATTCATGGTCCGTAATCCATCATTTAATATCGTACCTAGCCCTCCTGCATTAATGAAGGCAGCGATGGTTGCCATGCCAATGGTTGTTACCGAAGCAAGTCGAAGGCCTGTAAACAGAGGCTTGATTGCCAAGGGTACCTGGACCTGAAGTAAGATCTGAAATCGGCTCATACCGACCCCTGTAGCAGCTTCAATAACAGATGGTTCAACATGATTCAAAGCTGCAATGAACTGACGTAGAAGGATATATTGGTTATAGGCAATGAGCACGGTAATGGCTGTCGTTTTCCCCAATCCGGTCACAGGGATCATTATTGCAAACAAAGCCAAGCTCGGAATAGAATACAAGATTGAAAACATGTAAATGAGTGATCTAGATACCTTATCAGAGGCCAGAGCTAAGATGGTTAAAACGATTGCAATGATCACAGAGAGCAGCATGGTCAGAATGAGGATCTCCACATGCTCCAATAATGCTTGTACCAACTTATCCGGATGTTTAATGGCATAGTCGATCATTTTAAGTCCCCCCAGAAGCGTTCTTGCTCCTTCGAAGATTGAATGAGTGAGTGCACAAAATCATCTGCAGGATGAGTTACAATTTCTCTCGGGGTATCGAACTGGCAAACCTTCCCCTGATTCATAATCATAACCCTGGTTCCCATCTTGAATGCTTCATTAATATCATGAGTCACGAACAAAAAGGTTTTTTTCATTCCACCCTGAATTTTCAAGAGTTCATCCTGGAGATTTAAGCGCGTAATGGCATCCAAGGCCCCAAAGGGTTCATCCAGCAGCATAATATTGGGATCGGTTGCTAATGCTCGCGCAAGACCAATTCTCTGTTGCTGTCCTCCGGACAATTGTGAAGGATAACGTCGTTTGAAGTTCTCTGAATCTAACCCAACCAAAGCTAACAATTCTTGTACCCGTTCTTCGATTTTCTTTTTGTCCCATTTCAAAAGACGAGGAACAGTAGATATATTTTGTTCAATATTGATGTGGGGGAACAAGCCTACTTGCTGAATAACATAGCCAATTTTCCTTCTAAGTTTTACAGGATCAACTCCAGCGATATCCTCCCCAAATATTTTAATAATCCCGTGGGAAGGATCATTAAGCCGATTCACCATCTTCAATAAAGTTGTTTTTCCTGATCCAGAGGAGCCGAGGATTGTAATAAACTCTCCTTCACTTATCGACAAGTTCACATGATCAACTGCAAATTCATTGGAATCTGAATATGTTTTGCTCACATCATGGAATTCGATTGCTGTTGGATTCATGTTAACGCCATCCTTATTTAATGGAATCATAAAATTCTTTTGCTACATCTTCATATTCTTCTTTGTCTACGTCCACTTTTGCGTTTAGTGCGGTTACGGTGTCTGAATCGAATACCGAACTAACCTTGTTGATCACTTCAGCGATGCCGGGGTCCGTTGAGAGCACATTATCACGGATAACAGGCGCCAAGTTATAAGGTGGCCATACTTGTTTGTCATCTTCCAATAGAGTGAACTCGTCTTTGTTCACCAACTGACCTTCAGTGGTATATGCGGGCGCGACATCAGCCTCGTTGTTTCTAAGCACTTCATATTTCAAACTGTTATCATATACTTTGGATGATTTCCAATTGAACTTGCCATACACTTTCTCTAATGCTGGAATACCGTCAGCGCGCTGGTCAACCTCTCCTTGGGAAGCAAATCGAATCTCACCGGCATGTTTTTGCAAGTCAGTAATGGTCTTGATCCCTAATTTTTGTGATACTTCCGTTCGAATAACGAGACCTGCTCCATCATTTGCTTTTGAATAATCGAGCCATGAGATATTAAATTGCTTTTTGTACTCTTCTTTGACTGTTGTATACACTTCATCCGGATCTGTCATCAAATCCATCTTCAAAACGGCCAACAAACCCGTACCTGTGTACTCTGGGTACATATCGATATCGTTATTAACAATCGATGAATGAATGATGGAACCCGCAATATTGGGAAACCGCTCAACTTGATACCCCGCGCTCTCCAAAGCCAACGCATATAGCTCCCCGACAATTAAATTCTCAGTGAAGTCTTTTGAACCAATTCGTATTGTCGATCCATTATTATTCGTTTTATTACCACATGAACTCAAAATTATGGACAAAACAAGCGTGATTGAAATGGCTAAAACTAATTTTTTCTTTATGTTCTTTTTCATTTGTGTGGACCCTACCTTTGCAAGAATTTATATCTAAACAATACACGTTCAGACAGATCTAAAATAAACCCTATACCAATAGCCAGAATCGCTACTGAAATACCACCAATTAAAAGTAAATCCGTTCGATTGAGCCCTAAACCGGTAAAAATGATCTCTCCTAATCCGCCAGCTCCAATTTTGGCAGCCAAAGTAGCGCTGGCGATAATTTCAATCGCAGCGGTTTTAATCCCTGTCAAAATCAATGGTCCAGCCACTGGAAATTGGATTTTCCATCTAATTTGTCGTTCAGACATCCCTACACCTTGTGCAGATTCAAGTAAAGACATGGACACACTTTGTAACCCGGATACTGTATTCATTAAGATAGGAGGGATTCCTAAAATAATGAGAGCGACAAGGGCCGGCTTAATTCCAGTACCCATGATAGGAAGCAACAGAAGTAAGATCGCTAGGCTGGGAACGATTCGTAATGTTTGAAATAACGAAAGGATCCATTTTTCGGAACGACCGTATTTAGTTGATAAGGTACCTAATGTAATTCCGATAAGTGTAGAACCCATCAATGCCAATAAACTGATCTCTAAATGCTGTCTCCAAGAATTCAAGAACGTTAACATATGATTCGAAAAATAGTCACTCAGTTGCATCCATAAACTTTCTTGCAAAACCCCTCCTCCTTTCATTCATTTTCATTTGCTTTTTTTATCGACAGAACTATAATATAAGCAATGTAGTGGTTTTGAAAGTAGGCACCTTTTTGTTGTATAGGAACCTAATAGTAACTATTGGAGGCGATAATGTAGTGATTCCAAAAAAAGATTTGCCGTTGTGTCCCGTGGCAACGACAGTTGGCTTGATAGGTAACAAGTGGAAGTTATTGGTTATGAGGGATCTTTTGAAGGGAACTCAACGATTTGGAGAACTTCGTAAAAGTATCCCGGAGATCAGTCAAAAGGTTCTCACTGAAAATTTACGTTCAATGGAAGAGGATGGAATTGTCATTCGTACTGTTTTTGCAGAAGTCCCTCCGAGAGTTGAATACAGCTTAAGTGATTTAGGAAATTCACTGAAGCCAATTATATTCTCTATGGAAACATGGGGGCTCGGGTACCAGAAACTCAATGATGAACTTCCAAACGATATTCATCAGAGTGAATGATGTCAAATTGTTACTCCACGGTCATTTCAAAATAGAATGAATTCCTCTACATCTTCAAGTTAAATCAATGGAGGACTCATGCGTCCTCCATTGATTCGTAAGAGAAAGTTGATCTTCGAACACCAGTTTCTGCAATATTTCTATTGCATGAAGAAAAAACGGGCAAGATCCTCATTAAATGAATGGCTATTTAAAATCAAAATGGATATGCACTGTTTTTGGATACATGAATAATTTCAGATGGAAACCTTGCCTTAAAATATTTTTCGACTTTCAGATGAATTCTTTTCTCGTACCATTTCTCCCAGCCGTTCGCCTCAAATAATTGTGGCATCCCTAACCGCTTAGATCTCATCCCCATTTGACCATCACCAATCAATAGCGTATCAATCCAAATTCGATCAGTTATGCCTTGTAACATGTTAGCGAAATTAGGTGAAAAAGGTAGCACAGGGGAAATAGATACTTGTGTATGTATCCCTGCATCATTTATCTTTTTCAAGGCTTTAACTCGTAAATCTATTCCAGGAGCATAAGGCGAAAAAATTCGTTTCACGTCTTCGCGATCTGTCTCGATTGTCATTGAAACCATAATTCTACATTTTTCATTTAATTTCAGCAGTATATCAAGGTCTCTGGCAACCAGCGGGCTTCTAGTTTGAATTTGAAGTGAATCTGGTGGGTTTTTATCCATTTCTTCCAATAGGCTTCTTGTAATGTTTGCCCTCTGCTCTACAGGTTGATAAGGATCTGTGGCTGATGACATGAATATACTTATGGGTTTATTTTTACGTCTTAGAAGAGAGACTTCCCTTAGATAGTTTTCTGCTGCATTTTTCTTAACATCCACCCACGATCCCCAAGGAATATCCTTAAACTTTTGAATAGGCATTTCTCTGACGTAACAGTATTCGCAAGCAAATGCACAACCCGTATAGGGATTTAGTGAATGAGTAAAACCAATATCTAGATAACCTTTTACTTCACTTAATATTTTCTTAGACACAATGTCTTTGATTTCAATTGGCATGACGCTACCATCCCCTCAATTACTTTTATGCCCACTTCTCCTCTTGCGTTTTATCTTAAAATTTCTCATGCTACTTGAAAAGTAGGCACCTTTTTATTAGATAGGAACCAGAATGTAACTATTAGGTGTTAACAACAAAACAACCGTTTCAACTCGATTACTCTACTGCTCCAGTGGAGCCGATTCGAAGATCAACTTCCACATCAAAATGTGCTCGGGATAGTTCTTTCCCCCAGTCGGCCTGTGCTTCCTTGTATAAGGGATACTGATATGCCCTGGCATAAAAATCATACCCGAAAGGATCGATATTATAGTTTTGGCACTTTTTAATAAGCGCCTCCATGCTTTTTTTCATTTCCTTGCTTAATTTATTTGCCATTTCCTCGGAATTTCCCAAAAGCTCAAATTCAAGAAACTTTTCAGTTATGCTGACGATCGACTTCACTTTAATGTTGAATTGAAATCTGCCTTTTTCATGAGAGGATTTCGTTTTTACCGATATGTCACCTAAAGAAAAACTCACTTTGTCGATGTTAAATGGCATGGTTTGTTGTAAATCATCAACAGGAAAAGTGAGATTGACCCCTGGTTTAGCCTCATTTTTTAAAATGTGAAGAAGCGTTTGCGGATTGTTACATACAGAAGAACGCTTGTAGGCAGAACAAACTCCATCATAAATCCAATGTAATTGAGTACATAGTTTACTCTGCCTTTCTATTTATCTTTTTTGTGATTCCCGGTTTGCCAAAAGATCTGCTTGTACTTGTTGCATCCATGAGTTAGATTCTTATTTTCTATGTTCATGTGGGCAATTCAGTAATATCAACGTTCATATGTTCGGTAAGCATTAAGGTTACATCCACTTTCACTTTGCTCCATAATAATGTCATTTTATGAATGTAACCTCTCACCGAATAATCTACCGTTAAACTCAGATCAGATCTCACTTCATCTATGATTTTAATATGATGTTCCTTTAGCGTTTGTTTTGATTTGTACATTTCTAAAGCAATTTTCTTTTGGGTACCGTCCAGGTAGTCAACATACACAGATTTCATCTTAAAGTTTGAAGCGTATATTTTATGCTTATCTACCTCCAGAGCACCTAAAAGATAAGGGAGCTCTACCACCCTCTTCACGAGTGAAAGTTCCTCGAAAGTCTGTCGCACTTTATACGCCTCCTTCTTCAAGTTTTACAGCGACCAATTGATCAAAATCGACCCATTCAAATCCATTCTCCATTTCAATTTTGATTTTCTTTCCAAAGGTACTGACTGAAGTGACGATCCCGTGTATATACCGATTGCCTGACTCAGTAAATATTGCAAAGGTGGCTTGCAATGTATAATTGAGCGACATATCTATATTTTGTGTAATAATCTCCCACTCATCTTCATGGATCAGCGGTTTCGTTAGATAATGAACTTGAGTACGATGCTGTATAATTCGTTCTTTATGTTGAGGAAGCATCATGCGGCTCGATTCCCATAATCCATTGGCCTCCAGTTTTTTGCTCATTTATAATGCCCCCCAATTTTAGATGCTCGATCGATCGCTTGACCCGCAGCCGTAATGGAGCTTGCTCGTAGAATGGCAATGTCGCCAAATCGATCCTTAATGTCGTCCATCACCTGATCAATGGCCCGTTTCTGCTCTTGATCATCAAAAAAAGATAGTTGATATGTATCCGCGTTGGATAATTGAGACAGGGATACGCCTACACGGCGCACAGGTTGCCCATCCCAGTGTTGATGGAATATACGTTTGGCTATCTTGCATACATCAACGGTTATGTTTGTAGGATCAGACAGTTTAACCTGCCTGTGAAAACCAGTGGGGTGGTCAAAATCCGCTCCAGATACACTTACGGATACGACACTACTCATCAGTCCCTTTTTGCGGGCTCTTCTGCATACTTCTGTGCAGATATCGAGAATAACCACTTCGATCTCCCAAGCCTCTGTGAAATCTCTAGGCAGGGTCATTCCGTTTCCGATATCTTTTTGTGTACTGTGCGTGTTGACGGTTACCGGCGAATTGTCGAGTCCATTTGCGACTCGCCAGATGACTTCTCCATTAACACCCCACTTACTTCTTAATTTGGAAAGAGGTGTATTTGCCAGGTCTCTAATGGTTCGGATGCCCATCTTCCACAGATGTTTTTCCATTCTTGAGCCGATCCCCCACATATCGCGGATGGGCTTATCTCCAATATGGAGGTGTAATTCCTCTTTTTTTAAGTGGAAAATACCCCCCTCTGCTTTTTTAGCGATCATATCGCAGCATAATTTACTGATGATTTTGTTTTCACCAATGCCAGCTCTCGCGTAAACGCCTGTTTCATTATAGATTTTGTCTTGAATTTGCTTGGCCAAATCGACTGGATCATTACCGAATAGATGCATAGACCCTGTAAAATCAGCGAATAATTCGTCTATACTGTACGGTTCGACCAGATCGGTGAACTCTTCAATAATGGACATGATTTGAGTGGATACTTCGATATATTCTTGCATGTGTGGTCTCACAATGATCAGTTCAGGGCACTTCTGAAGAGACTGCCAGAGTGGTTCCGCGGTAGACACACCCTTCGCTTTGGCTAGTGGACAAGCGGCTAGGATAATTCCAGAGCGTCTTGCGGGGTCTCCCGCAACAGCTAATGGTCTATTTTTGTATTGAGGCATTTTTGCCTTTTCGACTGAAGCATAAAAGCTCTGTATATCAATGAGCATAATGGTTCGTTGCTTAGTCAACACTGTAATCACTCCTGTACTTTTAAGAACGTATGTTTGTATATATTATAAACAGAACACATGTTCCTTATGCAAGAGGTAAATATTTATAGTAGACCACGACGAAGTGATGGATTCAAATCATACTAAGTCACACCAGCTTCTCCAGCATTTGAACTCCCACCTGTAAACACAGTTTTCATTCACAAAGTTAGTTAAACAAAAACAGCCGATCACGTTGATCGGTTGCCTCCTTGTTGTTTGAGCTATCGTCTCATTGGTATATTTACTTTCACCCGGATCTACCCCCGGTTTCACATTCCAGAAGTCAAACAATGCCTCTTCCAGCACATTACAGTGCTCACACTCTACTACTCCTCTATGATATACATCCATCAAATGGGCAATAAAACCATGTTCTTGTCCCACGACAAATAACAAAAGCAGCCGACATCAGCTGCTGCTTTCGTAGTATTTTATGGTTGAATGTTACTCCATCCGCTTACATCACATTGTCCATAATCATTATCACCCACAGCAACCATCGTACCATCCGATTTCAGTCCAATCGTATGGGCACACCCCGCTGAAATAGCTCGAATTTCGTGCCAGCCACTTACATCGCATTGGTGATGTTTATTCGAACCCACCGAAACCATTGTACCGTCAGACTTAAGACCAACAATATGATAACTCCCCGCTGCAACTGCTACAATATCGCGCCAACTGCTTACGTCGCATTCACCATCATTATTTCTTCCCACAGCCAGTACCGTCCCATCCGATTTGAGCCCAACTGTATGAAGATACCCCGCCGAAACAGCCAATATGTCGCCCCAGTCGTTTACGTTACATTGGTTATATTTATTGTTACCAACTGCTGTTACCGTTCCGTTTAATTTTAGACCAACTGTATGCCAGTCACCCGTCGTGACCGATACAATATTGCGCCAGCTGCTCACGTTGCATTCCCCTTCATTATTTCGCCCCACCGCAACCACGGTGCCATCTGATTTAACCCCAACCGTACGGCACCAACCTGCCGAAACGGTTACAATATCGCGCCATTCGCTTACATTGCATTGGTCATGCTTATTCCAACCTATAGCTGTTACAGTCCCATCAGATTTAAGACCAACGGTATGGGCATTACCGGTGTTCGTAGCCATATGAACATTACCAGCCGCAACTGCGACGATATGGCACCAATTGCTTACCTTACATTGACCATATTTATTATCCCCCACAGCTATTACTGTTCCGTCAGATTTAAGAGCAACGGTATGACGGCGACCTGCCGCTATGGTACAGTTACGGAACCGTTTCGTCTCAAAAAACGCTTCCTTCCGTGAATTGTAGTCCATATCTTTCTCCCCTCCACCAATTGAAAATCCGCCGTTAGTTCAACTGTTAAGTCATAAAGTTTGTTGTTAAATCGCACTGTGAAAAAAGAAAGGCTCGTACAGACAGGAGATTATTACTTCCCTGCCCAATACGAGCGTCTATGTCATATTGCACTCAAACGGTTGATCCGAATGTGTACTTTTAGCAATCGTTTCATTTCATGTGGCGATAGTCTAATAGATCCTTCAAATTTGAAATTTTCTGCAACAGCTTTTCTCCGACATTGGTTTCCCTCACCAGCTTCCGCGCCAGTTCTTTGTCCACCAATCTTTTTAGAGATAACACGTCCGTTCCGTTACATAACACATCTTCTTTTGAATTAAATTTCTTGTGGGCAACGAGCTGCATGCCAAAGGAATTGTACAACAAGGTATATCCGGCAATGCCCGTTGTGGATTGATAGGCTTTGGAAAAACCGCCGTCAATCACGATCATTTTTCCGTTTGCTTTAACAGGGCTCTCTCCACTAATTTCTTTGACTGGCGTGTGCCCGTTAATGACATGTCCATGATCTGGATTCAAATCAAACTCCTGCAAGATTATTCGACAGATATCTTCATTTTCACGTAAATGGTAGTAAGGATTCTTTCTCTCTTTATGTGCTTCTTTATCTTGGATAAAATACCGTTCAAAAGTGGTCATTTCTCTCTTTCCAAAGAGCGAGGAACATTCTCCTGTCCAGATGTACCATACCATATCCGTCGCCAGATCTTCTGTCTCTTCCGGATGCGCAAAGGCGTAACGTAAATAATCTTCAAAAACATCAAGCAATTGACGGCCCGCATATGTCTTGTCTTCAATCTGCATTTCTTCCATATTTCCTTCTTCATCCAAAGGAATACAGCCGTGGATTAACAAATTCCCGTTGTATTTTAAATAAAGGCTGCCCTTTTTCATGAGAAAATTCATATGTCTGGCCATCTTTTCGGAATGCTGAACGGAAAACAACAGCTTTTCCATCACCTGGCGTTCTTCCTCAAGCAATTGTTCGGGCTTCTGCGGATTTACGGTTGCGAAACAGGTGTTTTCCAGGTGGTACGTTTTACCGCAGATGTTGATTTCATTGTTGTCGTAATCAATCTGCTCCAGCAAAAGTCTTTCAGACATATTAAAGTATGGGCGTCTCTTGATAATCGGGCTTTCAAGTTTAAACTGAATCATGGCAATGGCTTGGTGAATTTTGGTGATCTGCAGAATTTCCTGCTCCGATACATTATGTCCAGCCTGTAACTTAGGTCTGAAGGACGGATTGTCTTCATAATATTTCTCCGCGAGGTTTAGCAGTGGGCGCAGATTGATTCCGTATACATCTTCAATGATGTCCAGATTATCGTATCTGGCGCAGATTCGAATAATATTCGCAAGGCAGACCAGAGAACCTGCGTAGGCTCCGATCCAGAGGACATCATGGTTCCCCCACTGTATGTCTACAGAATGGTAGTTGATCAGTGTATCCATAATTTTATCGGGGTACGGCCCCCGGTCATAGATATCTCCAACCACATGAAGATGGTCAACCACCAGGCGCTGTGTCGTATAAGCAAGGCCGATAATGAGATTGTCCGCCTGGCCCAAGGATATAATTTGCCGATATATTTCCTCGTAATAAGGATCCTTATTGTTGGTCGAATCCGTCTTGTATAAAAGCTCTTCTACAATATATACATATTGCTCCGGCAGAGCTTTACGCAATTTTGAGCGTGTATACTTGGAAGAGGCATAAGAAATAAGCTTAAGCATGTGTTCAATTGTTAGTCTATACCACTGGTTCAAAGCCTGTTTATTGCTCAGTTCCCCTATAACCAGCTGTATTTTTTCTTCAGGGTAATAAACCAACGCCGCAAAATCATTGATCTCTTGATCCGTCCAAACCTCCCGGAATAATTCTTTGATTTTCTCTTTGACGGTACCCGAACCGTTTCGTAGTACATGCTGAAAAGCCTGAAACTCCCCATGCAAATCACTGACAAAATGCTCGGTTCCCTTCGGGAGATTGGAGATCGCTTCAAGGTTGATGATCTCTGTTATGATTTTTTCTTCCGTATCATATTTCTCGGCCAATAAATCTAGAAACTGCTCATCCAAAACAGATGTCCCCCTTCAAGGAAGTATGGTGTTGTATAGCCGGGTCCAAAAGCTTTAGACCGATATCAAATTACACTCTGTACATGGCATTGATTATATGATAGTTATCAGCAACGCCTTCCCCAATCATACTCCAGTTCATCATATATGAACAAATTTCATTGAATGGATTTGAATGAAACAATGTTTGTAGTTATTTTAGTATTTTACACAATGAAAAATAAACGATCTATTCTGAGAATTTGCTTGTTTGAATTCCCAATCACCATATGTTTTAATTTTTGAAAAACCGATTTGTTTCAGCGATTCATTGAATTCTTCTTGATTTCGAAACCTCAGCTGCATTTTTTCATGAACTAATACTTTGTCTGTTTTGGTATTTTTTACAATTTCATAGAAAGTGTAAATATCTCCCTCAAACCCTTCATATTCTGTATAAATTTCTAAAGGATCTCCGCTTAGTCTATCTTTAGCTAAGTCAGGAGTTTTGTCCTTCTCCCATTCTTCCCATACTTTTACCAAAGGGTTTCTTGTATCAAAAATAAAGTGACCCCCGATTTTTAGGGATCGGAATACGTCTGAGATTACTCGTTTCCAGCTGTCATCTGTAAGAAATACCTGTGCAACATTCGCTGTCATAATTACCGCATCATAGGTATTGGTTTGTAAATCTGCACTATCACCTATAATCCATTCCACACTTTCAGAATTATCTTTACTTCTCGCTACTTCAATCGCTTCTTCATTGGGATCTATAGCGGTAATTTTATAACCGTACTGAACAAGATGAGTAGTCCATCTTCCTGTTCCACAGCCCAGGTCAGCTATAGATTCTACTTGTAATCTCTTTAACAATGCAAGGAAAAATTCATCGTCTTTTCCCCAATGGTTAATCTGGTCATATACTAATGGAATCATAAATAATGTCTCCTCACTTTCAACAGCATTTTACTGTGCTCAAGAGTTTGATGTCTCGTACATAAGCTATACGGTTTTATTTTCACTCTGTGAACCAAAAACTTCCCTAGTTGCTTCTATAAAAGATAACATGATTGGTGAAAGCCACTTGTCTTTATGCCACAACATCTGTGTATATACCTGCAAGTCCGGAATTTGCCAGGGGAGGACAACAAGTTCTCCGCGTTCAACTTCAGATTCCGCGACGATCTCCGGAAGAAAGGCAATACCGATTCCTGAAATTGCACATTGTTTAATGGCTTCAGCACTTTGAAACTCTAAATATGTAATGCTATCAATGCCCTCTTTCTCAAATGACCGATCAAACATCGTCCGATAGGGACAACCCTTCTCATTTGTCAGGAACACTTCATCATGAAAATCTTCCAATTGCAGCACAGTTCGTTTGGCGAGTGGATGATCTGGAGCAGCTAACAATCGGAAATGTTCTTCCAGCAAAGGTTCCACGGAAAGTCCACTCGAGCGAATAGGTTCATCCAACATATAAACAATATCCGTGGTCCCCTCAAAGAGCGTTTGCTTGAGCTCTTGATTCGGAACTGAGCGGAAAATTAAGCGAACTCCCGGATGCTGCGAACGAAACCGTTGGAAGACAGGTGGAAGCCGATAGGAGCAAATAACCTCATTCGCACTTATCGTTAAGGTTCCACTTAGTTTTTCATTATCATGGACAGCACTACGAGCCTCGTCCATTTTTTCGAGAACGCCTTGGGCGTGTGTTAAAAAGCGTTTACCCGCAGTTGTGAGCGCGAGTTGCTTGCCCAACCGATCAAAGAGGCGAACACCTAGCTCATCTTCCAATGCTTTAATTTGCATCGTGACGTTAGAAGGAACGTAGCTCAGCACTTCTGCTGCCCGCGTGAAATTCAATGTTTTTGCAACCGTACAAAACGTATTCAGTTGACGCAATTCCATCCGATGATCCCTCCTTCATCTTTCAATTTTATTGAATACTATCTTGAATTCTATTCACTTTTATTGAGAGTATCACAGCTCTATACTGAGTACAAGAGATCACAGTGAACCTGTGGTGTTTCATTTTGAAGGGAGCAATTATACGATGGATTATGAAATTTTTAATTTGGGTGATGTACTCTTACAATCAGGAGTGACGTTACCAAACGCTTATCTCGCTTATCAAACTTACGGAAAATTAAATGAACAGAAAGATAATGTTATTGTCTATCCAACGGCTTTTGGTGATCAGCATATTCAGAATGAATGGCTCATTGGCAGCGGGATGGCACTGGATCCAGAGAAATATTTTATTATCGTTCCGAATTTGATGGGCAATGGACTCTCTTCCTCTCCCAGTAACACGCCTCCTCCATTCGATCGGGCTAACTTTCCACAGGTAACCATCTATGATAACGTACGTTTCCAGCACCAACTGCTGACCGAAAAATTCGGTATTCAAAAGATTGCTCTCGTCGTCGGGTGGTCGATGGGCGGCATTCAGGCATTTCAATGGGGGGCAAGTTACCCGGAGATGGTTGAACGAATCGCACCTTTCGGAGGCATCGCCAAACCTTGGCCTCACACATTTGTGGTCCTGGAAGGCGTGAAAGCTTCACTGCTATCCGCAGTCGGCTTCGACTCAAGTAAATTAAACCAACTAAGTTCTACAGACATGCGTGCCGTTGGTCGGGTGTATGCGGGATGGGGACTATCACATGCGTTTTATAGAGAAGAGCTATACCGTGAGATGGGATTTGACATATTGGAGGATTTTGTAGCTGGTGTCTGGGAAAATAGCTTTATGAATATGGATCCGCATAATGTTCTGGCCATGTTATGGACAGGTCAACATGCAGATATCAGTGCAAACCCCTCCTATAACGGAGACTTTGATAAAGCACTTCAGAGCATAAAAGCTTTTGCCTGTATCATGCCGGGAAGCACGGATCTCTTCTGCACAGCGGAAGATAATGAATACGAAGCTAAGCGTATACCTAATGCTGTCTTGAAACCAATCCAATCGATCTGGGGCCATTTTGCCGGTCGTGGAATCAACAGTGCCGATAATCAATTTATTGATGACAATCTAAAACACTTGTTGTCACTTAGCACTAATGAATAGATCGTCACTTGCATTGGGAATTCAGTGAAGAGAAGCGTTGATCTTTCGGAGGGAGAGCTTCCCCCAAGCAGTGGTGTTGTTGAGTGATGATGTAGAAATGAAGGAACCAGCAATAATGAAGTTGAGGACCTTATTCCGATGTTTCTTTTGCATCCTCTGCCAGTCTCATCTCTATGGCGTTCATCTTTAGTTCCACCGGATAACTCACTCTGGTTGCCATTACAAACACACCTCCAAGATGATCTTGAAGGTGTGTTTGATTAATACATATTCCTAATGATTATAACTACAATTAAGTAAGTACAGTCATCGCCTCTCTTGTGAATGGAACCAGATCATCAGTACGTCCTTCTTGAATTTTCTTAACCCATTCAGGGTCGACTAGAAGAGCACGACCTACAGCAACCAGATCAAACTCATCATTCTGAAGTCGTTGTACCAATCCCTCGATACCGACGTTACTTGCGCCTTTACCTTCTGTGAACAGACTTGTAAAGTCACCATCAAGACCAATCGATCCAACAGTGATTGTCGGTTTACCAGTCAGTTTTTTGGTCCATCCAGCAAAATTCAGATCAGACCCTTCGAATTCCGGCTCCCAGAAACGGCGTGTGGAACAGTGGAAGATATCAACTCCAGCTTGAACCAACGGTGCGAGAAGCTGCTCCAGTAATTCCGGTGTTTCAGCCAATTTAGCCTGATAATCATCTGTCTTCCACTGAGATAAACGCAGTACAATAGGGAATTCCGATCCCACTACTTTACGGCAAGCCTCAATCACTTCAACTGCAAAACGTGTGCGAGCCATCATATCTCCACCGTAACGATCCGTACGAGAGTTGGTTTTCTCATACAGGAATTGGTCGATCAGATAGCCGTGTGCTCCATGGATTTCAACACCATCGAACCCAACGCGTTTCGCTTCTGAGGCTGCTTTTGCGAATTCCTGAACGATTGTAGCAATCTCAGCTTCCGAATAATCATTAACATGACCTTTGGCTCCCATATGCCAGATCTGTGGAATAATTCGACCACCAGCTTCATGTACTTCAGATACAACATGTGCCCAACCATTCATTGCAGCTTCACCATAAAAGTGCGGTACATTGGCTTGATTGGATGCATCCGGATGATTAATTATTGTCCCTTCTGTCACAATAAGCCCCACTGCGTTCTCTGCTCTGCGGCGGTAATAGCCCGCAACATTCGAACCCGGGATACCTTCCGGAGAAAATTGACGCGTCATCGGCGCCATCACGATCCGATTGGATAACTTCAAGTGACCTAACTCTATAGGTTGGAACAATGCTTCTACGGATTGAGAATAATTCATAATAACCTCCACATATTTCGTTTTTTTTATATAAATTGACCTAGGAGATGTTAAACAGCAATCAGCCTGGTTAACAGCTAGACGTTATTTCCAAATGAATCAATACACGATTTTTCTCGAAAAGCCCCACCTCCTTCAAGCTTTCGTGGTGTATTAATCCGCCTTCAATTATTTTTGACTTCGTAGTCAAGAATTTCACAAAAAAAAGATCAAGACATGATCATGCCAAATGAAGTACGCAGAACCGTCTCGATCTGTTCACGGGATGAACCTGATTTCTCCATAACTCTCACACCAAGAATGGTGTTATTTAGATAAGATGCAAGCTCTATACTCGTATACCGGTTGGAAATTAACTGTTGTTTCTGGCCACTACTTATGATCTTCTCTAATACCAGTTGAATCTCTTCTGCCATGAGCTCAGCTTCGCGTGTGACCTGCTCGTCATCTGTTCCGAATTCGAGTGATGCATTCACAATTAGACACCCTTGGCAGCTAGTTTCATCGTCTAAAAGGGAATATCGTAAGGTATCCAGTTTATCAACGGGAGACGAATCCAGGGCTTCAATCTCTTTCAGTTTCGCTATAACCTGTTCACGGTAAATTGCCAGCGCCTTCAGAAACAACGATCGCTTGTCTTTAAAAACACAGTACAAACTTTGCTTTTTGACTCCTGTAGTACGCGTAAGGTCCTCATAAGAAGTTGCTTTGAAGCCTTGATTCCAGAACACTTCCATAGACTGGTGTAATACACGATCGACATCAAATTCTCTTGGTCTGCTCATGGGATTAATGTATCAGTTATTGACCATGCAGTCAAGAACTGATCATTTTACATCCTAATCTCTACGGTATTTTCCTGCAGGTCCATTGAATGCGGTCTAACTCTTCCGGTAAGCAACCTTGTGAAAAGCATTGATATAACAAAACAGTGCTTCACCATCATCAGGCACATGCGTACTTGTATCCAGTGGTAGCATCATTGCCTGATACGGCTCTGGCACCATTCTATATTGATGGACATAGGAGGTTAGGATGAACCCGTTGCGTTGCCAGAACTGTATGCGTTCCTGATGAGCCTCTGTTGTCCCGAACTCCGCCTCGATAATCATACCTTTGATCCGGTGCTCTCTTAACGCCCAGGCTCTGAGCTGCTCTAGCATCCAGGTCCCTATGCCCCACCCACGCAACTTCTGTTCAACCGCGAGGTAATCGATGATCAGGATGCGGTCCGCAACCTTCCCCTCCAGTCCAGTAACAGCCATCGCAACCACTTCTCCATGATGCACGCCCGTGTGTAAATAACCAATCTTCCGGTCCAGCATACTGCGCAGAATCGCTTTTGTCTTAGCGCCGCTTTGAAAAGCCTCATGATAGATTCGCTCCATCCGCGCCCACAATGCTTCATCCCACTCCTCTATAGTCGTAAACTCTAATTCCAGCATCTCATTCGCCTCCAGCTTTAATTCAGATTTATCGTGATTCAAGACATGTAAGAGATATTCCTTCCGGTTTAATGGATTATGATCGTATCTTGTGCATGAAGGCACTTCACCATCGAAGGGCTGATAGCCATAAAATTCGGACGGGTTCGACCTCTTTATTCTTCGATCGTACTTCCTTTGACGAATTCTGCGAATTCTGAAGACTGTAGCATTACTTTAATCTTAAAAGTTAAACTTATGTTTTTATCGTTCGCATACCTGGCGTACATTCGCAAAATTCATCTATCCTGCCCGTTAACGTAATGAAGGCTGCACCGGCTAACACAGGCAGCTTCATTTTCGTTGTATATTCAATTATAATTTCTACGTTAGCGCAATAAAGCATTAACTTTTAATATCTTCTTTAGCCGTTTGTCTATATCGAATTATGGAAAGAGGTAAATTAACTACTCCAAGAATAAAAGAAGAGCCAATAGATATCCATTGAGATATTGAAGGATAATTCGGTTTTCCGTCTCCTACAGGTCCTATTTTGGGTTGGTGGCTATCCCACAAAACATATAAGAGACCAATAGCAGGTAACAATATGCAAATTACACTTGCAACTATATGTAACACATACTTGTTCAATCCTACCCCTCCATTTATTTTATTCATGTCTAGGACACTGTTTATATTATAACGTTATCTAAAACGGGAAATTACACTAACCTACTCCTTAGTTTAACAAAAAATTTTCTCCTTTAAGATATTTCCTAAAATAGTTTTCAATAACTGATGGAAAATTTGCCGCTAAGGATTGTTGTTCATATATTATGATTACAGCAAGCTTCTTAATAGTTATCCTGTTGTCCGTCGTGCAACTAAATATGATATCTCTGCTTAACATCAATTTCGCTATTCCCATTGTCCTAATCATAATAGCCTTTATTATCCTATACGCCTTAGCCTTATCGTTCTGGGCTGGTCAGGGCGGAAGCCGATTGGAGCAATCGGCAGATCACTCCAATTTCAGACCTGTCCATGATGATGATAAATGGCTATTAGGTATGATTTATTTCAATCGGAAGGATCCAAACCTAATCGTTGAGAAAAGATTCGGAGTCGGCTGGGGATTAAATTTCGGTCACCCAGTATGCTGGCTAATTTTTCTCGGAATTATCGTACTGTTAGTTGTGGTGTAACAAGGCTTGGAGGTTAGTACTCGCCTCAATCGGTATATAAATGTATGCGGAAACCGTCGATAAGCTTGACTTCATTCGCTGTGAACTTAATCCCATCACATCAAGCTTTGGTGCAGTTGGACCTACTATTATTGGGTTAATGAGTTATGAATTATAAAACAAAGAAAGCAGCTGATCACTTGGGTCAGCTGCTTTCTTATTGTTATAGAAGGTTTTATACATCGTTAAGAGGCATGTAACAAACGAAGATGATACAAGTGTTTATTTATTGCAAAGATTTTTTCGTTTGTTTTCTTTTAGGTA
This sequence comes from Paenibacillus sp. FSL R5-192, assembly GCF_000517845.1. NCBI lineage: Bacteria > Bacillati > Bacillota > Bacilli > Caryophanales > Paenibacillaceae > Paenibacillus > Paenibacillus sp. FSL R5-192. The sequence goes on along the minus strand of NZ_ASPR01000049.1, from coordinate 10,970 downwards.
GAGAGTTATCAAGCAACGTTGTTACGATGCCAATCACAAGGGCAAGCGCGCCGATCCATGGGATGTAGTTCAACAAACTGTGGTTGACAGCAATACCCCCGATACCAGCTCCGGCAGCCATTCCAACTTGTCCAATCGCGCTATGCAAACTAAGTACAATGCCTGAAGCAGCGGGAGCGAGACTTATAAGCTGGAATTGGATCGGCGTACCTGAGGACCAGGCTACTATTGCCCAGAAAATAAGTAATATATATAGAAGAAATATGGATTGGCCTATAAACGGGAACAACAGTAATGCAGTGGCGTGGAGTACCATGCCACCAGCTAGTGTACGGAATGTGCCCCATTTATCTGTACTGAGTCCTCCTATTTTGGAACCAATAGCACTAGCGATACCAAATATAAACAGGGCTACCGTTACACCTTGATCACTCATACTAAATATATCAAGGAGATACGGTGAAATGTACGTAAATAAAATGGAATATGAGCCTAACCACACGAACGTAATCAGTAACGCTGCTGCGATACGCGGTTGCATGATGAATTTAAACTGATCACGCAAAGGAACAACTTCTTCAGCAACTACTTTGGGTATGATCAGCAGCGCTAGGAATAAGAGAATAAGTCCTATTACTCCAAGACCAATAAATATGATGTTCCAATCATAATGGGAAGCTACAACCCTACCTATGGGTACACCGATAACTAATGCCGTACTATTTCCCATAATAACTGTAGCAATTGAACTGCCTTGCTTTCCTGGATCAGCCAAAACCGCAGCAAGAGTAAGGAGCGTAACCTGAATAACACCGGCACTAAGTGCTGAAATAATTCTAGCTACGATAAGCATCTCATATCCTGTTATCGTTGCAATTAAAATGTTAATAACAGAGAATACAGTTAATGCATAAACTAAGAGTTTTTTTCGGTCTAATTTAGATGTGAAAGCAATTAAAAAAGGAGTACCTACGCCAAATGCTATAGAGAACACTGTAATTAGCTGTCCAGCAGAAGAAACTGAAATGTTGCTAGATTCAGCAATTTTGTCTAGGATCCCGGCAATAACATACTCTGATGCGCCATTAAGAAAACTAATTACAGCTAATAAATATATTTTCCACATATTTTTCAACAATTGCACCTTCTTATTTCTGTATTTCTAGAAAAATAGATTAATTAACTATTCACTAAAATAAATATTCTACATTCACTCATCTGGGACAAAACCATTTTCTATATAAGACCCTTCTATTGAATTAGTAGCTAAAGACCTTCCCACATTAAAACATCCGCTAATCGAATGGTTAGACTCATTTGTGTGTTCCACCTTTCAGTGTTAACTCCGTAAGAGATTTCTCCATATTCAGAGTAATCCTACTTATCCGTCTGTAATACATTTTATTTTGCAAAACTTATGTTACTTTTATTATTCAAATAAATATATACATTTTGGCATTTTAGTTTGAATTAACATGAGATCACATTTGTTACTCAAAAGTAACGCAGTGTTTTATTTTATTTAAAAACGGCAGCGTTCCAGAAATAACTTGGAATCACTGCCGCTATTAATAACACCAAATTAGGCTTTGACTGTGTACATCAATTCTTTTTCATTAATTGTGGTACGCCCAGCCGATTGGACATCGGTATATTGAACCATGTTCGTAATAATGACCGGGGTAATCATATTGTAACCCGCTTTTTCGATCTCTTCACGGTCAAATTCCATCAATAGATCACCTACGGATACTTTTGCTCCTGCCTGAATCTTGGGCGAGAAAAATTGGCCTTTCAGCTTTACCGTATCAATCCCGATGTGAATCAGCATCTCTGCGCCAAGATCACTTACGAGACCAATAGCGTGACCACTCTTAGAAACAGAGAATACTGTGCCGTTAACTGGGGAAACTGCACGTCCTTCTGAAGGTTGAATGGCAAATCCTTTACCCATCATTTCTTCTGAAAAAGCAGGATCTGGAACCAGGCTAAGTGGCTTAACTTCCCCACTCATAGGGCTGAATATTTGTTCATCCTGTAATTTAGTGTCTTCAGCTACTACAGGTATAGTTGCAGACGTTGCTGATGGTGCAGCTGCCTCTTCCTGGAAGCCCAGAAAATAAGTAATTACGCTAGCTACAACGAATGCAATTAAAGCAGCAATCAGTGCAAAGAGCAGGTTGCTAATGTCTGGACCGACATATGAGGCAGCTCCCGGAAGACCTACAGTGCTAATGAAATAGGCTTTAACAAAAAAGGTTCCCAGAAACGCCCCAGCGACTGCGCCCCCAATGAGCGCTGCAATAAATGGTTTTTTGAATTTCATGTTAATTCCGTACATGGCAGGCTCCGTAATTCCCATAAGAGCGGTCAGTCCTGTAGAATATGAAAGTGATTTGGTTTGGGTGTTTTTAGACTTGAAGCCCACACCAAATGCAGCACCACCCTGGGCCATATTAGCTGCGAACATTAACGGAACGATAAAATCGTAACCAAGTGTTGCAATCGAACCAACTGCAAGCGGCAACAGTGCATAATGCATGCCTGTAATAATCAGCACAGACATTGTGCCACCAATCAAGATACTTGCCAAAATGGATGCGTTATCAAATAACCATCTGATACCCCCAGATAAACCGTTTCCAATAATGCCACCCAGTGGCCCGATCGCGATTAAGGTTAGTGGTACCATGATGAGTAACGTAACAGTTGGTACAACAATCAGTTTCAGTGAAGAATGAGTGATGCGGTCAATCGCTCTCTCCACGTAAGCAGCGATCCAGATTGCAATGACGATGGGAATAACCGATGATGCATAGGATGTGGCAATAACCGTAATGCCTGCAAACGAAGTATTACCCTCTTGAAGCAACGCTGTAATGGTTGGATGCATGAGACCAGTCGCTAGTGCAGCACCTACATAAACATTGCTCCCCATTTTCTTCGCAGCACTAATGGCCAGAATAATGGGCAGGAAGTAGAATGCGCCATCGCCAACCGCAGACAAAATGATATAGGTTGAACTTGTATTTGTCATCCAACCAAGAGCCACCAGAATGGACACGATCCCTTTGATCATACCTGCGCCAGCAATTGCTGGCAGGATTGGCGTGAACATGCCCGATATGAAATCAAATAATGCGCTGATCGGATTCCTTTGTTTCTTTCCGCCTTTTGGAGCACTCTCTGCGTTAGGCTTCATGCTCATATTGTTCACTAGTGCTTTGTACACTTCGGAAACTTCACTGCCAATAATCACCTGAAACTGTCCACCGTTTTCCGTTACACCCATAACGCCAGGTGTGTTTTTTAACGTTGTTCTGTCTGCTTGATTGTTATCGTTTAGATTGAATCTGAGTCGAGTCATACAGTGCGTAACTTGATCGATATTCTCTTCCCCACCAACCAGTTTGAGAATATCTTTGGACAATTGTTGTTTATCCATGATGTAAGGCTCCTTCGACGTATATTAAGGTAGTAAAGCTAAATTTTTGAGGATGGCAAAACAAACTCATTATGTTTTCATATGACAGCTATTGTGACATTCTCAAGCAGACTAAGGAAGCTCAACAAGCTTGAAACTGGAACTATTTAAGGGTAGGTTGGTTTATTCGTTGCCACCTTCGTTCTCTGACCATGGACGCGTTAGCCAGTTATAATGGAAGTGCGAAACATATGTTATAACGTCATGTTACTCAGAACAGAGAAGAAAATATATATTGTTTAAGTGTTTAGTTTCCTTTGACACGAAATGATTTTTGTAACAAAAATGTAACGCGTTGTTTTTTGCGCATAGGTAATGTATACTGCCTAAGCAGGTTACCTATTATTTTTATTATGGTCTAAGGGAGTGTATATCCATGTTCACCAGTGAACAAATCTCATCCTATAATGAATTGGAACTATCTTTATATAACTATATTTCTCAGAACATGGAAAAAGTGGCGTACATGCGGATTAGAGAGCTGGCCGATGAAACTCATGTATCTACAGCCACCATTATGCGATTTTGCAGAAAGAATCAATGTGAGGGATTTTCGGAATTTAAAGTAAAACTTAAGATGCTCATTTCCCAAAAGGGTAAACTAACGAAGCAGGAGTTAAAAAGTCCACATCATGCTGTGTATGAGTTTTTTGAACGTTCTCAATCTCCTGAATTGGAGGAAAAAATTCAAACGGCAGCAAAGTTAATTGCTAAAGCCAGTAGCGTCATTTTTATTGGTATCGGGAGCTCCGGAATAATGGGTGAGTATGGAGCCCGATTTTTCTCAAATCTAGGGATATGCTCCGTGTACATAAAAGATCCTCATTATCCTGTTCATATCAAAATGCAAAAAGACAGCGTTACGATTGCATTATCTACGCGAGGTGAAAACCCATATGTTCTACCTTATCTCCAACGGATCAAGCAGGAGCAAAATAAAATTGTGGCGATAACAAACAATCGCCAATCCACCATGGCTAAAATATCAGATGTGAATATCCCTTATTATGTAAAAGAAGAGTATTATGAATCCACTAACATCACCACTCAGGTTCCTGTTGCGTTCCTTTTAGAATGGCTGGGACGAGAGGTTTTCAAAGAAATGGTAAATACAGAATCAGAGCTATAAAAGAGAACTCGTTCTTTCTAAAAATACGCACCAGAAAGAGAGTCATTTGGACTCTCTTTCTGGTTGTTATGGCTCTTAACGGATGACTACATTAGACTCTTTCCATTACTTTTTCCCCTCGTGTTGCTGCAATTTGCGTTAGAATCATTAGGATGATTATCACAATCATTCCAATCATAGCAGGTGTGAAACTATTGGAAGCATCATGAATCCAACCTAGCAATATTGGACCCATCGCTCCAATAACATACCCAGCAGATTGCTGCATCGCAGACCAGGAAGTTGCATCGTTCACATTGGTTGTAGAATCAATTGGTAACATCAGGTTTAAAGTGAACAAGCCCCCTGCTCCAACTCCAAAGAGTACAACGGAAACCATCGGTATGAAATTCATCATCAATAAAATCAAACCAACAATCATGAACAGAGATTCACCAACCATCCATACTCTTCTTGAGGGAAAGTTCTTCAATAATACAGGAAGTATAAAGCTAATCGGGATTTGGATTACAACAAATATGGTCAGACAAAGCGTTGCATAGGATTTGCTATACCCCATTTCCTGAATCATTAACGGGAGCCACGCTGTAAAAGAATAAAACAACATAGCCATTAATCCAAATGAAAGCGTAAGCGTCCATGCGCTTCTATTTCCCCAAGGAAGTTTAATTTGCGGACGTTCTTTTATTTCACTCACATGAACAGATTCAGACCGCGGCTTCACCATGATCCACCAAACGATCGCTGCCACAAAGGCAATTAATGCCCACCCTCCTACCGCTGTCTGCCAAGAATTGAAGTATGCCTCTAAGGGAATGGATACCATTGAACTAACTGCAGCCCCTACAGTGATCGCAATACTATAGAGTGCAATCATGGATGGCACATGATCGGGAAAATACTTTTTAATAAAACCTGAAGTTAACGGGCCAATCGAAGCGATCCCGATACCTACGATCAATGCAGATAAAAGTAAAACGAACGTAGACTGTGTAAATAGCCGAGTGCCTATTCCGATTCCCACCACAATCAGGGAATATCCAATGATTCGTTCTATTCCCCATCTCCCACTTGCTTTGACGGCAAAAGGTGAAAATACGCCCATACATAGTACAGGTATAGAAGTTAGCAAACTGGCTAGTGCAGCGCTCATCCCCAGATCTTCCCGAATCGTATCTAGCAGCGGAGATATAGAATTAATAGCTGGGCGCAAATTCAATGTAGCAACAAATAATGCAATTATTAAAAACACTTTTTTTCTCATATTCTGCTCCCTAATCGTTCAAATATCAATATTAAACTAAGAAAGAGCCGCTGACTGGCGGCCCTTTCTTAATTTATTCTGTAGGCCTGTACGCTAATCTGTAATATACGTATTCCAACATCAGCACCTGTTGCTATTCACGAAACAAGCTGCTCCCGTTGCTCTGAATGATATCCTTATACCAGTGGAAGGATTTCTTACGATAGCGTTCCAATGTTCCTGAACCATCATCATGACGATCCACATAGATGAATCCGTACCGTTTTTTCATCTCTGCAGTTGTTGCACTAACCAAGTCAATACAACCCCATGATGCATATCCCATCAATTCAACACCATCTTGAATGGCTTCAGCAACTTGAAGCAAGTGCTCCTTCAAATATTTAATGCGATAATCATCAATAACGGTTTTATTACCATTTCCGTCCGTAATCAGTTCATCTACGGCTCCTAATCCATTTTCAACGATGAATAATGGCTTCTGATAACGGTCATACATCGCATTCATGATGTACCTCAGGCCTTGGGGGTCGATCTGCCAGCCCCAATCACTCGCGGTCAAGAGCGGATTAGGAACACCACCAATCAGGTTTCCTTCTCCTTTAATTTGCTTGGCTGGATCAGCCGTTTCGCAACTACTTTGGTAGTAGCTAAAGGAAATAAAGTCAACGGTATTTTTCAGAATTTCTTCATCGCCAGGTTCAAAATGAATGGTAATTCCGTTATCTTTCAAATAACGTTTCATGTAGCCTGGGTAGTAACCACGCACATGGACATCCGTGAAACCTGTATTCTTATGATCAGCTTCCATCACTTTGATCATATCATTAGGGTCAGGAGTCAATGGGTAAATCGGCATAGCAATGACCATACAACCAATTTTGAAATCAGGGTTAATTTCATGCCCTATTTTAACCGCCAGAGCACTTGCAACAAACTCGTGGTGAACCGCTTGGTACAGATCCTGTTTGCTAAGTTGATCCGCATGCGTGTTAATCCCGCCGCCCACAAACGGGTGTTCCAGAATAGAATTAATCTCGTTAAATGTAAGCCAATACTTCACTTTGTCTTTATATCTGTCGAAAATGGCTCGCACATACCGTTCATAGAAACCGATCATTTTTCGATTTGCCCAGCCATCATATTCCCTAACGAGATGTAGAGGAGTCTCATAATGAGAGATCGTAACTAGAGGTTCAATTCCGTATTTCCGGCACTCGTCAAAAAGGTTGTCGTAAAATTGGAGGCCTTTTTCGTTTGGCTCAAGTTCATCCCCTTTGGGGAAGATTCTGGACCAGGCGATAGACGTGCGGAAAACTTTGAAACCCATTTCGGCAAGGAGTTTAATGTCCTCCTTGTATCGATGATAGAAGTCAATTGCGATTAACTTCATATTCTCCTCTGTTGGTTCTGTTGTTGGAGGTGTCTGAATGCCGTGCGGCATGATATCCGAAATGGATAGTCCTTTCCCGTCCTCTAGATATGCACCCTCAATTTGGTTCGCAGAGACGGAACCGCCCCACAAAAAACCATTAGGAAATTGAAATGTTTGACTCATTTAGTAAGCCCACCTTTCTTTTAAACCTTCAGCTGATCTGGATAAAAAACGAATCCCGCTTTATCGGTTTTTTATCATGTATTTGTTTGCACAACTTATGCTACATAGATTAATTCATAAAATATATGTTATTTCGTATTTAGTTCAAGGTATCACAGATTCACATTTGTAACATAAAAGTAACACAGTGTTTCAAAGGGTTGCTGCATGCTAGCTCGAGGGTAACTTTACTTTTAATAAGCGGAATGGCTCCGGTCAAACAGGGTGCAGCCTCCTCACTTGCGAGCACCGTCACCTCGTTATTCAATTGTACGTCCTCATTCAAACATGAAAGAAACCCAAGGTCTATGAATCACCTGGGTTTCTCGACTATTAGTTGTGGTGGTTGTACTCACCCCTACACACAGCTTTTAAGTTGTTTTATTAGCTCATCGCAGGCTGAAGAGTTTCCAGCAGTTTCTTAATCTCTTCATCATAGTCCAGTTGGAATAATGGAAATACCTCATCTAATTTTTGCTGGTACAATTCCGGATCCTGGATACGAAGCGCTGCTCTTAATTCCATTTCTTCTTCTGAACCATTGTCGTTCAAAATCATGTCCAGGACATCCGCTTTGAAATATTCACTTGGAGGAAGGATCAAAGCATTCATCAGGAATTGCATAAAAAAGAGATGGTTATCTTTTTCCTGATCCGCTTTTTTCATCGCTTTCTTCGTAAATAAGTTGATATATTTCTGAGCAAAATCCACTCCTTTCAGTTCATAAGGCCCACCATGTTCTACCCCTCTCCAACGCAGATCAGCCACGGAACTAAGCCACCAAGCCGGATCGATGGCCTGCTGCATACGCAGCAATACGTTCCGTTCAAACTGCGGATCGGGATGCAAGCGCTGTGCTTCCAAACATTTTCCTATAGTCTCAGCTTCGATCGCAGCAACGGTGATACCTTGTCCATGAATAGGATCAAAGCTACAAAATGCATCACCAAGGACGAGTAAACCAGAGGGCCAATCTTCCATGAGTTCAAAATGCTGGCGAACAGACTCGGAAATACGGTACCCCCTAGGCCCTTGCAATGGCTCTAACTGCTCCATCAACTCCACAATTTTATCTGAAGCAAACAAATGTTTGAGTTGTTCTTGAAACTCCTCTGGCTGAGTTGAAGGATACTCCTCCCCTCCAGCATTGAAAAGAATGAGTCCAGCGATATCATCTTCAATGCGCGTAAATATGCCTGCACGAATACCTTGCTCAGGATCTGAATCAGACATCACGAATTCATTTGGAATAGAGGATTTTATTTTGTAATAACGAGTGCTATAACCAAGAGATACCTTTAGCACTTCTGGTTCTGGCACATTCAACCTTATTTTATCAAGCCACCTAATCAATTTGGAAGAACGTCCTGAGGCATCAATAACCATATCCGCTGGAAGTTGGTCTTCCCTTTTTTCACCGCTTCTTTCTCTGGTATAAATGCCTGTAACAGCATGCTGGTCTTCAGATACGATGAGTCCGGTAACTTCCATACTTGTTAAAAAGCTTATATGAGGGATATTTTGGATTCGCTTGCGCAGCACCCATTCCAGCAAAGCTCTGCTGCACGATGCAATTTTGAATGAAGAAGGATCCTCCTTGTTAACTAATGTACCGTATCGATTAGTAACTATAAGCTTCTCATCATGTGAAGAGATGGCCCCCAATTCTATCAATTCGTCATTGTAACCTGGGAAATAATGTTCCATAATCAGCGCGCCGCGTGGTTGTACACGGTGTGGATGAAAAGATTGAGGTACACCCTGCCGGTTATTTGGCTCCGAAGGGAATTCATCCCTCTCAATCACACATACTTCCTCATAATAATCGGCTAACATTCTTGCAGTAATTAATCCAGCAATCCCTGCTCCGATCACCACAGCTTTTTTCATGTCAGACACCGAAGATTCATCCTTTCTAAGAAATTAGATTTTATTCTACACTTGTAGATCAATCAAAATATTACTTATAATACCAATATATAATTAAAATTTCTTTTATAGTAAGAATCAATATAGCGTTGGTATATAGTTAAACTACGATATGGAAGTGGTGTAGATGAAAATCATTGAAAAAAAGCTTGATTTAAGAGTTGCCCGGACTCATAAATTGTTAATTACGGCCTTTAAAGATCTGTTATCTGAGCAAGGCAAACTATTCAGCAATATCACGATTAATGAGATATGTGACAAAGCGATGGTTCACCGTACAACGTTTTACAAACATTTTGAGGATAAATTTGCGCTGTTGTCCGCTACCCTCACGTGGGTTCTCCAGGATTATTTACAAATGAGTATAGAAGATCGGCTTCGGCAGCCCTTGCAAAGCCTATATAGATTCATGTTGGAGAATTTACTGGAGCCGATTGTTCAAAACCAGAAGAATGACAAGGGATTTACTGACTTTTTCAAAAACTATATCGGAAATATATCCAGAAGAGATTTTCTGGAATTAAAAAGAAGAGGTAAACCATTTTCACCTCCCATAGAACTCTTAGCCGAATATCATTCAGGGGTCATTAGTTTACTTGTGACGTGGTGGATATATCATCTTGAAGAAGATGTTACGGCAGAACAGATGGATGAGTATTACTATCAAATGGTTAACGAGAAAATCATGTTAGATTAGCATGAAGCTCACTCTACGCGACGTACCTAGCCAAGTTATCCAGCCTGACCTATTTTCACCACCAGAATAAGAAGGTATCTTATTGTTGAGATAAAATAAAAACCGATGGGCATTTTACTTATGGTATTATCCCCTTTAAGTAGACACTTGAAAAAACCTTCATGTTATCATGAGGGTTCAAGTGACACTTGGAGGGGATATTTTTATGGCGAAAAAAGGACAAACATTTCAGAGATATACCGAAGAATTCAAATTGAGTGCAGTTAGATCATATGTCGAAGGTTCTTCAAGTTACAAGGTGGTCGCTGAGCGCGAAGGGATTCGAAACTGTTCACAACTGAAGGTGTGGGTGAAAAAGTGGAAAAACGGGGAAGCGTTCGATGAGCGAAAAAACAGCATCCCGAATCCACTGAAGGGACGTCCCCGCACAGCCTTTGGTAGCGTGGAGGAAGAACGAGATTATCTTCAAGCGCAGGTGGATTATTTAAAAAAGCGGTATCCAAATCTAGTAAAGGAGAAGCGCTGAGCCAACGGGAGAACTATGATATCCTAGATGAACTGCGCTGCTTGCATGGCATTACACGCCTATTAACGGTGGCAGGGATCCCTCGATCCAGTTACTACAAATGGCGAGCAACACAGCCGCAGAGAGACGCAAGACAAGACCGTGATCGTGAGATCAAAGAACACATGATGGCTATTCATTTTACAAACCGAGAGTTTGGTTATCCTCGCATGACAACGGCATTGTGGGAAGCTGGTCTGAACGTCAATCACAAGAAAGTATGGCGAATGATGCGGGAACTATCGATCCAATCGGTGATTCGCAGGAAGCGAAAGAAGTCTTTCTATACGCCATCTGTCATCTAT